>NZ_JACSRA010000032.1 GCF_014836335.1 Clostridium cibarium
TCCCGAGTGGCCAAAGGGGGCAGACTGTAAATCTGTTGCAAGTTGCTTCGATGGTTCGAATCCATCCTCATCCACCACTTAAGCAAGAATGTTCTTGCTTTTTTTATGCAAGTTATATTTGTTGAAATTATAGTGTTGTAATTTTAATATTAATATGCTAAAATACAGTTAAATAGAATATGAAAACTCTTATCAAGAGAGGTGGAGGGAAAGGGCCCGATGAAACCCGGCAACCTGTTAAAATAACAAGGTGCCAATTCCTGTAGGTTTAATATCTACGAGATGAGAGAGATTATTGCAATTCTCTTCTCTGTGAAGAGTTTTTTTATTGTAGAAAAACAAGGAAAGGAAGATGAAAATGAAAAGATTATTTACTTCAGAATCAGTTACAGAAGGACATCCAGATAAAATATGTGATCAGGTATCAGATGCAGTTTTAGATGCAATTCTTTCAAAAGATCCAAATGCAAGGGTAGCTTGTGAAACATGTACAACAACAGGTATGGTAATGGTTATGGGAGAGATAACAACAAACTGTTATGTTGATATTCCTAAAGTTGTTAGAGAAACAGTAAGAGAAATAGGATATGATAGAGCAAAGTATGGTTT
Source organism: Clostridium cibarium (assembly GCF_014836335.1). Lineage (GTDB taxonomy): Bacteria > Bacillota > Clostridia > Clostridiales > Clostridiaceae > Clostridium > Clostridium cibarium. The sequence continues at coordinate 610 of NZ_JACSRA010000032.1, forward strand.
TGATTGCGATACTTGTTCCGTTATGACTACTATAGATGAACAATCAGCTGATATAGCTATGGGTGTTGATGAAGCATTAGAGGCAAGAAAAGGTGAAAAGGATGATGTAGAAGCAGTAGGTGCTGGAGACCAAGGTATGATGTTTGGTTTTGCTACAAATGAAACACCAGAATTTATGCCACTTCCAATAGCTATGGCTCATAGACTTTCAAGAAGACTTACAGAAGTAAGAAAGAATGGTACTTTAAATTATTTAAGACCAGATGGTAAAACTCAAGTTACAGTTGAATATGAAGATAATAAACCTAAAAGAATTGATGCAATAGTTATTTCAACACAACATGGTGAAGATGTTACATTAGAACAAATAGAAAAGGATCTAATGAAATATGTTATAAATGAAGTGATTCCAGCAGAATTGTTAGATGAAAATACTAAGTATTATATTAATCCAACTGGCAGATTTGTAGTTGGTGGACCTCAAGGAGATTCAGGATTAACAGGAAGAAAGATTATCGTGGATACTTATGGTGGATATGGAAGACACGGTGGTGGAGCATTTTCTGGAAAAGATCCAACTAAGGTTGATAGATCAGCAGCTTATGCAGCAAGATGGGTTGCAAAGAACTTAGTAGCAGCAGGAGTAGCAGATAAGCTTGAAATTCAATTAGCCTATGCAATTGGAGTTGCTAAACCAGTATCTATAGAAATAGATACTTTTGGAACAGGTAAAGTTGATGAAGAAACATTAGTTTCAATAGTAGAAAAGGTATTTGACTTAAGACCAGGAGCAATAATAAGAGACTTGGATTTAAGAAGACCAATCTACAAGCAAACTGCAGCATATGGACACTTTGGAAGAACAGATGTAAATCTTCCTTGGGAACAACTTAACAAGGTTGAGGAAATCAAGAATTTATTATAATAAAAAGGAACTGATTCAGAAATTTTTGAGTCAGTTCCTTTTTTGATTAATGGGCAAATTATTAATATCCTATGCTATAATTATAATAAACAAAGTAAATTAAAATAAAGGCACAAGATTTGGAGAAGAGATAGTATGGATGTAGTTGAAGGCTTTATAGAAGGCATTGTTTTTAAAAGTGAAGATACTGGATATGTTGTTGTAAAAGTTAATTCAAATAATAAAACAGTTACTGCTGTTGGAACAGTACCTTTTCTTAGAGAAGGGCAACATGTTAAGTTAACTGGTTCATGGAAGGTACATAAACAATTTGGAGAACAATTTAGTATAACAAAATGTGAAGAAATAGTGCCAGATACTATTGATGGAATAGAAAAATATCTATCTTCGGGAATCATAAGAGGAATTGGACCGGTTACCGCCAAAAAGATAATAGAACATTTTGGAGAAGATACAATTGATGTACTTGATAACAATATTAATAGATTAAAGGAAATTGAAGGAATAGGAGATAAGAAATTTAGTATTATATGCGAGTCATATTTAGAACAACATGATTTAAAAGATATAATGATATATTTTCAAGGGCAAGGGATAAGTCATGGGCAATGTTTGAAGATTTATAAAAAGTTTGGACCCAATGCTAAAGAAATAGTACAAAAAAATCCATACATACTTTGTAAGGAGATAAAAGGAATAGGTTTTTTAACTGCAGATAAGTTAGCAGAATCAATTGGAATAGATAGAGAATCAGATTCAAGGATAAAGAGTGGAATTGATTTTATAATAAATAGATTTTGTTCTTCTGGAAATACATATATGCCTAAGAAATTAGTTATAGAAGAAACAAAGGAATTAATAAGAGTTAAAGAAGAGCTTATTGAAGAGAATATATATAATGCCTCATTAGAAAATCAACTTATAATACAAAAAATTAATAATGTAGAAGCTGTTTTTATTCCTGTTTATTACTATAGTGAACTAGGAATAACCGAAAAGATAGCTAAACTGTCATTAGAAAATTATCAAACTATTAATACTGATATAGAATTTGAAATAGAAGTATTTGAAAAAAAGCAAGAGATTAGATTAGCAGCATCACAAAAGGAAGCTATTATAGGAGCATTTACTGATGGGATTGAGATTATTACTGGAGGACCTGGAACTGGAAAAACAACAATAATAAAATCAATAATTGATATATATGAGAACCAGGGAATGAAAGTATTATTAGCAGCACCTACAGGAAGAGCAGCAAAACGAATGAGTGAATCTACAGGCAGAGAAGCGAAGACAATTCATAGGCTGTTAGATATAGGAGCTGGTGAAGAAAATACAGATATAGGTAATGATTCCTATGAACCATTAGATGGAGATGTAGTAATTATAGATGAGGCATCTATGATAGATATTTTTTTGATGAATAATTTATTAAAGGCTATAAGGTTAGGGACTAGGTTAATAGTTGTAGGAGACGTGGACCAACTTCCTTCAGTTGGTGCTGGTAATGTTCTTAAAGACTTAATTAATAGTGGACTTATTAAAGTTGTAAGATTAAAAGAAATATTTAGGCAAGGAGCAGAAAGTTTAATTATAACAAATGCTCATAGAATAAATCAGGGGGAAATGCCTCTATTAAATAGAAAAGATAAGGATTTTTATTTTATTAAAGAAGATAATATGGAGAGTATACTACAGGTTCTTTTAGATTTAATTAATAGAAGATTGCCAAATTTTAATAGGAATTGGGATAAAAGAAAAGATATTCAAGTTCTTACTCCAATGAAGAAAGGTATACTTGGAGTGTTGAATTTAAATGAAAAATTGCAAGAAATATTAAACCCACCATCAAAAGAAAAAAAGGAAAAGAAGCAAAGAAACCTTATCTTAAGAGAAGGTGACAAGGTTATGCAAACGAAAAATAATTATTCTATTAAATGGAGTTTGTTGTCAGAAGGTGAATCTATAGAAGGTGAAGGCGTATTTAATGGGGATATGGGGTTTATCAAAAGTATAAGTGAAGATGGACGCACATTAACCGTAGTGTTTGATGATGAAAAAAAAGTTGTTTATGATTCAGAAAGTACGGAAGAATTAGAACTTGCTTATGCAATAACAATACATAAAAGTCAAGGTAGTGAGTTTAAAGTCGTTATAATTCCAGCTTTTATGGGATCACCTTTTTTAATGAATAGAAATTTACTGTATACAGGTATTACAAGAGCGAAGGAATTGTTAACAGTTGTAGGGTATTCAAGAGCTCTTCAGTACATGGTAACTAATACTGAAAGTATGGAGAGATATTCTACATTGGAATTAAGGATAAAGGATTTGTTATGTAACGATGCTTTAAGTTAATCTGGAAGGTGCATGTATGAATAAAAAGGATATGATAGTTTATGAAGAATTTAATCACGGTGTAAAAAGAATTAGTTCTTGGTATAAAAAAAAATTGAAGAGTTTGTCTATTGTTACTATACCTTTTAATTCATCTTTAATATTTGTAGATATAATATTGGAAGTGATTAAAGATGAAGGGAAAATACTTTACATTTGGGGCAAAGACGGAGAAGTTAAAGAATTAATTGGAAAATTAAAATCATTTAAGATAAATGTTACTTATGGATATACAGAAGATGGTAGTGGTGATTCAGATATTTTATTTTTGAACTATAAAAATATTTCAAAAGTTAAAAGAAAGTTTAAGTTAGCAATATTCGATGATATAACAAGTTATTCATATCTAAGCAAATTTAACTTAAAGGGTGCGTATGAGAATACCTTAGAAATATCAGAGAGATCTATATTATATACAGTTGAACTTGTTATAAAAATAGGAGAGAGATTTGAATTAGCAAGTGTCTGCAAAGAAATGTTAATTGTTGAGCCTAGAATGATTACAACAAGGATTGATTTAAATAAAGATATACCATACATTTTATATGATTATTTAAAATGGTTTAGAGATGAAAAAAAGAGAGTGGTTATATTCGTTCCAGATAAGGAGAAATTAGAAGCTGTATATGATTATTATATAGATAAATTAAAACTTGATGGAGCAAAAATAATTAAGTTTTCAAAAGATGATAGGAAAAAATATATAAATAGCAGTTTAAAAATAAAAGATAAGGCAATATTTATAATAACAGATTATATGGAGGTTTCGTTAGAAGATTCAAGGTTTGAAGCTGCTATAGTTCTTTTTGCTGATAATAATAGATATAATTATAAAAATTTAATATATTTATGTGGAAGTATTTCTAAGATAAATGATGTGGTACCAGAAATGTTATTTGTTTCAAAAGATGTGTCTGAGGATATGGATAAAGCAAAAGACATGGCTAGAGATTTTAACAAAATGATATGGAAAAGAAATTCTATGGTTTTTTAAAAGATATATATTTAGGCGTTTTAGAATTAATATATCCTAAAGAAGATAAATGTATAATATGTAGAAAAGAAGAAGTTAATGGTATATGTAATAATTGTAGAAATGATATAATGCCATGTTTTGATAAAGAGCTTTGTGTTGGATACTATAAAGGAGTTCTTAAGGAATTAATATTAAAATTTAAATATAAAAAAGATTTTACGGCTGGAGAAATCTTAGTTAAACTAGCTGAAGAGAAAATTTTAAGTTTTGAAAGAGATTACTATATAACTTTTATACCAATTAGTAAAGAACGATTAAAGAAATATGGATTTAATCAGTGTGAATATTTAGCTCAGGAGATCGGGTGGAGAAATGGATTTAAAATTATAGATACATTAAAGAAAATTAAAGATACTAGGGTACAGAAAACATTAAATAAAGAAGAAAGAACTGAAAATATGGCAGGAGCATTTGCTGTTAAAGATATAAGTAAAGTAAAGGGTAGAAAATTTATACTTATTGATGATGTTATTACGACGGGGTCTACTATCAATGAAGGTATAAGAGTTTTAAAAGAAAGTGGAGCTATAGAAATAAAAACATTGACTCTTGCTAAATCTCATATATAATATTAATGTAAGGCTAGGTCTGTGGTTGAAAGTCGATGCTAGTCGCAGGCAAAACGATCCACGTAAGCTAGACAAAGTTCTAGGGAGCATGGTGCGGTATAGAAGTAAGCCCTGCCAGCTATAAAAGTTGAGAGGATTAGTAGTGAGAAGTTAAATCTGGGTAGCGAAAGTTCCAGCAGGCGAGTGTGGGGTCAAAGACCAGGTCAGCTAGCTTTACTAATGTAAATTTGAATAAATAAGAGTTATAAGTTTGTATATAATTTGTAATAATATTAAATTATTATTATTAATTATATGCAAATTTTTTTTGTTAAAGATAAACTAACTTGTCATAAAAATATGAAAATAAAAGAAATAGAGAGAATAGAAAAGAGAATATTACATAATATTCTGTAAATTCTGAAAAGTAATATTGAGTTTCTATTAAGAAAAGGTTAAAATATAGTAAAAGAAGATAATATAAGTTTTAAACAATTTTAAACGTATGAGAGGGGCTGGAAATATGAAAGTAAATGTAATGGCAAAGAATATTCAATTAACATCTGCACTAAAGGAAAGTGTTGAGAAAAAAATATCTAAGTTAGAAAGATATTTTAGCCCGGAAGTTGAAGCAAAAGTAACATTGAGTGTACAAAAGAATAGACAAATCATCGAAGTCACTATTCCTTTTAATGGAGTTATATTAAGAAGCGAAGAAAGTACTGATGATATGTATAAATCTATTGATTTAGTAGAAGATAAGTTAGAAAGACAAATAAGAAAGCAGAGAACAAAACTTTCTAGAAAAAATACAGGAGGATCACTAAGGTATCCATCCTTTAATGCGAGTGATATAAAGGTTGAAGAAGAAGAACAGCAAAAGATAGTAAAGACAAAAAGTTTTAATGTGAAACCAATGTCAGTTGATGAGGCGATTTTGCAAATGGAGCTTTTAGGACATAACTTTTTCGTATATCAAGATGCAGAAACAAATAAAGTTAGCGTTACTTATAAAAGAAAAGATGGAAATTATGGTTTGATAGAACCAGAATATAGATAGTATTTAGTAAAACCTATGGGTAACCATAGGTTTTTTGTTATCAAAGTATGGGAAAGATTAGACTAATTTATAAATCTTTGTTAATATATAACTATATTTCTTGATAATACTCGGCGTTAAATGTTATAATTTAAAGAAGCACAGTATACTATTATCATAATATACAGAGAATAAATTTTGAAAGGATGAAATTATGGGATTATTAGGTGGTTTATTTAAATCATATACTGAAAGAGAAGTAAATAAAATAAAGCCTATTGCAGATAAAGTTGAAGCCTTAGATGGGGAGATGCAAAAGCTTACAGATGAAGAGCTAAAGGCAAAAACTTCAGAATTTAAAAAGAGACTTGAAGATGGAGAAACATTAGATGATATACTAGTGGAAGCATTTGCAGTAGTTAGAGAAGCTTCAGGTAGAGTTCTTGGAATGAAACATTATAGAGAACAAGTAATTGGTGGAACAGTGTTACATCAAGGAAGAATAGCTGAAATGAAAACAGGTGAAGGTAAAACATTAGTTGCAACTTTACCAGCTTATTTAAATGCCTTAAGTGGAAAAGGAGTTCATGTAATAACAGTTAATGATTACCTTGCATCAAGAGACAGAGAATGGATGGGGCAAGTATATGAATTCTTAGGATTAACAACAGGCGTTATTGTTCATGGTCTTACAAATGATCAAAGAAGAGAAGCATATGGTGCTGATATAACTTATGGAACAAATAATGAGTTTGGATTTGATTATTTAAGAGATAATATGGTTATATATAAAGAAGAAAGAGTTCAAAGAGAACTTAATTTCTGTATTGTAGATGAAGTTGACTCCATACTTATTGATGAAGCTAGAACTCCTCTTATTATTTCAGGAGCAGGAGAAAAGTCTACAGAATTTTATAAAGTGGCAGACTATTTTGTAAAGAGTTTAAAATCTGAAGAAGATTATACTATTGATGAAGAAGCAAAAGCAGTTATGTTAACAGAATCAGGTATACATAAAGCGGAAAAAACATTTAAAGTTGAAAACTATGCTGATGCTGATAATATGTCTCTTCAACATTACGTAACACAAGCGTTAAAAGCTAATGTAACTATGAAAAAAGATAAAGATTACATGGTTAAAGATGGAGAAGTTGTAATTGTTGATGAATTTACAGGAAGACTTATGGAAGGAAGAAGATATTCAGATGGTCTTCATCAAGCTATAGAAGCTAAAGAAGGTGTTAAGATTGCTAGAGAATCTAAAACACTTGCAACTATTACATTCCAAAATTACTTCAGAATGTATAAGAAATTATCTGGTATGACTGGTACTGCATTAACAGAGGCTAGTGAATTTCAAGAAATTTATGGTTTAGATGTTATCGTTGTTCCTACACATAGAGAAGTTCAAAGAATAGATAAATCAGATGTAATTTACATGAATGAAAAAGGTAAATTTAATGCTATAGCTAATGAGATAGCAGAAACTCATAAAACAGGTCAACCTGTACTTGTGGGTACTGTAAGTATAGAGAAATCAGAAGAACTTTCTAAGGTGTTGAAGAAAAAAGGCATACCTCATCAAGTGTTAAATGCTAAATATCATGAGCAAGAAGCTGAAATAATTAGTCATGCTGGTGAGCTTGGTATGGTTACAATAGCAACTAATATGGCTGGTAGAGGTACTGATATTAAGCTTGGAGAAGATGTTGTAGAAGTAGGCGGACTTAAGATTATAGGTACTGAAAGACATGAGTCTAGAAGAATAGATAATCAATTAAGAGGTCGTTCTGGTAGACAAGGTGACCCAGGTTCATCTCAATTCTATATATCACTAGAAGACGAACTTATGAGAAGATTCGGGTCTGATAGAATGCAAGGAATTGTTGAAAAGTTAGGACTTGGAGATGATGATGCTATTGAGAATAGGGTTATTACAAAGCAAATAGAAAATGCTCAAAAGAAAGTTGAAGGTAATAACTTTAATATAAGAAAGACATTACTAGGATATGACGATGTAATGAATGTACAAAGAGAAGTTATTTATGGTCAAAGGGCGGAAGTTCTTGAAGGTAAAGACATTAAAGAACAAATTTTAAATATGACTAAAGAAATAATAACTAATGCAGTTAATGTACATTTAAATGGAGTAGAGCAAGGATCTGAAGATATAGAAACTGAAATGAAGAAATTAGTTGCATATCTAAATGATATTTGTATTCCTTCAAACAAAGTAGATATTGAAGAACTTATGGATCTTTCTAATGAAGAAATTATAGATAAATATATATCTATAGCAAATGATATATATGAAGGAAAAGAAGCTGAATTTGGTTCAGAGAGAATGAGAGAAATTGAAAGAGTAATTCTTCTTAGAAATGTTGATACTAAGTGGATGGATCATATAGATAATATGGATCATTTAAAGCAAGGAATGGGATTAAAGGCATTTAAGCAACAAGATCCAGTTCAAGCTTATCAAATGGAAGGTAGTGAAATGTTTGATGAAATGATAGCAAGCATTAAGCTAGATACAGTTAGATATATATTCCATGTTCAAATGGAGAAGGCTCCAGAAAGAGAAAGAGTAGTACAAGAGACAGGTGCATCACATGCAGGGGCTAGTGACGGAGAATCACCATCAACAAAGAGAGAACCTGTAAGAAAGAAAGTAGAAATAGGTAGAAATGATCCTTGTCCTTGTGGAAGTGGTAAAAAGTATAAGAACTGCTGCGGTAGGGAAGTATAATGAATAATAGAGGTTAGCCTAATTAGGTTAACCTCTAATTAATGAGGGGTGAAATTTATATGTTAATTGAATTAGAAAAAGAGATGAGTAAACTTTCAAGTATCAAAGAAAATATAAAAGAAATGGGGGCTTCACTTTGACAAGGAAGCTTTAGAAAAAAAGATAAATGAATTAGATCTTCAAATGCAGGAAAATGGTTTCTGGGAAGATATTAAAAGAGCAGAAGAAGTGACTAAAGAAAGTAAAAGATTAAAAGATAAGTTAGATAGGCACAATAATTTAGTTTCAAGAGTTGAAGATATAGAAGTATTAAAAGAACTAATGGATGAAGATGATGAAGATTCTGCAAAAGAGATAATTGATGAAATTAAAGCTCTGGAAAAAGAGATTCAAGCATACAAGATAGAATTGTTATTATCTGGAGAGTATGATAACAATAATGTTATATTAACACTACATTCTGGAGTTGGAGGATCAGATGCAAATGATTGGACTGAAATGCTCCTTAGAATGTATACTAGATGGTGTGATAAAAAAGGTTATAAAGTTGAAACTTTGGATTTATTGTATGGAGAAGAAGCTGGAATCAAAAGTGTTACGCTAAGCATTAAGGGTGAACATGCTTATGGATACTTAAAAGCTGAAAAGGGAATTCATAGGTTAGTTAGAATATCTCCATTTAATGCAAATGGAAAAAGACAAACTTCCTTTGCATCTGTGGAAGTGCTTCCTGAACTTACTAAAGATCAAGATATAGATATTAGATCAGAAGATTTAAAAGTTGATACTTATAGGGCTAGTGGAGCTGGAGGACAGCACGTTAATAAGACGGAATCAGCTATAAGAATAACGCATATCCCTACTGGAATAGTAGTGCAATGTCAAAATGAAAGAAGTCAATTCTCTAATCGCGATACTGCTATGGCTATGCTTAAGGCAAAGCTTATAGAATTAAAGGAAAGAGCTCATAAGGAGAAGATTGAAGATTTAACAGGTGAACTTAGAGATATGGGATGGGGAAGTCAAATAAGGTCATACGTGTTTCATCCATATAGTATGGTAAAAGATCATAGAACTAATATTGAAACATCTAATGTAACGGCTGTTATGGATGGGGAAATAGATAATTTTATTAATGGGTACCTTTCAAATAGTAATTAAGCACTTCAAGGCATAACTTAAATTGAGTATTAAGTTATGCCTTTTCTGCTATATAAAAAGTTAAAAGAAAGAGGATATAATAAAAAATTTAGAAAGCAAATAATATTGTTGCTTAGTGTAGATAATATGATAAAAGTTAGTTATAATAGAAATTGTGTAAAAAAATAAGGAGAGAAGACTTATGGAAGAAAAAAGAAGGTCAGAGGATGAAATGTTAGTCATAGATGTAACAGAAAAAGTTCCTTTAAAGAGAGCTATACCACTAAGCATTCAACATTTATTTGCTATGTTTGGATCATCAGTTTTGGTACCAATACTTTTCAAGATAGATCCGACAACAGTGTTATTCTTTAATGGAATTGGAACACTTTTGTACGCATTTGTAACTAAAAAGAAAATACCTGCATATTTAGGATCAAGTTTTGCCTTTTTAGCACCAGTATTTTTATTAATGAGCCAAGGCTATGATTTTCAAACTATCCAAAGTGGATTTGTTGCCACTGGATGTGTATTTACTATAGTTGCAATTATTATAGGATATTTTGGAGTAGGTTGGATAAACAGATTGTTTCCGCCAGCAGCTATGGGGGCAATAGTTACTATAATAGGGCTAGAGTTAGCAAGTTCAGCTGCGGATATGGCAGGATTCCCAGTTGGAGGAAGCAATACTACAGAATTTAATGGAACTTGGGTTATAGTATCCATGGTAACCTTGGGAACTGTAATTTTAGGTAATGTATTGTTAAAAGGATTTTTAAAAGTTATTCCAATACTTATTGGAGTAATAGTAGGGTACATAACAGCTTGCTTTATGGGATTAGTAGATTTTACACCAGTAATGGAAGCGAAATTCTTTATACTACCTAACATAAAAGTAGCGCATTTTGATGTTCAAGCAATAATTACGATAGTACCGGCAGCATTTGTAGTAATAGCAGAACATATCGGTCATTTAAAAGTAACTAGCAGTATAGTAGGAAAAGATTTAACTAAAGATCCTGGACTTAATAGATCGTTACTTGGAGATGGATTATCAACTATGTTATCAGGATTTTTTGGATCAGTACCAACAACAACTTATGGAGAAAATATTGGAGTTCTAGCATTAACAAAAGTATATAGTGTTTATGTTATTTGTGGGGCTGGTTTACTGTCAATTATATTAGGGTTCTCAGGTAAGATGGCAGCTTTGATTAATACTATACCTATGCCTGTAGTAGGTGGAATTAGTATGTTATTATTTGGAACAATAGCTACATCAGGATTAAGAACTTTCATAGAAGAAAAAGTTGATTTTTCGAAGTCAAGAAACTTAATTATTACATCAATAATATTTATTGTTGGATTAAGTGGTATTACCTTATCAATAGGGTCAGTTCAATTTAAGGGAATGGGACTTGCAACAATTGTTGGTATGATAATAAGTATATTATTTATCATATTTGATAAGTTAGGGATAATGAACGAAGAACCATAAAAAAATCCTGTAGAATTATTTAAAAGAATTCTACAGGATTTTTTAATTTATAAGAGTGAAGCGGGGAGAGAAATGAGTGAAGATATAGCAAATAGCATGTTATATAAAAACTATATTTTAAATGTAGATATGATTGAATGCATACGAAGAGGAAATGTTGATATATTATTTGCTTCTTCAGAAGGAGTACTTATACAAGATAAGTACTCCCTTATATATATGTTATCAGCAGAAAATTTAGAAATAGCTGAGAGGATGATAAAGCTTATCCCCTTTGAAGCCGAAATGGTTGTAGTCCATCAAGATTTTTGTTGTAAACTTATAGAGAATAGAATCAATTCTAATTTTAATATAGCATGTTACTATTCAGTATGGACAAAGAAGTTATTAATAGAGATACCAAGAGGCGAAATAGAAGTAAGAAAATTAACAAAAGAAAATTTAGATATAGTAGTTAGTAGTTATTCTAGTATAGATTTAGTTGGGAAAGAATACATAGAAGAAAGAATTGAAAGTGAAAACATGTTAGGTGCGTTTATTAATGAGAAGTTATGTGGCTTTATTGGAAATCATGAAGAAGGATCTATTGGGCTTTTAGAGGTTTTAGAAGAATATAGAGGAATGGGGATAGCTACAATTCTTCAAGCAGAAGCTACTAATAAAGCTCTAAAAGAAGGCCGAATTCCTTACGGTGAAGTGAGGGAAGAAAATGAAAAATCACTAGGTCTACAAAAAAAGCTAGGATTTGAAATATGCAATGACAAAATATATTGGTTAATGAAATAGAACACACCGACTATTTATTAAGACTTATAAATAGTCGGTGTATTTTTTCTATTATTATAATTTGCTAATTTAAAACCAACTAATGAAAAGGATGATAAGGAAAAAAATAATAGTGTTTTGCTATTATAAAATATTAGAGACTTATCGTCATAAGCGTAATCAATGATCTTACATCTTACTAGTTCATAAGTATTTTTAATTGCTTTTGTAGAAATTTTGTCTACAGTGTCTCTAGGTGTGTGGATATTAGTTAAATCACAATTTGATATGGTTAATGAATCAAAACCATTATTTACGAATTCGGCATGATCACTAGAATTCTGATATGATTTAGCAAATTTAAGCTTTTTTATGTTACATATGTTTTCAAGAGAACTTAATAATTTAGAAGAATCTTTAGTAGAATTTTCTCCTGACATTAACGTTATAGGTACATTATCTACACCTATCATATCAAAATTAATTACTTCAGCTCCAGCCAAAGTATCTTTGTATTCACTAGCAAAGTATTTAGATCCCGTTAGTCCTATTTCCTCTCCATTTAAAGCAACAAAAATTATATCTCTTTTTGGTGCTTTTAACGTAGAGTAGCTTTTAGCAAGCTCTAATAAAAAAGAAATACCAGAAGCATTATCTAAAGCACCATAATAAACATTGCCTAGAGAGTCAGTACCTATATGATCATAATGAGCAGTGAGTATAAGGGGTGGCAATGAGTCAGAAGAACCTTCTATCTTTCCAACTATATTACAAACTTTTTCTTCATGGACTGAGTAAGGAAGATCAACATGTAAAGTATATCCTTCTCTAAGTGAATCTAATAGAGAGTTGAATGTAGAAGTATTAATTTCAATTACAAATCCATATTTTGAATTTGGAGAAAAAGAGCTTCTAAATGAAAAGTTTTTATCAAAATTAACATAAAATAGATACTCTATGTTATCTTTAAAAATAGAAAATGATTTAGGGTATATATCAATTCTATCTTTTTTTGAAAAATCTATAGATGAATTTCTAAAAGAAAGAAAATCTTCCTTAAAATCTTCACCAAGAATAAAATTTTTAATGACGGCTGAGCCGTTAAGTAATTGTAAAGAACATTTTTTATCATTTGGAAGAGGGACCTTAACGTTAAAATCTTCTTCAAAGGGCTTTAAGTTATATTTTTTAAAAGTATTTTCAATTTCGGCTCCAACTTTTTCATTAGATTCAGTTCCTGCAAGCCTTCCTTTAAAATCCTTTGATGAAAAATGTTCAATAGTACTTTTCACATTCCAAGGTTTAAATTCGTAGTATGAAAGTTTTAGCAATGCAGATGTCATTAAGCCTAACAATGAAATGATTGTGATGGTAAAATATAATTTTTTCATTATGTTTCCTCAAATTAGTATTTTACTTAATAATATTAATTTAGAGGAAACAATATGAATAGATTATGCTGGCCTTTTAAATAGCATGTCCATAAGGGCGTATATAGTAGTAAACAGGAGGGATACATAAAGTATATTATTAAGTTCGCCATTTATAATGTAAATCACTAGTCCAAGGGTTATAGAAGATAAAATAATGTAGTTAAGAAATTTGTTTAATCCAGATTTACTTGTACAGATTACTGCTGTTGATGAAAAAACTGTCAGTATAAGTGTAAGTAAAGAAAGAATTTCTCTAATGACTTTTGTAAAAGTAATAATCTTGAAGTAATCCAGTACAAGAAGTAGGATTAAAATAACTAAACATAAAGAAACGGTTTTTAAAATCATTTTATTCATACAATCACCTACTGTAAAATATTTACAGTTAAATTATATCAGAAGGTTACATAATATAAAAGATAATGAAAGAGTTAATATGAATTAATTTACAAATTATTTATTTAAAATAGAAAAAAGTTTATAATAGAAGTATTGCGTTTATTTTATAAGGAGGGACTTATGATAAAAATAGAAGAAAGATTGGCTAAAGAATTAGAATTAAAGCTTGGTCAAGTTAATAATGTTATTGAAATGTTAGATGAGGGTAATACTGTACCATTTATTGCTCGATATAGAAAAGAAAAGACAGGTGGACTTTCAGATGAAGTGCTAAGAAAGCTAGCTGAAAGATTATCATATTTAAGAAACTTAGAAGAAAGAAAGTCTGATGTATCAAGACTTATTGAAGAACAAGGAAAACTTACAGAAGAAATAACTTTAGCTTTAGGAAAAGCAGAAACCTTGACAGAAGTTGAAGATATATATAGACCTTACAAACCTAAGAAGAGAACTAGAGCAACTATAGCTAAGGAAAAAGGGTTAGAGCCATTAGCTAATTTGATTTTTGAGGGAAAGTTTAAGGGAGATTTGGAAGAAGAAGCTTTAAAATATGTAAGTGAAGATAAAGGCGTTGAAAAAGCTGAAGATGCAATTTTAGGAGCTTTAGATATAATAGCTGAAGGAATTTCAGAAGAAGCAAAATATAGAAAGTTCATAAGAGAATTAGTAATGAGAGAAGGTTACATTGAGTCAAAAGGTGAATCAGAAGAACCAACTCCTTATGAAATGTATTATGATTATAGTGAAGAAGTAAAGAAGATCCCGCCTCATAGAATATTGGCTATAAATAGAGGAGAAAAAGAAAAGATTCTTTCTGTAAAGGTTACTTTAAGTGAAGATAAAGTAATTAGCTATTTGGAGAGAGAGCTTCTTAAAAAGAATGAAACTACAGACGAAAAATTAAAGCTTGCTATAAGAGATGCCTATAAGAGATTGGTTTTTCCATCAATAGAAAGAGAAATTAGAAGTGAGCTTACTGATAAGGGTGAAGTTGGAGCTATAATGGTTTTTAAGGAAAATTTAAAGGCATTATTAATGCAAGCTCCTATAAAAGGGAAAGTAGTTATGGGATATGATCCAGGGTTTAGAACTGGGTGTAAAGTTGCTATTTTAGATGCAACAGGAAAGTTCTTAGAAAATGTTGCGGTATATCCAACTGTTCCAAGAAAAGATATAGAAGGAACTAAAAAGACTTTGAAAGCTCTTATAAAAAAATACGATGTAGATGTTATATCATTAGGTAATGGAACTGCCTCAAGAGAATCAGAAGAAGTTATATCTGAGATGATTGCAGAGATTAAAGAAGATACTGGTAAAGAATTAGCATATGTCATAGTATCAGAAGCTGGAGCTTCTGTTTACTCAGCTTCTGAACTTGCAACTAAAGAATATCCTGATCTTGATGTAACAGTTAGAGGCGCTATATCAATAGGTAGAAGACTTCAAGATCCACTAGCAGAGCTTGTAAAGATAGATCCTAAAGCTATAGGAGTAGGACAGTACCAACATGATGTTACCCAAAAGAGATTAGAAGAATCTCTTAAAGGAGTAGTAGAAGATTCGGTAAATAAAGTTGGAGTTGATTTAAATACTGCAACACCATCATTACTAACATATATTTCAGGTATTAATGCAGCTATTGCAAAAAATATTGTAGATTATAGAGATGAACAAGGTGGATTTAAAAGTAGAAAAGAACTTTTAAAAGTTAAAAGATTAGGGCAAAAAGCTTATGAACAGTGTGCAGGTTTTTTAAGAGTAGCAGAGAGTAAAGAACCTTTAGATAATACATCAGTTCATCCAGAGTCATACAGTGAAGCAAAAAAACTTATGGAGATATTAGGATACTCAGCGGATGATTTGAAGAATAAGAAATTAGAAGATATAGAAGAGAGAGTAAAAAATAAAGGATTAAATAATATTGAAAAAGATTTTGAAATTGGTGAATTAACATTAAAGGATATTATTAAAGAACTTCAAAAGCCTGGTAGAGATCCTAGAGATGAAATGCCAAAGCCGATTTTAAAAACTGGGGTTGTAGATCTTAAAGATTTATCAGCAGGAATGGTTCTTATGGGAACAGTAAGAAATGTATCTGACTTTGGAGCATTTGTTGATATAGGAGTTCACCAAGACGGATTGGTTCATAAGAGCCAAATGGCAGATAGATTTGTTAAGCATCCTCTGGATATAGTTAAAGTTGGAGACATAGTTAAGGTTAAGATATTGGAAGTAGATACTAAACGTAAGAGAATAGGATTAACAATGAAAGACATAGAATAGTATATATTGCAACAATTTTAAAATAGGTGTATAATGTAAACAAAAAAGTCTTCAGGGCGAGGTGTAAGTCCTCACCGGCGGTATAGCCCGCGAGCTAAGTTTTTAGTTGATTCGGTTAAATTCCGGAGCCGACAGTATAGTCTGGATGAGAGAAGATAACATACAATAGTTAGAAAGATAATTCTAATGAATTTGTTATCATTAGCCCTGACGTAGAATGTCAGGGCTTTATTTGTTTTTAACATCCACCCTAGGAGAAAAAATTGGAGGGTTAAAATGAATAATTTAAACACACGATTAAACAAATTAATTAAAATTTCATTATTGTCAGCTATAGCAGTGATTCTAATGTATATTGAAGTTCCAATATTGCCTGCTTTCGGTTGGTTAAAGATGGATATTAGTGAATTGCCAGTACTTATGGGTGCTTTTGCATTTGGTCCTATTGCTGGAATAGTTATTGAAGGAATAAAGATATTATTGTTCTTACTACTTAGAGGTACTCAAACTGGTGGAGTGGGAGAAGTTGCTAACTTTATAATTGGAATATCATTTATTTTACCAGCAACAATTATATACAATAGAAGAAAGAGCAAAAAAAATGCTGTTATTGGTATGATAGTAGGGGCATTATTTATGGAGGTATTTGCAATAGTAGCTAATGTATATTTCTTATTACCTGCTTATGGTATGGCAATGGAACCATCACAATTGATGAATTATGTTACTGCAGGTTTATTACCTTTTAATGGAATTAAGGCCGTTCTAGTTTCTG
Organism: Clostridium cibarium; assembly: GCF_014836335.1. GTDB lineage: Bacteria > Bacillota > Clostridia > Clostridiales > Clostridiaceae > Clostridium > Clostridium cibarium. The sequence goes on from NZ_JACSRA010000032.1 coordinate 17,597, forward strand.
TTATTACGTTCTTAGTTTATAAGAGAGTATCTGTAGCAATATTTAAGGTAGAACCTGAAGTTAGAAAAACTAGAGAAATATAGATATTATAAAAAGTTTATAGGATATTAATTTTTTAAGACCTTTTTGAAAAATGAGAAATTTGTCAAAAGGGTCTTATTTTTTTGGTAAATTATTCGATAATAAGGTTAGAAAAAGAATAATATGGTATAATATATTCATATATGAATAATAAGTGACTTTTTGTAAAGTGAAATTGATATATATTAAGTATTACAGATTGAAGGAGATAAGTTATGAAAAGAAATAAAATAATGAAACTTGTAGTTGCATCATCGGCAATTGCAGGAGGGATAAGTTTATCTAGCAATACTGTACATGCAACTGAAAACAATGCTGGTAATATTAAAACTGGCGAGTTAACTAAAAGTAGTATGGCATTAAAAAGTGTTACTAAAGGAAAAGTGGTTAATATAAGCACTAATCTTAGAGTTCGTTCAGATGCAGGAACTAACTATGATACTATTGGATATTTATATAATGGACAAGAAATTGAGGTTAACTCAGAAAAAGGTGGTTGGTATAGGATATCTTTTAATGGGAGAGAAGGGTATGTTTCAAAAGATTATATAAATTTAAATGAATCTCTTTCAAATACTGTAGTTACATCTGAAAAAAAAGGACAAGTAATAAATATAACAAGTAGTTTAAATATAAGACAATCAGCAAGCACAGGTTCAGCTGTAATTGGATCATTAAGAAATGGTGATACATTTGAGATTATATCAAATAGTAATGGTTGGTATAATATAAAATCACAAAACACAATAGGTTTTATAAATGGTGAATATGTAAAAGAAGTAGATAGTTCAAGTATACAAAATAAACCTGAACCACAAGTTGAAGTAAAATCTGGGGTAAAAGGAAAAGTAGTTAATATAACATCTAATTTAAGAGTTAGGACAAGTCCTTCTACTTCTTCATCTATTTTAGGTTATATATTAAACGGACAAGAAGTTGGTATAACAGGTGAAAATGGAGATTGGTATAAAATTTCCTTTAACAATTCAGATGGATATGTTTCAAAAGAATATGTTCAAAAAGAAAATGCAACACCAGTAAATACAAAAGCTGAAACACAAGAAAATTTTACAGCAAGTGGAAGAGGACAAGTAACAAATGTAACAAATAGCTTAAACATAAGACAATCAGCAAGCACAAGTTCGAGAGTATTAGGTTCTTTAAGAAATGGTGAAAACTTTGACATAATAGGAAAAAGCGGAAATTGGTATAATATAAGAACAGGTTCGGTAACAGGATATGTATCAGGAGATTATGTAAAAGAAGTATCAGGAAACTCTGTTCCTAGCAGTACTCCTCAGCAAGCTGCGAGTGGAAGAGGACAAGTAACCAATATAACAAATAGCTTAAACATAAGACAATCAGCAAGCACAAGTTCGAAAGTAATAGGTTCTTTAAGAAACGGTGAAGGCTTTGATATAATAGGAAAGAGTGGAAATTGGTATAATATAAGAACAGGTTCAGTAACAGGATATGTATCAGGAGATTATGTAAGAGAGACATCTGGTTCAAGTGATAGCACAAATCATTCAGAAGAAGTTATATCTAATCAAAAAGGGCAGGTTATAAATATAACTAGCAATTTAAGAGTAAGATCTAGTGCAGGCACAAATTCAACAGTTTTAGGATATTTATTAAATAATCAAATAGTTAATATAACAGGTAAGCGTGGACAGTGGATTAAGATAAACTTTAATGGACAAGCTGGATATGTAAGCAGTGAGTATATTAAGGTTGTAAATTCTAGTACTAGTGATGAACATACAAATAATACATCAACGTTCTACTCAATATTTAATGCTATGAAATCGCAATTAGGAAGTCCTTATGTTTGGGGAGGAGATGGTGAGTCCTTAACCACAACTCTTTTAAATAGCCTTAGGAGCTTATATCCGATTAAAGCAGCAGGGGGTTTTTATAATAGAGCTGCAAGTTATGTAAATCAGGGATATAGAGCTTTTGATTGCTCAGGACTTATGCAATGGGGATACAAACAAGCTGGCATATCGATAGGTAGAACCACTTGGGATCAGATAGGAGATGGAACAGAAGTTTCACTTTCAGATTTAAAACCAGGAGACTTGTTGTTTTACTCAAGTCTAGAACATGTTGGAATGTATATAGGAAATGGACAATGGATAGAAGCTCCAAATAGTAGTTCAAATGTTAGAATAGTAAATGTTCCTTGGAGTAAAATTGGTAGAGCTAGAAGAATTTTAGGATAGAATAACAAGTTAAGGTAATTATAAGATCTTATAGTAAAGAAAATTTATTATAGGATCTTTTTTGTTTGAATATATTTACAAATTAAGAATATGTATATAATGTTCCAGAAATTTTTAATTTGTACAAAGGTAAAAAAAATATATTGGAGATAATATAAAATAATTAACGATGTAGGGGATTGGGGGAGAAAATAAATAATAACAAAGGGTGATAAAAATGAAAATTGGAAAGTCTGCAATAATTCTTTATGGCATGACTGAGATAAATAAGGAGATGAGGGGTAAAAAGTTAAGTGAGTACAAAGACAGGAGATACTTAGAAATTATTTTAGAGTCTGTAAGAAATTATGATGAAATAATAATTTTAAATCAAGCTAATGAAATGTTAAGGTATTATAACAAAGAGAAAAAGGTTACAAGTTCAGAAATGATAGCTATGATTAGTATTTATAAAGCATTAAATAAAATTAGAAATTCTAAGGCATTAGTGCTTTCATGTAATATGCCGTTAATAAGCAAAAGATTTTTAGATTATATGGGCATAATTAATTTTAAAGAACAAGTATTGGTACCATTTGCAATGAGTAAAATTCAAAGTTTTTGCGCTATATATGATAAGGCTGTATTACCTTATTTGAAAATGATGATAGAGAATGGAAATAAATCTTTTGATGACCTGTATAGTAATATAAGTGTGAGATATATTTTTCCAAGAAATGAAGATGTTTTCATAAATATAAATGCTATAGAAGACTATTTATTAATAAAAGAAAAAGAATTAAGTGAATGTGGATACAATAACATAATTTATTAATAAATTATGTATTATAGTAGTAAAGTAACAGTTAAATAGGAGGAGTTATGTATAAGGCGTGTGTTATCGTAATAAGTGATAAGGGATATACAGGAGAAGAAGAAGATATAATGGGTAAATATTTAGTTGACTTGCTAAGAAAAAATAAATTTGATATAACTGCATATACTATAGTTCCAGAAATTAAAGATATATTTAAGCGGTTTTTAATAAAATGCTGTGATGAATATGGAGTTGAATTAGTAGTTACAGTTAATTCTAATAGTTTAGGTAGAGAAGTTGATGATGGGATATCAATATTTGATGAGGGAATGACAATATTTAAGGAAAGATTAGATTTAATTAATAAAAAAAATTTAGATTTAGGAGTAAGAGGGGAGACTTTAATTGTTAATGTAGATAATACAGAAGAAATCGAAATTGATATTGTTAAAGAAGCAATAAAGTCGATAAAAGAATAAAGGTTGTAGAAATGATTTTTCTACAACCTTTAATTTTTGGTATACTTATATTAGAAAAGGAGGATAAGTATGATAAGGAATGTTAAGATAGAAGATTCAAAAGATATTGCGAAGATTAATAATTATTACATATTGAATACTTGTATTACTTTTGATATGGAAAAAATAGAGCTAAATGATATGAAAGAGAAAATTAAAAAGCATATAAATAGAGATCCTTGGATTGTATATGAAGAAAATAATAGAGTAATAGGTTATGCATATGTTAGTGAATGGAGGTCAAAAGCTGCCTTTGATTTAACTAAAGAAGTAACTATATATTTAGATATTAATGAAAAAGGAAAAGGAGTAGGAACTAAGTTAATGGAAGAATTGTTGAAGCGATGTAGAGAAGCGGGAATACATACACTTGTTTCAGTAATAACTATGCCAAATGATGTAAGTGTATCATTACATGAAAAATTTGGTTTCAAAAACGTAGCTTATTATAAAGAAGTTGGGTATAAACAAGAAAAGTGGCTAGATGTTGGTTCTTGGCATCTACTTTTATAATAAAGAAGCTGTCTCAAAATTGAGACAGCTTCTTTATTATAACTTTTGAACATTTACAGCCATAGGCCCTTTTTCTCCATTTTCAACATCGAAAGATACATTTTCGCCTTCCTGTAAATCTTTATTAGGACCTTGGGTTTTTAATTGGGAATGATGCACAAAAACATCATTACCATCATCACCGGAAATAAATCCATAACCTTTTTCAGTGTTAAACCATTTTACTGTACCAGTTCTACTTGACATTATTAATCTCTCCTTGCATTTAAGTATATATATAGTATTGGCTAAATAATAAATTTTACTCTTAATAATTTGTAGTAAAAATTATAGAAGTTTGTATATTTATGAATAAAATAAAAATCAAAAGAAATAGTTGAAATTAATTATCAGTTGATGTACAATATCAATAACGAGAAGAAAAATCAAGCATCTATGCCAAAGGGAGTGAGTTAATGTTAAATAAAGTATTAGAGTTTATTAACAGGGAAGGTAATTTTTCTAGTAGAGTAATAGCTAGAGAATTTAATCTTCAGGAATCTATGGTTGATGATTTTAAAAATAAGCTTATAAATATGGGCTATATTGCGAAAATATCATGTGATATGTCTGCATGCGAGAAGTGTTCTTGTGGATGTAGTACTAAGAAATTAAATGATAAGGTAGATTGGGAAATAACTAAAAAAGGTTATGAATTATTAAATAAAATTGGGAGGTAGTTATGAGTACTTTGGATCAATTACAGGTTGGAGAGAAGATGAAAGTTAACAATATCCAAAAAAATAGTCCAGTAAGAAGAAAGCTCTTGGATATGGGAATAACACCAGGAGTAGAGCTTCAAGTTACTGGGAGAGCACCTTTTGGTGATCCGATGGAAGTTCTAGTAAGAGGATATAAGCTAACGTTAAGAAAAAATGAAGCTATGGTAGTAGCTGGAGAGTAGAGGTGGTTATATGATACTGCCAATGAACTTAGCAGATGAAGGTAAAGAAGTTGAAGTTAAATCAATTTCGATGAAAGATGGTCTAGGGAAAAGATTAAGTGAACTAGGACTTATATCAGGAAATAAGATAAGAATAATTAAAAATGATGGAAGAAGCATAATAGTTGCTATAGATGAAAGTAGATTTGCTATAGATAAAAGTATAGCACAAAAAGTAATGATATCAATTTAGCAAATTATTGATAATAAGTTTCAATATCAGAAGGGGAGTAAAATGAAGACAATAGCATTAGCTGGTAATCCTAATTGTGGGAAAACAAGTTTATTTAATATTTTAACAAAAGCAAGACAGCATGTAGGTAATTGGCCAGGAGTTACAGTAGAAAAAAAGGAAGGTATATTGAAATACCAAGGTAAAGAATATACTGTAGTTGATTTGCCAGGAACCTATAGTTTAGGAGCATATTCAGAAGATGAGGTTATTGCGAGAAATTATATAGTTAATGATAAACCTGATGTAGTTATTAATGTAATAGATGCAACTAACATTGAGAGAAATCTATATCTTACCATTCAGTTATTGGAAATGGGAGCTAAGGTTGTAATAGCATTAAATATGATGGATGAGGCAGAAAATAAGCAAATAGAAATTAATATAAAAGAGCTTGCTAAAAAATTAGGAGTTCCAGTAATTCCTACAGTTGCTTTAAAATCAAAGGGAATCGAAGAGTTAATAAAAATTAGTATTAGTGAGGACATAAAACCTTCAAAAATTAAAATAGATTATGGTCAAAGTATAAATGATGAGATAGAAGCTTTAGCAAAAACTATAGAAGAAAATGCAAATAATACTAATTTTACTTCAGAATGGGCAGCTATAAAGTTATTAGAGAATGATGAGCATATTAAAAATGAACTAAAAGTTTCTGAGAATAAATCGATTAATGATAAGCTTGAATTTTGTAATAAAGAAATAGAAGAAAAGGTTGGTTTTGAAGGAGAAATGGCTATAGTAAATGAAAGATATTCTTTTATATCAAGTTTGGTTTCAAATATTATAGTTAGAAAAGAAAATGGTAAAGAAACAATTACAGATAAAATAGACAAAATAGTAACAAATAAGTTTTTAGGAATACCTATATTTGCAGTTATTATGTATATATTATATGAAATTACATTTATAGCAGGGGCGGGACTTCAGGATATAGTAGATGGGCTAATAGGAAGTCTTGGAGATAGTGTATCTAATATGCTTGCAAATATAGGGGCTCCAGATATACTAGTTAATCTTATAGGAGATGGCGTTTTTGGAGGAGTAGGAAGTGTACTAGCATTTTTGCCATTAATAATGGTTATGTATGTCCTAATTGGATTATTGGAAGATAGTGGATACATGGCAAGAGCAGCATATGTTATGGATAGACTTATGAGAAGTCTAGGCTTACATGGAAAAACATTTGTATCGATGCTAGTTAGTACAGGGTGCAATGTACCGGGAATAATGTCTACAAGAACATTAGAGAATAAAAAAGACAGAATGATAGCAATACTTATTAATCCTTTCGTTTCTTGTGGGGCAAGATTACCTATATATGCATTATTTATAAGTGCATTTTTTGAAGAAAATCAAGGATTAATTTTATTTGCAATCTATGCAACAGGATTAATTGTAGCACTTATTATGGGTAAAATATTCAGTAAAACTTTATTTAAAGGAGAGGCTTCATACTTTGTTATGGAACTTCCAAGCTATAAAATACCATCTATTAAGAATGTTGTTTTACTTATGTGGGAAAAAGCAGGAGCATTCATTAAAAAGGCAGGAGTTATAATTTTACCTGTTATGATTTTGTTAACATTCTTATCAAATTTCCCGGTTGGTGTAGAACCTAATAGTCAAGAATCATTGCTTGGAATAATAGGAGGAGTTATAGCACCAATATTTACTTTGGCTGGATTTGGAACATGGCAAGCAGGGGTGTCTCTTTTAACAGGTATATTAGCTAAAGAATCAGTAGTAGCTACTATGGGATTGATTTATGCAGGAGTTGAAGAAGGACCAGAATTAACAACAGCAATTCAAAGTATATTTACGCCTTTATCAGCTATATCATTTATGGTAATGGCATTATTATATACACCTTGTTTAGTTGCATTAGGGGCAATAAAGAGAGAAACAAATTCTTGGAAGTGGACAATATTTGCAGCATCCTATACTTTCGTTGTGGCATGGATAGCATCTGTACTAGTTTACCAAGTCGGATCATTGTTAGGATTTGCATAAGAATATATTGTTGAGAATGAATATCTATATAAATTAGGAGGAGTTAAAATGAAAATTGTTTATTGGTCAGGAACAGGAAATACAGAAAAGATGGCAAATTTAATTGGAGAAGGTATAACTGAAAAAGGAAAATCAGTAGATATAATTAATGTAAGTGATGCTAATTCAGATATTTTTAATGAAGAAGAAATTATAATCTTAGGTTGTCCAGCAATGGGCGATGAAGTACTAGAAGAGGGTGAGTTTGAACCTTTTATAGAAGAAATATCTTCAAAAGTATCAGGAAAGAAGGTTGCTTTATTTGGATCTTATGGCTGGGGAGATGGAACTTGGCTTAGAAATTTTGAAGAAAGAATGATTTCTTATGGATGCCAATCAACATTAGATTTATTAATGGTAGAAAATGAGCCAGAGAGTTCAGATGAAGAGAAATGTAGAGAATTTGGCAGACAAATAGCTAGTCTATAATAATGATATGAAGTACTTAGATTTTTACAGTAAACTAAATTTGATGGATGATAAAGATTATATAGAAAACTTTTTATTATTCAATATTTCACAGGTAGTAGCAGGGATAAAGCCTGCTTCTACAGTTACATTAAAAAAATCAGGTGATAATACTTATTCAAAATGGGTAAGCTATGGTAGAGAATTTGTAAGAAACATAGATTTACAATTTGTTGAGTTAAGAGAAAGTGAAGATGCTATAATAGTGATGCTTTACAATAAAGAATCACTTGGAAAATATATATTTGAAGAAGAACATAAAAAGTTCTTAATGAAGTTAGGATATACAAGTAAAGAGGATATTAGTATATATATTCAAACCTTAAAAGAAAGGTATGATTTATATCACTGTCCTCATGAATTAGGATTATTCCTAGGTATACCAATAAAAGATGTTAAAGATTTTATGGAATGTACAAAGAAAAAATGTTTGATTTGCGGTTACTGGAAAGTTTATAATGACTGCAACAGAGCAAAAGAAATATTTAGTCAATATGACAAAGTAAAAGAATATACTTTAAGTAATATATTAAAAGGAAATAATTCGCGTGACCTTGCTTTTAATATAAAGAACTTTTTCTATTCTCCCTAAAGAGTACATCCATGAAGTTGATATAATAAACTTACTAAAAATAGACACATTGAATTAAATTCAATGTGTCTATTTTTATGAAAAGAAAACAGGTAAATTTTCGTTTTCATTAGCTTTAAAGCAAAATTCAATTTGTTCTCTTGTAATTTTTCCAGTAGATAAGTCTGGAAGATCATCTAAGGAAAAGAATTCACTAGCTTCAGTTTCTATATTTTCAGTGAATTTTCCATCAATTAAGTCACAAATAACAAATACTTTATAGATGTCATAAGCACAAGTAGGATAGTTATGTGTATTCCTATCATATATTGCAATTATTCTTTTAGGTATGACATTGACCCCAGCTTCTTCTTTAGCTTCTTTTATAGTATTTTCTTTTATGGAAAGTCCAATTTCAGCCCAACCGCCAGGAGGAGCCCATTTGCCATCAAAACTTTCTTTAACTAAAAGAATTTTTTCATCTTTAATAATAATTCCACGTACATCAACTTTAGGTGTTTGGTAGCCAACTTCATTACAAAACAAATCATAAAGTTTTGAGTTATCAATATCAGTATATTCATGCATTATTTCTACAGAAATATCTCTAATTTGCTCAAACCTTTCAAGATCGTATTTATCTTTAGAATATTCAAGTCCTGCTTGGGCGATGGATTGAAGCTTTTTAGCCCAGGTCAACCATTTTTCATTCATAAATATCCTCTTTTCTATATTGAAATTTTAGCGTTTCCACATAATAATAGCATCTTCTTTATTATCTTGATAATATCTCTTGCGAATACCTTCTTCTACAAATCCAAACTTTTTATAAAGATTTTGTGCAGGTTTATTTGAGGCTCTTACTTCTAGAGTTAATGAATGGCAGCCCCATGATTTGGAATGTTCAATTAAAGATTGAACTAAATCACTACCAATTCCTTTTTCTCTAAATTCAGGATGTACTGCAATATTAGTTATGTGTCCTTCATCAACGATTATCCATACTCCTGCAAAACCTACTGTTTTATTATCAGTTTTAGCAACTACATATTTTGCCAAAGGATTTGACAGTTCCTTTGAGAAAGAATCTAAACTCCAAGATTCCTTAAGACTTAATGAACTTATTTCTAATACTTGGCTTAAATCTTCTTTCTTCATTAGACTAAGCTTTACACTCATCCATTTTCAACCTTCTTTCTAACTCTCTTTCAGCCTGAGGTTTTTTCAAATAGATAGGAGCTGAATTTGGATCATCAAAAGTACCATTTTTTAAAAGATTCAGTCCTAGTTCACCAAGTGAAGAAGCTCGAATTATGTTTAAATGATTAGGTGCAAAATGAGCTTTTGAGAAATTTTCCATTATGTATTCTTTATGCTTTAATAAACCATCCCCAGTAAAAATAACTTCTTCGTTTTTTTCTTTTAGCAAAGAAAGTAAATCATCTAAATCTAAAGGAGTAGGTTCTAGTAAATTTTCAAGTATATCATTATTATTCTTGTAAAGAGCTGTATATACATTTTCTCTTAATGCATCCATGATAGGACATATTATACCGGAAAAAGAGGATACACTATATGCTAAAGCATCTAAAGAAGATATACTAATATATGGTTTGTTTTGTCCAAGGCTTAATCCTTTTACGGTTGCCATGCCTATTCTAAGCCCAGTAAAGGATCCTGGTCCTTTGGATACAACAAATCCATCTATATCATCTATAGTTAAATTGCACTCCTTTAAAATATTTTCAATCATAGGCATTAAAAGTACAGAGTGTTCTTTTTTATCATTTAAAATATATTCTCCAAGCAAAGCATCATCTTTTAATAGAGCTACAGTTGCAACCTTTGAAGATGAATCTAAACTTAAAATTATCATAACTTCAACTCCTTAATATAAGAATACCGATTACCATAATCAGTTAAGGTTATTTTTCTATAATTTTCACCCTTAGCAAGATCTTTAGATATATGTATATGTAGATATTCTTTTGGAAGTATCTCTTCTATGTAATTAGCCCATTCAATTATGGAAACTGCATCAGAAAAAATATAGTCATCGAATCCTATTGCATATATTTCATCAGGATCACTTACCCTGTATACGTCAAAATGATTTAATTTTAGTCTTCCACTAGTATATTCATTAACAATGTTAAAGGTTGGACTAGTTATAGTATCATCTATATTAAGCCCTTTGGCTATTCCTTTAGTTATATGGGTTTTGCCTGTACCTAAATCTCCCGTTAAGCAAATAATATCACTAGAATTAAGTAATTTACCTAATTGAAAGCCAATATTTGTAGTTTCTTCTATACTATTTACTTTAAACTCCATATGTAACTCCCTTCAAAAATTTGTTCTACTTATTATTTTATCCAAATTTCAATAAAAAGAAAGCATTATAAAAAAATATAACTAAGAAAATGTGAGACTTGTATTTACAGAAATCTAGGTGTAAAATGTTATAGGGTATAAAGAAGAATAATTTATATACATTTTTATAAACTTTATGTATATAATTATAAAGAAATATAAGATCTAGAAGCTGGAAATGGTCAAGGGGGTGTAATATTGAAAAAGTTAACCTTTGGAATGTTATTTATAACATTTCTATTGTTTTTAGGACTCGGAACCTTTTCAAATCCAATGATAGCTAATACCGTTGATACAACCGATGCACAAAGAGATTTATATTTGAATATAATAACTTGCAATAAACCACAATATGAGATGGTAAAATCAATTGTAGGGGACAAGCACAATGTGGAATATATGTTTTTAACTGAAAAAGAGTCCAAAGATTTCATTTTTAATGATGAAACAATAAATAATATTTCAAATATGGATTTGTTTTTCTATAGTGGAAATGACTTTGAACCTTGGAGTGGGAAGTTAATAAATAAGTTAAATAAAAGCAATTTAGGAACAATAGATATATCAAGAGGAATACGAGTAATTCAGCAACAAACTGATAATGGGAATAAAGAAAATATATATTTCTATCCAGGATTAGAAGAATATAAAATTGTTCTTTATAATATTAAGTCGGCTATTCAAGATAAAGACCCTAAAAATAGGACTCTGTATGAAGAAAATTATAATAAAGTTATAGAAAATATAGATAAGAAAATAAATAAGATGAAAGAAAATAAAAAAGATTTAGCTCAGTATAAATTTATTTCATTAGATGATAAATTAGATTATTTTTATAGAGGGATAGGTATTTCTCCTATAAAAGTTACTAATAATAAAACTATAGAAAGTGTAATTAAGGATAATAAATTAGATCCTACGAAGGTTATTGTATTAAAAGATAGAGAAACTCCCATGACTGAAGTAGGTTATAAAGTGGTTACTTTAGATAGATATGACGGAAATTCTGATGTTCAGGACTTAATTGAGAAAAACTATAAATCATTTTATGATTTAATTGAATTAAATGAGAACAAATAGTTGATTTTTGAATAATAATATTATATAATCAATCTTGTCCTAAAGGGGTATGGCTCAATTGGTAGAGTAGTGGTCTCCAAAACCATTGGTTGTGGGTTCAAGTCCTACTGCCCCTGCCACAAAGATCGTAAGCGAAATGCTTACGGTTTTTTTTTATCTTAAAAGTATAAATTATTTTAGTATAAGCATATATAAAATCAGGGTAAATGCTAATAATAAAAAGTAATCATAACAAACTAAGTCCCATTATCAATTGATAGAAATGTTCGGAGAATTATCCTTGACTACACAAGGATAATTCGCTATTATTAGCATAAGGGTTTGTATCAAGTGAGAATTGAAGTAAAAAAATGGGAGGACTTTTTAATGAACAATAAAACAAAAGTTGCAACTCTTTCAGTAATATCTAATTCAGTATTAATAGCAATGAAATTATTTGTAGGTATTATTACAGGTTCCGTAAGTATATTATCAGAAGCTATTCATTCATCTATGGATTTAGTAGCAGCCATAATTGCTTTTTTTTCTGTAAGGATATCGGATAGGCCAGCGGATGTAAATCATCCTTATGGACATGGAAAAGTTGAAAATATATCAGGGGTTATAGAATCCTTATTAATTTTTATAGCATCTATATGGATAATATTTGAGTCAGTAAAAAAAATTATGTATCCTAGCGAAGAAATTGAGTCTTTTGCTCTTGGATTCATTGTTATGTTTATTTCTGCTGCTGTAAATTTTGTGGTATCTAAGAAATTATATAAAGTAGCTAAACAAGAAGATTCTGTAGCATTAGAGGCTGATGCGTTACATTTAAAAACTGATGTATATACTGCTTTGGGTGTTGGTGTTGGATTATTGCTAATATGGATAACAAAGCTTAACTTCTTAGATCCTGTGGTGGCAATTTTGGTAGCCTTATTTATTTTAAAAGAAGCATTTGAACTTTTAAAGTCTGCATTTAATCCATTGTTAGACTTTAAGTTATCAGATAAAGAGATTCAAAATATTGAAGAGGCTATAAGCAAACATAGTTCAGTTTATTGTGATTTTCATAATTTAAGAACAAGAAAATCAGGAAATGTAAAGTATATTGACTTACATTTAGTTGTTCCAGAAAATATGTCTGTAAAATCAGCTCATGATATATGTGATATTATAGAAGCAGATTTAGAAAATTCCCTAAAGAATACAGAAGTTATGATACATTTAGAATCATGTACAAATCATTGTGGTGATTGTCAGTACTTAAATAAAGAACATTGCAAGCATAATTAATATTGTTATGAAGTTATTAGAAAATCGCAGGCTAATATGGATTGCGATTTTTTAGGTGTGCCAAGCATGGAGGCTCATTAATGGGAAAAAGAGTATTTGCCAAGTTTTTATAGTGGAGCATTGACAAGTGTTTTTAATAAACTTAAATTAGTATATATAGTAATTTATGAAAGGTGGGAGAATATGAAGAAAATAAAAAAAATTCTAGCTATACTATTGATTTTAGGATTTTCACTATCAGCAGTTTCATGTGGAAAAAGTTATAAGGTAGATGAAGGTTTAGATGATATAGCAGGATCGGTAGAAACAAAAGAAAATTCAAAGGATAATCTGAAAATAAGTTATATTGATGTTGGACAAGGTGATTCAGAACTTATTCAGGTAGATGGGAAGAACATATTAATAGATGCAGGAGATAAGGATGATGATGCGTATAGCTATTTAAAATCGATAGGAGTTACAAATCTAGATTATGTAATAGCTACTCATCCTCATGATGATCATATTGGAGGTATGACAACCATTATAAATAAGATTAATATAGGTGCTTTTTATGCTCCTAAAGTAACAGCTAATACAAAGTCTTTTGAAAATATGATAGATGCACTTAAAAAGAAAAATATTCAGATGAAAGCACCTAGTGTTGGAGAAGAGGTTACTATAGAAAATGCAAAGCTAACATTTCTAGCACCAAATGGTGGTGACTATGAAGATGTAAATAATTATTCTATTGTAACTAAGTTAACATATGGGAAAAATTCATTTCTATTTATGGGAGATGCTGAGGAACTTAGTGAAAATGAAATTATGAAAAATGGCCTTGATATAAGTGCTGATGTGTTAAAGGTTGGCCATCATGGAAGCAATAGTTCCACAAGTAATAACTTTTTGAAAAATGTAAATCCAACTTATGCAGTTATAAGTGTAGGTAAAGATAATAAATATGGACATCCTACAAAAGCAACTTTAAAAAAGTTAAAATCAAAAAAAGTATTGAGAACTGACTTAAATGGAACTATAACAATATATTCTGATGGTAATAAAATATATGTTTCTCCAGATAAAAAAGTTAAAGAAGATACTAAGAGTAGCAATACAAAGAAGTAATATTCACATTGACGTAGTATAAAATCAATACTATAATCAAAGAAAAAGAATAAATTTAGTATAAACTATACTAATTAGTATGGAATATAAGTTCAGTAGATTAATAGGGAAGTTGGGTGTAAGTCCCACGCAAGTCCGTTGCTGTAAATAAGGAGTATGAGCTAATTTTTAGACCACTTTGAAAAGTTTCTTGGGAAGGTAAGTTCATATGATGATCTATAAGCCAGAATACCTGCTTGTATTTTATTCAATAACCCTGCGGTTACCGGAGTTATATGTTTAAATTTATACAAAGAGATGTGGATATACCACTTTTTTGTGATGAAATTTTAGAGAATATAGCTCTCATACATATAATGCCATTGACCTAATTAATATTAGACTTAGTCTATTATTAAAGGGCAATGGTGTTTTTTTATTCCTTAGGAAATTATATAAAATTTGAAAAGGTGGTTGGTTGAGCCACTTATTTCATAAATTAATTTTGAGTATAGGTAGTGTATAGAGATATGATAAGAGAAGATGAAAAGTACATATATAAAAATAATAAAAGATTGAAATATGGATACACAACAGGATCTTGTGCAGCAGCAGCAGCTAAAGCAGCTACTATAATGCTTTTAAGAAATAATTTAATAAACAATATTGAACTTATGACGCCTAAAGGAATGCTATTAAAATTACAAGTATTAGAGATAGAAAAATGCAAAGATTATGTAAAATGTGCTATTAAAAAAGATAGTGGAGATGATCCTGATGTTACTCATGGAATGTTAGTTTATGCTAAAGTGTCAAAAGGTACTTGTGAAAAAATAGTTATAGATGGAGGCATTGGAGTAGGAAGAGTAACAAGAAAAGGTCTAGAATGCCCAGTTGGTAGTGCAGCTATTAATAAGGTTCCATATAGCATGATTCATAATGCAGTTAAGGAGATTTGTGAGGAAAATGATTATCAAGGTGGTATAAATGTGGAGATTTCTATTCCAGAAGGTGAAAAATTAGCTAAAAAAACTTTTAATCCTAGGCTTGGCATTGTTGGAGGAATTTCTATTTTAGGAACAACAGGCATAGTTGAGCCAATGAGTGAAGCCGCTTTAATTGATACTATTAGGGTAGAAATCAAGCAGTTAGCAGCTAATGGGACAGAATATTTAGTAGTTACTCCAGGTAATTATGGTGAAAATTTTTTGCATGATAATATGAAAATTAATATAAGCAAATCTGTTAAATGTAGTAATTTTATTGGAGATACCATAGATATAGCTAATGAGTTTAATCTTAAAGGAATTTTGCTTATTGGACATATTGGCAAGCTCATTAAGCTGGCTGGAGGAATTATGAATACCCATTCTAAAAATGCAGATGCCAGAATGGAGATAATTACTGCAAATGCTCTTTTAGCAGGGGGAGAAAGTAACCTCTTAAAAAATGTTATGGAATGTATAACTACGGATGAAGCATTGGATATCCTTGAAGAGGGGAAAATTAAGAATGAGACTATGAATCTTGTAATGGAAAAGATGGATTTCTATCTGAATAAAAGAGCAGATAAAAGGCTGCTAATAGGAGCTATAATGTTTTCTAATGAACATGGTCTTCTTGGAGAAACAAGGGACGTAGAAAATATATTAGAAAAACTAAATGGGGGAGAGTAAAAAGTGATGACAGGAAAATTATATGGAGTTGGAGTAGGACCAGGAGATCCAGAACTACTTACATTAAAGGCTGTAAGAATATTAGAAAGTAGCGATATTATTGCTATTCCAAATAGCAATAAAGAGAAATGTGTGGCATATAAAATAGCAGTTCAATCTGTACCGAGTTTGGAAGAAAAAGAAATGCTTTGCATATCAATGCCTATGACAAAGGATAAGGATATATTAAAAAAGAGCCATGAAGAAGGGGCTAAAGCTATTATAGAAAAGCTTAATCAGGGAAAGAAAATCTCATTTATAACATTGGGAGATCCAACAATTTATTCTACATATCTATATATTCATAGACTTGTTTTAGGAGAAGGCTATGATACAGAGATAATAAGCGGAATTCCTTCTTTTTGTGCAGCAGCAGCTAGGATAAATGAGGGGTTAGTAGAAAATTTTGATGAACTTCATGTAATTCCAGCATCATACCAAATTAGAGATGCTCTTAGTTTGCCAGGGACGAAGGTACTTATGAAGTCAGGGAAAAAGATGAATGAGGTTAGAGAAATTCTAAAAGGCACAGAATCCGATTCGGTTATGGTTGAAAATTGTGGTATGAAAAATGAAAAAGTATATAGAGATATAAATGATATTAAAGATGATTCAAGTTATTATTCTTTAATAATAGTAAAGGAGAAATAAATGGTTAATTTTGTTGGGGCTGGTTCAGGAGCAGTAGATTTAATTACAGTTAGAGGGCAAAAGTTATTATCAGAGGCAGATGTAATTATATATGCGGGATCTTTGGTTAATCCAGAACTTTTAGAGTATAAAAAAGAAGGTTGTGAAGTACATAATAGTGCAAAGATGACTTTAGAAGAAGTTATTGAAGTTATTTTAAAGGCTGAAAAAGAAAATAAGATGACAGTTAGATTACATACAGGTGATCCAAGTATTTATGGTGCTATCAGGGAGCAAATGGATGTATTGGATAAACATAATGTAGAGTATAAGGTTTGTCCAGGAGTAAGTTCATTTTGTGGTGCAGCATCAGCTTTAAACTTGGAATATACACTACCAGATGTATCTCAAACAGTAATAATTACTAGAATGGTTGGAAGGACTAGTGTACCAGAAAAAGAAGAGATATCAAAACTTGCAGCTCATAATGCAACTATGGTTGTTTTTTTAAGTACAGGTTTATTAGAAAAATTGCAAGAAAGATTAGTAGTTGGTGGATATAAAGAAAATACAACTGCAGCAATAGTTTATAAAGCTACTTGGGATGATGAGAAAGTAGTAAGATGTACTGTAAGCACCTTAGCTGAATCTGCAAAGAAAAATGGGATAACAAAGACAGCACTTATTATTGTTGGAGATGTTCTTAGTTCAGAGTATAGTCGTTCAGATTTATATAATCCAAAGTTTACTACTGAATTTAGAAAAGGTATAGAATAGTGGATATATCAGTAATTAGTTTTACTCAAAAAGGGAGTTTATTAAATAAGGAGTTAAGCTGTAGTTTGAGTGACTTTGGATATAATTGTGAAGCTTTCACAATGTATAAATCAGCTGAAGAGCTTGGATTATTTTCTTTGAAGAATGGATTAAAGGATTGGACAGAAGAACATTTTCATAAAAAAGAGGCC
This sequence comes from Clostridium cibarium, assembly GCF_014836335.1. GTDB lineage: Bacteria > Bacillota > Clostridia > Clostridiales > Clostridiaceae > Clostridium > Clostridium cibarium. Next base: position 35,165 of record NZ_JACSRA010000032.1, read on the forward strand.
ATTATATTTATAGGAGCTATAGGGATTGCAGTAAGGGCTATAGCACCTTTTGTTAATTCAAAAACAACAGATCCAGCTATAGTTGTCATAGATGAATTAGGGAAGTTTACTATTCCTATTTTATCTGGACATATAGGTGGGGCAAATTCTTTAACAGAGAAAATTTTAAGGATTTTAGATTCAACTCCAGTAATAACCACAGCAACAGATATTAATGATAAGTTCTCAGTTGATGTTTTTGCAAAAAAGGAAAATCTTTATATAAATGATATGACTATGGCAAAGAAGATTTCTAGTGAAGTTTTGGACAATGTGGATATAGGTTTAGTTAGTGATTACAAAATAGAAGGTAAATTGCCTAAAGAGCTTAAGATTTTAGAAAATGGTGAAATTGGAGTTTGCATTTCAGTACAAGAGAAAAGACCTTTTATAAATACTCTAAATTTAATTCCTAAGATTTTAACTTTAGGTATCGGTTGTAGAAGAGATACAAGTATAGACAAAATAGAAAATCTTGTTATGAAAGTTTTAAATGAAAATAATATTTTAATTAATGCAGTTAAAAATATAGCTAGTATTGATTTGAAAAAAGATGAAAAGGGACTAATTGATTTTGCAGAAAAGTATGGATTTAAATTTGTAACATATACTGCTGATGAATTGAAGAGACTGGAAGGCAATTTTAGTGAGTCTGCTTTTGTAAAAAGTATTACTGGTGTAAGTAATGTTTGTGAAAGAGCAGCAACACTTGGAAGTAATAATGGAAAGTTAATTATAAATAAGAGAGCAGAAAATGGCGTTACAGTTGCCATAGCTGAAGAAGATTGGAGTGTAAGTTTTGAATAAATTATATGTTGTTGGAATTGGGCCAGGGGAATATGAGCAAATGACAATTAAAGCTATAAATGCTTTAAAGGAAAGTGAAGTTATTATTGGGTATACAGTTTACGTAGATCTTATAAAAGATCATTTTGGAGATAAAGAATTTTTAACTACACCTATGAAAAAGGAAGTTGATCGTTGCATGCTCGCTTTTGAAGAAGCACAAAAAGGTAAAAATGTTTCTTTAGTATGTAGTGGAGATTCTGGAATATATGGAATGGCAGGATTAATATTAGAAATAGGGCAAAAGTATGAATGTGTAGAGGTTGAAATTATACCTGGAATCACAGCAGCCTCAAGTGGAGCAGCTGTTCTTGGAGCACCATTAATACATGATTTTGCTGTTATTAGCTTAAGTGATTTACTAACTCCAATGGAAAAGATAGAAAAGAGATTACAATGTGCTGCAGAAGCTGATTTTGGAATTTGTTTATATAATCCTTCAAGTAAAAAGAGATTTGATTATCTGCAAAAGGCCTGTGATATTGTATTAAAATTTGCAAGTGAAGATACTGTTTGTGGAGTTGTTAGAAACATAGGAAGAGAAGGTGAAGCTATTGAGGTTATGTCACTTAAGGAATTAAGAGATAAAGAAGTAGACATGTTCACTACAGTTTATATTGGCAACTCTCAAACAAAGAATATAAATGGTAAAATGGTAACTCCAAGAGGATATAAAAATGTATAATATCCTTGTTTTTGCAGGAACTACTGAAGGAAGAGAGATAATTAGCTATCTTGTTAATAATGATATAAATATCTATGCTTGTGTTGCAACAGAATATGGAGAAAAACTTCTTGTAGATGGAGATAATATAAAAGTTTCCTCTAAACCATTAAATGAAGAGGAAATGATAAGTTTAATGGAAAGAGAAAGATTTGATTTAGTCATAGATGCAACTCATCCTTATGCAGTTGAAGTTTCAAAAAATGTAATTTCAGCTTGTAAGAATACTAAAACAGAGTACTTAAGATTAATACGTAGTAGTGAAGAAGGAGTATTAAGTGAAAATATTGTTTATGTAAATTCTGTGGATGAGGCTGTGAATTATTTAAAGGATACTGTGGGTAATGTTTTTGTTGCAACAGGAAGTAAGGAGTTAGCTAAATTTACTGCCTTAGATAATTATAAGGAAAGAATCTATGCAAGAGTCCTTTCAACTACAAAAGTTGTAGATGAATGTACGAGGCTTGGCTTTGAGGGAAAACATTTAATTTGTATGCAAGGACCTTTTAGTGAAGAGCTAAATTATGTTATGTTTAAGCATACATTAGCAAAATATATGGTTACTAAAGAGTCAGGAAAAGTTGGAGGATTTAGTGAAAAGGTATTGGCTGCAAGTAAAGCTGGTGCAAAATCAATAGTAATAGGTAGGCCAATGGATGAAGAAGGGTTTAGCTATTTAGAGGTAGTTAAAATTATAAATAAAGGATTTTTAGAGAATAAGCCTAAGAGAAAAGTTTGTTTAGTTGGGATTGGAATGGGAAACTTAGACTCTTTAACTAGAGAAGGGCAGAGGGTCTTTGAAGAAGCAGATGTGATTATTGGAGCTAAAAGGATGTTAGAAGCTTTAAAGAGTTTTAATAAGCCAACTTTTAATTCATATAAATATGATGAAATAGTTAATTTTGTTGAAAATCACTTAGAATACAATTCTATTGCAATTGCTTTATCAGGAGATATTGGATTCTTTAGTGGAGCAAAGAGCTTGTTAGAAAATTTAAAAGACTATGAAGTTCATGCTATTAGTGGAGTATCTTCTTTATCATATTTTTCTTCTAAGCTAGGTGTTTCTTGGGATGATGTTAAACTTTTAAGTTTGCATGGAAGAGAAGAAAATTTCTTAGATGCAGTAAAACATAACAAGAAAACATTTCTATTACTTGGAGGGGATTATAGTCCTAAAAAGATATGTGAAGAGTTAGTAGAGTATGGGTTAGGAAATTTAGAGGTAGCTATTGCAGAAAATTTATCTTATGAAAATGAGAAGATACATAAAGGATTAGCAAGAGGTTTTATTTCACAAGATTTTGATTCACTTAGTGTAATGCTTATAGATAATGACAAATTTATAGATGGCTCAGTTACTCATGGGATTGTAGATGAAGAATTTATACGTGGTGAAGTCCCAATGACAAAAAGTGAGGTAAGAGCTATTTCTATCTCTAAAATCAGTTTAAATGAAGATTCTATAGTTTATGATATAGGGGCTGGAACAGGCTCTGTAGCAATAGAAATGGCTTTGAGAGTAGGAAAAGGAAAGATATTTGCTATTGAAAAAAATCCTAAAGCAATTGAACTTTTAAAAAGAAATAAGAAGAAATTTATGACTTCTAATCTTGAAGTTATAGAAGGGGTAGCACCTAATATGATGGAAAAATTGCCTCCTCCAACTAGAGCTTTTATTGGTGGAACATCAGGTAATTTAAGAAGCATAATAGGAAAATTATTAGAAAAGAATCCAAAGGTTAAAATAGTTCTTAACGCTATTACTTTAGAGACTATTTCAGAAGCTATTGAGTGTATTAAGGAGTTTAATTTGGTAGATGTAGAAATAGTTCAAGTTGCTATATCAAAAGGAAAAGCCTTAGGAAAGTATAATATGATGATTGGACAAAATCCAATATACATAATCACATGTAAAGGGGATGATATGAAGTGGGGAGAAGTCCAAGAGTTATGATTGCAGCCACTTCAAGTGAAAGTGGAAAAACTATGATTACATGTGGATTGTTGCAAGCACTTGTTAATAGAAGAATGAAAGTTACATCTTTTAAATGTGGACCAGATTATATTGATCCAATGTTTCATTCAAAGGTAATTGGAACAAAATCAAGAAATATAGATACTTTCTTTGCAGATAAAAATACAATTTACTATTTAATGAATAAAGCTACAAAAGATATGGATATATCAGTTATAGAGGGCGTAATGGGTTATTATGATGGACTTGCTGGAATATCAACTGAGGCTAGTTCATATGATGTTGCAAATGCTACTAATACTCCAGTTGTATTAGTAGTTAATTGTAGAGGTATGAGTCTTTCTATTCTTCCTATAATCAAAGGTTTTTTAGAGTTTAAAGAAAACAGCTGTATTAAAGGAGTTATACTTAATCAAATTTCTGAAATGATGTATCCTCAGATTAAGAAATTAATAGAAGAAAATTTAAGTATAAAGGTATTTGGATATGTTCCAGTATTAAAGGATTTAGTTATTGAAAGTAGGCATTTAGGGCTTGTTACACCAAATGAGATAACAGATTTAAAAGAGAAATTAAATAAACTTTCTGATCAATTTGAAAAGACTATAAATATAAATGAAATAATTAACCTTGCAAATAGTGCAAAGGAATTGGAGTATAATAAACCACAAGTTTTGAAATTAGAAGGAAACCCTAAAGTGGCAGTAGCATATGATGAAGCTTTTTGTTTTTACTATCAAGAAAATATAGAGCTACTAAAGGAAATGGGAGCTACAGTAGAATACTTTAGCCCTATAAGAGATAAAAAACTACCCAAAAATATTAGTGGCTTAATCTTAGGTGGAGGATATCCTGAGCTTTATGCAGAAGCTTTAAGTAATAATAAGGCAATGCTAGAAGAAATTAAATATGCTATAGATAAAGGTCTTCCATGTATAGCTGAATGTGGAGGCTTCATGTATCTACATGAAAGTATGGAGGATAATGAAAATAAGTTTCATAACATGGTAGGTGTAATAGGAGGAAAAACATATAAAACTTCAAAGCTCGGACGATTTGGATATATAAATTTAAAAGCTATAAAAGATAATTTTCTTTGTAATAAAGGTAGTAGCATAAAGGCTCATGAGTTTCATTATTGGGATAGTGAAAGCTCAGGAGAAAGCTTTATAGCAGAAAAGCCTTTAAGGAAAAGAAGTTGGAATTGTATAAATTCAACTAATAATTTATTAGCTGGTTTTCCTCATTTATATTATTATTCTAATACTGAAATACCACAGGAATTTATAAAAAGATGTATAGAATTTGGGGGTCTATCATGAAATTAGAAGAAACATTAAAATGTATTACTCCACTAGATAAAGTGGTTATGGAAGAAAGTCAAAGACGTTGGGACAGTATAGCAAAACCTTTAAGAAGTCTTGGACTACTTGAAGAAGCTATTATAAAAATAGCAGGTATGACAGGAAGTAGCAATGTAAGTTTAAAGAAAAAATCCTTGGTTATTATGTGTGCAGATAATGGAGTAGTTGAAGAAAAGGTTACTCAAGCTGATAGGGAGGTAACTAGAATAGTTGCAGAGAATTTTACTAAGGAAAAAACTAGTGTAGCTATTATGGTAAAATTATCTGGGTCAGATCTTTATCCTGTTGATATTGGAATGGTAAGTGATACAGAAGAATTTTTAGATGAAGAAAGTGAGATAAAACCTCTTAATGTTTTAAAGAGAAAAATATCTTATGGAACTAAGAATTTAGCTAAAGAGCCTGCTATGACAAGAGAGCAAGCAATAAAAGCTATAGAGGTTGGAATTAACTTAGCTATAGAACTTAAGAGTAAGGGCTACAATATTATTGCAACAGGTGAAATGGGAATAGGAAATACTACAACAAGTAGTGCTATAGCTTCTGTTCTCTTAGATAAATCAGTAGAAACAGTTACTGGAAGAGGTGCTGGATTATCTTCAGAAGGATTGGAAAGAAAAATAGATGCTATAAAAAGAGGAATAGAAATAAATAAGCCTAATTCTAAGGATGCTATAGATGTATTAGCTAAGGTTGGTGGATATGATATAGCTGGTCTTGTTGGTGTGTTTATAGGTGGAGCTGCAGCTAAAGTTCCAGTAGTTATAGATGGATTTATATCAGCAGTGGCAGCACTTGTTGCGGTAAGGATAGAGCCTTTAGTTATAGATTATATATTGCCATCACATGTTTCAAAGGAGCCAGCAGGAAAAATGTTAATGAAATCCCTTGGGCTAAAGCCTTTTATAACATGTGAAATGTGTTTAGGAGAGGGTACAGGTGCTGTTGCATTATTTCCTATTTTAGATATGGCCTCTGAAGTATATGAGAAAATGAGTACTTTTGGAGATATAGAAATAGAAGAATATACACCAAAAGTTTAAAGGAGTAGACATGCTGATTTTAATAACAGGTGGAAGTGGAAGTGGAAAATCAGAAAGGGCTGAAGAGATTTCTGCTTCATTTAAATCTGAAAATTTGATTTATATAGCTACTATGTTTCCTTATGATGATGAATGTTTGAAGAAAATAGAGAGGCATAGGGAACTTAGAAAAGAAAAGAATTTCTTAACAATAGAGAAACCTATAAATTTAAAAAAAATAGAGATACCAAAGAATTCAACGGTGCTATTGGAATGTATATCTAATTTAGTGGCTAATGAAATGTATTTAGAAGATGGATCTAAGGAATTGACTGTATCAGAAATTTTAAAGGGAATAGAGAAACTTCAAAAGAATTCTGATAACTTGATTATAGTGACAAATGAAGTTTTTTCAGATGGAATAAACTATGATGAGGAAACTCAAAAATATATAAAGAATATTGCGGAAATAAATACTGCAATAGGTAAAGTAGCAGATGTAGTAATAGAAGTTGTTTATTCTATTCCTATATTTCATAAGGGGGAAGATAAGTTATGTGGAATTCATTTAAAATAGCATTTTCAATGTACTCCAAAATTCCAATGCCAAAAACAGATTGGAATAAGGAAAATATGAAATATGCAATGGTATTTTTCCCTTTTGTAGGACTTGTTATAGGGATGCTATTAGTATTATGGTCATTTATATCAGCAAAACTACTTATAGGGGCTATCTTACGTGTAGTAGGCTATGTTGTAATGCCTGTATTAGTAACAGGAGGAATACACTTAGATGGCTTTGTAGATACCATGGATGCAATAAATTCATATCAGCCAATAGAGAGAAAGTTAGAGATTTTAAAGGACTCACATATTGGAGCTTTTGCACTTATTAGTTGTGTTATATATTTTCTATTGAGTTTAGGGGTATGGAGTGAAGTTAAGGGAGATTCATTGATAATTTTAGGAATAGGATTTATATTATCAAGAGCTTTAAGTAGCTTAGGAATTGTAACTATACCTTGTGCAAAGAATAGTGGTTTAGCCTCAAGTTTTTCAAAAGCTTCTGAAAAAAATAGAGTTAAGTATGCAATGTATATTTATATTTTAGTAAGTGGTATAGCTATGATTTTAGTTAATAGGATTCTTGGGAGTGCATGCATTATAAGTGCTATCCTTACATTTATATATTATAAGAATATGTCTATAAAAAAGTTTGGAGGCATTACAGGAGATTTAGCAGGATATTTCTTGCAAGTTTGTGAACTTGTAATAGCTTTTACTGCTGTGATTTTGAGCAAGTTAATTCATATCATCTAAGTTACTAAGCTATTATGACCTACTTACAGCTATTTCTCCATTACCAGCTACTATGATAAGATCTCCATTCTTAATATAGCCTATGTTTACAATTTCATCAAAGTTATCAAATCTTTTAAAATATTTTTGATTACCGCTTGAATCGATTATTATAAAAGTTGTAAAAGGATTTTTTACAAGTTTAGCAGTAACAGAAAATTCTTTAGGCTCGGAAATGTTATAGATACCTTGTTTATAGGTATCTGATACAAAAATTGCTTTTGGAGTTTCAGTAAAAGCAAATATAGATATTAAAAAAGCTATTATAAATATTCTTAACTTCATTTTATACACCTCACTGTTGAATAGTTTGTGAAGTTTTGATAGAAATATACATTGTATTAATATAATAAAATTTTTATTTTACAATACTAAAATATGGGGAATTTCAATAAAGTGAAGAACATGTCATATGGAAAAAATAGTATAAAAAGAAAGGAGTTTTAGTGGGGGAATACATTCTCTCATTGAAAATAAACAATGATTTTTATTATTGGTGGTGAGTTTCAAGGAAAGTTACAATACACTTTAGACTTGACTGGGTTTGATGAAAGTAATGTAGCAGATGGGCTAAAGGATAAAATAGAGGATTTTTTTGAAAAGCCTATTATTTATAATTTTCACTTGCTTATTAGAAGACTTTTAGAAGAAAAAAAGGATATAGAATCAATTAAAGATATAGTTAGAAATATTATTAAGGAGAATCCAGAGGTTGTCATAATATCTAATGAAATAGGATATGGAATTGTACCTATTGAAAAGTTTCATAGGGAATATAGAGAAGCTACAGGTAGAATATGCTGTGAGGTTGCTAAAAATGCAAAAGAAGTGCATAGAGTAGTTTGTGGTATAGGAAATATTATTAAGGAAGATGAAAATGATTAAAATTGTATTGATTCGTCACTCAAAAACAGAAGGGAATCTACATAAAAGGTATATAGGAAAAACAGATGAGGAGCTATCCCAAGAAGGAATAAAGTTAATAGAAAATAAGAAGTTTCCAAAGGTTCAAGTTGTTTATTCAAGTCCTATGAATAGGTGTATAGAGACTTCAAAGTTAATTTACAAAGACATAAATCCTATTATATATGATGATTTAAGTGAATGTGACTTTGGTGATTTTGAAAATAAGAATTATGAAGATTTAAAAGATAATATATATTATCAAAAGTGGATTGATAGCAATGGAACAATAGCTTTTCCAAATGGAGAAAAACATGAGGATTTTAAACTAAGATGTGTAAGAGCTTTTGATGAAGTTGTGGATAATATTATTGAGTGTAAGTTTAATTTAGCTGCAATGGTTGTTCATGGTGGAACTATTATGGCTATTTTAGAAAAGTATTCATATCCGCATAAAGATTTTTATCACTGGCAAACGGGAAATTGCTGTGGATATTCTATAGAAATTGATGAGAAGTTGTGGAAAGTTAAAGAGAAAAAAGTTAAGGTTTTATCTGAAATTTAGAATAGGGGAAGATTTATGTTATTATCGTTAGTTGCATTAATAATAGGGTTTGTATTAGATTTATTTTTTGGAGACCCAATTTGGATGCCACATATTGTTAGAGTGATAGGAAAATTGATAAGTATAATAGAAAAAATATTAAGGAGAGTATTTACTAAAAATAGAGAAGGTGAGCTTATAGGAGGAGTATTTTTAGTTTTACTCGTAATATCTATATCTACTGGAATCTCTATTTTTATTTTATATTTAGCAGGAAAGATAAGCATTTATTTTAAGTTATTTATAGAAAGTCTAATTTGTTATCAGCTTTTAGCAACAAAATCTTTAAAAGATGAAAGTATGAAAGTTTATAAAGAATTAGAAAAAGATGATTTAGTAGAGGCTAGGAAAAAGGTTTCAATGATAGTTGGAAGAGATACTGATAGTTTAACAAAAGAAGGTGTAACTAAAGCTACAGTAGAAACAATTGCAGAAAACATTTCAGATGGAATTATTGCTCCTATGTTATTTATGGCAATAGGGGGAGGAGCTTTTGGAGTCTTATATAAATCTGTGAATACTATGGATTCCATGGTTGGGTATAAAAATGATAAGTATATTTACTTTGGAAGAGTAGCTGCAAAACTAGATGATATTTTTAATTTTATACCTTCAAGAGTTTCAGCTTATTTAATGATAATTTCATCTTTATTTATAAAGTTAAATACTAAAAATGCTTATAGAATTTTTAAAAGAGATAGATTTAATCATGCAAGTCCAAATTCTGCTCAAACAGAAGCAGTTTGTGCTGGAGCATTAGAGGTACAAATTGCTGATGATGCTTATTATTTTGGGAAACTTTATAAGAAGAAGACTATTGGGGATGATATAAGGAAGATTAGGTATGATGATATAAAGATAACAAATAGATTGTTATATATAACATCAACTATGGGGATTATGGTATTTTCTTTTATTAAAATTGTAGTTATTAGTATGTTCTAAATATATTTTTGGGGGATAAAGATGAATTCTATCAAGGAAGAAATATTAAGGTTAGAAAATGATTTGCTAAAATCAGAAGTAAGAAAATCAGCAAAAAAAATAAATAATTTATTAGCAAATGACTTTATCGAGTTTTGTAGTTCAGGACAAGAGTATCATTATAAAAGTGGAGACGTATTTCAGGAAACAGATGACAAGAATTCGTTATATGGAGAAATTTTAGACTTTGAAATAAAAGAATTAAGTGATGATTGTATATTAGCTATGTATAAAATTAAGAAATATAATGAGTCAGGTAAGGGGAAAATTACTACACTTCGCAGTTCTATATGGAAATGTATTAATGGTAAATGGAAAATGGTTTTTCATCAAGGAACTTTAGTAGAAGATTAAAGGGAAGGAAGTGAGGTTAGTGGCAAAATCCATTATGATACAAGGAACTATGTCCAATGTAGGTAAAAGCCTAGTAGTTGCAGGGTTATGTAGGATTTTTAAAGAAGATGGATATAAGGTAGCTCCATTTAAGTCACAGAATATGGCGTTAAACTCATATATAACTGAAGAGGGACTAGAGATGGGAAGAGCTCAGGTTGTTCAAGCAGAAGCTGCAAAAATTAAGCCATCTGTTTTGATGAATCCTATTTTGTTAAAGCCAACAAATGATATAGGATCTCAGGTAATAGTGAATGGAGAAGTTCTAGGAAATATGAATGCTCGAGATTACTTTAAGTATAAGAAAAGCCTTGTACCAGAAGTAATGAAAGCCTATAATGCATTAGCAGAAGAATATGACATTATAGTTATAGAAGGGGCTGGAAGTCCAGCAGAGATAAATTTAAAAGAAAATGATATTGTAAATATGGGAATGGCAAAGCTTGCAAAGTCTCCAGTTTTATTAGTTGGAGATATAGATAGAGGTGGAGTGTTTGCCCAGCTTATTGGAACTATAATGCTCCTTGAAGATGATGAAAAATCTATGATAAAGGGTACTATAATTAATAAGTTTAGAGGTGATAAAACCATATTAGATCCAGGGATTGAAATGCTTGAAGATATGAGCAAAATTCCAGTTGTAGGGCTTACACCCTATATGCATGTAGATATTGAAGACGAAGATAGTTTATCAGAGAGATTTACAAAAGGAAAAAGTGTAGGTCTTGTTGATATAGTTGTAATAAGACTTCCTAGAATATCAAACTTTACAGATTTTAATATGCTAGAAAATATAGAAGGAGTATCTTTAAGATATGTAAGTAAAGCAGAAGATATTAAAAATCCAGATATGATAATAATACCAGGAACTAAAAATACAATGGAAGATTTAATGTGGGTGAGACAATCAGGAGTAGAGGCGGTCGTCTTAAAAGAAGCTTCAAAAGGAAAAATAATTTTTGGAGTATGTGGCGGATATCAGATGCTAGGTGAGGAGCTATGTGATCCATATAATGTTGAAGCCGGAAGAAGTATAAAAGGACTTGGATTATTACCTATTAAAACTACTTTTGAAAAAGAAAAAACAAGAACTAGAGTAAAGGGAAGTTTTAAAAATATTGATGGACCATTAAAAAAATTAATAAATGTTAATTTCCAAGGGTATGAGATTCATATGGGAATAACACAATTATTAAATGAATCAGCTCCAATGAATGAGATTACTGATACAGAAGGCATAATAAAGGAAGATGGAGTGGCTTTAAATAATGTATATGGCACATATGTACATGGAATTTTTGATGAAGAGGAAGTAGTTAAGGGGATAGTATCTATTCTTTTCAAAAATAAAGGCTTAGATTATGAAAATATTAAAACCTTTGATTTTGTAAACTATAAAGAAGAGCAATACGATTTGCTAGCAAAAGGATTAAGAGAAAGTTTAGATATGAAAAAAATATATGAGATTTTGGAGGCAGGAGTATGAGAGGATTAGTACATATTTACTGTGGAGAAGGAAAAGGAAAAACTACAACATCAATTGGCCTTAGTGTTAGGGCTGCTGGTAATGGAATGAAGGTTATTTTTACACAATTTTTGAAGAATAATGATTCAAGCGAATTAAAAATATTAAATAGTATAGAGAATATAGATTTAATACCTTGTGAAGAGAGTTTTGGTTTTTTCTTTAATATGACTGATGAACAAAAAGTAGAGGCAAAAAAAGTATATAGTAGTTTACTAACTAGTGTTTTAAAGAAAAGTAAAGAAGCAGATTATGATATGCTTGTTTTAGATGAGATTATGGCTGCTTATAATTATAATTTAGTTGATAGAGATGAGTTAATAGAGTTTTTGAAAAATAAACCTGAAAAGCTTGAAGTAGTTATGACAGGTAGAAATCCAGATGAAAAACTTATTGAACTTGCAGATTATGTATCTAATATACAAAAGATAAAACATCCTTATGACAAAGGTATTTTTGCAAGAAAAGGAATAGAAATGTAGGAGAGATAAATATGAAGATTGAACTTGAAAATGTATTACCGAGAGATATAGAAAAGAGAAGTTTTGAAATTATAACAGAAGAATTAGGTGATATAAAATTAGATCCAGAAAAAGAATTAATAATAAAGAGGGTTATTCATACAACTGCAGATTTTGAATATGTGAATAACTTGAAATTCTCAGATAATGCTGTAGAAAAGGCAATGGAAGCAATAAAAAATGGAGCTTGCATAGTTACAGATACTCAGATGGCTAAGTCTGGAATAAATAAAAAGGCACTTGCAAAGTATGGTGGGGAAGTTTTTTGTTTTATGTCGGATGAAGATGTGGCTAAAATAGCTAAAGAGAATGGAACAACTAGGGCAACAGCAAGTATGGATAAAGCATCAGAGATTGATAGAAAATTAATATTTGCAATTGGAAATGCTCCAACAGCTCTTGTGAGATTATATGAACTTATAAAGGAAGGTAAAATTAATCCAAGGCTTGTAATAGGAGTGCCAGTTGGCTTTGTAAATGTTGTTCAATCAAAAGAGCTTATTATGGAATCAGGAGTAGATTTTATAGTAGCAAAAGGCAGAAAAGGTGGAAGTAATGTTGCAGCGGCCATTTGTAATGCACTTTTATATATGATAAATGATGATAGGGAATAAGAAAATAAATAAAAATAGAATTGTAAACTTTAATAATTAAAGCACTTCTGATTAGGAAGATGCGGTCCATCAACAATTACAAGTGTAATAGGAAGCTTAACTCATGGTACATTAGATGATGGATTTAGGGGTTATATTAAAGAGAAAAACCGTAATTATTAAATGTTTTCTTTTTTAAATCAAGAGTATTGATAATTGACATAATAGATGGTTTAAAAGATGTGGAGGAAATTGAGTTATTAAAATATTAGAAAAAAAATCTAATAAAAATGAGAGGATAAGATGCTGAAAAATAATGGCGATAATAGTTGAAACTATTACTGCCATTATTTTTATCATTACAATTTTTAGATTCATTAATAAAGTAAAATTAATTATTGATTATGAGTTTGTGCTGTCTATTTTATTGGGGAAAAGGTATGTATTAGTAGACCAATTTTTACTGATTAAGCTAATAATTAATATAAATTTAAGGAAGT
>NZ_JACSRA010000033.1 GCF_014836335.1 Clostridium cibarium
AGCTAATGGTTGGCACTATCAACCCCCATATCGGACTTTCACCGACTAGTACGTGCCCATGCTGGGCACACATAAATTAAAAGGCCGCATCTATAAAATGCGGCCTAAAAGGGGGATGGGGGGTTTTAGCTTCTATGAAGAAAATCTTCATTTAGCTATAGGAGAATACTTTCTCCGGTACAATAATATTATTGACTTAATATGAACAAAATATACAATTATTTATCATCCAACATTCCTTCGTTATATAATTCAATAATCCTATCAATTAACTCTATCTTAGCTGGATCAACTATTTTTTTTAAAGCAATTAGTAGTTCTATGTTCTCATCTTCTTCATTACAACTTACTATCTCATCAGCAGTCTCTTTATGTTTTTCTTTTCTAACTCTTCTATTTCCTTCATTATCCCTAGATTTTTTAATGTCATTATTTTTTATAGTATTTCCATTAACACCATTATTAATATTATTAGCATTAATTTGTTCATTAATTGAATTTAAATCAAATCCGTCCTTGCCCATATTCGATAACATGTTTCCTAGTCCAGTCATATCTATATTTCCACCTAATAATCCTAAAAGTTGTTGAGGACTTATACCGAAAGGATTACTATTCATAGACCCGTTCAATTGATTCCTAACCATTCTATTACCTTCATTGGATTTATGTCTATGTTTTGACATAATCTATCCTCCTACTAAAGCCTTATATTAGCTATTATATGTATATATCAATTATTGGTTAACCTTTTAATTCAATTTTTTTGGAGGGCTTAAACTGCCCTCCACTCAACTTTACTAATAACCATACCCGTTGTTGTATCCACAATTTGTTTCGCTCCAACCGTAAAGTATAAATAGTAATATTATTAATATTGAATTGGTGTTTAATATTCCTGCTCCACAAGCTATTAGCCAAAATAATATAGCTTCCCATGCACCACAGCTATCGCAGCCACCACCAAAGATGCCATTTCCACCAAATATGCCATTTCCGCCATAATTATTGCAGCAGCAGCAACAACAATTGTCTTTTTTATGCTTCTTCTTTGACATAACTATCTCTCCCTTCTGATAGCATTAGTTTGTAACTCATTATGCAAAGTTACCATTTCCGTTATTACAGCCACAACCACCACAAATAAATAGAATAACTAATAAGAATAACCACCATGATCCACCTAGGAATGAATTATTGCGATTCATATCGCAACATGGGTCATAATTTTTCTCTTTGCAACAACATGGTTTACAGCAACAAGGTTCACAACAACATTGGTTGCCATATCCGCCAAAGCCGCCACAATTACCTCCGCAACCGCCACAGAAGAAGAATAATATTATAATCCACCATATCCAGCCGCAGTTTCCAAAACCGCCACAGTTTCCAAAACCACCACAATTTCCACTGTTTATATTATTATTGGATTCTCCGTTACAGTTTAATCCGTTAATAATGTCATTAATCTCCATTGTTTTTCCTCCTTGGAATTTATATTTGTTTTTATACTATATACTATTCTCCCAAGGTCTATTTGCCACAAAATTTTAGGATAAAACTCTTTCTATAGTTAATCTTGTTAACTACTATCGAATTCTTTATTGCTTAACATTACAAATGAATAAAAAAAAGAGCTTTCGCTCTTTTTTATTCTTCACTTGCCAAATCTCCAAATAAATTGTCAATTAACTCATCTCTACCCTTTTTGTTTAAAGACGAGAAAAAATACAACTTGTCTTCTGAAGTTAATTTCAATGTATCCCTTATTAATTTTTCACTTTTTCTTAAATCATTGTTTGACAGTTTATCTTTTTTAGTCGCTACAACTATTACATCATATCCATAATGTTTTATCCATTCAAACATTGTAATATCGTCAGCCGTCGGCTTATGCCTTGAATCAACTAACAGTACAACTCTTTTTAATTCTTCTCTACCATGTAAATATGTCTCAATGGTTTTTCCCCAACTTGCTTGTTCTTTCTTTGAAACTTTTGCATACCCATATCCAGGTAAATCCACAAGATGAAAATCATTGTTTATAAGAAAGAAATTAATCAACCTTGTCTTACCAGGAGTTTGACTAACCTTAGCTAGTTTTTTCCTATTTGTTAATGCGTTTATTATAGAACTCTTTCCAACATTAGATCTACCAACAAAAGCAATTTCCACTCTATTATCAGTTGGATATTGTTCCCTCTTTACTGCAGATATTATAAATTCACTTGTTTTAATTAACATTAGTACCCTTTCCAATTAAAGCATTCTCAAGAACAGTGCCAACTTCTTCTGCTTTTATTATTTTTATTTTATTTCTTATGCTACTTGGTATCTTTTCTACATCACTGGCATTTTCTTTTGGTATTATTATAGTATTAACACCAGCTCTAAATGCTGCCAATGACTTTTCTTTAAGCCCACCTATAGGTAATACCCTACCAGTTAAAGTAACTTCTCCAGTCATAGCTACATTTCCTTTAACTTTTCTTCCTGATAAAGCTGAAACTAAAGCTGTAACCATAGTTACACCAGCTGAAGGACCATCTTTAGGAACAGCACCTTCTGGAACATGTATGTGTATATCTTTTTCTTTATAAAAATCTTCTTTTATTCCATACTTTGAAGCATTTGATCTTACATAAGAATATGCAGCCTTAGCTGATTCTTGCATAACTTCTCCAAGTTTTCCTGTCAACTGTAACTTCCCATTTCCCTTCATGACCATAGCCTCTACAGGTAATGTATCTCCACCATATGCAGTCCATGCAAGTCCTGTAACAACTCCAAGTTTATCTTCTTTCTTTATCTCATCAAAAGTAAAAATTCTAGTTCCCATTAGCTTTTCTACCTTCTTTTTATTAATAGTTATAGTTTCCTTATTGTCCTTTAATAATTCAGCTATAGATTTTCTAATAAGCTTTCCTAAAGCTCTTTCAAGAGATCTTACACCAGATTCTCTAGTATAACCATCAATTATTTCTTTAATTGCATCATCTTTAATTGTTACTTTATCATTATTCAAGTTATATTCCTTAAATATCTTAGGCATTAAGTGGTTTTTAGCTATATGGAATTTCTCTTCATAAGTATAACCCGATACTTCTACAATTTCCATTCTATCAAGTAATGGTCTTGGTATCGTATCTAAGCTATTGGCTGTAGTAATGAATAAGGCTTTAGATAAATCTATTGGAAGCTCGATGTAATTATCTCTAAATGTCTTATTTTGTTCACTATCAAGAACTTCTAACAATGCATCAGCTGGATTTCCTTTATAGTCAGTACTTAATTTATCAATTTCATCTAATAATATTAAGGGATTCAATGCTTTTGCTTCTTTTAACCCATAAATAATTCTCCCTGGAATTGCAGCTACATATGTTCTTCTATGGCCCCTTATCTCAGATTCATCTTTAAGTCCACCGAGAGACATCCTTACATATTTTCTATTAATAGCTTTAGCTATAGATTTAGCTATAGAAGTTTTACCTACACCTGGAGGACCAACTAAACACAATATAGGTCCTTTTAGCGATCCGCTCATCTTCTTAACAGCAAGATATTCTAAAATTCTTTCCTTAACATCTTCTAAACCATAATGTTCTGAATTTAATACCTCTTCAGCTTTCTTAATATCAAGAACTTCCTTAGTATATTTACCCCAAGGAATGTCTAACAACCACTCTAGGTAAGATTGTACTGTATTTCCTTCTGAGGAAGAAATATTCATTCTCTTCAGCCTTCCAAGTTCATTAAGCGCCTTTTCTTTTACTTCCTTAGGAAGTTTAGTTTTATTGATTTTCTCTTCAAACTTATTTATTATAACCTTTTCTTCATCATCTTCTCCAAGTTCTTCCTGAATAAATTTAAGTTGTTCTCTTAAATAAAATTCCTTCTGAGAATCATCTACACTCTTTTTCATCTTATTTGCAAGTTTCTTTTGAACTTTTATAACTTTTAGTTCTTTTTCAAGAGAAATTAGAAGTAATTCTATTCTCTTTTTTATATCTATAGTTTCTAGTATTTCCTGCTTCCTCTCTTCCGATAAAGGAAGATAACTTGCCACTATATTCACAAATTCATAAACATTCTTTTCAAGCTTAATATTAGTCATCATTTCAGGACTTTCTTCCCCAGCTGCTTTAATAAACTTTTTAAATGTTTTCTTTAAGCTTTCAAAATAGCCATCTAACTCAGCATCTTCCTTATCATTACTAGGACTATCATCAATTTTCTCTATTACTACTTCAAAATACTTATCATTATCAATATATTTTTTTATTTTCCCTCTAGCTTTACCTTCCACTAATACTCTTATAGTATCTCCAGGCATCTTTATAATTTGTTTTATCTTACACAGTGTTCCTATATTACTTATATCTGAACTGCTTGGATTATCAAGTTCCATTTGTTTTTGAGTTGCAAGAAATATTTCTTCACCATTTAACATAGCTACATCAATAGCCTCAATTGATTTTTCCCTTCCTACATCAAAATGTAGTACCATATTAGGAAAAATAGTTAATCCTCTTAGAGGAATTAATGGAAGTGTATCTTTATTATCCATCTTTCTTCCCTCCATCCACATAATATTTATTTAGTCTTAATTAGTATACCATAATAACTTGTTTTTTCAATAAATAAACCCTTAAATTGGGCATTCTTTTTAACTATTAGAATATCTATAATTCTACAATTAACTCATTCGTAATAGCCCTATAAATTGATTCTTTCAATTATAAATTACTCTTTTCTTCATTTCTTAAACTAGCAGATAATATCTCAATTTTAGTATCATTTACAATTGATGTTTTTTCAAATACAATATCAAAAACATCACCTATGCTCTCAACTGAATGAATCTTTATATCCTTCATCTCTTCTAGACTTTCACTCCAATTATCCTTTGGAATAATAACAACTTTTGCTCCTCCTTTTTTTGCCCCCATTATCTTAGCTTTTACTCCTCCAATTGCTTTTACTCCTCCAAGAACACCAATTTCCCCTGTCATAGCTATACAATTATTTATTTTAATCTTTTTTATAGCACTATATATTGCTGTTGCAATAGCTATACCTGCTGATGGTCCATCTACTGGCATTCCACCTGGAAAGTTAATATGTATATCATATTTGTTACATTCTAAGTTATATATATTATTCAGTACTGTAATAACATTTTCAACAGATGATATTGCTGTACTTTTTCTAGTTATCTTTCTGTTGCTACTTGATATACTCTCTTCTTCTACCATTCCTGATACTTTTAAGCTTCCAAAATCTTTTGATTTCTTTGCTGAAACCTCAATCAACATCAAAACACCTTGATTTGCCCCATATACTGCTAACCCGTTTACAACTCCAATCGTTGGTTCTTTGTTTATAGTAGGTTCAATTCTTTTTATATATTGTCCATTCTCTATTACCCATTCAACATCTTGAACTGTTATAATTTTTCTGCCCTCATTAATTGCTATTCCAGCTGATAACTGTACTAGGTTTACAACTTCACGTCCATTATAGCAATACTCTCCTATTAATTTTTTTGCATTTTCCTCTATAGATAGCCCTATTTTTTTTGCAGCATCATTTCCAATTTTTATTATTTCTTCTGGCATTAATCCACGGAAAAATATTTCTACACATCTTGATCTTATTGCTGGCAATATCTCATCTGGACTTCTTGTAGTTGCCCCTATAAGTCTGAAATCAGCAGGCAATCCATTATCAAATATCTCTTTTATATAGTCAGGTATGTTAGGATCTTCAGAACTATAATAGGAACTATCTAAAAAAACCTTTCTATCTTCTAAAACTTTCAGCAATTTATTTAATTCTATAGGATGTAACTCTCCTATTTCGTCTATGAATAATATTCCTCCATGCGCTTTTGTTACAGCTCCTGGTTTTGGTTGTGGTATTCCTGCTACTCCAAGAGAGCCAGCCCCTTGATAAATTGGGTCATGTACAGAACCAATCAAAGGATCTGCAATTCCCCTTTCATCGAATCTTAAAGTTGTTGCATCTATCTCTACAAATTTTGCATTGTTCCTAAAAGGCGATTTATTATTCTTTTTGGCCTCTTCTAACACCAATCTTGCAGCTGCTGTTTTACCAATACCCGGAGGCCCATATATTATAACATGTTGAGGATTAGGTCCACAAAGCGCTGCCTTTAAAGCCATTATGCCATTTTCTTGGCCTATAACCTCTTCAAATTTTCTTGGCCTACTCTTTTCAGTTAAAGGTATTGTTAATGATACTCCTTTCATCTTATTTAATTTATCCATTTCTTTTCTATTTTCTTTATTTATTATAATTTTTTTAGAATTAGTATGTTTATTACTATAAACCATATAGTAAATTATTATAACCATTAATATTACTTGTAAAAGAATTAATATTTCTGCCATCACTGATTCCTCCGTTAGTTATATTTCTAGTTATAATTATTAACCTACTAACAGAACACTATACAATGGATTTTTTTACTTTTGAAATAATTCTCATAAAAAAAAGTGATAGTCTTTACTATCACTCTCTCTATACTGCACTAAGCAGTTTCCATACCCTTGCTCTTTTTAGCTTTCTTAGGCTTAGGTAAAGCAACTCTCTCCTCACCTTCAGCTAATCTATGAATTTCAGGTTGTTCTTTATTTGTTATCGTTGGTTCTGTAATAATAACTTTAGTAACCCTATTATCAGAAGGTATGTCAAACATTATTTCAGTCATAACATCTTCTATTATTGACCTTAATCCTCTAGCTCCAGTTTTTCTTTCTATTGCTTTTTCAGCAATAGCTTCTAATGACTTTTCAGTAAAATCAAGTTCAACATTATCCATCTCAAATAACTTCTTATATTGCTTTACTAAAGCATTTTTAGGTTGACTTAATATATTTACAAGAGCTTTCTTATCTAATGATTCTAATGTTACAACTATAGGTAATCTACCTACAAATTCAGGTATTAATCCAAATTTCAAAAGATCACTTGGCAGAATATCCTTAAGCAAACTTCCCACATCTTTTTCCTTCTTAGATTGTATGTCTGCTCCAAACCCTATAGAACTCTTTCTTGTTCTCTTTTCTATAATCTTATCAACTCCATCAAATGCACCACCACAAATAAATAATATATTTGCAGTATTTATTTGAATAAATTCTTGGTGAGGATGTTTTCTTCCTCCTTGAGGTGGCACTGAGGCAACGGTTCCTTCTAATATTTTTAACAATGCTTGCTGAACACCCTCTCCCGAGACATCCCTAGTAATAGATGGGTTTTCTGACTTTCTAGCAATCTTATCTATTTCATCAATATATATTATTCCTTTTTCAGCTTTTTCAACATCATAATCAGCATTTTGGATAAGCCTTAAAAGTATATTTTCAACATCTTCTCCTACATATCCAGCTTCTGTTAATGTAGTAGCATCTGCTATTGCAAAAGGTACATTTAAAAACTTTGCTAATGTTTGTGCTAAAAATGTTTTTCCAGATCCTGTTGGCCCTAACAACAAAATATTACTTTTTTGTAATTCTACATCATCACTAGTATCATTTGAATTAACTCTTTTATAGTGATTATAAACAGCTACTGAAAGAGCTTTTTTTGCACTTTCTTGACCTACTACATAATCATCTAAATAATTTTTTATTTCTTGTGGTTTTGGTAATGCTTTTGCATCAAATTCTACTGTTTCTTCAAATTCATCTGCTATTATTTCCGAACATAAATCAATACATTCGTCACATATATAAACTCCAGGACCAGCAATTAATCTCTTAACTTGGTCTTGACTTTTTCCACAAAATGAACACTTTAGTTGCTTTTTTTCATCATATTTAGCCATATATTCACCTCACTCAGACTATATATCTACTATTTATCCTTCCCTAAATCATGACTTGTTATAACTTTATCCACTATTCCATATTCAGCTGCTTCATCGCCGTCCATGAAGTAATCTCTTTCTACATCTTGAGAAATTTGTTTTAACGATTTACCGGTATTTTCACTTAAAATTTTATTAAGTTTTTCCTTAGTCTTTAATATTCTTTTAGCATGAATATCAATATCTGTTGCTTGCCCTTGGAATCCGCCTAAAGGTTGGTGAATCATTATTTCTGCATTAGGAAGTGTAAATCTCTTTCCTTTTGCTCCACTAGACAATAAGAATGCTCCCATTGATGCAGCGAGTCCCATACAGATTGTAGATACATCTGCTTTGATATAATTCATTGTATCATATATAGCCATTCCCGCTGTTACTGAGCCACCTGGACTATTTATGTATAAATAAATATCCTTATCAGGATCTTCACTTTCTAGGAATAATAATTGGGCAATTACAAGATTTGCGGAGTCATCATTAACTTCTCCACTAAGCATAACTATTCTATCCTTTAATAATCTTGAAAATATATCGTAAGATCTTTCCCCTCTACCTGTTTGTTCTACTACCATAGGTACTAATGCCATAATTCTACCTCCTCTTTATATTACTCTATCTTATCTAGAGTCTATTCTCATATTGTAATTATACAAGATTTTAATGTTTTTGTTAATGTTTTATTTGAAATAATTGCCAGAAATAATTTCTGGCAATTTTCTTATAATCATTATATTAAATTATCAAATATATTATTTTACGTTATCTTTTAATAGCTTAATAGTCTTTTCAATAACTATATCTCTTTCAATCATAGACTTTTGAGCATTTATTAACATTTCTGCCATCTTTTCGTGTTCAGAAGCTGAATACATCTTAGCAAGCTCTAAAGCTTTTTCCTTTAATTCTTCTTCTGTAGCTTCAATACTTTCTTTTTTAGCTATTGCATCTAAAACTAAATCTGCTCTAACTTTTCTATCAGCATTTTCTCTCATGTAGTCTCTCATCTTTTCATTTGTATTTCCTGTAAACTCCATATACTGATCTAAAGTTAATCCTTGATATTTTAATCTATTTTCAAGATCTCCAACCATAACATCTATTTCTTTTTCTACCATTACTTGTGGTAAATCAATTTTTGAAACTTCAACTGCAGCAGTTATAATTGCATTTTCAAATTCTCTATCTGCTGTTTCAGCACTTTGTTCTTCTAACTTTTTCTTTATATCTTCTTTAACCTCTGCTAATGTATCAAATTCTGATACTTCTTTAGCAAATTCATCATCTAAAGCAGGAAGCTCCTTAACTTTTATTTCCTTTATAGTTACTTCAAATACTGCTTCTTTTCCATTAAGATCTTCTTTTCCATAGTTTTCAGGGAAAGTAACCTTAACTTCTCTCTTTTCTCCAACAGCTGCTCCTACTAATTGTTCCTCAAAATTATCAATGAATGAACCTGAGCCTATTTCTAGTGAATAATCATTTCCTTCTCCACCTTCAAAAGCAACTCCATCAATAAATCCCTTAAAGTCGATAACTGCAACATCTCCATCTACTACTGTTCCTTCAGTCTTAGTTTCAATCCTTGCATTTTTTTCTTGCATTGACTTTAATTGTTTTTCAATATCTTCTTCTTTTACTTCATATGTTGGTCTTTCAACTTCTAAACCTTTGTATTCTCCAAGTTCAACTTCTGGATATACTGTAACTTCAGCAGTATATACAAGATCCTTATCTTCTCCAACTTCAACAACATTAACCTTTGGATAGTCAACAGGTCTTATGTTATTTTCTTCTAGTGCTTTTCCATAAGTTTCATCTATTGCAAAGTTAATAGCATCTTCAAAAAGAACTTCTATACCATAGAACTTCTTAACCATTGCCATAGGAACTTTACCTTTTCTAAAACCTTGAACATTAAAATTTTGCTTGTTCTTGTTATATGCCTTTTTTAAAGCAGCATTAAATTTTTCTGCCTCAACTCTTACTTCAATTTTAACTAAATTTGCTTCTATTTTTTCCATTTTAGCTTCCATTAATTATATTCCTCCTAAAATAGTCCTTTTTCATATTTATAGACTAAAATATTATATCATATTATATTAAATATTATCAAATAATTTGTTTATTTGCTAGTTTTTATTAACATATTTTATTTTGTAACTGTCTCATCAGCTTTTAGATATGATACTACACCATCAACAGTTATAGTTATACCTTTATCTGGTACTATATCCCCTATTGTTATATTTGTTCCAATTAATGCCCATATTGTCTTATCTTCACCTGATGCAATATCATGAATCCATACATATTTCTTTTGTCCAGCATTTCCAAAGTAAGGCAATTCGCTCACATATACTACTTTTGCATCATCTATAAATCTAGCTTGCGAATGCCATATATATGTTGGATTATTAGCTAATATTTGATCCTTCGGAAAGTTACTTCCAGATTGAGATATATATGCTGTTTTAGTTATATCCTTTATTGCACCTTCAGTATCAGAAATTTTCATATTCTGCGCACTATCTAAAATTAACATTTGTCCTTTTGAAGGGCTAATATTAAAAGTATATCCTTGAATTTGATCTACTGCAACAAACTGTTTCTTACCTTCTTGTAAAACATATTCTGCCTTCACCTCTACCCCTGGTGCTATATTTATATTCACATAAGTTTTTTCAGGTTCTTTAGGTATTTCTTTTTCAGGTTCTACAGTTTCCTCTTCTTCTACTTTAGTCAACTCTTCCTCTTGTTTTCCACTATCTACCCAAGCTTGTATATTAGCTTTTACATTTGAAAAATCAATATTTTTTATTTTTGAATTAAAGATTACAATTGAGATTCCTACTAATACCAACAACACCACTAAAAATATTGTTCTTTTTCTTTTTCTCATCCTCTTCTCATAATCCTTACTAAAAATACTTGGTTTTGCCAACTTCCTAACCTCCTGCAGAAAATATCTATAATATCATTTATTCGTTATACATATTTCATTATATCCTATTACACACTATTTTTATATATTTACACGTTAAAATTTTATTTCTTGCAACAACCACCACTGCAGGCACTACAGCCCCCACTTTTTTTAGAACAGCCTCCACACTTACTTGATTTTACCAAGTTCTTTGAATACGCTTCATATTCAGGCGTTTCTTTAAGCAAATCTTCATGCCATCTTCCTATTACAACCAAACCTTTCTTACTACTTTCTTCGTTCTCATCTTTTGTTAAAAGAATATAACTTTCTATATCAACAAATCCTTCCTCTTTAAAGAATTTTTGAAATTCTTCTCCCTTTAAATCTATATCGTCAATATCATTATTTACATACCTTAAAATTATAAACCCATTGTTGTTTAAATTCCATGACTTTTTTCTTAATTCTAATTTAAATTTATTCAAGTCTTCTATATTTTCTCTTAATAATAAAATACCATTAAAACTTTTTTTCTCATCTTCTTCATAAAAATCATATCTTCCATTCTTTATATATATAAATAAATTATCTTCTCTCTCTAATGTATCTACTAATAATCTACCTTCACTAATTTTTTTCATAACAAATTGCATAGATTTATCAATCTCTTTTTGAATGTCAAACTTTTTCATTACTTCCTCCTCTGAGCAATGCATTTTATGATTGCATTGTAATATATATATAATATACTATCTATACTAGAATTAATACTTATATTTCTAATCCAGCAATAATTACTAAATTATTTCTACATTTCTGAAATAATTCAATTTATCCATTGGCAATTGTTTATTTTTGTCTTATAATATAAGTAACTAATTATATCAGACAATTTAGCCCATACATCTTAGCTATATATAATAGTTAAGTTGATATAAACCCCACATTATGTTCATTTATCCCTTTCAAAAAATGGACATAACCCTTTAACCTGTACTTACCCGAGTACAGGTTTTTGATTTATATTAAAACAATATCCATTTCATTAATAATATAGAACAATGATAAAAGCGATTTAGAACTGTTTACTAATTCTAAATCGCTTAACTTATCTTATCCTAAATACTGCATAGGATTTGTATGTTTTCCATTAATCCTTACTTCAAAATGAAGATGAGGGCCTGTACTATTTCCTGTTGAACCAACCTTCGCTACAACTTGTCCTCTTGCTACATTTTGTCCATATGATACTAAAATTGAACTACAATGTGCATATAAAGTTTGAACTCCACCACCATGATCTATTATAACAGTATTTCCATATCCACTTTGAACACCAGCAAATACTATTCTCCCACTCTTTGATGCATAAATCGAAGAATTATTAGGTGCGCCAAAGTCTACGCCTGTATGAAATCCATTAGTTCCAAAAATAGGGTGAACTCTAGGACCATATGGGCTTGTCACAGCCCCATTCGCAGGTTTTAAAAACCCCTCACCATTAGAAATTTTATTATCTACATTACTGTTACCATTAATATTATTAAAGAACTCATCTATTTGCTTTTGTAACCCTTCATTAAAGTCATTTAAGTCTCCTATTTTTTCTTGCAATGCTTTTTCTTCTGAACTTAACGAATTTACAACTTTTTGTTTCGCATCTTCTAAATTCTTTAATTCATTCATTTCAGTCTCATACTTATTTTTCTCCAAAATAAATTCTTTCTGAGCATTTACTTGTTCATTCTTTAATGCTTCTACCTTTAGGCTTTCCTCATTGAGATTATCAACCTTTTTCTGTAATGTAACTTTTTCCTTTTCAAGAGCTTCTTTTATTTCCTTTACTTCTTTCATTAGTTTACTATCCATACTCATTAATTTGCTTATAGTAGAAATAGTATTTATCATTTCACTTATGCTTCCGCTTTTTGCTATCACATGTATAATTTGGCTAGACATGTTGTTTTTATAATAACTTCTAAGCCTATCATCTAGCATTTTTTCTCTTTCTATAATCTCTTCTTCATTATCTTTTATAAGCAACTCTTTAAGTTTAATCTCTTCATTATTAGCATTTATACTACTCTGATAATTACTAATATTACTCTGTAATTCATCTATCTTACTTTGAAAGGATTGTACTTTTTTATTTGCTTCTGCTAATTCAGCACTTTTTGCATTTACTTTTTTCATTACATCATCAAGATTTTTTTCTTCATTTGCTTTCTGGTCTTGAACACCCTTTTCCTGTTTTTCCAAGGCATCAATCTGCTGATTATTCTTATTCATTTTATCTTGTAAGCTTGAAGTACCAGCCGCATATGTAATTTGCGAATTTGTAATAAGAGTAAGTGTAATAAATATCGTGACTAGTTTATTTCTTTTTTTATTCATAAGTACTCTCCTCTTTATCTTTTGTTTATAAACTAAAGTTTTCTACATCATCAATTTTCCATCCATTTTCATCATAAATAAGTTTGGTAAAAAACAATTTTGAATTATTACTTTTATTTAAGCCTAAAAAACTTTTCTTTATTTCATAATCAACCTTTACAACTAATATTGCCCTATATATTCCATCGTTATAGTCATACTGACTTTTCTCATTATCTATATTTACATTTTTAATTGTATACTCATTTTTCAAAAATATATATTTCTTTTCCAAAATATCATATATCTTATCTCTTGTGGTTTCTGTTGCTGCTTTTATGCTATTTTTATCTTCATAATTTAATGATTTGAATACGCTATTATAAAAGTCATTTGAAGCCTCTTCTAGCTCTGATTTCATCTCATCATTTTCCATATTAATATCTAATTTCATGTTAGGAGTATTTCTAACAGCTACATCCTCACTTTTAATTCTTCCCCATGGAAAGTCATTCTCAATATGCAATAAAACAGATCCATCAGTGGCAAATGGTCCTATCTCTTCACCATCCTTTACCTTTATGTTAGTATCTTCTTCATTTACAAATATCTCACTATCTTCATATTTTGATTCAACCTTAACTTTTATTGCTGGAAAATCAACATCTATTTCTTCATCTTTCATGAGAACTAATTCTTTTGAACTTTCTACATCTCCATAATCACTTTTTAATTTTCCGTCAACAGAATATATTCCAGGAATAAGTCCCTTTTGTTCTTCATCCCCATTAACATAATCCTTATTATTTATAGTAAATATCCCTTCTTCAAAATTGCTTTTCACCTTTAATTTATATGTATTCAAATCTATATAGTAGTCCGTTCCAAATAACGAATTTCTAGATTCAAGTTTGAAAGCCTCTGTTTCTCCGCCAACTTTTAAAATTCTTATAGCAGAATCACTTCTAGAAGAATCTACATTATAATAATTAATTAATGGTTTTAGTTTTTCTTTATCTACTTTCTTCCCATCTAACTTAACAATCTTGCTTAACTTACTAACATCTCCATCTTTTAATGCCACTTCTAACTTCCCTATTATCCTATCTCTGCTACTATTAACTCTACCAATAAAGTAGCCTAAAAATAAGAAAATCCCTATTAATATTACTATTATAAGTTTTAATCTTTTTCTTATAAATTTTCTAATATTGCTCTCTCTTAAATTATTCATTAAATCTAAAAAATAATTTAAAAATTTATTTTTTCCATTTATTAATTTGTTCATAAATTCGTCTCCTATCACAACTCTCAAAGACCTTATTCACTAATTTTATTTTAATTTGGAATTAGTAAAATAACAAGGTTTTTAGCTTAAAGAATTTTTAGAATATAATACCAACAAAGAAATCCTTTTGCAAATATCAAAGTATTTACAAAAGGATTTCTTTTATTCTAAAATATCTATTATCCATTTTCCACAGTCAACACATTTATATACTCTTATGACAAAAAGATCTAGCTCTTCTTTTTTTAATGTATTATTAAACATTTCTAACTCTTCTTTAGTAATAAATTCATCATCTTTGTTTATATATCCATGAATTTGGATAAAATAGTTATCTCTACTCTTTCCACAGCACTCATTTTCTTCTGTTACTGCAATTTTTTCATATTGTAACTTATTTTCTAATTCCTTTATTATAGGAATTATATCCTCATATTCACTTAAATCGTCAAGAAAGTCCTCAGCATAAAATGATAAATCTTTAATTTTAAATAGCTCTTTCATAAAAAGCTCCTTTCAAAATTCCATTGTTGCCTTATTATAACACCTTTAAAGGTTAATTAACAATTATAATTTTTTCTTATATTAATTATGCCTTAACTTTAACATTTTAATCAAAGATTTTGAATTTCTTTTCTTTCGCCTTTAAAATTGTTAGTTTTACTTTCTCTTCTAATAAGCTCTTCTTCTACCATTTCTACAGGTATTTCTAACTCTGCCATTAATACTAAAAGATGATATGTTAAATCACAGATTTCATTTACTTGATCAACTTTATTTTCTGAAAGACTGCTTATTACAACCTCTGTTGCTTCCTCACCAACCTTTTTAAGTATTTTCTCTTTTCCTTTATTAAATAGGTATACAGTATATGACCCTTCATCGCCACCTTTTTTCCTATCTAAAATAGTTGAATATAATTCTTTTATTACACTACTCATGTTTCCTCCTACAACTTTCTAAAAAAACAACTTCTATTACCTGTATGGCAAGCTGCCCCCATTTGTTCTACCAGAAGTAGTATAGTATCGTTATCACAATCTATCCTAACTTCCTTTACATATTGATAATGCCCAGATGTAGCTCCCTTATTCCAAAGCTCATCTCTACTTCTACTAAAATACCAAGCTGTTTCGCCTTCTAACGTTTTAATCAAACTTTCTTTCGACATATAAGCAAGCATTAAAACTTCATTACTCTTAAAATCTTGAACAATTGCTGGAATTAATCCATTGCCTTTTGCAAAATCCACCTTTTCTACCTTACTTATTATTTCTTCTTTCATAATTCCTCCATTAAAACCTTACAGGAATGTCTCTCTCTCTTAAATATCTCTTTACTTCTTCTATAGTAAGTTCACCGTAATGAAATAACGATGCTGCAAGTGCAGCATCTGCTGCTTTCTCATTAAATACCTCATAGAAATGCTCAAGACTACCACACCCTCCTGATGCTATTACTGGCACGTTAGTTATATTAGATACAGCCTTAGTAAGTTCTATATCAAAACCTTTTTTAGTACCATCTGCATCCATAGAAGTTAATAATATCTCTCCAGCTCCAAGCTTTACACCTTCTTCTATCCACTTTAAAGCATCTAATCCAGTATCTATTCTTCCTCCATTTATAACTACATTCCATCCAGATTTATCTTCTCTTTTTTTTGCATCTACAGCAAGAACTATACACTGATTTCCGAATGTAAAAGCACTTTTCCTAATTAAGTTTTTATCTCTAACAGCTGCTGAATTTAAGCTAATTTTATCTGCACCTGCTCTTAATATAGTTTTTATATCTTCTAAACTTCTTAACCCTCCACCTACTGTAAATGGAATAAATATTTTTTCAGCTACTCTTTCAACCACTTGCTTCATTATCCCTCTATCTTCATGTGTAGCAGTAATGTCTAAAAACACTATTTCATCTGCTCCTTCTTTATAATAATGTTCTGCAAGTGCTACAGGATCACCTACTTCTTTTATATCAACAAAGTTTATACCTTTAACAACTTTTCCAGCCTTAACATCTAAGCAAGGAATAATTCTCTTTGTGTGCATTTTACACTTCCCCCTTTGTAAGCTTTATGGCTTCCTCTAAGGACAATGTTTTTGCATATATAGCTTTTCCAGTTATAGCTCCATAAATATTCATATCATTTAATGCTTTTATATTTTCTATATCTCTTATTCCACCCGACGCAGTAATATTAATATTCACTTCACTCTTTAGATTACTTAACATCTCTAAATTAGGGCCTTCTAAAGTCCCGTCCTTGCTTATATCTGTAACTATTATATTCTTAACTCCATACTCCTCAAGTTTCTTAGCAAAATCAATATAATAAAGAGAACTTCCTTCTAGCCAACCTCTTCCATAAACATATCCATCTTTACAGTCTATTCCAACAGCTATTTTTTCGCCAAAATTATCTATGGCTTTCTTTAAAAATACTTCATCTTCCATTGCACTAGTCCCAAGTATAATCCTAGACACTCCATTTTCAATTAGATATTTTATGGTTTCATAGGTTCTAATTCCCCCCCCTACTTCCACTGGAATACTTACTTTATTAGCAACCTCTATAATAACTTCTCTATTAATTAATTTACCAGCTTTAGCTCCATCTAAATCCACAAGATGAATATACTCTGCCCCTGCATCTTGAAATGACTTAGAAGTTTCTAATATATCATCTGCTACTATTTCTTTCTTATTATAATCTCCTTGATAGAGTCTTACCGGCTTACCATCTATTATATCTATAGCAGGTATAATTATCATAAAACCAACTCCTTAAAATTTTTGAGAATTCGAAGCCCATCTTCTCCACTTTTCTCAGGATGAAATTGTGCTCCCATAATATTATCTCTTCTTACCAGCCCTGGAATCTTAAGTTTTCCGTAGGTTGAATATCCTACTAAATCCTCATCTCTATATTCTTGTGCATAATATGAATGAACATAGTAAACATAAGAATTTTCATTTATTCCATCGATTAAAATATCATTATTATTTTTTTCAAGATTGTTCCATCCTATATGAGGAATTTTTTCATAAGGATCTACCATTTTCCTTACTTCTCCTTTAAGTAGACCTAACCCCTTCTTCTCTTCTCCCTCATAACCTTTTTCAAATAATACTTGCATCCCAAGACATATGCCAAGTAGCGGTTTTCCCTTTACTACCTCTTCCTTTATAATATCTGATAATCCGGTTCTCTCCAAATTGTCCATGCAATCCTTAAATGCTCCTACACCTGGTAATATTAATGCGTCTGCTGTTCTTAAATCCTCTTTATCAGAAGATATCTTTGAATGACAATCTATTTTATTTAAAGCATTGAAAACACTTTTTAAATTGCCCATCCCGTAATCTATTATTACTACCATAATAACCTCCTACAGCATACCTTTACTTGAAGGTATGACCATATTACTTTTATCTACTTCTTTAGCTTCTCTTATTGCTCTCCCAGTAGCCTTAAATAAAGCTTCTATTTTATGATGATCATTTTCTCCATAAATAATCCGTTCATGTAAGGTAATTTCTGAATTAAATGCAAATGCTCTAAAAAACTCCTTTACCATTTCAGTAGAAAAGTTTCCAATACTCTCTCTATTAAAATTACAATCAAATACTAAAAAACTTCTACCACTTATATCAAGTGAAACTTGAGCTAAAGATTCATCCATTGGAAGAAAAAAAGTTCCATATCTTCTTATTCCTCTCTTATCACCCAAAGCTTTTAAAAAAGCTTTTCCAAATATTATTCCTACATCTTCTACTAAATGATGATCACATACAACCAAATCACCTTTTGCTTTAATGTCCAAATCAAACATTCCATGAAAAGCCATTAAATCAAGCATATGATCAAAAAAACCTACTCCTGTTTCTATAGATGTTTTCCCTGTTCCATCAAGATTTAAGCTTAACTTAATTTGCGTTTCTTTTGTATTTCTTTCTAAAGCTACTATTCTTTTTTCCATATTACTCACCTCCATAGACAAATATTCTCCGTAAACTTTGAAGAAGTTTGCTATTTTCAAAAGGTGAGCCAATTGTAATTCTAAAACTATCATCTTGAAAATCTCTTATATTAATCCCATTCATTTTTAATCCATGAATAAGAGCTTCCTTATATAGAGTTCTCCCAAAAATATAATTTGCTTTAGATTTAAAAAATTCTATCTCTAATGCTGCTTCTTTCTCTATTTTTTTAAGCTCTTCATAAACTTTTTCTCTTTCTTCTACTATCTTTCTGCTATCTTCCCTAGCTCTAGTTTGATCATTCAATGCAACTTCTGCAACAACCTGTGAAAGAGAACTAACACTATACGGTACTCTATTCTCATTAAACTTCTTAATATTATCTTTATTTGAAATCAAAAATCCTATTCTTAATGCTGCAAGACCCCATGCTTTTGATAATGTCCTCGTTACTAATAAGTTATTATATTTATTTATCTCCCCTACTATACTCTCTCCATAAAATTCATAATATGCTTCATCAACAACAACATAAATATCCTTAAAAGCTTCAACAACCTTTTTTACTTCTTCTAGTGTAAATGCATATCCAGTTGGATTATTTGGATTAGAAAACATAATCAAATCTACATTTTCTTTTTTTCCTAGTTCTATAAACTTATCTACATCTACATAACCATCCCTATTACTCTGATATTTTACAATCTTTCCACCTTGCATAGATACATAATAATCATACATAGTAAAATCAGGAAAAACTGTGAGAAGTTTTTTATTTTTATCTATTATAATATTAATAATTAGCCCTAACATTTCATCTGAACCATTACCAATTATTATATTATCCTTAGTTATTTCATCTCCAATGTAACTAGCATATAATTCTTTGATTTTGACATTATTATTATTAGGATATCTATTAAAATCAATCTTATTAAATGAACTTTTCATCATTCCAAGCAATTCTTTTTCTATTCTTAAAGAACTTTCATTACTATTTAGATTTATTTCATTCTGGCCTTTTAAGGTTATATAAGAATTAATATCTTTCATTATTTTAGCCTCACTTTCACAGAATTTGCATGTGCAGTAAGACCTTCCTTGTTGGCTATGTTAATTATCTTTTCACCATCTTCTTTTATCGCTTCTTCTGAATAATATAAGAATGATGATTTTTTTATAAAACTGTCTACTGAAAGTGCTGAAAAAAACTTTGCAGTGCCATTTGTAGGCAACACGTGATTTGTTCCCCCAAAGTAATCTCCTATAGGCTCTGGTGTATTATACCCAAGAAATACTGAACCAGCGCTCTTTACCTTACCTAAAAGCTCCATTGAATTCTGAACCATTAATTCAAGATGTTCAGGAGCTATTCTATTTGAAACTTCAATACATTCATCAATACTACTGCAGATAATAGCTTTTCCATGATTTATTAGTGAATCTTTAATTATATCTTTTCTTAAAAGATCATTAATCTGTTTTTCTAATTCCGAATTAACTTTTTCATATAGTTCTTTACATGTAGTAACAAGTATCGAAGATGCTAATTTATCATGTTCTGCTTGTGACATTAAATCTGCCGCTATATAACTAGCTTCAGCCCCTTCATCAGCTATTATAAGTATTTCACTCGGACCAGCAATCATATCAATATCAACTGTTCCAAATACAAGTTTTTTAGCTGTAGCCACAAATATATTTCCTGGCCCAACAATTTTATCAACTTTTGGAATAGCTTCAGTTCCATAAGCTAATGCTGCCACGGCTTGAGCTCCCCCGACTTTATATACAGTATCAATTCCTGAAATTTTTGCTGCTACTCCTATATAAGGATTTATTTTTCCGTCTTTATTGGGTGGTGTAACCATAACTATTTGCTCTACTCCAGCAACCTTTGCTGGTATTACATTCATGAGAACTGATGAAGGATATGCAGCTGTACCTCCTGGCACATAAACTCCTACTGAATCTAAAGGCAGGATTCTTTGTCCTAAAAATACGCCTCTTTCTTTATTTAGTATAAAGCCTCTTCCTTTTTGAGCTTTATGATAGTATTCTATATTTTCCTTCGCTTCTTTAAGATTGTTAATAAACTCAACATCTACTTCATTAAAACACTCACTTAATTCTTCTTCACTGACTTTGAAATCTTTAATTTTTACTTTATCAAACTTTTCAGTATATTCTTTTATAGCAATATCTCCTCTTAATCTAACATCTTTTAGTATCTTAGATACAGATTCCAATATCTCTTCACTTTCTGAATTCGCCCTTTCATTTAATTCTTTAATAAGAAGATTCCAT
Organism: Clostridium cibarium; assembly: GCF_014836335.1. Taxonomy (GTDB): domain Bacteria; phylum Bacillota; class Clostridia; order Clostridiales; family Clostridiaceae; genus Clostridium; species Clostridium cibarium. The sequence goes on from NZ_JACSRA010000033.1 coordinate 20,782, forward strand.
CCTTTTTCTTCTAAATTAAAAAGTTTTAACATTTTCTACTCCACCTTTGCTTATTGCTTATTACTTATCTAATACTTTTCTTATTCTTTCAATAAATGATTCTATTTCTCTCTTTTTCATTTTAAAGCTTGCTTTATTCACTATTACCCTAGCACTAATGTCACAAATTGTGTCATATATAATTAATCCATTTTCTTTAAGAGTAGTGCCTGTTTCCATAATATCAACTATAGCATCACATAATCCTAATATAGGCGCTAATTCAACTGATCCCTCTATTTTTATTATTTCAACATCCATTCCTTTCTTCTTAAAATACTCTTTTGCTACTGTTGGATATTTCGTTCCTATTTTTATATGACCAATTTTTTTTAGAAATTGATTTTCAGGTAATGAAGCTACTATAAATTTACATTTACCTATCCCAAGATCTAAAACTTCATAATAATTATTATCTGATTCTAACAATGTGTCCTTACCAACTACCCCAATATCAGCAACACCATGTTCTACATAAGTTATAGAATCAGCAGCTTTTACCAAGAAATATTTTATATCTTCCTTAGTATCATTAAATACTAATTTTCTACCCTTATCTTTCAATTCGTCTGTTCCAAAACTTGCTTTATCAAGTAACTTAACAGTTTCTTTTTCCAATCTTCCTTTTGTTAATGCTATACTTATACTCATCTATTATTACCTGCTTCCTGAACATTAATTTCATCTTGATTGGAATCACAAATCATATTAACTATAAACCCTTGTTTTCTAAGTTCCTCCGCTTTTTTAAAAGCTTCAACTTGAAATTTTTCTTCATAATGAAGTTTATATGATTGTTTATCTACTATTTTCTTATTCTTCATAATATCTAGTACTGAGTCAAGATTTATAGAGAATCCAACAGCTTTTCTATTTTCTCCAAAATATGAAATTAAATTATCATATCTTCCACCACTTAAAACTGTAGCTCCTACGCCACCTACATATCCTCTAAAAATTATCCCAGTATAATAATCAAGTCTAGGTACCATTCCTAAATCATAAGTTACCATTTCTCCATAACCTAGTTCATCTAATACTTTTGAAAGTCTTTCTAGATACTCTATACTATTTTTAATTTCATCATTGAAGCAATAATTTTTACCTTCCTCTAAAACTTCCTTTCCTCCAAAAAGCCAAGGAACCTTTTTAAAAAATTCTTTATAAACTTCTGCCACATCTAGAAAATCTAAATATTCATCTAGCTCTTTTAAACTTTTTCTATCAATAAGTTCTGCTAATTCTAACTTTTCTTCTTCCTCCAAGCCCAAGTCCTTAATTACAGAATTAAAAAAATTGATATTTCCTATTTCAAGCTTATATTGCCTCACCTCTAATGCTTTTAACACATCCAAGGCCGTAAGCAAAATTTCCAAATCTGAACACTTATCTTCTGCTCCAATAAGTTCAACTCCGCAGTCAGTATATTCATTCTTTTTACCACCAAGACTTTCATGAACTCTATAAACATTGGAACTGTACCTAAATCTAATAGGTCCAGGAATATCTTTAAACTTAGTCGCAACTACCCTTGCTATAGGAATAGTCATATCCGGTCTAAGCACCAATATTTTCCCTTTATTGTCAAAAAATTTATACACCTCCTCTTCTTTTAAATTTTGAAATCCACAATTAAAAGTCTCATAAAATTCTATTGTCGGTGTTACAACTTCCTTATAGCCCCATTTATCTAGTAATTCCTCAATGTCAATTTGTAGTTTTTTCTTAATAGCACATTCACCTAAGACTAAATCTCTTGTTCCTTCAGGTATTATATATTTTTTCCCCATAGCCCCTCCTTGCTTTATCGATTTAGTGTACTAAATTGATAAATTATATTTTAATAATAATATATCATATTATCACTGTCAATAATAACTTTTGCACAAATGTATTAAAAAATTCATATAATTATTAAGCATATGATAATAACCACTATATTTTTCTTAACGAAAAAGAGTGAAATAAATTATTTCACTCTTTAACATTCATCTTACATCCTACTCCATAGCTATAAACTCAACTTTTTCAACCCTATCTAATTTTGATAAATCCCCAACTAGTGTTTTTATGTCTCCGTTTAAATTGCTCATATCTATAGTTAAACTGACGTAAGCATATCCGTTTAATGGTATTCCTTGATTTATTGTCAATATACTTCCACCAACACTTGATATATAATTCAATATAGTAGACAACACACCTGTTCCATCTATTATCATTATATTGAATGTAGCTTTTTGCCCTTTGGGACTCTCTGAAAACTCAAATACAAAATCCCTATACTTATAATATACACTTCTACTTACTCCAGCTAACCTTGTAGCCTCTGTTACTTCTTTTACTTTACCTTCTTTTAGTAATTTCTTCGCTTTTACAACTTTTTCATATACTTCTGGTAAAACTCTTTTATCAATTACAAAAAAATTTCCTTGCACTCCTCATCACCCTCTAGTACTATTGCCCCTAATTTATCCACTGATAACTCAAAAACATTCCAATCTAAAGATTTAAGCTTTAAAAATTCTTGAATTTTCACTTTAAATTCTCTATCCTGATTCAACGATAGAGCCATAATGGTAGGTCCAGCTCCACTTAAATAAGAAGCTAATCCTTGAGCTTTGTAAATTTCTTCTTTTACTTCATAAAATCCACTTATGAGACTACTTCTATATTTCTCATGAAACGCATCCTTACAAGCATGTTTAAGTAATTCTAAATTTCCATTTGATATTGCAGCAACTAAAAGTGACGCTCTTCCTACGTTATAAACTCCATCATTTAAAGATATTTCGCTTGGCAAAACCTTTCTTGCCTCATTGGTAGAAAGTTTAAAATTAGGTATAATAGGAATGAACTTAATTTTTTCATTAACATTTATCTTTTGATAATATATCTTTTTCTCTTCAGTTACAGCAACTACCATGTTTCCAAGCAATGCTGGCGCAACATTATCTGGATGCCCTTCAATTTCAACCGCCATTTCAAGTATTTCATCTTGAGAAAACTTTTTACCTAAAATTTCATTAGCTCCAACTAGTCCCCCAACTATACAGCTAGAACTACTTCCAAGTCCTCTCGATACTGGTATGTCCTGTTTTAAAGTTGATATTTCTATCCCCTTAGGTTTGTACCCAGCCTTACTAAAACATTTCATCATGGCTTTGTAAACTATATTGTCTTCATTGCAAAATTCCTCTGGAACTCCATTAAAACTCAATCCATTATCTATTTCTCTAAATCCAAATATATTATAGAGATTTAGAGCTACTCCTAAAGAATCAAAGCCTGGCCCCATATTAGCTGAAGTAGCTGGTACTCTTATTTTAATCATGGTAGTACCTACTTTAAGTATGATAAAAGAGCTTGTTTCATCTCATTTTTATCCCATACTTCTTTATGTAAAATGCTTTTTTTAGCTAACCCTACTAAATTTGTAGGAATTTCAACTTTTGTTTCTTCAAATAATTTATTTAGCACTTCAAAATCATTTAATTCCTCTATATTAATATTAAGTGAAGAGCAAATACTTCTAGGGAATTTATACGGGCTTGCTGTTGATCCTATTAACACTTGTCTATTATCCCCTGTCTCTTTTACATATTTTTCATTTACTACTTTAGCTACAGCAGTATGAGTATCTATTAGATATCCCTCTTTTTCATATATATCACTTATTGCTTTTGAAACTTCTTCTTGATTTGCAAAGTTTCCATAAAAATCTTTTAAGAATTCACTAATTTTGTTTGAAACTTTATAAACTCCTTTCGCCATTAAAGAATCCATAAGTCTCTTAATCTCTTCTCCATCTCTTCCACTTCCTTCAAATAACAATCTTTCTAAATTTGAAGAAACTAAAATATCCATAGATGGTGATTCTGTCAAAATAAGTTCTCTTCTTTTATCATATATTCCTGTCTGAAAGAATTCAGTTAGTACCTTATTTTCATTTGATGCACAAATAAATTTATGTACTGGCAATCCCATTCTCTTAGCATAATATGATGCTAAAATGTTCCCAAAATTCCCTGTAGGTACTGCTACATTTATTTCTTCCCCTAATTTAATCTTTCCTTGTCCAACTAGTTTGAAATAACCGTAAAAATAGTAAACAATTTGAGGTACAAGTCTCCCTATATTAATTGAATTTGCAGAAGATAAAAGATAGCCACCTCTTCTTACCTCTTCTTTAAAAGACTCATCTCCAAAAATTTCTTTCACCCCGGTTTGTGCATTATCAAAATTACCTGTAATACCAAACACTTTAACGTTATTTCCTTCTTGTGTAACCATTTGCCTTTCTTGAATAGTACTAACTCCATTTTTAGGATAATAAACAACTACTTTAAATCCATCAACATTACTAAAACCCTCTAAAGCAGCTTTACCAGTATCTCCAGATGTAGCAGTCAATATAACTATTTCCTCTTTTAATCCTAAAGCCTTTTTTGCTCTTTTCATAATTTGAGGAAGAAATAATAAAGCAGCATCTTTAAATGCACAAGTTGGTCCATGATATAACTCTAAAAAATCCTTATTTACTTTAACTTCAAAACGATTCTTATACGCATCATTTATTGCATCTTTTAAATCCTCTTCATTAATATCAGTAAAATACTCCTTTATTATCTTAAAAGCTAGTTCTTCATATGATAAATCTTTATCATACTTTATCAAGTTAAACAAATTTGGAAAAGATTCTGGAACATATAGACCTCCATCTTTAGCTATTCCTCTAATTATAGCCTCAGCCGAAGATACATCTTTCTCTAACCCTCTTGTACTTTGAAATTTCATTTTATCACCCCAAGTATATTATTATGTGAAATTTTCTTAATACAATAATATCATGTTCTTCTAATAAAAACAAGTGTTTTTATTAGAAGAACACTCGTGTTTTACAAACTCATCAATATAAGCGCCCCTTTTATAGAGACATTATGACTTTCTACAAACTTTTTTGCATCACTTATTTTTAATTTAAAAACTTCTAAATCCTCATCAGCTTCTGCATGTTCATTTGTTATCTCACCTTCAACCACCATCTTTACTATCGCTGTAGTCTCATCAGTTAATCCTACTGAAGTGTAACTTGGTTTTAAATATACTTCATAGCTCTTTGCTATAAGTCCTGTTTCCTCATATAGTTCTCTTTTAGCTGCACTTTCTATACTTTCTCCTGGATCTACTATTCCTGCTGGAAGTTCATACAAGTAGTCTGATATTGCTGGTCTGTACTGCTTAAGCATTACGATTTCTCCATCTTCTGTTATAGGAATTATCATAACTCCATCGCAAACATTATGATCTTTTGTTACACAACTTAAATGTAATCTATCTCTCCTACTTGCAACAAAATAATCCTTTGGATTCCCCTTTCTATTTATTAATTTTAGCTTATACATGTTTAAAAACTTATTATTTGTTAGTTGTACGATATCAATTAGTTTCATTTATATTTCCTCCTCATTTAAGCATAATTTTCTAAATTTACATTTTCTACATTTACTTATATTATCACACATCAAAAAGTGTTCTTTATGTCTCGGTTTATTTTTATCCTTATCTTCCAAAAAAGCATTTATAACATTTAAGTCCATATTTATTCTATTATTTATCTCTATAATATCATCTAGATTAAATTTATACTCATAATTTTCTCCAATTAATAAATATTCTAGACGTCCTATGACTTTATCTATTGGTACTTTATATCTTTCCATAACATACAATACATAAACCATTAATTGTTCTTTATCATGTTCACTAAATTGGCCAGTTTTCCAATCAACAATAACATAATTACCTTTTTCATCTATATATAGAACATCAATAAGAGCATATACCTTTATACCTGAAACAAAGATAAAATCAAATTTTTCTTCATCTACTTCTAGAATTTCTTTTGCTGTGTTTTTAATTTCATTATACGACTTAGATACTATCAATCCCTTAGTGCAACTTTCTATTCTCTTTTTTATCTCTTCTACATCCTTCTCCTTAAGTTTCTCTCCATAGTAATATTCCTGAAGCATTTCCCCCTTAGGATACTCATCCCAGTCTCCATTTCTATACTTTTGCAAGCTTTCCTTAACACCTAGGTTAAGTTTAACTCTCATATGTTCTTTTATTTCACCTACATTTATTTCACTTCCATCATCTTTCACCAAACTTTTTATTAATTCATGTAACTTATCACCAAACATGATCCATATATTGGTCAATTTTTTTAATCTCCATGATATTTTTTGCTCATCAGTAGATTGATAAAGCCATCCATTATGAGAGCCATAGTATGTATAGTAATATTCTCTAAAGCAATTATCTATTACCTTCATCTTTGATATACTCCAAGACTTTTCAGGATAATCCATAATTCTATATTCACTCGCCATGAACTCTCCTCCTCTTATACTATTTTTTACTTACTGATATAATTATATCTCTAATTTAATAAAATATATTAAATTTATTTTTTTCTTAATATCATCTTAACTTTTAATTATATTCCAATTATTATATATACTTTTTATTATTCTCGTTTATAATATAATAAAGATATTCTTTCACCATTTTTAGGGAGGATTAATTATTATGGATTCAAAGAAAAAATTATATAAACTTTCAGCTGAACAAAAAATATTTGGTGTATGTGCCGGTTTTGCTGATTATTTTGACGCTGATGTTACTTTAATAAGAGTTTTGTGGATTTTAATTACCTTATTGTCTTTCGGACTAGGCTTTTTTGGTTATATTGCTTGTGCTTTTGTTATGCCAGATAAAAATATTTATTAACAATACAACTTTTAGCTAACTTAATAAAGACTAATTTTCAAGTGAAAAAGCTTGAAAATTAGTCTTTATTTATTTTATTATATTTTCAAAAAATTCTACAATTTTATCTTATATTGATAATTTTTTATTTCATGCTACAATAATACTTGTCAGTATTTTAACAAACTGAACTGTAAATCTAAACTTCAAGATTTGCCGAATTATATCCATTAAGGAATAAGAACGGAGGAAATGTAATGGAAAATCACAAAAAAAGTTTTTTAGAAGTTAGACAATTAGCTGTCATAGGAATGCTCTCTGGAATCTCCATATTTATGGGGTTAACAGGAATAGGATTTATTCCACTTCCTTTTATGAAAGCTACAATAATGCATATACCGGTAATAATTGGCGCTATTATTGAAGGTCCTATTGTAGGTGCTGCTGTTGGGTTAGTTTTCGGTTTATTTTCTATATATCAAAACATTACTGCACCAACAATTTTATCACCAGTTTTCATGAATCCTGTAGTTGCTATTATACCTAGAGTATTAATCGGAATTATATCATATTATGTATATAAATATATTAAAAATAAATTTAACACTCCAAAAATTGCTTATGGATTTGCAGCTGCATTAGGTACAATTACTAATACTGTTGGAGTATTAGGATTAACTTTCATTTTATTTCGTGACCAATATGCTGTATTAAAAAACTTGAGTCCTGAAGCTGTTGCTGGAACACTTGGTACAATTGCATTAACTAATGGAGTCCCAGAATGTATAATCTCAGTATTAATAGTAATCCCTGTGGTAACTGGACTATTAAAAATTTATAGAAACAGAAAATAATTAATAACCATATTATAACTGAAATATAGTTTGTACAATTTTCCTTCTTTACCTATTAAAACATAGTTTATATATTTTGTGTTTACACACAATAATAGTGCAAAGCAGAAATGCCTAGAAAAAAAACTCGTTAGAGGAGGAATTTAATATGTCACAAAACAATAATAATGCATTAGTTCCAGAAGCTAAGAATGGATTACAAAAATTCAAAAATGAAGTTGCAAGTGAAATGGGAGTTCCTTTCACTGAGTACAACGGAAACCTTTCTTCAAAACAATGCGGAAGTGTTGGTGGCGAAATGGTTAAGAGAATGGTGCAACAATATGAAAATGGTTTAAAATAACATATTATGAGGTCACGGCAAAACCGTGACCTTTCCTTTTTTATGTCCATTCAACATCAACATTAGCTAGTATTCCCACAATACCTTTATCATATGCATTTAAATGAATATCTTTTTTTAACAATTCTTTAATTAATTCGTCTTTTTCATCTTGAAACATACCAGATTCTCTTATAGCCTCTAGTAAAGTATCCATATCATAAATTTGACATTCACCGTTATCTACTCCGTAAATAATACCTGAATCCTGCATATCGTCAAATTGCCACATATCAAACATATGTCCTTTTCTGGGTTCTTCACATAATGCTAAAATATTTTCTAAATCATATGAGTCTACTGCTCCTACAGCTTCATCAATTTCTACATATCCTTGCATATCCCCATTTGGATTAACTACTACATAATTATTCATTGCAGTTATATACTCCATAAAAATTCCTCCTTAAATTATTCATAATCAAAAATTGATTATAAATTTTCAAAACTGAGTAATTCTTTATATATATATTTTCTGCATTTTAATTTTTTTGATACAAGCTATTTTTACCTTGTAGAAAGTGTTATTTCTTCTCCGTCTCCATCTACCAGTACATTTGAACCATAATGAACATCACCTTTTATAATTCTTCTAGCAAGACTATTTTCAAGGGTATTTTGGATATATCTCTTAAGTGGTCTAGCTCCATAAACTACATCATATCCCTCTTTTGCCAAAATATTTTTTGCACTCTCTGTAACTTCTAATGTAATATTGTTATCTTTTAATCTATTTCTAACTTCTTCTAAGAAAATATCAATTATTTTCTTTATACCTGTTTCTGATAAAGGTTTGAACATTATCGTATCATCTACTCTGTTTAGAAATTCTGGTTTAAACTTACTTCTCAAAGCAGACATAACTAAATTTTTACTTTTTCCACTTATTTCCTCCTGATTTTCATTTTCTAATAAATATTGAGATCCTATATTGGAAGTCATTATTATTATTGTATTTTTAAAATCAACAGTTTTACCTTTATTATCAGTTAACCTTCCATCATCTAAAATTTGAAGAAACATATTAAATACATCTTCATGTGCTTTCTCAATTTCATCAAATAAAAGCACACTATATGGCTTTCTTCTAACCGCTTCTGTCAATTGACCTCCTTGTTCATATCCAACATAGCCTGGAGGCGCACCAACAAGTCTTGATACAGCATGCTTTTCCATATATTCAGACATATCAATTCTTATCATGGCATCTTCACTATCAAATAATGTCCTAGCTAAGGTTTTTGCAAGTTCAGTTTTACCAACTCCTGTTGGTCCTAAGAATATAAATGATCCTATTGGCTTGTTTTCATCTTTTAGTCCTGCTCTAGCTCTAAGTATTGCACTAGATACAGCCTCTATTGCATCATCTTGGCAAATAACTCTGCTTTGAAGTTCTGAATCAAGTCTTAATAATTTTTCTCTTTCTCCTTCAAGAAGATTACTTACAGGAATTCCAGTCCATTTTGATAGAACCTGTGAAATTTCTTCTTCTGTAACTTCTTCTTTTAAAAGAGCACCTTCATAATTTTCCTTTACTTCACTTTCTCTCTTTTCTATTTCTTCTTCTAATACTGGTATAGTGGAATATTTAAGCTCTGCAACTTTATTATAGTCATAAGCTCTCTCATATTTTTCTATTTCACCACGTGCATCATCCAGTCTTGTTTTTAATTCTCTTAAAGATGTAATATGCTCTTTTTCCTTTTCATATTTTGCAGTCATTTCGTCATTCTTTTCTTTAAGTTCTGCTATTTCTTTCGAAATCGCTTCTAGCCGTTTTATAGAACCTTCATCATTTTCTTTCTCTAAAGCTCCCTTTTCAATTTCCAATTGAAATAATTTTCTTCTTATAATATCTAATTCTGTAGGAAGAGAATCTATCTCTGATCTAATCATAGCTCCTGCTTCGTCTATTAAATCTATAGCTTTATCTGGTAAAAATCTATCTTGAATATACCTATGAGAAAGTTTTGCAGCCGCTACTATTGCATTGTCATGAATTCTAATACCGTGATGTATTTCAAATTTTTCTTTTAATCCCCTTAATATAGAAACAGTATCTTCTACTGTTGGTTCATCCACTATTACTGGTTGAAATCTTCTTTCCAAAGCTTTGTCTTTTTCAATATATTGCCTATATTCATCAAAAGTAGTTGCTCCAATACAATGTAATTCTCCTCTTGCAAGTAATGGCTTAATTAAATTACCAGCATCCATTGCTCCATCTGTTTTACCAGCACCTACAATAGTATGGATTTCATCAATGAAAAGAATTATTCTTCCTTCACTTCTTTGAACTTCTTTTAAAACAGCTTTTAATCTCTCTTCAAATTCCCCTCTATATTTTGCACCTGCAATTAATGATCCCATGTCAAGTGAAAAGATTACCTTATCTTTTAAACCTTCGGGCACATCACCCTTTACTATTCTTTCTGCTAAGCCTTCAACTATAGCAGTTTTACCAACTCCCGGTTCACCAATTAAAACAGGATTGTTTTTTGTTCTCCTTGAAAGTATTCTTACAGTCCTTCTAATCTCTTCATCTCTTCCAATCACAGGGTCTAACTTATGTTTCTTAGCTAATTCAACTAAATTGCTACCATACTTTGTTAGTGCATCATAAGTCCCTTCTGGATCCTGTGTTTCAACTCTTTGATTTCCTCTAACTTCTTCTAATACTTTCATAAAATCTTTTTTTGTAATATTAAATTTTTTTAATATTTCTCCAACTATACCCTTAGAATCAACTTCCATAATGGATAACATTAAATGTTCAACACTAATGTATGAATCTTTAAATTTTTTCGAAATATCTTCTGCTTTTACAAGTACTTCATCTACTCTTCTAGTTATATATACACCCGAAGAATTTGCTCCTTCTCCCATAACTTTAGGCATAGCTTCTAATTTGTTATTAATTTCTGATCTTACATTCTTTATATCAACACCAATTTTAGTGAAAATATTAGGAATTAACCCGTCTTCTTGTTCCATAAGGGCAGCAAAAAGATGAACTACTTCAATTTGTTGATGATTAAATTTAACTGCTATAGAGTTAGAATCACTTAAACATTGTTGTACTCTTAATGTCATTTTATCAACATTCATATATTACTCCTCCTTACTACTGTAAATAGTTTTTTCTATATTTTTATAATAATACAAAGGTCAAAGAAAGTCAAAGTTTTATTTTCATTTTTTTACTTTTTTAAATAACTAATAATTGTTATAATTTCTATATACAACAGGAGGTGTTATTTTGAGAAAAGAATTCATTAACTTTGCATCTGATATGCCTGTTAATATTTCATTTTGTTCAGTTAAGGAATATCCTATACATTGGCATAATTCTATTGAAATAATATATGTAATAAAAGGTAAAGTTAAAATATCCATAGATACAGATAGCTTTGAACTATTTGAAAATGAATTAGAAATAATAAATGTTGATGAAACTCACAGTATTACTTCTAACTTTGATAATATGTTATTAATATTCCACATTGATCCTAGCTTTCTATCTAAATACTATAAAGATATTAAGAATGTTTATTTCTATACGAATACTTCTGACCTTGGAGCTCAAGAAGGTGCTGAGTATGACGAATTCAGAGCATTTTTAGCCGAACTTCTATATGAATATGTACAAAGACAAGAAAACTATGACGAAGAAATTGAAAATATATTAATTAATTTACTTTTTCATCTAATTAATAATTTTCATTATCTCCTTTATGAACAAGAAGATTTAAAAGATAACAAAGAACAATTAGAAAGGTATCATAGAATTTCAAAATATATATATAACAATTATAACAGTAATATAACTCTACAAGAAATAGCTAAAAAGGAATTCTTAACACCACATTACCTTTCACATGAAATCAAAAATGCTACTGGTTATAGCTTTACGGATTTACTTAACCTCACTAGGGTTGAAGAATCGGTAAAACTCCTTTTAGATACAGATATGAGTATTTCAGAAATATCAGATGAAATAGGATTTTCTCATACTAGGTACTTAAATAAGCATTTTAAAATTTATTATGGTTGCACTCCACTTCAATTTAAAAGAAAAAATAAACTTTCTCCTAAATTATATGAAAAAGCAAAAAAGATTACCTATTTACCAATATATGATTCTATAGAACTATTATCATCTTACCTAGATGATTATGAAAGATATAATTACGAAAACAAACTTTGGAATATACATGTTGATATGAGCTTGACTAAAGGAAAATTCACAAAAAAATTTAGAGAAATTCTAACTCTAGGTGACACTTTCGACCTTCTAATTGAAGAAAATAAAAATATTCTGGAAGAACTTCAAGAGGAGCTTCATTTTAATTATGGAAGACTTGAAAACTTCTTTAATGAAGATATGGGAGTATTTAAAGGAAATGATTTTATTAACTGGAATAGGATAAGAACAGTACTTGAATTTCTTGATTACATAAATTTGAATCCTCTTATTGTTCTTGATAATACTAGCTTCTCTCACCAGGATTATATAACAGCATTAGAAAGTTTTAAATCATATTTTTCAGATATTGAAATCTTTGATCTTTCTAAAATTAAATTCCAGCTTTCTTCTAATCTAAATTATATGATAAAAGAAAGTTTAAAAAATTATATTACTAATTCTCTTAAGTTTAGCATTCTAGATAATGAGTTTACTCAAAATAGAGAATTGAACACCATCTATGATACATCATATATGGTTCCATATATAATTCATAAAGAACTATTTACCAACGATGATATGAGCCATTTGAGAGCTTTTGATGTTTTAGAAAGAGAAACTCATTTAAATAACGAAGTTTTTATTGGAGCTTCAGGACTTGTTAACGATATGGCTATAAGAAAGCCTTCGTATTATGCATATTATCTTATGAGCAAACTAAATGGCGACATAGTTGAAATGGATAATGGCTATATAATAACAAAATCATCCGATGGTTTTAGTATACTTTTATATACATACACTGAAACTTTAGAAAGTATTTTTAACAGTCATAACTTAATTAATAAGCGCGGAATGTCTAAATCTACAGAAAAGAAAATTTCATTAAATTTAACTAATATAAATAAAGATTCAAGAATAACCTTTTATGAAATTAATGAAAAAGTAGGTTCATCTTATAACTACTGGGTTTCTATGGGAAAACCTGACAGGTTAAGTAAAGAAGAAATGGAGATTCTATCAAAGGCTTCTTTCCCTAAAATTGAATTTAAATATGCAAAAAGAAGTTCAGTTCTTAATATAATAACCAAATTAAAAGGCTATGGTGCTGTCCTAATTATAATAAAATAAAAAGAACTGGATTAAATGAATTCATTTAATCCAGTTTCATTTTATAGAATATTCTTTTCTTTCGTCATAGCTAAAGAGAAATATTTTAAAGAATCTTTTACATCACCTAAATTATAGTACATACTTGCCATATCCATATATCTTCTTCTTCTTTCTTCCTTAGTTCCAAACTTCAATAATGAATCTAATGCAAGATTCATATACATTTCTGCTTCCCTAAAGTTACCTTTCCTTTGCAATATACTTCCTTTAAAATAGTATGATTTTTCGATAAGTTTTATTTCACCTGTTTCAATAGCTAAATCTAATGCTTGTCCTGCTAGATCATATGCCCTATCATATTCTTTATATTTATATAATGTTTCAATCGATTCATTTAAAAACTGCACATACTTTTCTTTGTTATGCCTTGGAAACATTTTTATCCCCTCTAGAATTTCTTCTACAGCTTTATCATTTTGTCCAACTTCAAAGTAAGCTTTCCCATATTCACCTTTTGCACTAGCTACTATCATTGGATTGCTTTTCTGATATTCATATGTTTTTTTTACATATTTTTGAGCATCCTCAGCCCCTAGTCTTATACATACCATAGCATATGCCTGGCATACTTTTCCCTTATTAATATCTCCTTGTAGGTAATCTTCATATCGTATTGATTCCTTTAATAAATCATATGCTTTTATATCATTATGCAATCTGCAATAACAAATTCCTTCATTGTATGCTACAGTTGAAAACAACTCTTTTCCTGTAGAATCCTCAATATCTATTATTTCTCTAAGCCTTACATAGTAAGCTATAGCTTCACTGTATTCTTCATTTTGAAGAAGATATTTTGCCATATCATTATAGTATACTATTGTATTTTCATCTTTATTATTTTTTTGATAAAGATCATAATATTGAGATATTATTAGTTGAACTTTCTCATATTTCTGCTCTTCTAGATAATAAGAAAATAATATATGTATCAAGTCAAACGCAAGTTCGTAATATTCATATTCCACAGCATAATATAAATTATGTTTGATATCTTCTTCGATATTTTCGCTATTCCCCTTACCAGCTTTAATAGTAGCTAGATTCTCTACTATCTGTTCATAAACATCCTGTATTAAGTAATCATAATCAAGTTCAATTTTATTAGCAATAAATTGTACTATTTCCTTATCTGCCTTGACCTTTCCATTCTCAATACAACTCATTTTTGAAATTGATATTTTATCTTCGCACAAATCTTTTAAGGTTATTCCCTTATATATCCTAGCTCTTTTTATTTTTTCCCCAGTAGACAATATTTCCATTTTTCTCACCCATCTAATTCTAATTTTGTAGAACTCCTACCTCTTTAAATAAACTTACTCCCTGATCTAAATACCTTGTAGCTTCCTCAACCTTTTTATTATCCATATAATATTTACCTAGTATTATTGCTATCTCACCTGCTTTTTGTAGTAATCCACCGTCTTTCGCTATGAGATAACTTTCATTTAACATTCTTTCAGCATTCTCAAAATCATCTTTAATTGTATAAAGCCTATACTTAATTAGATTATATTCTATCATTTTATCTATATTACCTTGCTTTATCTTGCCTATAATTTCATCTAATAGCATTTCACATTTATCAATATTTTTTAATTTCAAATGATTTTTGCAAATGTTTAAGCTTGTCTCTATTAATAAATCATCATCACAATTCGGCGCAAATCCATTAGCAATTTCAAAATGTTTAAAGGCTTCTTCAGTCTTTTCAAAATTATAAAATATCTTTCCTAAATTATTTTCAATATAAGATAGATTCTTTAATTTGTTTATTTCTTCATATATTTTTAGAGTTTTATTAGAGTATTTAATAGCATTAACTAAATCTCCGTTTTCATTATACTCCTCCGAAATATGAAGTAATGTCTTTGCATATTCTTCTCTATTGTAAATTTGCTTAAATTTGTCTTTTGCTAAACATGCATATTTATTGGACTTTTCTTCATCTTCCATGGCAAAATATATTATTGAAATATAATAATATATTTCCCCCAGCATGTAATCATTTCCAATTTTGTTGTCAATATAAACTTTTTCTGCTTGCTTTAAATAACTACCAGCTGAGTGATAAGCTTTTAAATTTATAGTTATTTTTCCAAGATTCAGAAATGTTTCAACTATTTCTTCATAATTATTATTCTTTATGAATATTACATTTGATGACAGAAAAAATTGTTGTGCTAATGCAATTTCCCCCTTAAAAGTACTTATTTTCCCCCTTAAAGATAGTATTTTTGCTTTTCTATATTCTAAGTTGTATTTTTCAGCATAGATTAAAGCTTTTTCAATATAACTTTCTCCTAAACTATATTCTCCACTTAAAATATAAGATTCAGCAACCTGTGAATAATATGTACTAATCTTTTCAGCTTGACTTTCTTCAGACTCCATAAGATATTCTACTGATGTATGTAGATTTACAGATAAATATTCTAATAGATCCATTGAAGGATTTGATCTTCCTGACTCTACTAAACTTATCTGTCCAGGAGTAATTCTATCCTTGGCTAAGTCTTTTAAAGTCATATCTAGCTCTTTTCTTCTTCTTTTTATTTTCTCTCCTAATGACAGAATTTCCATTATATCCTCTTCCTTTTTTAAATTTTATTATTTCATACAGGTAAATAATCAAATTAATAACTAAATTATAACATAAATTTGTAAAAGTAAACAACTTAATGTAATATTCTCAACACATATTAACCAATTTGTTAACATTTATTTTAATAATATAAAAAAAAGCAGAGTAATCAACTCTGCTTTTCCCAATTAAAACATTTTGGTCATTCCATCATAAGAATCCTCAACATAATCTAGTATTTTTTGTCCGGCTTTTCTCACGTTTTTCTGAGTTCTCCTATCTAGTTGAGGTAATACCATCATTCCAACTGTAGCTCCAACTACTACTCCAGCTATCATTCCATTTACATATCTGCCCATATAAAACACCTCTTTTTAAAATTATCTAAATTGGATTCTATATTTATATTATGTATTTTTTATTCTTTTAACCTATGAAATGATTTCCAAAGCCTTCTTTGCAAGTTTATCTGCTATATCATTATACTTGTCTCCACTATGACCTTTAACTTTTATGAATTTTATGTTAATTTTTTTCATATTTTCTTGCATTGATTTATGATATGCTTCTGTTAACTCCTTATTCCTCTTCCAAGTTCCCAGTGCCCAGCACTCTACTCCTTGATAATCATAAACTATTTTAACATCTTCATATCCATTGCTAATAGCATATTCAACAGCCTTTAAGGATCCTAGCACTTCACCTGCCACATTTCTTAATGCAATTGCATCCGAATCTTCCCCAGCTCCACAATCTCTATAAATCTCTTCTCCATTTCTAATTGCTACTAATCCATATGAATAGTTACCCTTTTCTAAAGAAAAACTTCCATCTACATAAATAACTAATCCATTCATATCTAAATGTAAACTTTTTTCTTCATCCACAACATTTGTGCTAGAAATCTCACTTTTCCCTTTTGAACTTAAAGATAAAAATTCTATAGCTTCCTCCTCTGTTTTAAAACTTTTATATATTGCCCCCTTACATCCTATGACTTCTTTTTTGCATTCTTCCCAATTTGTAAGAATCTTAGGTATTCCTGATTTCCCTCTATATACTGAATAATATTTTGTCATACTTTTACCTTCCTATAATGTACTTAATTCTGTAATAACGTTATAAAGTTTTTCTACATTTCTTGCGTTTGTGAAGTTCACTAAATATTCTACCCCTTTTTTAAGTACTAAAACCAATTCCGTTTTCCCTTCCCAGTTCTCAGCTATAACCTGCACTGGAACAGTACTTGCAACCTTATTTAAGGCAAAAAAAGCAACTGCTAATTCATCAATGTTACCTATAAAAGGAATCCTATCTGGTATTATGTCTATAGGAAACATCATATATCCAAGTGATGCTGCTATAGATAATTTTGTTTTAAGAGGTACCCTGTTATCCTTTAATAATCTAGATATTAATGCTATTACATCTGGAACTACAAGAATAATATCACTAGCTTTTTTAACACCTTCTGGTAGCTTGTCCTCTATAAATTTTCTTCCAGTAGTATATCCATCTTTAACTTTTTCAACAGGCAACTCTAATTTCTCCACATCTTCTGTTAATTCCTCTTCAGCTTCTTCTTCCTTTATTAAGCCTCCATTAACTGATATGTTAATTTCTTCAACTTCAACTAAAAGAATATCTTTTCTTACATAAGCGGCTGAGATATCTAAATCAACATATGGTACTGGATTTAATAACTTGTGTATATTTAATACTATTACATCTTTATCGTTTTCTATTCCACTTATAGCAAGATATTTAAAAGCAGTTTTTAATGCAAAACTGCGTATAATTCTAAAGATACCAAGCTTTAGCACCTTAAACTTTGACAATCTGCAGTATATCTTTCCGTCTCTGACACCCTCTATCGCTAAACTTCCTTTGAAACCAAAAGATATTCCTTTTTTGAAAGTACCTTCTATTGTAATTTCATTATCTATATTTACTTTATTAAGAGTTAATCCTTCAACTTTAACAAATTCATTTATTATACTTAAAATATCTTGTCCAGTTAGTTCTGCATTTACCTTTGAAATCTTCATTATATTTTCCTCCACTAACATATAATCTTAATTTATTTTAACCTGATTTTTATTTATTGTAAAACTATATATATTTATTGCCTGATATAAGCAATGATGAACAAAAGGAAAATTCAACGATATTTAAAATCACAAATTATATACCAAATAAAATATTTGTATATAAAAAAAGAATTGATTACAATTTGTAATCAATTCTTTTTTTCATTAAAATACTGGAACTACAGCACCCTTATAAGTATCAGTAATATATTTTTTAACTTCATCAGAAGTAAGTGCCTTTGTTAAAGCCTTAATCTTTTCTGAATCTTCATTTCCTTTTTTAACCGCTAATATATTTCTATAATTTTTTATAGATTCATCATTTTTATCTTCTGTAAATAATGCATCCTTTGTAGCATCTAATTTAGCTTCAAGCGCATAGTTACCATTAATTACAGCACCATTTAATTCATCTAAAGTTCTTGGAAGTTGTGCTGCTTCTAATTCTTTGAATTTTATATTCTTAGTATTTTCAGTAACATCTGCAATTGTTATAAGTTCTCCATCTTTAACTTTAATTAGACCTGCTTTTGCAAGTAATCTTAAAGCTCTTGCTTCATTTGATGGATCATTAGGAATTCCTATTGTTGCACCATCTTTTAATTCATTAAGATTCTTAACCTTTGTTGAATATAAAGCCATAGGTTCTATATGAATTTCTGCTGTGTAAGTTAAATCATAGTTTTTCTTTTCATTTGTTGTATTCAAATAAGCAATATGTTGGAAGTAGTTCGCATCAATTTCTCCATCTTGTACTGCTGTATTTGGTAATTCATAATCATCAAATTCTTTTATCTCTAACTTATAGCCTTCCTTTTCTAATATAGGCTTAATTTGTTCAACTATTTCTTTATGTGGAACAGGTGATACTCCAATAGTTATTGTTTTATCATCTGTTTTCTTTGCTCCGCATCCAGCTAATCCTAGTGCTAATATTCCTGCTAATACTACTGAAATTATACTTTTCTTTTTCATTTATAAATCCCCCTTTAAATCACTAAATCTATTTAGATAATCTGTTATATAAATAATTGCCTAAACTTTGTAATCCTTGAACTATAATAATAAGTACTATTACTGTCACTATCATTACATCTGTTTGAAACCTTTGATATCCATATCTTACAGCTAAATTTCCAAGACCACCTGCTCCGATAGTCCCTGCCATAGCTGAATATCCTATAATACTTATTAATGAAAGTGTTATACCTGAAATGATTGCAGGTACAGCTTCTTTAATCATTACTTTAAATATTATTTGAGTTGTACTAGCCCCAAAAGCTTTTGCTGCTTCAATAACTCCTGGATCGACTTCCTTTAAAGCTGATTCTATTATTCTAGCTATAAAAGGTGCCGAAGCTACAGTTAATGGCACTATAGAAGCTACTTCTCCAATAGAAGTTCCTACAATTAATTTCGTAAATGGTATAATAACTACCATTAATATAAGGAACGGTAAACTTCTAAGTGTGTTTACTATAAAGTCTAACCCTTTATAAACCGCCTTATTCGGTTTTAATCCATTTTCATCTGTTAAAGTTAATATAATAGCTGGTATAAAACCAATTATCACTGCTAATATAGTTGATGGAACAACCATTACTAAAGTTTGTTGTATTGCTGGCCAAAGTAATTCCCACATACTATATTACCTCCCATTCTATATTTTTATCTTTTAAATAATTCATAACTAGGTTCTTGTCCTTTTCTTCTACATTTATTACTAAGCTACCAAGAACATTACTTCTAAACTTTTCTAGTTTGCCCCAAACTACTGAAAAATCTACATTTGTTTCTCTAGCCATTCTTGTGATTATTGTATTTTCAGAACAATCTGCTGGGAAGAATAACTTTATATTAACTCCTGTATCAGGTAGAGTTTCCTCCTCTTCTTCTCCTAAGAACTTCTTTAGAGATAGTCCTGGTTTTAAGAATAACTCATCTGATCTTCCTTCTATTTTAATTTTGCCCCCTTCGATTAATGCTACTTTTTCACATACTTCTTTTACTACTTCCATTTGATGTGTAACCATAACTATGGTAATTCCAAGTTCTTTATTAATCTTTAATAGCAAAGATAATATATCCTTTGTTATCTTTGGATCTAATGCCGATGTTGCTTCATCACATAAAAGTACTTTTGGTTCAAGTGCTAAAGCTCTTGCTATAGCAACTCTTTGTTTTTGTCCCCCACTTAGAGATGCAGGTTTACTGTTAATCTTTTCTTCTAGCCCAACTAATCTTAACAGTTCCATTACTCTCTCATCTATTTTTTTCTTACTGTAGCCCCAAACTTCAAGTGGAAGAGCAATATTTTGATATACTGTTTTTCTTTTTAGTAAATTAAAGTTTTGGAATATCATACCTAAGTCTTTTCTAAATTCTCTAAGTTCATTATTATTAAGCTTAGAAACTTCTTTCCCCATCACAATTACAGATCCATTATCATATGACTCAAGACCATTTATGCATCTAAGCAAAGTTGATTTTCCTGCCCCACTATGCCCGATAATACCGTAAATTTCCCCTTCATTTATGCTTATTGAAATATCTTGTAAAACTTCTACATCCCCAAAACTCTTACTTACATTTTTAATTTCAATCACTAATTGTCTCCTCCTCTATGAATGTAAGATAAAAAATAAATGCGCTAGAGAATAAATCTCTAGCGCAATAATAAACACTAAAATATTATTCTCTCATCTTTCAGTAATTTAAAAAATTTACCGCAGGATTTAGCACCATAGTAAAATAGTAAATGAACTATTATATTGGTTGCTGGGCTTCAAAGGGCCAGTCCCTCCACCACTCTTGATAAGATATCGTTGTATTAAATTTTCTGAGCAATTGCTTCATGTTATTTATAATATTATCTTAATTGCAATTTGTCAATATCTTTTTATGAATTTTTAACAAGACAAGCAGCAATTGAAGCAATCTCTTCTTGCTTCTCCAACCCTAGCTGCCTCTATAGATACATTTATCATGTTAGTTTGATTAAACTATTTTCTTTATAAGAAAATTAAAAACTTTTATCGTAGTATTTTGTATAATTTCACATAAAAAAAGTTGCATTAATCAGAAATATCCCTAATCAATACAACTTTCCATTAAGCCAATTTTATAAACTAATTATTATTTTCTACAGCTTTTTGTATATTATCAATTGCTTCTCTTAAACTTTCACTCTTTTCATTTACAATATCTGCAACCTTATAAATATCAACTATCATCTTAAGCATTTCATTTTGATCTTTAACTGTTGATTCAGCCACCTTACTACTCATATCAGATAACTTCTTAACTTCTGTTGCAACTACTGCAAATCCTTTTCCAGCTTCTCCAGCTCTAGCAGCTTCAATAGATGCATTTAAAGAAAGCATATTAGTTTGAGATGCAATTCCCACTATTTCTTGTGAAGAATTTTTAAAACTATTCACCATATCCTTCATACTGTCTACTTTGCCATAAAGACTTTCTGCTGTACTCTTCATTTCATCAATTTCTTTACTAATTTTTTCAATAGACTTACTTATTGATTCCATTTGTTCCATGATATCCTACTCCTCTTTCCTATAGATTCCCAACCTAATTATTATTATATACCATTAAAATACTAAAACCAATATTCTATTATTGATTTCATACTATCTACCTAAATTAGCATTCAAAATACTTTTCAATTCTTTTGTAGTATTTCGTATATTTTGCTTTTGTAAAATCGCTGACACCACGGCTATTCCATCTATTCCTGACCCACTTAATTCATTAACATTCTTGTCATTTATTCCTCCAATTGCAACTACCGGAATACATAACTTACTTTTAATTTCTTTTAATGAATCATATGTAACCTTAACAGTATCTTCTTTCGTACTTGTAGCAAATGCAGCACCACAGCCAATATAATCTGCCCCATCTGCTTGAGCCTTTAATGCTTCATCCAAATTATGTGCTGATACCCCTACTAATTTATCTTTACCTAAAATTTCTCTAGCTACTTTGCAAGGTATATCACTTTGTCCTAAATGAACCCCTGAAGCATCAATAGTTTGAGCTATATCCAGTCTATCATTTATTATTAATGGTATATTATATTTATCGGTTACAACCTTAATTTCCTTAGCTATTTTATAAAAATCTAATGAAGATATTTCTTTTTCTCTAAGTTGAACTAAAGTCACTCCTCCAAGGATACTCTCTTCAACTGCTTTACTCAAATTTCTTCCTTTTAATACAGATCTATCTGTAACTAGATAAAGTGAATAATCAATAACTGATTTGTCCATTTATTTTTCCCCTTTTCTAAAACTCTTATATAAATTATCAATAAAAATTCCTAATTGCTGTATAAAAACTTACAATTCTCTTGTATACTATTATAGCTAATCAACTCTTTCATGACCATAGTATAAAGTGGTATTATTTTTTATATTTGAAATAATGTTATATTTACATTATACTAAGTATGTTTATATGAAATATAAGTAATAAATTTTCAGGAGGTGCTAACTATGAATATTTATTTAGATAATGCAGCAACAACTAAGCCTTCAAGCGAAGTAATTAACGCTATCTGTGACAGTATGAATAACTTCTATGCTAATGCTTCATCTCTTCATAAGCTTGGTATGGAATGTGATAAAAAAATAAATGAATGTAGAGAGGAAATTGCAAAAACTATAAATTGTTCTAAAGATGAAATTTATTTCACATCAGGTGGAAGTGAAGGAAATAACTTTATCCTAAAAGGACTAGCAAAGAAAGATCTTCATGTAATTACTACTAATTTTGAGCATAGTTCTATAAAAAATACAGTTCAATTTTTAGAAAACAATGGAGTTAAAGTTACTTACATTCCTGTTGATTCAAACGGATTTATAGATATAGACAATTTAAAATCTGCTATTAATAAAGATACTGTATTAGTATCGATCATGTATGTAAACAATGAAGTAGGTACAATACAAAACCTTGAGGAAATTGGGAAAGTTATAAAAGAAATAAGTTCAAGAGCAAAATTTCATGTAGATGCCGTTCAAGGTTATGGGAAACTTCCTATTAATGTAAGCTCTATGAAAATCGATGCATTAACTGTAAGTGCTCATAAAATCAATGGTCCAAAAGGAATTGGATTTTGTTATATAGGAAAAGGTATTACTCCTATTCCCAATATAATTGGTGGAGCTCAGGAAAAAGGGCTCAGAGCAGGAACTGAAAACTTACCTGGTATAGTAGGTCTTACAATAGCCGCTAAGGATAAAATTAACCATCTCAAGGAAAACTATAAAAAAGTAGAAGAATTAAAAAATTATATGATTAATAAACTTAGCGATATTGATAACATTAAAATTAATAGCCCTATGGATGAAGGTTTTTCTCCATACATACTAAACGTATCTTTTGCAAAAATACGTGGAGAAGTATTACTCCATTTCTTAAGTGAGGAAAACATCTTTGTTTCAACTGGATCAGCTTGTACTTCTAAAAGTAAAGGTGGAGTTGTTGGAAGCCATGTGTTAGAGGCAATGTGCCTCACAAAAAGCGATGTTGAAGGTGCAATAAGATTTTCATTTTCACCTGACAACACTAAGGAAGAAATAGACAAGACCATTGAGATTTTAAAAAAAGGATTATTATTGTTAAGGAGAATTAAAAGATGAATAAATTAATTTTAGTTAAATATGCTTCGGAGATATTCTTAAAAGGTCTAAATAGGAATACTTTTGAAAAAAAATTAAGAAATAATATTTCAAGAAAACTTAAGGGCCTAAATTTTGAAATTATAATGGACCAAGGTAGACATTTTATAAAAGTTGACGAAATAGAAGAAGGAATAAAGAGAATTAGAAATGTCTTTGGAGTTTCTGAAGTTTGCTTAGTAACTAAAGTAAATAGAGATCTAGATGTAATTAGAAATGAAGCTGTTAAATGTATTGCCGATGTGGATTGTAAAACTTTTAAAGTTATTACTAATAGGGCTAATAAAACTTTTCCTCTAAATTCTATAGATACTTCTAGAGATGTTGGAGGATTCATTCTTCATAATTCACATAAAGAACTATCTGTTGATGTTAAAAATCCGGAATGTGCAATACATATTGAAATAAGAGAACATGCTTATATTTGGTCTAGTAAAGATAAAATCAAAGGAGTCGGAGGTCTTCCTTATGGTATTAATGGAAGCACAATGCTTATGCTCTCTGGTGGTATAGATTCTCCTGTTGCAGGATATCTTATGGCTAGAAGAGGTGTTGCACTTAATTGCGTCTACTATCATAGTCACCCTTACACATCAGAACGTGCTAAAGACAAAGTAAAAGAACTTGCAAAAATCTTAGCTAGATACACTGAAGAAGTTAATTTATATATAGTTCCATTTACTGAAATTCAAATGAGTATTATAGAAAAATGTAGAGAAGATGAATTAACAATAATAATGAGAAGATTTATGATGAGAATAGCTTGTACTTTATCCGAAAAACTTGGTATAGATTCTATTTCTACTGGTGAAAGTATAGGTCAAGTTGCAAGTCAAACTATGGATGGACTTATAGTAAGTACAGATTGTGCTGATAGACCAGTATTTAGGCCACTTATTGCTATGGATAAAGAAGATATTATGAACATAGCTAGAGAAATAGATACATATGAAACTTCAATTCTTCCTTACGAAGATTGCTGCACAATATTTGTTCCAAAACATCCAAAAACTCATCCAAAAGTTGATAAAATGAGAAAGAGTGAAGAAGTCCTTGATATAGCTTCATTAGTTAACTTTGCTATAGAAAATATGGAAGTTATTAAACTAAGATAAAAAAGATGTCTCTTAATCGAGACATCTTTTTTATTAATTATTAATTATTAATTCATTGTCATTCCTAATATTATCAACATTCAGTTGAATTATCACCTTTTCTATTCTTTTTTCATTCACTTCATGAACCTTAAAAATTACTCCATCATATTCTATAACTTTCTCATTCTCTTCTGATGGAATTTTGCCTATAGTATTTATTAAGAATCCACTTAAAGTATCTATATCTTCCGTTTTAAAGTCTATGTCCAATTTTTCTTCAAGGTCTTCTAAAGGCATAGTACCTTGAGCTAAGAAAGAATTTTCGCCAATTTGTACTATATCCTCTTCTTCAATATCATACTCATCGTTGATTTCTCCCATTATTTCCTCTACCAAGTCTTCTATAGTTACTATACCTGAAAAACCACCATACTCATCTATTATTATTGCTAGCTTACTCTTTGATGCTTTCATTTCTTTAAATAAGTCTTTTACTCTTTTACATTCAGGTACGAAACTAGGTTCTATAAGTATATCTCTAAGATCCACATTTTCAAAACCTTTTTTCTTTGCTTCAATTAAAAAATCTTTCATGTAGAGAATTCCAATAATATTGTCTATATTTCCTTCATATACAGGTATTCTTGTATATCTCTTTTCTAGCAATTCATCTATATAATCATCTAATGTATCCTCTATGTCTATACAATAAACCTCTGTTCTTGGTGTCATTACCTTTTCAGCACGCTTATCATCAAACTCAAGAATGCCATCAATCATTTCTTTTTCATTTTCATTTATAGTACCACTCACTTGACCTTCTTCAAGAATAGACTTAATTTCTTCCTTTGTCACTTTTTCATTTAAGTAATCTTTGTTAAGTCCTGTTATTTTAACTAAAAAGTTAGTTGATACAGCTAAAATTTTAATGAAAGGTGATAATACCTTTGAAATAAGCATTATAGGTCCAACAAATGACATAGCTATATTTTCTGAATTATTCAAAGCTAATCTCTTTGGAAACAATTCTCCAAAAACAAGAGTAAAGTAAGATAATATAATAGTTACTCCTATAAAAGCTATCTCTTCTCCATAGGAAATATTTAAACTGATTAATAATTCTCCTAACTTTTTTGATACTCCTGTAGCTGCACTTGCACTGGCAAAAAATCCGGCCAATGTTATACCAACTTGAATAGTTGATAAAAACTTGGTAGGCTCTTCAATAAGTTTACAAACTACCTTTGCCTTCTTATTCCCTTCATTCGCTAACATCTTTAGTTTATTTTTGTTTACTGATACTATTGCCATTTCTGCAGCTGCAAAAAAAGCATTAATTAAAGTTAATGCTACTAATAATAAGATGTATGAAATATTACTAGCATTCGGTCCAGGTCCTTCGTCCATTTCTTTCCTCCAATATCTTTTTATATTCCTTGAGTATTATAACTTACTCATATCTATATAATAACATATTTCCTATACTTGCTTCCACATCTTACACCTTAGCTTATTCTTTTAACACCTAACCATAGATTGGCCACAATGATACTAATTAAAATAGCAACAATTCCTATTGATAATAAAGTTATAAATATGAAATTATAAGTATATATAAATTTAATTATAAGGTTTGTATCCATTTTTAAACTTACAAATATAGTAGCAATCGCCATATTTATAAATAGTAGAACTATTGCTCCAAAATAGCTATTTTCTATATCAGGTTTGCTTAATGACATGTGAGAACTTATAGAAATAGCTAAAATCATAAATATCCAAAATTTATAGTCTGAAATATTTTTTACTGAAAAAATAGTTTTTACTATATACGTAAGGTCAAATTCTTTCATATTAAATAAAGCGTTAAAAGTATCTGGTAATAACCATCTACTAAGAGTAACAATAATAATACTACCTACAATTAGTGGTCCAATTCCAATAAAGAAATCTCCTACCCTTTGGTATAAACTATCATGTCTACTATGCCTGACATATCCCAGCACTCCACCTTTTTCTACTGCACTTGGAATAAACCATTTCACTTCTACAACCCTATGCATAAACAATATGCACATTATAAAATGCCCAAACTCATGTACTGGAGTTCCTATAAAAGATGTTATATATAAAGCTGGTTTTCCAAAAGCTCCATAAATATAATTTCTACTTCTATTATTTAACCATCCTATCAAAAAACCAAATATAACAAAAACTCCTACCATACCTATGGTTAAATATAATCCTAATTTTATTACTTCCATTAAACTACTTCTCCTTTTAATATCTCGTGTATGTCTCAACACAAGTCTTTATTTCACTTGTTTTATACATAGACTACATATAAT
>NZ_JACSRA010000034.1 GCF_014836335.1 Clostridium cibarium
ACCTTTATATCATCTTTGGTTAAAGCTTTAAAATTAAAAATATTACATCTACTAATTATTGCCTTATGTAAAACAAAGTAAGGATTTTCAGTAGTACTTGCAATTAATGTAACTTTACCATTCTCTATGAATTCTAAAAGTGATTGTTGTTGTCGTTTTGAAAAATGTTGAAGTTCATCTTATGTGTAAAGTATTTTTTGTATAAAATTCTTAAAACCTCAATTTCACTTAATTATAAAGCTAATTTCAATGTGTATAAAATAAATTGTTGAAAATACAATATGATTTAAAACTACCATTTTATTAACTTAGTTTACTTGATGATAATTTAAATAATAAATGGATAATTGTAGACATAAAAAACTTAATTAATAAATTTAAAGCATTGCAAAAAGCTCCAATTTATCTTTGAAGCTTTTACTAAATCAAAATATTATTTATTTTTTAATCAGATTTACTTAAGATTATAATATTAAATCCTCCCTTCATTTAACATAGTTAATGTAGATCTTAAGCTTGAATCTAATTCAAGCAATATTAATTCCTGTAAAATTAAAAATCCATCATTAATTAATTCTGGCATATATCCATTTAAATCTTCACCTAAATATTCTAAATATTTTTTTCTATTGAATTCATTAAGTTTAAAATGATTACTCTTATTTCTATATGTTCTAATCTTATCTAAAACTCCTTGCAATTCATGATATGATTTTTCAAATTCATTACTAAAATAATTCTTATACCCATTAGCTTTTGAGTTATTTACCAAAGATTCAACTAAAGACTTATTCACACTATCAATAAAAACTCCAAAAGTTTCTTTATCTTTACTAATTGGTATTTTCAATAATCTATCATAATCTGGTATTTCACCATTTCCATACCATCCTATATGTTGCATTTTTGCATTACATCCTTTTACTAATTCAGAAATATCGAATATTTTCTCTCGTAAATATTGCAAATCAAAATTACTATTCTTTAATTTAGGTTCACTTTGATTTATCTTTATATTATTTATTAGTTGATATATTCGTTCAAATGTCTCCTTGCTAATTTTATATGCTTTTTCAACAATTCCATTTTTAGATCCATTTGAATTTATTTGCATTTCCTCATAAACTGATACAATGCCTTCTTTTTTAGTCAAATTCAATATCATCTTATTTACAAAGTATGGAATGCTATACAATTTAAAATTATCATTTTTAATAGATTTTAATTCTAAGCACCTTTCTTTTTGAAAAGAATTTAATATTTCTTTTCCTGAAATATAGTATTTTATCTTAAAATCATTTTGAACTAGACTAGTAATCTTATTAACAAACGATTTTTCAATTCTGCATTCATTTATTAACGGGGTAACAATTAAATATTCATCTTTACAATTGAAATATTTTTCCCATTGATTATTAATATTCCCTAAAGAAATCAACATATTTTCATCACTAGTTATATATGATTCTATTTCTTTAACATTTGAATCATTCAAAAACTCCTCTATATTTGAGTTTAAAATAGCTTGTCCCTCATCTTCTAATTCTAATATTTTTTCTTCATATTCTTCAATTTTATTATAATCATCATATGCTAATATTCTTAAATCCCCATCAAGGTTTTGAAAAAATAGTATATCAACTCTTCGATACTTGGTTGTGTTTCCATCAAGTGATATTATATCTAAAAGTTCCCCCTGGTAATTTTCTTCATCATTTCTTTTATATTCTTCGTAAACATTTTTCACAACCTGAAAATTTAAATTTTCTATATTTACATTATTATTATTAATTTTTAATACCTTTAATGACTTTTGCCTTGTTATTTTTGAGCTCATTAAATGTTGATTTGATTTTTCAATTTTCCCAGTCAATCCATCAATGGATATTTTTATACTTTCTCTTGTTAACTTTTCAACTTTATTTTCTTTTAAATATCCATCCCCCATACTTGTAATTTTCTTGGTGAAATTATCTATGTAATCTTTTTGCAATAATCCAAACCATGCTTCTTCAAATAATTCTCTCTTTATCCCCATAATATCTTGAATTTCTTTCTCTTTGAGTCCTAAACTGTAAAAATTGAGTATAAATTGTTCTACAACTGGTATAGTTTTATCTTCTAATATTAATATTTTCAAATACCTTTCAAATACTGGGACTGCTAGCTCATTATATCCAACTAAATTATATCCAGGCAAAGCCTCATGATATTTCTCTACTACTTCTCTAATTCTCATTATACTCCTCCACAAAACAATACTTATTATGTTTTTTTATAAAAGTAATTATATCAACAAATGGATTTCCCCTATATGATTTTGCTGTTTCTGCAAATCTAATATTCCCAACTATAATCAAAGCTGTTTTACCTCTTGAAAGTGCTACATTTAATCTTCTTGAATCATATAAAAATCCTATCTTATTTTCATTATTACATCTAACCATACTATAAATTACTATATCAGTTTCCGACCCCTGAAACGCATCTACATTATCTATGATTATATCAATACATCTCCATCTTTTTTTATCATGTGGCTTAATTAGATCAATCAATAGTTTTTTATGTGCATCATATCCTGATATTATTCCAACACTTATCCCTTTTTTTGATTTTTTTTCATAATTACTTTCAATATTCTCCAACTCTTTTAATATTGCTCTTGCTTCACAAGGATTTTTCTTTGACTGTAAAATATCACTAACCTCAAAGCAATCCTTAACCTTTGATGTGTTTATCCATTTTATACATTTAGGTTGCCAATTTAGATAATGCTTTCTATCATTTTCAGACAATATAGTATTAATATCAATTTCAGGATAAAAAATATTTGAAATCAACTTTGAAATTTGAGGATGCATTCTATATTGTGAATTTAAAATAGATTTTGAACTATCTGGAAGTTTCTCGAATAAATCCTGAAAAAGACTTATTTCCAATTCTGATTGTTTTATTTTTTTCTCCTCTAGTCTATTTCTATCCAACTCTATATTAACAACAGGCGGTAACTGCCTATGATCTCCCACCAATACTATTCTTTTTCCTTTTGTTAATGATACTAACAATTCCAATGCATTTGCTCTTGCAGCTTCATCAACTATAACCCAGTCATATTCAATATCGTTAAGTACATGTTTCGATTCCATCCCTAAGCATGTAGATGCAATTATTGAAGCTTTACTTGCATATATATCATAAAATTCATCTAATTTACCTAATCTTCGATGCCACTCAATTGTTAAATCAATAATTTTTTGCTTTCTATCTAAATTAATTTCTTCACTATTTTCTTCATGCTCTAAATCCAAATGTTCAATATTTTTAGTGTCTATCTCATTTTCTTCTAAACTATAATTATAATTACTTTTTAAATATTTTTTTAAATTTATTTTAGATTCTTCTTTAACTTCTTCTACCCATTTATTCAACTGTTGTGACATAATAAGATTTTTGGATTCCAATGATATTTTTTCATTTCTTCCAACTCTTATTACTCTTATATTATCTAATAATGGGACTATTTTATTTATTACATGATCAACAGCAACATTGGATTGAGAAGTAATTAAAATTTTATCATCTGGATTAATATTAAGTATTTGACATACTAATTCTGTAATAACAGTTGATTTTCCTGTTCCTGGTGGCCCTTGTATCAAAAAAATATCTTTTGTCCCTAATGCTTTTCTAACTACTTCTGCATTAGGACTATCCACAGAATTCTTTAATACATCTTGTACATAATCACTTATTTCATATGGACAATCCATTTCTACTAAGGACGGTTCTGTAATAATGTCTTGTAAATTTCTATTCACGGTATTTCCAGCTATCAACAGATTCAAAGCTCTACTAAGTTTTCTAAAATTGGCTATACTTTTTCTTGAATCAATACCAACTATACCTCTTTGAGCTATATAACTAGGATTTATATCAGCATTTAATTTTATAGTTAGTCTATTATCACTATAATCTTCAAATTCTCCAACACTTACTTGACCACTTTTCTCTAATGTTAACTGTAACACATCACCAACTTCTATATCTGTATCTAATTCTTCTACATCAACATATATTTTGTAACCTGTTTCATCTAATATCAAATTATTATATCTACATATTCTCTTTTTACGATTGATTTCGTTGTACTCCTCTTTTAAATAAGTATCCCATTTATTTAATAATACATTTTTTATTTCGCTTCTATTTCTTTTTGTCTTTGCTTTTCTTTTTTCATTAATTATTTGTTGAATCAGATTTGATATATAATTATTTTCACCTATCTTATCCTCATTGTTTATAGGGCTCCAAGGTAATTGTACATGTATTTTACCTCTAATCTCATCTTCCCATTGCAAATGATCTTCTATAACATTTACATTTTGAATAAGTAAATATCTACTATTATTATCTAATGTGCAAGTATATTTCACATCTTTACCTATTAAGTAATACTTACCATTCTTATCATTTTTAGATATATAACTACTAATTAAATCATCTTTTATAAATTTATATGCATGTTCATCTCCTCTATACTCCAAATACCCCATTTGAAGCAGCAATTTTTTTATATAATGATTATATCTTATATATATTTTTTTTGTCTTAGCTGATAATTCATTGTACTCTTTTTCTAAGATTCTTTTAACTTCAATCAAACTTTTAGATCTTTTTTCCACTTCATATTCTGTCATTCTCTTAATAAGTAATTTCATATTATTAGAACAACTTACTTTTTCAATATATTGCACTACTTCTCGTTTATCATCTGGAGGTTCAATCTCTGAAAACAAATATGCTATATTTAATCCTAATGAATAAATATCACTTTCAATAATTGCTTCATATCTCATCAACTGTTCTGGTGCTGCATACTTTATTGTCATATAACACTTTACAGTTTGACTTGTTTTATATTGTTGAGTTAAAATTTTACTTATACCAAAATCTATAATCTTAATATCATCTGGTGAATTAATCATTATATTATCAGGCTTTAAATCTCTATGAATCACAGATTTCTCATGTGAGTATTCTAATGCTTCAGTTATATTAATAGCTATTTTTAATTTTTCTTCTATTGTTATATCATTCTTAGTAATATAATCTCTTAATGTATCTCCATAATAGTATTCAGTAACAATATATAAGTTATCATCATCTTGCCCAGAATCTATGTATTTAATAATCTTTTCATGATTTAACCTTCTCAAAGACATATATTCCCTTTTAAATAACTCTGCCCTTGTGTCGTTATCAATAAAACCATCTTTCTTTATAAGTTTTAAACACACACCTTCCTTACTCTTCATATCTCTAGCAAAATATAATTCACTCTTATCCATATTGTCCTTTTTATTATTTCCAATTGGATTAATTAATAAATATCTATCACCTATTATCTGACCCATATTTTTACCATCCTTATAAATATATTTATTTATACACATATTTATAATATCACTTTATATATTTTTTTACAATTTAGAATAAATTTATCAAATTTAAATTCAAAAAAAGAAGATAATACACTCAATTCCTACCTTCTTTTTGGAAAATTTACAAACATTTTGTCTGATTCATTTATTCTTTTAATATTTTAAAATTCTATAGAATATTTTAAAAAAATCCATTACCAACATTATTCTAAAACATAGCCTAATTTTAACAAGGATGAGTTGCCAATCTCCATCTGTCAATTCTTTGACACTTACCTTGGTAGATTGAAACAGTTGGAAAGAAAAAAGCAATAAGATTACTCTCATCGCTTTCAATAAATATTATTATGCCTCAACTGTAATTGATGTTAACTCAAATACTTTTTTACATATGTTATCTTTGATTTGTTCTAGTATTGTATATTGCTTTGCCAATTCTTTCTGCTTTGCCAAGTCATATGTACCATCCGGTTTTATTGGAATAGGTATAGTATCATCATACTTTTGAATATGTGTTGGTTTAAGAGCTGTATACTTATTTTTTCCATTTATACCAATTCTACCTCTTATTCTTTTTCGGAACACAGGCTCTATAACTCTTTTGACATAATCCAAATCGATATTCTTACAGTCTTCAGTTGGAATTAGTATTCCTCTATGACATGTGATATCAAATTTCCCTGATAGTTTCATAATATATCCTGCTAAACCATCGATGACCCAAGTAAGATAATCTCCATTGTATTGAACTTGATCTACATATGCAAAAATATCAGCTGTACTACCTGAATATATAGCATAGTTTCCCTCATGTTCTTTGCACCATTTTTTTGAATACTTCATACTCCCACCTTTTGGAGTAAATAGCTTCGTTATTTTTACATTTTCAAATTGAATATCTTCTTGATCATTAATCTCAATCCTTGTATTCTTAAGCATCTCTACTTTTCCTAATAAAACCTTTTTTTGGTTTTCGATATTATTATATGTTTCTGACAACGATACCTGAATGTTTATATCAAAAATACCACCTTCCAGTATTGGGATATTTATGACAGTCTCTTTAACCATCTTTTGATTAAGATTTTTTTGCTTCTCACCTTTAGCTCTATTAATTAAAATTGGAGTAGCTACCATTTTTATATATTCAAGTGAAAGCATATCTTTATATTCTTCTTTAATGGATAATCCACAAATATTACGACCAATTGAGAACCTTTGGTCATGAATAATATAAGTATTTCCTGATCCTCCATAGTTTACAACTACTAATACATCTATATTTTCAAAATCATAAGTTTCAATATATCCAAACGGCTGACCTATTGTAGCAGAATATACTGGATACTTCCCCCGATGTTCGTTGATGTATGCTTTAGTGTACATATGATTTTCCGAAATAAAATCACAAATTTCATCAAGCCTTTTTTCTATTTTTTCAGACATTCGATAGCCTCCTTATAGTTTCCCACTTCTTCCACTATTTCATCTATAAACAACTGAAACTCTGATAGTGACATCACACTGTCTGCCTCTTTGAAACCTAATTCTATTTTTTCTTCATCTGACCAATAATTATCTATATTCCAATTTGTATTCGGATCAAATATAGAGATATCCTGAAGCTTCATTTTCTTGTCTGATTCAAACCAAGATTTAAATGGTTCTTGTATATCATTCTTATCTGACAGATTTCTATAAGCGTTGTACTTGTTAGTAGCCTCATGCAAATCATTATCATCAATATCAAATCTATATACATCTAAAGTCTCACCTATTGACTTACATATATAAGTAAACACCTTATAATTCTGAACGACTCCAGATTCGGATTCAGATTTTGTTTTTTTTCTCAGTGTAAATATATATGTTTTCTTAGGTGTATTAAAAAAGCTATTTATAGGTAGTGAAATAATACTTTCTATATAGCAACTCCTAATAATCAGCTCCTTCAACCCCTTGTTTCCTATATTTGTAAAAATACCTTCTGGTAAAATTATGTTAGCAGTTTCACCAAACTTAAGCGCATTTATTATCCATTCCAAGAACAGCCCTTCAACGCCTTTACCATTTGAAGGATAGAACCCAGTATTTCTCGCCAATGAAGAAATAGTGGCATCAGTATAATAAGGTGGATTTGCAAGGATTAAATCATATTCATTTTTGTCATTTCTCCCCAAGGTTCCAAGCGCTGTTTTGCTTGAAAGGAACGTTTTATTCATTAATTTATTTGCTAAAAACATTACAGACTCAGAATCATTATTTTCTTTAAATAATTTTGAAAAATATATCAGCATATTTGCCTTTGATAAAATAGTAGTTATATCATCATTTCCAGACATCTGCTTTTCGAATCCAAATAACTCCAATCCCGCTGTTAGCTCTTCTGGTGTTCCATCTGATTTCCTTTTTATTTCATAATCCACAGAGCTATTAGCTACTGATTCAAGCAAAAATTTACCTACACCCGCAGCAGGGTCACATATCTTTGCACCATCAAAAATATTGA
Source organism: Clostridium cibarium (assembly GCF_014836335.1). GTDB lineage: Bacteria > Bacillota > Clostridia > Clostridiales > Clostridiaceae > Clostridium > Clostridium cibarium. Next base: position 7,954 of record NZ_JACSRA010000034.1, read on the forward strand.
CCATACTTACCATTTCTTCAACTATTTTTAGAGGTGTAAAGAACTGCCCCATGTCAGCTTTATCATCGCTATTTTTCATAAATGTTTCAAATAACTTTGATTTGAAATCCTTGCTAATATTAATAAATTTCCCATTCTTTTTCTCATAACTTGCAAATTCTAATATAATTTGCTCAAAACAAACAGCATGAGAATCTTCTTCAATATAATGACCTATTTTTACATCCTTAGCTGCATGGAAAATTTGCCCATTTACAATTGATGTACCATCGTTCGCCTCAATACCGATATCATCAAAGTTGTATATCATTAAAGTTAGATGAAAATCCTGATGAAGTCTTTGATATAAGTAGTTTTGAGAAAATGTTGCATTTTGAAAATGGTATTTTGAAAAGAATGTCACTTTTATCATTGGTAGATGAAAAAGTAAAGTTGTCTGTGAATTTTAAGGGAAAAGGTTCCCAATTACTTCACAGACAACTTTGTCACTTACAGAAGGTACTGTCCTATATGTTTAAGTGAAGAAAAAATATCTTTACTAGATCGTAAAGGGGAAGCTTCTCGTATAATAATTCTGATTTTAGGGTCTGATATGTATGTATTTAAGTAGAAAACATGTTCTTTCAACCCAGAGTGTCTACTTCGTTACTTATAGATAATTTCCAGTTTCAATTATTTTAACTCCTTATCATCTTGCATAAAGTAATTCTTAAATGATCTTCTTTCTGACTGATACTTGTTGTTTTAATGACAATATACTACTTTGTAAAAATTATGAACGTTTCTAATTAACGTTATTAAAATTCTTTTGTTACACTATTAGAAAATTCATTTCAAATATGTAGTGTTAAAATCAAGAAAAAAACTTTTAAAAAATATTATTTTATTTATGAGATCAAATAAAGTATCTCTCCCAACAGAAATTCTTAAACTACAGTTTAGAGGATTTTCTAATTCTTCACAAGCAGAAAGTCTCATGGTATCAAAACCAAAACTACCACCCTTATGTATCGAGAGACTTTCTTTTGAATGGTTAATTATTCTATTGCTTAGTGTTTCATAATCTGCTAATGTCTTATTAATACCATTTTGTATATATATCAACGTTCCATTCCAAGGTATTTCTTCAATCTTTAATAATTTTTCATTTGATACTGATTGATGTATTTCATTAATAATATTCTTTACCTTTAGGTACTTAAAAAAAGAAAATAACAAATTACTATTTCTCGCCATTCTCTTTAATCGTTTCTGAACCATTAGTCTATTTACTTCTGGAAGTCTTTTTATTAGTGCAGGATCTGGTATAGCACTTATAACATTTATTAAATGCTCAGTTAGCTCAATATAAGCAGGTATTCGGCAAATGAAACCATATATTGTACAAAATCCAAAATTAACTATATCTAATCCATACTGATAATATTTTAGTCCACTCTCTACTGTTATAAGTACTTGATTATTTTTCATATATTTGGAGTAGTTAAGATGAATTTCCTCTGCAATTGAGACAATTGTACGATCAATAATAATAAAAAGAGGTCCTTTCTGTACATGAAGTTTTAATTTGTTAAAAAATTTATCTAAATCAATTCCTTCACCTATAGGCCATGTTGTACCAGGTTCTAGTAAAATACAACCTATCTCTTCATTATTATCTAATTTTGAGTATATTTCACTAACTGAAAGAGAAATTGAATAAGGAAATAAGTTTCTTATAAGAGTTATTCCTTCATAATAATAATTGCATTGATAGTACATTTTCATCTGTTCTCTAGAAATTACTTTATAAATCATGAGTGATAGTTCTAATGCTTTCATTCCTGAACTAGTCATATATCCCAACAACTTGCTTTTTGCTTTATTATCACTTTCGTATAGTTCTTTAAGTAATTTCTTTTCATACTGCTTAACAAACAAACTACCACCTGTTCGCATGTAAGTTTCTTTTTCAATTTGATTATAACCATATTCTTTAATATTTCCTGTACTAATTCCTGGACTTTGCCAATCACTACATGAGAGAATTCCTCCAATTTGTTTCATAATTATACGAACATTATATTTTAAGTTAAGGTATTCTATATAGGTGCAATTTTTTTTATTATAAAGATATATATTTAACTCATTTTCAATGTCATTAATTTTATTCTCATATATAGGACAAATATCTTTATATAATAACCCTATATTTTTGAATTTTTTAACCTCAGATAGCATCCTTTTACATTCATAAAGTAAAAAAATAGTTTCCTGTAAATCTTCTTTTCTTTCATCCTGTATTTGTTCATTTTTCTCTAAATCTTTTAATTTATATGATAAATTCGTTTTACTTACCTTAAATAATTTTTCCCAATCATCATAACATTTTCCTTCAGTAAAATCGTAAATTTCCAATATATTTCTCACCTCTTTTATTCTTATATTTTAAATATTGCTTATTCTTAAAAAGTTTAATTTTATCTCCAAAATGATTATATGCTATCTACATAAATGTTTCTGGCTATTTATATAATCTTTATAGTTTCCCCGTTCCCTTAATAAAAATATTTTACCTTCATCAACAATAACTTCTGCTGGAGTTTCATGACTTAAAAAAGCTGAAGTACTGTGAGTTAAACCATAGGCACCAGAATTCCTTAAAACTAGTAAATCTCCAACTTCAGGTGATAAAAGCTTCATCTTTCTTCCAATTAAATCCCTAGTTGTTAATAACGGGCCAACAATATCATATACTTCTTCTTGAACTTCTCTGTTTATATTACCTCGAACAATAATATCAACTGGAAAATTCCTTTTACCTAGAATTGAAACAGGTTCATGATGATTAATTCCACCATTACAAATGAGATAATTTATTCCTTTACAATGTTTTTTATAAAGTAGTGAAACAACATAATCTCCAGACTCAGCCATAAGAAATTTACCACTTTCTATAATAATTCTTGTATCACGAAAACTTGACACATATCTATTCCACAATTCTTGTAATTTTACTTTTAAAGTAATCATATCCAATGATGATTCTGATTTGAAGTAAGGTATGCCAAATCCTCCACCAATATCTAATACTTTCATGTCAAAATTATATTTAATTTGTAAATCATTAGCCAATTTAAATATTCCTTCAAAATTATTAATAATATTTTCTACATTTAAAATATGTGAACCAGTATATACATGAATACCTACTAACTTTATATTATGCAAATTCTTAAGAATTTTAAAAGCTTCCTTAATTAATGGTTGGTCAATACCAAATTGAGTTGGAATCCCTGTCATTTTCATTGAAGCACCATTTAAATCAAAATCAGGATTAATCCTCAGTCCAATATCCACCACCTTGTTGTGTTTTACCGCTAATTCATTAATAATGTTCAATTCTTCTATAGATTCAGCATTTATACAATACACATCATTTTGTATTGCAAATTTTAATTCGTCTTCACTTTTAGCAGGGCTTGTAAATAAAATATCTTTTCCTTTAAAACCTGCTTCTAATGCAACATAAATCTCCCCTGCTGAAGCTACTTCTATACCAGATCCTAATGACTTATATATTTCACAAATACCTAATAACGGATTCGCTTTCATGGAATAATAAATAGAAAATTGCCTTGGTATATTTTCTTTTAAGTAGTCATATTGTTCTTTGATCTTTGCTTTATCATAAATATACAAAGGAGTTCTATATTCCTCAACAGCTTTAATAATATCTTTATCTTTTACACCACAATATTTCATAATATGCAACCTCCTTTAATAATACAATTGTAAATTATCAAGTATTTTAGATATGCTATTTGTAGTATCATCATTAGTTACTAAATCTACATATCTCTTTACAGTCTGATTTGCACCTTGCATAGCTATAGAAATACCTACACTCTTAAATAAATTAATATCATTACACCCATCTCCAAACGCTAAAATATTGCTTGTTTTTAACTTAAGCTTTTTACAAATAGCATTCAAAGCATCTACCTTATCTTTTTGTGATAGACTTAAGATAATCCAATTTTCACCTGCTCTATATACTTTAATCCATTTTTCGCTCATCATTATTATTTTTTCTTCAATATCTGACGAAATAAATTTTTTATGTTGTTTTGCTGTAATATACATACGGATTGGTAAAATGCTATCTTCAGCTTTTGTATTGGAGATAAATTTCCTATTAACACCAAACGCCATTGAAAATCTTATTTCAGCTAAGCGATTTTCTGCATATATATAATTTTCATCTTCTTGGATAACATGGTAATCATCATTTAAATAAACCTTTATCAATTCTATTTTATCTAATGGTAATGATTTTTTGAATAGTACTTCCTTTTTTTCTATGTCATAAGCTAATTGTCCATCTGCAAAAATACAAGGAAAGTTAGGTTTAATTTGATCTATTATAGAGCCAGATTCAGCAATACTTCTCCCTGTAGCAATACCAACTTTATATCCTGATTTTTTCAATATATTTATTTGCTTTATTAATCTTGCTGAAATAGAATCTTTTTTATGAACTAATGTACCATCAATATCAAATATAATAACTTCTATTTTTCCGAAATCCATATACTTCCCCACCCAATATTAAGTATTTTTATAATTTGCTTTTAATCAATATTATATAGGATATATTGGTGGTTCTTTGAGCGAAGAATAGCTATCAATTAAATTTGTTAGTAATAAATCATGTTTTTCTAGAGAATTACAAATGTCTTTAGCTTTTTCTCCTCTATTTAAAAAGTCAACAAGTCCTAATATATTATTTTCAATACAATAATCGTTTCTTATTGCTTCTATATTATTAACAAGTTGTTTATATAAACAATCATCTCTTTTTAAGCTGACAAGTGCTTCAGCTAACTCTTTTTCATTAGATACAACAAGACCTATTTGATGTGTTTTAACAAAACTTGCTGTTGCACCAAAATTATCTATTACAATTGGCTTTTTATATAGAAAAACATCTCTTACGCGTAGCCTAACACACGTATAATTTTCAATTGTATCCTTTCCTAGGCAAACAATTGCTCTTGAACTTTTTAAATATTTATCACGTTCATAATGTTGGAGATTTTCATTTATAAATTTAACATTGCTATTGAGTTTTTTTTCATTTATGTTACGTAGAATTAATTTATATTCTTGAATATTTTGATTAGTTGGTGGATGATACATAAACTTCATCTTTAAATCCACCTTTTGACTTCTACACATTTCAATCGCAGTAAGTGCCATATTGGCATCCAAGTAATCCCATATCCCACCATTCCATACATATTCTATTGTTTCATCAATAAAAGGAGAATTTTCCTGATGAACATCACTTAATTTATTAAATCCTATAGGCACATAAGAAATAAGATTTCTCAAATTTTCATTTTCTAAATAATTTATATAGTTAATCCTCCCCATCATAGCCATCGCTGTAATTAAAGTTTGTTCTTCTACCTTAGATCTTGTGATAAAATGGTCTGTAACCAGTATCTGGAGTTTAAATCGCATAATTAAATCATAATAATGCTTGTCTTTATTAATGCTATTTTTAATACTGTCATACTCTAAATGCTCAATTGGTATAGCATTTTCTGTTACAATTAATTTCTTAAGTTCATGTGCATAAAGTAGTATTCGTGTATCTGGTATATCAACGCAAAATATAACATCAGATTCTTTCACTTGGCTTTTCCAATTTTTTTCATCAAATATCTTAAATGTTATATTAGGCCATTTAAAATTGGATTTTTGTTGAGTTATAATTGAAACCTTAAAATATTTTGATAAAACTTGAGATATTTCCCAAATTCTAACACCAATTCCGCCCATGTAGCTACCTACTGAATAACTAGATGTAAATATAGAAATAGACTTCAAGTTATCACCTCCTTAGATAATTATATATTGACTTCCATGTACCCATATCTACTGAATCAACTACCTCTATCCCTGGTGAATTAGCAAATTCAGAATTCTTAAATTTTATATTTCTATCCTTTTGAATGATTTTATTTAATGCATATAAGCATTTGTGAGATGATTCTCTGTTAAATGCAAATGCTGCCCAATAACTGTTTAATTCTTTAATCTCTTTCATAGGCTTATCCAAATAATCTTCAACAATCAGTTGCCCTAATTTGTAATCTATTTTTAATGATCCTTCTTGAGCTAATATATCAAAGTCCTTTTCTTTTTTGACCCAAAAAACTAATGAATTTTTATCAAGTAATTTAATAGTTTCCTCAATAATATTTTGGGAATTTTTCAATTTAATAATTGTATCTGGAAGTAGTACTATATTCTTTGATAAAAATAAGTTTCTAGCAGACTCAATGGCTCCAATAAGTTCCTGTTCATATGACTTTTGGTAACAAAAGACAATGTCAATTTTATCACGATATTTTTCTAAATATCTTACTGTCATTAATTTTTCAGAATTTATAATGACTATAACTTGAACTTTGTCCTCATAACCTACTAACAAATCAAAGCAATAATCAATAAGTACTTTATTAGACTCAATTCCTAATAATTCCTTAGGATATGGCAAACCTAATCTCTTTCCAGTACCACCACAAGGAATTATGACTCCAATTTTGTCATTCATCTAGTAATTCACCTCTTTTCCTTAATTTATTTTTGTAAATTAATAAAGATTTTATAATTTTCAGCTGCTTTTCTGCTTTATTTGTTTGATACTTAATTTTATCTTCATAAACTTGGTTTTCAACTAAATAATATAGGTTTATAATTAAATACCGATCTATTGCATAATTAATAGCCATAATTTGATCATTAATTCTAAAGTTATTATTATACTTACTATAAACTTTTAAATAGTAGTTAACATATGGAATAAAATCTAAATTTATATCATAAAGTACATCACACATATCCCATATATAGATACCTAAATCTTCAGCAATTGTCCCATATCTCATATCAGAAAAATCAATTATTGCTGCAATTTCTTCATTGAAAAATAAAATATTATCCATTTTTAAATCACTATGAATTATTTGCTTCGCTACGAACTTATAATATGGCATTATTTCATTATAAATAACTTTGTAAATTGCTAACATTGTATCATATAAGTTTTTAGGAAAAGTTTCTGTATACAATTTAGAATGATGCTGCATACGATAGGCCATTGCTGAATAAAGTTGTTCATTTTTATCCAAAAGTAATTTCTGAAATTTATAATTTTGTGAAATTGAGTGCATCTTTACTTGGAGTTTTGCAGTTTTCTCAATTGTAGCTTCATTATATGTTAAATGTTCTCCATCCACAAATTTAAATAAAATAGCATATATACACTCCTGTCCAATATCACTAACAAAGTAATATTTATTTTCTTGTAAAGTAGAATATATACTAGGAATAGCAATCCCTCTTTCTTTCAAAAAAAACATAAAATTAATTTCTCTAGTTACTAGTTTATCTATACAACTGAACATAGGATGTTTTTTATCAATAGTACATAACCTAAGCAGATATTTATTATTATTTAATATCACCTTTATAGAAATGTTTTCATACCCCTTCTTTATGAGTTCATATTGTATTTCTGTTACATCTTCTATAAAATTTTTCAAATAAAATTTTATTTTGCTCTCATTTAAAGATTGAATTAATTTATTATTTTTATAAAAATACATATTTACCTCTCTCTCAAATTCATCTCTTATTAATTAGTTATAGTTTCTATTGATTAAAATGGGAATAATAATTTGTATTGTTTTTCATTAGATTACTGTGCGTATCACAAACTATACCTACCTTAGGGTCAAAATAAATAACTTCATCAGCACACTCAGCAATTTCTTTAGTATGTGTAGCATAAACAACTGTTTTATTCTTCATGTATTTTCTTATACCAGCTAATACCTTTTTTATATTTGATGAATCTAATCCCACAGTTACTTCATCCAATAATAAAATATCTGGTTCATGCACCAATGCTCTTGCTAATGCAAGTCTTTGGATTTGTCCACCTGATAATCCTCTTTCACCTGATTTTCCAATTACTGTATTATACTTATCCTCTAATTTACTAATTACCTCATCTATATTTATGCTTTTACAAATTTCTTTAACCTTTACCTCATCAACATTATCAATGCCGAAAATAATATTTTCCCATACTGTATCAGTAATAATTTCTACATTTTGCGTTACAAGACTGATCTTTCTTCTTAAACTAGCTAATTTATATTGATTAATAGGTATATCATTTAATAAAATTTCACCTTTATTTACATCATACAGTCTAATCAATGTACCTAATAGTGTGCTTTTACCACAGCCACTTTTTCCTACAATAGCTGTATGTTTATTCATTTTTAGTTTTAAAGATACATTCTCTACTACATCTTTATTAGTATACCTGAAACTAATGTTACTATAACTTACACTATAAATATTAGTTAAATCAATAGTTCCGTCAATCTCTAAATTTGCATCATTTTTTTCTGCTATATATAATCGTTCTGAAATAGGTACCTTTACTAATGTTTGAGTCAATCTCTCGTATAAATCTTTGCCACAACTAAAGAGCTGCTCTATATACATTTTGCTTAGAATTAAAGTTCCTATTGTCATTTCATTTTGGAGTACTTTATAACCACCGTATAAATAAATAATACTCACTCCTAACGCTTTAATAAATCCAATAAAACAATTACCTAATTTTTGTGCCCTTATTCCATCGCAATAGGCTTTCAGATGTTCATTATTTATTTTGTTATATTTTATACACAAGTAATCTTCCAAATTATATATTTTAGAAAAATAAAAAGCTTTAATTCCTTCATTCATATTATTCAATGATTTTTCACCTAATTGAATTTCTTTATTAGATGTCTGATGAATAGACTCACCTAAGTATTTAAATGGTGTAATATAAAAAAACAAGATTATAATACTTAATAGACCAAGATAAAAATCTAAACTAAATAGAAAACTTGCAATAAATAAAATTTCCATGCTATTAAGCAATATTTTAATACCTACAATATAAATCCAATGGGAAATCTCATTTGGTTCCTCTATTATTTGCTTTATATAAATGCCAGTTTCATTTTTTTCTAGGACACTATAGAGCTGGCTAAGATAGCGCTCAAAAAATTTCACCCTGACATTTGTAATAATTCTATGTCCTAATTTATTAGATTGGTAGTCTTCAAATGTCATTAAACCACCATCCATAAATGGGATGATAAATACGCCAACCATAATATATAGAAATAAATCCTTATTAATATTATTTATCATATCAATTAATTTCATCATTAAAATAGGACTTATTAGTCTTACAATAGAATGAAAAAATATACTAATGCATATTATTATAGACAAACTGCGTTCTTTCTTTAATTTATCAGTTATATATTTAAGGAAGAACAATAATCTTTTTAAAATCATTAAATATACTCCTCCCTATTATAAACAGATTCCTGCAAACAATTATTAATAATTTCTGTTTTAACACTTTTATTTTTAACAATAATTTTCTCATTACAATATTGAATATTTTCTACATTATGCGTAATGTGTATTACTCCTTTATTAGTCATTGTATATATTCGTGAAAGAACTTTTTTTTCCATTTCAGGATTTAACATAGAAGTTGCTTCATCTAATAATATAAACCTTCTGTTACTAAGTATCGCCCTTGCAATACTTAAACGCTGTTTTTGACCACCTGATAAATTATTTGCACATTCTTCTAAGAAGGTATCAACCCCATTCTCTAGTTTATTAATAAAGTCATCTGCACAACTTATATATAAAGCATTTGAAAGTTCTATATCCGTTACATTAGGATTAACAATTTTTAAATTTTCCTTAATTGTACCTTTTAAAAAAATTGCTTCCTGTGAAGCAACAGAAAATAAATCTCTTATACATTCTTTATTTAAATCATTATAATCATAATCATTTATAACTATTCTACCAATCTTTACATCTAATATATTTAACAACATATTTATTAAGGTAGATTTTCCAGCCCCGCTTTCCCCAATAACTATATATTTCTTATGTGAACTTATCTCTAAATTTATATCTTTTAAAATTGTATTATCTTCAATAATAACAGTGACATCCTCAAAACGAATCTTATAATCTACATTTATTGGTAAAAGCAACTTTTTCTTTAAATCTCTTTCAGTACTTAACGAAATGATATCATTAATCCTTTTTAAACGAGGTATGATGTCTTTTATAGTTATATAATAGGTACTTAATTCCGATATTGGCGAAGTAATGTACCTAGCAAGAGTAATGCTAGCGACTATCTCTCCAATGGTAATGGCATGTTTATCATATAAATATACACTTAATCCAAAAATAAATGTCATTAAAACTGCATTATTCCCCATTAAGGAAACTAAAAAACATCTAAAGTTCAATTCTCTTCTCAAAGTAGAATGTAATAATTTATTTGCTATATGTTTAAGTTTATTAACCATATAAGAAATATTATAATTTGTTTTTACGAATAATGGTTTATCAAAACATTCTTTTATATATATACTTTGTATTTGCTCATCTATTTGTGCTCGCTCTACTAATTGATTTTGCCTCTTATTAAGAATATATATAGGGATTAATCCTATTAAACTTATTAATACTATTCCTACAAATAGCCAAACACTTATATGTATTATATAAATAGAAGCCCCTATACCAATAAATATACTAAAAATTATTTGGGGCAATAGTTGTATCCCACTATCTACTATATTGCTTAAATCATTTGTAAAAACATTAACAATTTTACTTTGCAATTTTCGATATTTAATATAATCCATATTCATTATATTTGAATACATTTTATTTTTTACTTCCTTTATAATTTTGAATAATATCACTGAATAAATATATTCAAATAAGGTTAAAAAAAACTCTTCTACCAACATACATATAAAAATACAACCACATGCAAACAATAAAAGTACCTTATTATTCTCTAAAATAATATTATCTATATACCATTGAATTACTATAGGTGGTACTAAATTAGCAATTATGTTAATTGCTGCAATTGTACATAAAAATGCTATTATTTTCAACCTAGTTTTTACAATTTCACTCCAAAATGCTTTACATTTATAATTCATTATTAAATTCACCTTACCTCTTTAAGATACAAGTTCTATTTAAATATTGTATTCAAAAGTTTGTATATATTTGACCTAATTCCTAATTCATTTAAATCATATACATATTTTTTTATATTTCCATTTTTTAGTGCTTTTACTTGTTCTCTTAAGTTTTTGATATCATCTTTTTCTTGAATTATGCTATCCATTATATAAGCAAGCGCCTCCATGTTTTGCAGATTACAGCCTAAATGTGTTATTTCATTAACACCAATTCTCAAGATAGGTGATTTTGTACCTGGTAACTCATCGAATACATTTACTCTAATGCCACACTTTGACAACCTTTTACTTGCCTCATAAGAATCAATTCCTATATTAGACGTACTCATCCATATTTGATTTCCTTGACTATATCCAAGTTCTCTACCTTTAACATCATAACCTAAGTAATCTAATGTTTTCCCTAACATTTTTGCATTAGCAATAACTTGGTGTGCATATCCTGAACCATCTTTTTCTTTAAACTCCATCAAAGCAATCGCTAAACTTGCAACTGAACCAAAATGATGACTGCTAATCATATAATATTGAGCATCTTTTACTTTTTCATTAAGCTGTTTATTATTAGTAAAATAAACAGCTCTTTGAGGTCCTGGAAAAGACTTATGTGTTGACCCACCAAATGAATCAGCTCCTAATTCTAAAGGATTTTCCATAGCTTCTCCTAAGATTAATCCCAACCAATGACTAGCATCAATATGGATAATTGTATTAGGGGAACATTTTCTTACTTTATGAACTAGCAACTCTACATTTAAAGGAAATAAACAATTTGATTGATCAACATAAACTAAACTATATGTTTTTTCTTTGAGCATGACTTCTAAATATTCAAAATCAACAGTATGCTCGTTTATTCCTTTCATAAAATCTACATGATACCCCAAACTTTCTGCCAAGTCTTTAGTTGCATAATGTCCACCTTGTTCAGGTGATATTGTAATAATATTCGAACCTTTAGGCCCCCCTAGAGCATTTAATACTAGTATCATAGCATTTAATCCTGAAATAGGTTTTAAATTCACATATGTTGATTTGCCTAATGATTTTAATAAAGTTACTGCAACTTTAGTTTCTATTTCATAAATATCTTGTGCTCCTCGAAAGTTCCATTCCTTTTCATTAGCTGTGTTATTAAAAAAGTATCGATTATATATATCGCAAACAAGAGGAAGTCGTGATATAGGAGTTAAGTTATTTTCACTTGGAACCATATTTATAATGCCTTGACCTTTCTCTTCATTTGTAATTAACAGATTTAATAATTCTTCTATACTCATAATCATAAAGTCCTTTCAACTTCTATTTATAATTCTATAAAACAGAATTTTTACCACACCTACCACCAATTATAAATTTTGAATTAGTTTCTTCATCTATAAATTTAGTAACCTCACAATTTCTTGGGCATCCTCCACAATTTGCAGTATCCCTTTTGTAAGATTTAAAGTATATGTTATTTAAATTTAGCTTGTCCTTTTTACCTGTTTCATTAGTATCTTTTGCTATTAATGCCATTCCTAGCGCCCCCATGTTTTGACAATTATCGCTTACAAAAATTTTTTTCCCAAGAGTCTTCTCAAAAGCTTTTTGCATAGCCTTAATTTTTGCTACCCCACCTTGAAAAATGATAGGCTCTTCTAATATTTCTCCCTTACATACCTCATTTAAATAATTCTTAACTAATACCTCACAAATGGCATTTGTAATATTTTTTTTACTTTCCCCAATTCTTTGATAATTAATAATTGCACTTTCTATAAATACCGCACATTTTCCAGCTATATTTAACTTTTTATTAGATTCTAACGCAAGTTTATCAAATTCTTCAACACTCAGATTTAGTCTTTTAGCTTGCCACTCAATAAATGAACCAGTGCCTGCTGCACATACAGAATTTATTTTAAAATCTTTTATCATGTTGTTCTCTAGCTTCACAAATTTAGAATCTTGGCCACCTATTTCTATTATAGACCCTACATTCTGAAATTGTTTGACAGCCGCATAAGTGTGTGCAATAATCTCACTTTTAACAATATCTGAATTAATACATTTTGCAATTAAAATTCTAGCACTACCTGTTACACCAACTTTTTTTATTTTAAATATATCTAAATCAATTTTTTTTAGTATTTCTTTTATTACATCTAATGGTTCTGCATATACCTTTTCAATATAACTGCATACTAATTTTCCTACTGTATCGATAATTACTACCTTACACGTTGTAGATCCTACATCTATTCCCATGTAGTACATATACCTTTCTCCTTTCTTTTCCAATCAATCATTTCAACAAAGGTCTCAAGTGATGTTTCTATTGTGCTTTGTGCTTCCAAACTGTAGGAAATAATCAAACTTGGTATATTTAACTCCTTTAATAATCTGTCAAGAACATTAATCTCCTCTATACCTGCATTACAATAACAATCTTTTAGCAAAATTACTCCATCAATTTTTTCGTTTGGTGATAATATTGTTGCTACATAAGATTCTGTAGGCCAATATTTGTGTATATTTTTTTTAAACACTAAATTACGATTGTTAACCAATTTATGAGCTTTCATAAAAGCTTTTATATTATTTGTTCTTACATCTTCTGCAGTAACAACTCTTACCGAAAGTTTATCAGTTAAATACTTAACCATTATGCTATTAGCATCAGAACAATCAAAGAAATGAAAAATTCGCCCTATTAGTAATAATGTAATATTTTTATTGTTTTTTACATTTAAATATAAGTTTTTAGATTGACTCATATCCTCCCACAATTTTAAGGCTTGCAAAATAATTTTTTCTGAATCACAAAAATATTCAGCTATTTTTCTTAAAGTTTCAAGTCGTAAATCCTTTTTGGTGTCTACTGCAAAATTAAGTACTTTCACCTTATTCTTATAATATTCAGCAATCTCCTGTGCCATAAAATTTGTGCTATTACAAGCTAAATGTCCTTCTGTATTTTCAACTGGCACTAGTAATATCTTGCATTCTTTATCTATCAAATCTACATATTGTCCTAAACACGTTTTTCTAAAATAACAATAGTCTGAAGTAAATTTGAAAATAGAATTTGCCTTTTCAACTGATGTTTCAGCTCTTAAATCAGAAATAATAAAATTTACGCCTAGAATTTTTAAAAAAGCTTCCCACTTACCTTTATCAATTAACACACGCTCTTGTGATAAACCAACTAACTCGCCATTGTATTTGTTGCTCATAACAGCCTCCATATCCTTCAATTTATTATTTAAATTTTTGACTCAATATTAATAGTTCATCTAACAAGTGTTCTTCTAATAAAACCCCATTTTTTAAATTTTTTTTCTTTTCATTATAAGCACGTTCTCCTGGAACTCTTAATGCATCAAATCCATCAAAAACTTTGGAGTTTTTTACTACCTTTATAATATTATCAACCCTTTCTTTATACATTGCTTTTGAAACAAAAGTATATGGATTAATACAAATAAATAGTTGACTAGCTTCTCCAATTTCCTGCTCATAACTAAATTTACCTCCACAAAATATGCCTAAGAATAAATCAATCATTAACGCTAACTGAAAGCCTTTATACTTTCCTCTTAAATCACTTCCACCAAAAGGTGTGAGCATACGTTCTCTCAATATAACCTCTGGAGATATCATTTTTTGATTATGTAGATGATATTTTTCTAGTAATGCATATGCCCCATATTCCTTAGGTACCTCTTCATTATTTTTCATTTTTATAAACAAATTCCCTAATGAAGTTGAACTCATCCCAATATCCATAATAATAGGATATTCAGACATATTGGGAAATGATATTGATAAAGCATTTGTTCCAGTTAATGGTACATGCCCTCCTGGCGGCACAATCGCTGGGCAACCATTAGTGATAACAATGCCAATATAATTCTCTTTAGCTGCCATTTGTGTATAAAATGAAGCAGTTCCAAAATGAGTACTATTTAATACCGATGTAATACATACTTCATTCTCTCTAGCTTTTTCAATAGATTTTTTCATGGCATCATGAGCCGTACATAAACCAAGTTCAGAATGACCATCTATAATCAATTTATGTTTACTTTCAAATATAATTTTATTTTTTGCATTAGGATTTACGATATGATTTTCAATCAACGGGATATAATATGACCCTATTTTAGATACACCATGTGAAACTTTGCCTGTTAAATCTGCTTCAACTAATATTTCAGCACTTATTTGAGCCTTAATCGGTTCAAATTTATATTTCAAGAAAATCTCTCTAACTATTCCTATTAAATCTATATGTGATATACGTTTACTCATTTACACTAATTTCCTTTTATCTTTACTTTGAAGTTTTTCTTTTAATCTTTTTGTTGTAGGTATATTCCAATTCTTCTACAATTTCAAAACTAGGAATTTTATATTTAGCCAGCCCTTTTCTTGCAAATCTCTCCAAATCTTTAGTAGTTATGCTATTATCTGTAACAACAACCCTAGCGTTGGGCACTTCTCCTAATATCTCATGTGGCTTTCCTTCAACAATGATTTGTTTAACTTTCTCATATTTCATTAAATAAGTTTCAATCTCTTCAGGATAAATATTTATACCACCACGTATAATTATATTTTTTATACGTCCATTTAAGAACAATTCTCCCAAATTATTAACATATCCTAAATCACCAGTTGATAGCCACCCATCTTTTATTACTTGTAATGTTTCTTCGCCTCTTTCATAATAACCTTTCATTATTCCAGGACTTTTTACATGTATTTCACCAATTTCAAAAGGTTTAGCTTTTGTCCCATCCTCCTTTATAATAATTAGCTTAACATTTGGTAGAGCACTCCCTACTGAGTTATCAATTTTTTTATTAACCTGTGGGATAACGCCTGTAACACGAGGACCTGCCTCAGTCAATCCATATGTTTGACATAATGCTGCATCTTTAAAAAGTTCTGATAACATTTCCAATTTCTCTACAGCTATTGGAGCCCCCCCAAAAGTAATTTGTTTAACACTAGTTAAATCATATTTATCTCTAGCTTTAAAGGCTAATACTTGAGATAGTATTGTAGGTACTGCTGTAAAAACATTGATCCGGTATTTTTCAATATAATTTAGTAATTTATGTGGCGAAAAAATGCCATCCAGAATAATTAATGTCCCGCCAAGTAATAAGTGAGCAATCATTTGTGCTGTATTACAATATCCAAAATGCATTGGCAAAGTGATTAGTACTTTATCTTTTGGAGCTAATTTCATATGTATTACATGAGCTTTAGCATTTTCAATGATATTTCGGTGAGTCAACATAACACGTTTGGGTTTATCAATAGACCCTGATGTATGTAAAAACAATGCTACCTTATCAGGATTTATATCTGATGTATTATACTTATAATTTAAAGATTTTTTTTCATATAACTCATAACTGACTTCTGTCAAGTAAATTGATTTAGCTACCTGAATGATATCTTTGTATTTAAAGTAATCATTATATATTAAAAGCTCAATATTACAATATTCCATCTCTCTTGAAATTTCTTCAGCTGTAAGTTCTTGATCAAAAGGAACAACTTGTCCACCGGCCATAATGATTGCAAAATAACCAATCAAGTAATCTATACTTTTTGAAGTAATTAACCCCACCCTTTTCTTACGTCCTACTTTTTCTTCAATCTTCATTGACAATCCACTAGCTACACGATATATCTCCTGATACGTATAATTTTTCTGTTTCCATATAGCTATACATTCATTTGGCTGCATTTTAGCTTGCAAAAATAAGATATCACTCAACACTCTACATTTTTGTTCGGTATAGTGCACTAAATCCATTTTTTCACCTCATTTTTTTCTGCATATCACTTAAAACTGATTTAATGATTTTTATAATTTTTTGTGCCTCTTCTTCACATATTATTAATGGCGGCAATAAAGCAAGGGCTTGATTAGCTTGTCTCACAATTAATCCCTTATCAAAACAACTCATACATGCTTCATAACAGAGCTGTTCACTTTTAAAATCAATTGCCACCATAAGACCTAATCCTCTTATATTGTTTATGAATTTATACGTATCTTCAAGTGGTTTTAAATGAAATAATAATAGTTCACCAATTTTCCTTGAGTTATCAACTAAATTTTCACTTTCAATAACCTCCAAAGTTGCTATTGCTGCAGCAATACCTGATGCATGACCTGAATTTGTATGCCCATGTCTAAATCCACCTAAATATCTATCATTTTTAAATGAACAATAAATTTCTTCAGATGTTGTAATTGTAGAAAGTGGAAAATAACCACCACTAATCCCTTTACCACATACTAAGATATCTGGAACAACACCGAAATGTTCAAAAGCAAACATTTTACCAGTTCTCCCGAAGCTAGTCATAGTTTCATCTAATATAAACAGAACATTGTATTCTTTACAAATTTCTGAAACTTTTTGAATATAATCGTATGGCGGAATAATATATCCACCTATCCCTAATATCGGTTCCATAATAAAAGCAGCTACATTATCTGCACCTAATTCTCTAATTTTATCTTCTAATAATAATGCATTAGGCATCTCACAATCATTATGCTCAATAAATTTTTGACATTTAGAGCATCTAGGTGCTGGAATACTATGATACACAGATGTTAAATATACATTATTTGCCTGAACGTATTCTGAGTGAGAAATACTGATTGCACCAATTGTAGAACCATGATATCCTAGTTCTAACGATATAACTTGTTTTTTATTTTTTTTGCCTGTTAATTCGAAATACATTTGCGCCATTTTAACAGCAGCTTCTGTAGCTTCAGATCCACTCGTACAATAAAATGTGCGAGTTAATTTTTCTGGTAGTAAATCAGATATTTCTTTTGCAAGTTCTATTGGAGGAATTGTAGAATATCTACTCAAGTCAAAATTCATAAGTGTAGACATCTGTTTAGTTATTCCATTAATAATCTTAGAATGATTATATCCGCAACTTGCATTCAAAGCTGCACTTGTAGCATCCAAATAACGTTTATTATCTATACTTGTTACATAGCAAGCATTTCCTGAAACAAATATGTTATTTTCTCCAAGTTTAATATTCTTCTTCCATGGATGCCATACATGTTTATAATCTAATTCATAATAATCCGTTTTTGATAATAATTTTTTCACTTATACCGCCATCCTTTTAGATCTTATATTTACTAATTTATCATTTTTTCAATGAAATAAAACTTTTTGTTTTACCCGAATTCATGCTTTTAATGCTATCCACATATTCAAAGTTAATTTGTGGTTCATCTAAATATTCATTCAATGTGTTTTGTATTTCTTTCAGTGCAATAGAATCAATTTTATTTTCTTGTACAATTTTTATATCAAATATCCCTCTATCTTTTTGAATAACCTGAAATTCTTTAATTAACCCTGGGTACTTTAAAATAAACCTAGAAAATATTGTATCGAAAATGCCACTACTAACTATTTTCTTTGATGTATATACTAAATCAGAAATTCTCCCACCTATAGGTTCTATTGTTATTAACGATTTATTACCACAACTACACTGTTTTTGATGATACTTCATTTTAACGTAATCACCTAAAACATATCTAATTAAAGGCATTTCCTTATTAGATAAAACAGTTACTACTAATTCTCCCAGACCATCACTCATAGTGGGTTTACCAGACTCAAATAATTCAAAAAACAGTTCATCATCCCATGCATGCATATATTCATTAAAACATTGATAAGAAATAATACCTGTCTCTCTTGACCCGTAGTGATTAATAATATTGTTACATATCTTAGTAGCAATATTATTTTTTTGGTATGGTAATATCTGCTCTCCATATAATTCTACCATCTTAATATTAGAAAGAACTATATTTCTATCGCCACAAAAATTAGCAAATTTATTGACAGCAATAGGTGCCCCAATAATCCAATCAGGATCAAATTCTAAAATCTCATTAATATATTTTTCAAAGCTTTTCTCTGATAGGTCAAGATAATCATTATTGTCTCCTATCCTTAGTGCATTTAACTTATTGGACTCCAGGTTTCTATAAAAGTATAGTAATTTCCACTTCATAATATCCTTGTGGAACATCTTTCTTGTTTTCCACATTTTTTTAGTCAATCTAAGCTCTTCCTGTCGATTTTTAATAATCCTTAATGGTTCTCCAGAACTTCCACTCGTATGTTGCAATATAGCATTAGGATTATCCAATATATCTTTATTCTTGATAAAATTATCCCAATTTAATTTAATATCATCTTTTTTAATAATGGGAAGTTCACACCATGCTTCATAACTAGAAATATAATATGAAACATCCCTTTTTATTTTTCTATAAGCTGGAACATTTGAGCGTGCATATGATAATAGTTCAATAAGCTTTTTTCTATTCTTTAATAATTGATAATTATACACATTCATGTGAATTTTCCTTACAATTAATCATTTCATATATACAACTTATTACATAATCTACATTTTCAAAAATCTCCATATCCAACAACTTGTCATCAAATTCAATATCAAAATAATCTTCTATTGTTAGCATTATTTGTACAAATTCAAATGAATCCATGTATTCAGCCCTTATTACTCCATCTTCATCTTCATAATCCTTTAAAAGTGATTTTAAATAAGTTTCTATTTCTAGTTTATTAACCATTTACATTTCCCCTTTAGCTTTTATTTTAGTGGGCAGCTTAATCCACACATTGTACATTCACTAGATACATCTTCTAATTCTACTAAGCCTTTCCCAGTTCTTCTTTCCAATTCTAGAGCTGCTCCTTTTGGATCAATTACATTTCTTATAACATTTGGCAGATGACATCCACCTTTAGCACGTGCCTCTGCAACCTTCTCCTCCATTACCCAATCAGGATTTACAATTGATAATGCAATTCTTGTATTAATAACAGATTCGTAAATATCTTCAATAGTTGGTTGACTTATATGTTCTGCCCTTGTAATTGTGCAAATCATTTCCACTCCCAATTTAGCCATAAAAGCTGCTGTAATTGCTCCAGTAATATTATCATGTCCCATCCCCCTATCTGTTGCTACAGACAGTACTCTTAGAGGTGCATTTTTGCAAACATTTTTTGTATAGTTAAACCACTCCTCTAATCTATTAAGTGCAATATGGCCTCCATTTTCTATCGCTACAGTTACACCACTTTTGTGACAAATATCCACTAAATCAGCAGCATCAGCAATTTCAGTTTTATATAATTTATCAAATCCACCATCATTGGTGATACTTGGACTTCTCATACTTAGTCCAATACTTATAGCAGCATCGTATTTTTTTGCTAGTCCTACTATTTCAGGGAAATATATATAAAACGGATTATCTTTACCTGTACTTTTTATATATTTTCTTATGTAATTTCCCATTCGACTTGTAAATGGAAAACTTCTTTGACTATTTTCAAGTAATTCTATATGCCTTTTTCTAATTGGAGCATGAATTGTAATACTTTTCGCCCCATAAGATAATATTTCTTCAGTGGTTTCTAAAATTTCATTCTTACTTATATTATTTGGCATCTCATTTAAACCTGTGTTTGTACAAATAATATACCCAGGCAATGCTGTGACTGGCACATTTAAATTATCACATAACAACTTTAAATTTCTCTTTGCATTAACACCTATACTTGCGTCAGCAATAATATCTGTACCAGCATCGACTGCAGTTATCGCTTTCTTTAATTCTTCTTCTGGTGAACTCTTTTCATATGTTACACCTACATGTGTTACTAACCTTGTTACACCATTTCCTAATTGCAAATCTCCAATTCTATCCATTACTCTATATTCCTCCACTTATTTTTATCAAAATGTTAATTTAAGATTTAATGACATTTATTAATAAAGATATGATTCTAAATTATTAAAATCTTTTAAGTTAAAAAAAACCTTTTCTTTTATTACAATAGCTTTTATTAATTCATCTGTTACTTTTCTATTTTTTTCTATTACTGTAGCCTCATGAGCTAACTGATAAGCCTCTCTAAATTCTTCTGATTCTGTATCGTCAGTCACAAGTTCTAATATAAGTTCTCCCTTATTTACAAAATCACCCTCTTTTTTATTTAATAAAATTCCTGTTGAGTAATTTATTTGACTTTCTTTTAAGTTTCTTCTACCAGCCAATAACATTGACGCATTACCAATTTTGAAACTATCAATTTTATTAATATACCCCTCTTCGTTACTGTAAATCTTAACCCTTCTTGAAGTCTTAAGTAATTCCAAATCATGTTGTAATAAATCTAAATTTCCTCCTTGTCTTTTGATAAATTCATTAAATTTTTCTAAAACTTCACCTTTTTGAATCTTTTCCTTTATGAGTAATTTACCTTCTTCTATAGATATAGCTCTTTTATTAATAAATGCTATAATTGCTCCAAATAAGGAACATAATTCTACTAAATCTGATGGTCCATTTCCCTTTAATGTTTCAATGACTTCTCCTATTTCTAATATATTTCCTATATTCTTTCCTAATGGAGTATTCATATTACTAACAACTGCAATTGTTTTTTTTCCTAAACCTTCTCCGATACTAACCATAGTTTGTGCCAATAATACTGCATCATCTATTGTCTTCATAAAAGCACCACTGCCAACTTTTACATCTAAAATGATAATATCAGCACCTGTTGCAATTTTTTTACTCATTATAGAACTAGCTATTAACGGAATAGAATTAACAGTTGCTGTAAGATCTCTTAATTCATAGATTTTTTTATCTGCAGGAACTAAACTTTCTGATTGACTTATAATTGAAATACCACACTCTTTAATCTGATCAATTACTGCTGCACTAGGAATTGTAACTTTCATTTCTTTTATTGATTTCAATTTATCAATTGTTCCACCACAATAATCTAAAGCTTTACCAGATATTTTGATAACATTTAGTCCAAGTGAAGCAATTATAGGACATACTACTAATGATGTTTTATCCCCCACTCCACCAGTACTATGTTTATCTACTGTTATACCATTAATTGTGCTTAGATCAAATCTTTCTCCTGATTGTGCCATTTCATATGTGAGTTGCGTTATCTCCCTAGTACTCATTCCATTAAAATATACTGCCATTAACCAAGCTGCAAATTGATAATCTGGAATTTCACCAAGGGTATATTTCTGAACAACATATGATATTTCTTCATTGCTCATTTCTTCACTATTTTTCTTTTTATTGATGCAATCAATAATATTCAAATCATCATCTCCTTGTTAAATTATAAAAAACATTTTGAATAATTTTAAAATCGATTTTTAATATAATAAAATACTCTAGTGTTCTAACTTAAATAGTACAATGGCAATTACATTAAATAATATACTTACTAAATAAAGTCTATACACAGTCTGTTTTGAGTTAACCCTTTTGCAACTAGCCTATAGTGTATTTGTGTTGGATTACCAGCATAAATGGGCTTCCGTAATTTTATTCGTCTATAAACAACATATATATTGTCAAAAGTCGGTAATACCAATGCAAAAATTGGCGCAAATATTGAAATGATTGCTGCCTGCTTAGATGCACCATCTAATGAAATAACACCTAATATAAAACCAATAAAAGTTGTACCAGCATAACCCATAAGAACCTTTGATGGAAACTTATTGTATATTAGATAACCAAGACAAATCCCAACTAAAAGAATACTCATTAAAGCTCCCTGACTATTATTCATTTCCAATGCAATTATAAATAATGTAAACACAGAAATACATGAAATTCCACCAGCTAGTCCATCCATGCCATCAGTAAAATTAATAACTGAAGTTACTCCAAATAACCAAACAACTGTTAAAATAAGTTGTAATATATTGGGCAATGTAATATATGTATTATCTGTTAAACTTGCAAACCCTTCAAATCTCACTCCACCTGTATATGCAATTATACATGCTATAACTTTGAAAATCATTTTAGGAAGCGCTTTCAGATCCCCGTCTTTAATCCTTATCCAATCATCTATCATTCCAATTATGAAAATACAAATTGAACCTAGAAAAATATATACGATTTTCGTATCAAAAATTCTATTTGTCAAGAAATATCCCCCCGGAATGTTTCCATTATTCCAATAGACGCCATATAAGATTTTCATTGCTTATGAATCTTTCTCTTAATGTTTTCTTTTGGCTTCTCTACATAATTATTCACTATTGCAATTTTTCTTAGTACAGGTGTTATTAAAATCATTGTAAAAAATTCTACTAAGAACGTAAAAATGTAATTCATTAAATTCATCAACTTTCTTTATATATTTATCAATATTTTCTTATATAATTGAATTTCTTTATCTTTAATTAATATAAGTTTCTTAGTTAATTGTTATATCATCATTTATAATATTTTTGTTAATTATCCCCGTCCCTCCTGTAAGATCTCTGCTTGTTTATTAGTCAACTAATAGCTTTATACATTTCAACCCCTAGCTTTTCGATATATTGTATTTTAGCATCTGTTTGTCCAGTTATTAAAACTTCACTTATATTATGGATACCAATCAATTCTATGGTAAACCAAGAACATAATCACCCCCTTCTTGTTTTAACCTTTCATTAACTATGCCTAAAAACATGGAATATATATATATATATATATGAACATCTAAATCTAATTTATATTTTTTCATATATCACTAATCTCCTATATTATTATCACTAACTATTACATCCAATCAGCATCCTCCAAATCTTCATATAATAAATCATTCTTTATTAGACATTTTTAAGAAATGTTTTTAATCCTGACTTACGGACAGTTATTGTCAATTTATCAAATAAATTCCATTATGGTTTAAAACAAAATTATTATAGAATCCCCTTTAAAATATATGAACTTATCGAAACTAAGGATAAATAAGTAAGTGCAGAGTTATATTTTGACTATATCAGATTTGTCAGACCTTCTAGTCATATCATCCCTGATTGATATATTGTAAAGCAAGTATTTAAATAATATTTTTTCTACATGAATAATAAGATCTTTTAAACCAGTTAACTCCTGTAGTAAATAAACTATAAATTCTAACTTTTTTACCCTTAATATTCTTAGTGGCACCTAATAATTTATTTTTCTTATCTTTAATACATGAAACACCAGGTGAAATTATATAGGAATATGCTATACAAGCACAAAAATATACCATTTTAGAATAATGAACATCCTTACTCTAAGTACTTTCCAAATTGAAGCCACTGCTTTTGAAATCTCTAAGCATTTCTCCAATA
Organism: Clostridium cibarium; assembly: GCF_014836335.1. Lineage (GTDB taxonomy): Bacteria > Bacillota > Clostridia > Clostridiales > Clostridiaceae > Clostridium > Clostridium cibarium. The sequence goes on from NZ_JACSRA010000034.1 coordinate 32,394, forward strand.
TCAAATCTTTTTTTATTCCCTTATTACATAAGCGTTGGAAAGATTATTAGCTATAAACCATATATCATCAGCATCTTGAGCTATACATACTGCCATATTCAAATATATTCTTGAGTTATTAATCTAATATTATAAAAAAGTTCTTGTAGCACACTTTCTTAGAGTGATATCTTCTAATTTCATGATTTTATTTATATGGAATTAGTATTTTATGCAAGAATCTAAGCCCTTCCTTAACATGTATAAACTCCTTATTTCCATTTTATTTATATCTCAATAATTTAAACCAAATAGGAATAGTTATTTTACCTACCTTCAAGAAAAATTGAAGTATTACAAATCTACCATCTATTGTTGTATGATTAAATATGTTATATAAATTGATTTTTCTTTAAATTTATATATTAATAGCTTTATTGCTTAAAAATCTTTATAATCTCTTTATCTTGCTTTCTTCTAATCCTAAGTAATAACTATCTTTTAATTCTTGAGATATCTTAGAAATAACTACTGATTAAGCAGTTATAATTCCAACAATTATTGCAATTATATTTTTTTATCAAGAATCAGATAAAATCATAATTTTTTCAACATACTCTTCTAAGATATATTTCCAAACATCTGATAAGATTGTTGAAATATTCATTAAGTTCTTTTATAATATTTTTAGCAACATCATCACAGTCTATAAAAAACATACTATAGTACCTTCCCACAATAAAAATCTCATTATTTAATTTTTTCAATATAATTAAATAATTCCTTGTTGTAATAACTTTCTAGCACATATATTTTGTTAATATGATTAAACATTGTTTTAACTTTTATATTTCTTATAGAATTATACTTAATTATTTTAATTTTTATTTTTTCCCACTCTTTTATTATTTTATCTAAGGGATCAACTAAAAAGAATTCATCTCCAAACAATTTCTGTATTCTATATTTTTCAGTTTTCTTTATCACAATAATAAAGAAAAATGACTCTAATAACTCATTAATATTTTTATCAATTCCACTCTCTTCAGCTAATATCTCATTTAAATTACTATTAATATGCTTCAAAACTTCTGTATTATTCAACATTAACTCTTTATTCTTCAACATATTACTTCTAAACACAGAAATGTAATTATGATTTAATTTATTGCTACAGTTCTCCTTAAGAATGACCTGTGAATAATTAACATCATCACTCTTCATTTGTAAAAATTTATAGTATCCTTCATAAGCAGTTTTTAATGTTTCAAATTTAATATTTTTAACTGATATGTGTTCGTTATTAACATCTACAATCTTAAAAATATTTAATTCTTCGTCATACCCAAATACAAGCATAAAGTGCTTATGATGACTATTTTTGTAGAACAACTCATAATGCTTACAATAATATGCATCCGCATAAATAATTAATGGAATATCTTCATTGATAGATTGTATAATTGTTGTAATGATATCAGTTGTATATAAATGATTCTTTACTTCTATACCAAGTTCACTTAATATTTCATCATCTTTTTTAACACCTACATATCTACTATAAAACTGAACATTACATTTAGATTCATTTTTCTTTTTTATTTTATATACATTTACATCATTTACAATGAAAGGAGTTACATCCTTACCATAATATCTTAGTGCAGTTAATAACGGATTATAATAACAGTGTCTATAAAAAATATCGTCAAAAGGCTGTATTTGTTTTAACTCTCTTTTTCCCACGAGGCACACCTCCTCAATATCAACATAATAAAGTTAATTCTCTTTGCTGTCCTTTATATATTAAGTATAAATTAAGAACAATAAACCTGAAATTTAATAGTATCTTTTGCTTCTCCTTTAATGAAAGTGATTATATATATGATTACTTTAACTATTTAAGCGATCCATAACCACTAACTATGATTTTTCATTTTATTATCTTCATAAGAATGGTTTGTCTTTGTCATGCATCACTTTTAGTAATAATCCTAATTTTTTTACTTCTTTTATCTATACATACATTTCAAAAAATCTATTATATTCAAACCTATTAATATATTAATAACTAATTAATTGGATTTCACTTTATTAACTTTAAGTATTTCTTTCATATAGCATAGCAATTTTACTAATTTTATTTATTATTGTGCTATTTAATTCTCCAACATCAAATGTCCATTCCCAATTACCTCCCAATGTACCTGGAGTATTCATTCGACCTTCACGTCCAAGGCTTAATATATCTTGAACAGGAATGATCACAATTTTTGATATTGACTTCATTGCATAACTTATAAATCCCCAAGATATAGAACTTTTATCATTACAACTTATATCTACTAACTTCTTAATTTTCAATTGTTCATTTAAGCATAATGACTTATACCATCCGAGTATTGGATCATTGTCATGAGTCCCTAAATAAGTTACAGTGTTGTACATAGTATCATATTTTTCATAATACTCTACACCATATTGTAAAACCTTTATACCCATAAAAGAATAAAAATCTTTAAGTTTAACTATTTCTTCATTTGTATATCCCAAGTCCTCCACTATTATAGGGATTTTTCCAAACTTATTTATCACAGCATTAAAGAAATCGTAAGATGGTCCTTTCTTCCAATAACCTTTCCCAACGCCCCCATCTATAATAGGAATAACCCAATAAGATTCGAATCCTCTAAAATGATCAAACCTTATTACATCAATCTTTTTTAATAAATTGTTTATTCTTTTCATCCACCAATTAAAATCTTCTTCTTTCATCCTATCCCAATCGTATACTGGATGCCCCCATACTTGATCATCTCCAAAAAAAGGATCAGCAGGGAAACCTGATACTTCAACAGGTTTATTATTATTATCTAATTTAAATAAGTCCTTATTCACCCACACATCGCAACTGTTGTGGGAAACATACATAGCTAAATCACCTATAATTTTTATCCCATTTTCATTTGCATATTTCTTTAGGCTCAACCATTGTTTTAAAAAAATATACTGAAGAAATTTTTGAAACTCTATTTCTTTAACAAGTAAATTTTCATAATAACTTATTGCTTCATGATTTCTATTAACTATTGACATTTCCCAATTTACCCAGCTACTCTTTTTAAAATAATTACTTAACGCAATGTATAAAGAATAATCTTTTAACCATTCTTCTTCCTCATTACAAAATTTCTCATATTCATCCTTTTGAATGCTATATTTTTTAAAATTATCATAAGCAATTCTATAATATTTATATTTTAATTTACGACATTTTTCGTAATCTACTCTTTCTTTGTTTAAATACTCATCAAATTTTATATCAGAATTATTAATTAGCCCATCCCTCACCAATAGGTCAATACTTATTAGCAATTCATTCCCTGCAAAGGCAGAGTGACACTTGTACGGTGAGTTTTCATTATCACAAGGCTCTATAGGGAGTATCTGCCAATATCTTTGTTTGCTTTTCTTAAGAAAATCAACAAATTTATAAGCTTCTGCTCCAAAATCTCCAATACCATATTTGGTACGAAAACAACTTGGATGAACTAATGTTCCATAACTTCTATCTGCCATTTTATCACCCTTTCTTTGTCTCTTAGAATACATAAATAAAATCGAATACTATACTTGAGATAGCATTCAATTCTACTCATTCTATTGATATTTTTTAATAAAGCATTGAACATTTTTTAATGCTACAGAATCTTCAAATTGTTCAATTGGATGCTTACAGAAATATGAAGAAGGTCCAACTAATACTCCTCCAACATTATTATCTAATGCTAATTTACAGCATCTAATAGCATCTATAACAACTCCAGCTGAATTAGGTGAATCTTCAACACTTAGTCTTAACTCCAATTCTATAGGAATATCTCCAAATTCTCTGCCTTCTATTCTAATAAAACAAACCTTATTATCCTTTAACCATGGCACGAAATCACTTGGTCCAACATGAAGATTTACATCAGATTCCTTCAAGTGTCCTACTGACTGCACTGCATCTGTCTTTGAAATTTTTTTAGAAGCTAATCTTTTACGATCCAGCATATTTAAAAAATCTGTATTCCCACCTACATTTAATTGATATGATCTATCAATTTCCACTCCTCTTTCTCTAAACAAATTAACTAACGTTCTATGTACTATTGTTGCTCCTACTTGTGATTTTATATCATCACCAATTATAGGGAGATTTTTTTCCTTAAATTTATTTGCCCATTCTTGATTACTTGCAATAAATACGGGCATATTGTTGATATATCCTACGCCAGCCTCTAATGCGCATTCAGCATAAAACTTTGCTGCATTCTCTGAACCAACTGGTAAATAGTTAATTAACATTTCAGCTTTTGATTCTTTAATATACATAACTATTTCTTCTTTTGTAGGCTGTTTTTCATTGCTTAAATCAAATGAAATATCTTTACTGTAATCTTCCATATGACTTGCAACCCCATCTAGTATTTTTCCCATTTTTACAGTTACCCCACTATTTTCAATATGATCCACTATTCTCTTTGTGCAGTTTGGCTTCTGGTATATGGCTTCACTTATATCTCTTCCAACCTTTCTTTTATCAATATCAAAAGCTAGTACTACTTCAATGTCTGAAGCTTTAAATCCTCCTATCTCCATATGCATTAACCCAACAGCTTCTTTACCTTTGTTAAATCCATAATAAGTAATTCCCTGAATTAATGAACTAGCACAGTTTCCCACCCCAATAATTCCAACTCTAATTTTCATAGCTTTTCCTCCTAAATTCTATTTTAAATCTATTAAGTTATATGAATACTGCGTTCCTCTCAATCTTTGGAAACCAATGGTTTTGTAAAACTTAATTACCACCATAAAAAGATTAACGCATAATGAACAAGTCTAATATAAAGCATCCTTATTGCTATTCGGATAAACCAAATTAGTTTAAGTCAAGTAGTCTAATCAAAAATATCAACATAACTTTGTAAAATTCATTTTACCTTAGTTTATATTGGCGAATGTAAAAAATCACTTACTCAAATATATATATAATGTAGTAACAATATATATTTACATAACATTTTCAAAAATTACAATCGTTATCAATGTAATATAGTTAACATCATAATAGTAGAATCTAGTTAGTAATCATTTCACTAACTATGAAAGAGACGTAAATATAGTAGCTTTATATTTTTTTAATAATTAAAGTTGTTAATTTCTATAGAGTTAAATTTAATTAGTACAATTTTATTATTTTTATTTGATAAATCTATCTATATTTTTACTTACTTAACCCAATATTGTATTTATTTGACTAATATATATATTACACCTATTAAGTTAAATTTTATGTTACTTTTTGCTGTGCATATGTTTTTTTTTAAAACATCTTTTTTTTTTTTTTACTATTTTCGTTTTCAGTTATATATTTTTTTTACTCAGTTCCATATTGTTGTAAATATTTTATGCATTTATTAATATATTTAAATTTTGCACCAAAGTTGTTTTCAGAAAATATACTATAATGTATATAATCAAGCAGGAGGAGTTTCACCTCAAACTTCTCACAGAACCGTACGTGAAAGTCTCCTTCCCTGGGTGGTAAGATAGTTGTCGTAGAGCGTAATTAATGCTATTCTCGTAAGAGATACAATAAGGAGAGATAATAGTAAAAATAGAAGATATACAAAAGAAGAAAAAGAAAGTTTAATAGCAAGAATGCTACCACCTGAAAATATATCGCCATCAAAATTATCATTTGAAACTGGTATAAGCAAATCTACATTAGCTACTTGGAGAACTAAGGCAACCATATTTTCAAGTAGAAATACTGCAAAATCTAAAAAGAATATGTCATCAACAGAAAAGTTTTTAATAGTTATGTAGACATATACTTTGTCAGAAAGCGATCTTTCAAAATAATGTAGAGAAAATGGACTATATGTTGAAGAAGTTAAAGGATAGCGTTCTAGCTGCATAGCAGCAAATAACGTAGCTAGAATCAATAGTGAAGTTTTAGAAAATGAATTAAAAGAGGAAAAGAAAAAGACAAAAGAACTTGAAAAAGATCTTAGAAAAAAAAGCTTTAGCTGAAACAGCAGCATTATTAGTTCTTAGAAAAAAGTTAGATGCGATTTTCGAGGAAAACGATGAAGATTAATCAGCATAGAAAATCGCATTATTATTCTAAAACTGATAAAAGAAGCTAATGAAAATGGAGCTAGGTTAATACCATCCTGTGATGTTGTGGGTATAAGTAAAAGAACTTTTGAAAGATGGTGTAAACACGGTTCGGTAGAAGAAGATAAAAGAAAATCATGTATAAGACTAGAACCTAAAAATAAGCTTTCTAAAGAAGAAGATCAAAATGTTTTAAATACAGTAAATAGACAAGAATTTGCTGATTTACTACCATTACAAATAGTTCCTAAACTAGCTGATAGAGGAATTTATATTGCATCTGAATCAACATTTTATAGGATATTGAGAGTTAAAAATATACAAAATCATAGACGACATACTAAACCGCCTGAAAGAGCTAATCTACCAACTACTTTCATCGCTGATGGGCCTAATCAAGTTTGGACATGGGATATAACGTGGCTAAATACCTATACGAGAGGATTTTATTATAAGTTATATATGATTATTGATATTTATAGTAGGAAAATAGTTTCGTGGGAAATATGAAATGAAAAAATAGAGAACTTGCATCAGAATTAGTAGAAAGAGCTATGCTGTAGGAAAAATTTAAACTTAAAAATAACTCAAGCCCATTAGTCTTTCATTCTGATAATGGTGCGCCTATGAAATTATATACTCTTAAAGCTAAATTGGAGGTTTTAGGGTAATATCTTCATACTCTAGACCAAGAGTAAGCAATGATAATCCATTTTCAGAGGCACAATTTAAAACTATGAAATATAGACCGGGATATCCAAAGGATGGATTTACATCAATAGAAGAAGCTAGAGAGTGGGTTTCTACCTTTGTTAATTGGTATAATAATGAACATTACCACAGTGGAATTAAATTTATGACACCTAATAGTAGACACAATGGTGAAACAGAAAAGATATTAGAGAATAGAATAAAGGTATATGAAGCAGCTAGAAAGTTGAATCCAGCAAGATTTAATAAGGATATCCGAAATTGGACACCACCTGAAATGGTAGCACTTAATCCAACTGATGAGTTTAAAGATAATCTAAAAATAATCTGATTTTTTAATTTTTATAGGTCCAAATTAGGTTTGTGTTAACATTCACTTCAATATTATAGAAAAAAATTCAACAAAAATCAAAAAAGAGTAATCGGTATAGATTTTATAAATTTATACGACAACTCTCTTGACAAACACCGAATATCTAAAGCCTTATTTATTACACCATACATATTGGTCGTCTTTCCCATCTGAACTGAGCCCACAACTAAACCAACTACATCAAATTTAGAATACATTTTAGGATGTGGTATTTGGTTAAGAATATTATCAGTATCTTTATCCAAAATTTTTATTGCTTCCATAGGTATATGGGCTAGATTTAACTCAAATGCTTTATATGCACTAAAATAGCTTTAGCTTTTAATACAGAATAGATTATATTTTGAACATCTTGTTCACTTAATAGCTTATTTCCCACCTCCTTAATTTTTGATATCCTATCTTTCAATAACAAAATGATATTGTTCTCCATTCTATTTCCTCCACGAGGCCATAATATATTTATTATTTACCTATTTCTGACTACATATTCCATAAAAAACTATAACCACATCATTCAGGTTAAAGCATACTATTTTCATTTCTACTAAAATGACTTATACTGAATAAAAGCTTAAACAAAAAATTATTTTAATATAATCAGGACCACCCGTAAAACGGGTGGTTTGCTCTGCGCCTGTAAGGCTTTATTACTGGCTGTGTTACTCGCACGTTGAACGGTTTGCCAACCGCATACCTTTACAAACTTGCACCTAAAAGGTGCTCTATTTTTTGTTTCCGTTTACCGGCTCACCCGTAAACGGGGCAATATATTCCTATAAACTCAATTGTTCATATGCTATATCTTCTTGTATTTGATTCTTTATATATTCTTCTATAACCTTTTTGTTTCTCCCCACAGTATCAACATAGTATCCCTTACACCAGAATTGCCTATTGCCATACTTATACTTTAAATTTGCATGTCTATCAAAAATCATCAGTGAACTTTTTCCTTTCAAGTATCCCATAAACTGTGCCACACTTAATTTTGGTGGTATACTAACCACCATATGTATATGATCTTTGCATGCATTCGCTTCGATGATTTCTACTTTTTTATACTCACACAGTTCTCTTAAAATTCTTCCAATATCCGCTTTTATCTTTCCATATATTATTTGTCTCCTATACTTTGGCGTGAAAACTATGTGATATTTATAATTCCATTTACTATGTGCTAAACTACTATTGTCCATTACGGACACACCTCCTTGTTTTATAGTATTGGTCGGCAAACCTACTATAACTTTACAATGGAGTTTTTTTTATTTTCTACTCACCGCTGAAAGCTCTTTAGAACCACCCGCGTAGCAGGTGGTATTTAAAATACAAAAAAATTACTAGGTGAACATTCAACTAGTAATTGTGAAATATTGCTATAAGTATACCTATAAAACAATAATCGTCTATAATTATTTAATTTACTATTTCATTTTTATTTTGATTGTTATTATTAAAACTATTAATTACAGTTTCTAATTCAATAATTGGTATTACTTTTTCAGCTCCATACTTTAATAACCATTCTCCTGATTCATGACATACCTTTAAATTCACACCATCAACTAGGGTCCTTCTTTCATTTATCTCTATATCTACTTTCCAACATACAATACAATCGAAAGTCTTATATGGATGCTCATGTTTAAATATATTACTCAATAAAAATTCTACTTCTACTAGTAATATATCACCTTTATTATCTAAACATATTAAATCAGTTGTTGATTGTATGGAATAATGTGCAATAGAATTAATATAACTAATATATTTTTTGGTATTACTATTACTAAGCAAGCTTGCTAATAGCAATACAACTTGTGATTCATTATCTGGTATTCGTTTAACTGATACATCCTCAATATCTAACTCTTGCAAATTGGTAAATTCTTCAAGTCTTTTATTTAAGTTCTTACTTTTTTCTTTTATAAAAAACTGACTTTCCTCCTCTTTTCTCATTTTGAAATAAGTATTCTGAGTATTTGGAAGTATATCATCTGATATTATTTTTTTCACATTAGAAAAAATCCATTTAACTTTTGGATCATCCTCGTTGCTTAAATTATTTCTATCAGCTGTTAGTTCAAAATTTTGTGAATTTATCAAAATATGAAAATGATGATAGTTAGGATCTGTTATTAAACTTGATTTTTTACAAAATGCTATAAAATCTTTTGCCAAGTAAATACCGAATCTCCCTTTTAACCTTTCATAAGGTCTCAATTTACAAATAGCTTTTCTACAATTTACTCCTGATACAGTTCCATACAATTGAAATGAAACATATTCTCCATTGATATTAGTACTTCTATGATATGGCCCGAAATGCCTACAATAATTAACTGATCTCTTATAAATTTTTTCGTTGGAGTCAATTTGGGGATTTTCTTGTGGAGGAAAGAATTGATGGGTACCTGCTATTTCACCACTTTTATCTAGAACCTTATCATTAATAAAAATCCTAGGTGCAACTTGCATGTTCTTCACATATCTATTTAATTCAGGATATGTTGCAAAAACATTCTTAAAACTCCCCCCTGCTGTATACCATAATATATAGTCCTTCAATGTATGGAAATTATAATATCTTTCAGGATTATCTACTAAATATCCTTCAATTATTATAGTTGTACCATTTTCTCCTATAACTGGCTTAATGTTTTCTAATGTATAAACTGGTATTTCATCATGAGCAAGAAACTCCCATGGTTTTTTCATAATTGCAACTAATCGTTTATCATTATTTACTTGAGTAATGACTTTAATATTTTCACTTTTAAAAAACATTTTAGTTCCCAATCCCTTTTCTCCAATATTTCTTTCATCTTTCCTTGAATCACCCAAATTAAAAAAGCTCTCTATTTCACATTTATTCATGCCACAACCATCATCCCTAAATCTAATACAAAATACCCCTATTTCATTTCTATATAAATCTATATTTATATTTTTTGCTTCAGCATCAATGCAATTACTGATGGCTTCTCTTGGAACTTCAAGTGGATTAACTAGATTTTTTGCTATTTCTTTATATAATGATATATCTTTTACAGATGGTTTTAAGATTTCCATAACTACCACTCCTAATAAGAAAATTTCATTTTGTGTACTTACTACACATTATATTTTGTACATTTTATTACAATTAATACATAAAATCATGATAGGAATGTTATTATGGATAAAAGAAATATTTTTGGTGAAAATGTTAGACGACTTAGAAAAAGTATAAACCTTACTCATATGAAATTGTTTCAATAGCAAATGCTCTCTCAGTTACTATTGAAGAACTATTCACTGATTTATAAACAAGGATTTATGCTATTTAAAGTTCATAAGTCCTTGTTTTATTGCAATTGACTACTCTTTAAAATCATAAAAAATAATTATTTCTTATGATAACCAATTTACATATTTCTATTGAAAATTCAATAAATAACTTTTTATCATAAATCGCATCCATTCCCACTTTTTACATCAGTTTCCTTGACTTTACTTATACAAATGTCTTAAAAATCACTTTACTTTTATTATATACGCTTAATGTATATTGTCTTTTTATCAAGCGTTGTCCATTTAGGAATAACATCTAACTGTTTTTTATATTTATCCAGTATTTTTTTATACTGTCTTCAAATTTATTGTTCTGGCATTCATAATACTTTTTCCCCCTTAATTCCTTTGGTAAGTATTCTTGTCTAACATAGTGATTAGGATAATCATGAGGATATTTATACCCCTCTACTCCTAAATTTGCCGCACCACTATAATGAGCATCTTTTAAGTGCATTGGTATATCCCCAAAGTTCCCATTCTCCAAATCATTCATAGCATCTTTTATTGCTAAATATGCACTATTAGATTTTGGTAATGTAGCTAAATAAATTA
>NZ_JACSRA010000035.1 GCF_014836335.1 Clostridium cibarium
AAAAACTTACTCTAAAAGAATTGCTGGTTTTTAACTTATTTATATCTGTTCAATTTTCAAAGACCATTTTGTTTGTCACCCTCAAGCGACTTTTTTATCTTATCACCTTATTCAACAAATGTCAACAAGTTTTTTCATTAATTTCAAATTACTCTTACACTCGTCTTTCTCTGTTGCCCTAGCGACGAATCTTATCTTACCATAGAATAATAAGTAACATATATATTCATACCCAATTGTAAAAGGTTACCCTATAATATCTTAGTTTATCTATATTATTCTTTGAATTTCATATAGTGACACACCAGGTACAGAGTTCTTATAATATGAGATTGTTCTACAATCACTTGTAGGCAAATGTACTCTTTTATTTAATATATAGTAATAAGTTTTTCTGCAAGTAAGTCAAATATATACTCTTCATGTTTCATGCATATTTATATATAACTTTCTATAATTCTCATTTTATTCTTTACTCATCGTTTAAAACTCTTTAAGCACTCCCTTGTGGCAAATAAATTTAGAAATTAAAAAGACTATAGATGTTTTTAACATCTATAGTCTTTTATTAGATATCAGTATCCATGTCTGATTCAGTATTCTCTACTGTATCTACAACTTCATCAGATTTTTCTTCATCATTACTTGATATCTTAGTTATCGCTACTACTTTTTCATTTTCATTAGTTCTCATCAATGTGACACCCATAGCAGATCTACTGGTTATAGAGATATCTTTAACATTAATCCTGATTGCGACACCACTAGTATTTATAAGCATAAGTTCATCATCAGGTTTACACATTGTCGCTCCAACTACTTTTCCAGTCTTTTCACTGATTTTATAAGTAATTAAACCAACTCCACCTCTATTTTGAGTTTTGTATTCACTTATATGAGTTCTTTTACCGAACCCATTTTCACTTATAACCAATAACTCTTCTTCATCTACCGCTATATCCATACATACAGCTACATCGTCACCTTTTAAGTTAATTGCCTTAACTCCTGATGCAGTTCTTCCCATAGGTCTAACATCAGCTTCATTAAATTTAACTGCATACCCATTTTGAGTTACCATAACAATATTTGCATCTCCACGAGTAATCTTAACTTTTAAGAGTTCATCACCATCTCTTAAGAAAATTGCTATTAATCCATTCTTACGTAGATTTTTAAATTCCCCTAATGGAGTTTTCTTAACTATACCTTGCTTTGTTCCCATGAACAAGAATCCTTCTTTATTGTTATCTCTAACAGTTAAAGCAGCTTCTATCCTTTCATTAGGTTCTATAGCCAAAAGATTTATAATATTAGTACCCTTTGCTGATCTACCAGCTTCAGGTATTTCATAAGCTCTTAATTTGTAGACCCTCCCCCTATTGGTGAAGAATAATACATCTGAATGTGTTGAAGTGATCATAACTTGTTCTACAAAGTCATCTTCTTTTGTAGTCATAGCTTGAATTCCTTTACCACCTCTTCTTTGGGCAGAATAAGTATCAGCAGGAAGTCTCTTAATATATCCATTATTAGTAAGTGTTATAACTACTTCCTCTTCTTGAATTAAATCCTCAATATCTATTTCATTAACTACTTTTTCGATTTGAGTTCTTCTTTCATCGTTGTATTTATTCTTTATTTCTACTAGTTCATCTTTAATTACTCCAAGTAATTTTTCTTCACTTGCAAGTATTGAATTTAAGTACTCAATTTGTTTCATAAGTTCTTCATATTCAGCTTCAATCTTATCTCTTTCTAAACCAGTTAATCTCCTAAGTCTCATTTCTAATATAGCAGTTGCTTGCTTATCAGATAAAGAGAACCTCTCAATTAATGTATTTTTTGCTAACTCTGATGTACTAGAATTTCTAATAATATTAATTACTTCATCGATATTATCTAGTGCAATTCTTAACCCTTCTAGTATATGTGCTCTAGCCTCTGCTTTGTTTAATTCAAATATTGTTCTTCTTGTTATAACTTCTTTTTGGAATGTAATATAATGACTTAAAACTTGTTTAAGATTTAGTACCTGTGGTTGATTATCTACAAGTGCAAGCATAATTACTCCAAAAGTATCTTGCATTTTAGTATGTTTATATAATAAGTTTAGAATAACATTAGGATTTGCATCTCTTTTCAATTCTATAACTATTCTCATACCGTCTCTATCTGATTCATCTCTTAAGTCTGATATGCCTACTATCTTTTTATCCTTTACAAGATCAGCTATGTTTTCTATTAGTTTAGCCTTGTTAACTTGATATGGTATTTCAGTTACTATAATTTTATGCCTTGAATTTTCTTCTTCAATTTCAGCTTTTGCCCTAACAACTACTTTTCCTTTACCTGTTTCATAAGCAGCTCTTATCCCAGCTTTTCCCATTATAGTTGCTCCAGTTGGAAAATCAGGTCCTTTTATTACCGACATAAGTTCTAAAACTGAAGTTTCTGGATTATCTATTAACATTATTGTTCCATCTATAATTTCGCCCAAGTTATGTGGAGGAATATTTGTGGCCATACCAACCGCTATTCCTGAAGATCCATTTACTAAAAGATTAGGAAATCTTGAAGGTAAAACTGATGGCTCTTCTTCTTCTCCATCAAAGTTAGGCACAAAATCAACAGTATTTTTATTAATGTCTCTTAGCATTTCTACTGCAATCTTATTCATTTTAGCTTCAGTATATCTCATGGCTGCTGCACTATCTCCGTCAACAGAACCAAAATTACCATGCCCATCTACTAACATATATCTCATTGAAAAGTCTTGTGCCAATCTAACTAAAGCATCATAAACGGAAGAATCTCCATGTGGATGATACTTACCTAGAACATCTCCAACTATTCTTGCACATTTTCTATATCCCTTATCAGGATATAGTCCTAATTCTTGCAGTGAATATAGTATTCTCCTATGAACTGGCTTTAATCCATCTCTTACATCAGGCAATGCACGCCCAACTATAACGCTCATTGCATAGTCTATATAGCATCTTTTCATTTCCTGATTAATATCTACAGGTATGACTTTTCCTTCATTAAAATTCATGTACTTCACCTCATATTAGTACTAAATATCTAAGTTACTTACTTTCTTAGCATTTTGTTGTATAAACTCTCTTCTTGGTTCAACTTTATCACCCATAAGAATTGTAAATATTTCATCTGCTGCCATAGCATCTTCTACAGTAGCCTTTAATAATATTCTTTTCTCTGGATCCATTGTTGTATCCCATAATTGTTCAGCATTCATTTCTCCAAGTCCTTTGTATCTTTGAATGCTAGTTGAACTATCTTTTCCGCCAAATTCCTCAAGTAATTTATCTAATTCCTGATCTGAATATGCATATGCTTCTTTCTTATTCTTATTTACTTTATATAATGGAGGTTGTGCGATATATACATGCCCACCTTCTATTAAATCTCGCATATACCTATAAAAGAATGTTAACAGTAAAGTTCTTATATGAGCTCCATCAACATCGGCATCTGTCATAATAATTATTCTATTATATCTTATTTTTTCAATATCGAAATCAGTTCCAATTCCAGCTCCAAAGGCTGTAATCATAGATCTTATAGTGTCTGCATTTAATATTCTATCCAATCTTTGCTTTTCAACATTAAGTATCTTACCTCTTAGTGGTAGTATAGCTTGGAACTTTCTATTTCTTCCTTGTTTTGCTGATCCACCCGCAGAATCTCCTTCGACTATGTATATTTCACATTCTCTAGGATCCTTAGATGAACAATCAGCTAACTTTCCAGGTAATGCTGAACGTTCCAATACAGATTTTCTTGTTAATTCTCTAGCTTTTCTAGCTGCATCTCTAGCTCTAGCTGCCATTAATGCTTTATCTATTATTATTTTACTAACTGCTGGATTTTCTTCTAGAAATATTCCTACGCCTTCTCCAACTATGGAATCAACAATTCCTCTTACTTCACTATTACCTAACTTAGTTTTTGTTTGCCCCTCAAATTGAGGCTCACCTATTTTAACAGATATTACAGCAGTCAATCCTTCTCTTATATCATCACCAGATAGATTCTTATCATTTTCTTTTAAATGTCCAAATTTTTTAGCGTAATCATTAAGAACCCTAGTAAGTGCTGTTTTAAATCCAACTAAATGTGTTCCACCTTCAATTGTATCTATATTATTTGCAAAAGAGAAAATATTTTCATTGTATCCATCATTATACTGTAATGATACCTCTACTGAAATTCCATCTTTAAGTCCTTCAACATAAATAGGATCTTTGTGTAATGCTTCTTTATTCCTATTTAAGTAACTAACAAAAGATCTTATTCCACCTTCATAATGAAATACTTCTTCCTTATCATCTCTCTTATCAATTAAAGTAATGTTTATCCCTTTATTCAAAAAAGCTAATTCCCTTAATCTTTGTGAAAGGACTTCAAATTCATAAACAATCTCATCAAATATATCATCATCTGGTTTGAAATATACTATTGTTCCTGTTTCATCCGTATCTCCAACTATATTTAAGTCACTAATAACTTTACCGCATTCATATTCTTGTTGCCAAAGATGGCCCTCTCTCTTTACTGTTACTATACATTTCTTTGATAATGCATTAACTACTGAAGCACCAACTCCATGTAAACCACCAGAAACTTTATACCCCCCTCCGCCAAATTTTCCTCCAGCATGTAGGATAGTCATAATTACCTCAACTGTTGGTTTTTGCATTTTAGGATGCATTCCTACTGGCATTCCTCTACCATCGTCTTCTACTTGTATTGAGTTATCTTCATTGATAACAACCTTTATATTTTTGCAAAATCCTGCTAAGGCTTCATCAATACTATTATCCACTATTTCGTAAACTAGATGATGTAGACCTCTAGAACTAGTACTTCCAATATACATACCCGGTCTTTTTCTAACCGCTTCCAGACCTTCTAATACCTGTATCTGACTTTCATCATAATTTTGTTTATTTTGTTCCAACATAGATTCCTCCTAAAAAATTATCAATAATTAAACACGAAGGTTTAAATATTGGACTTATGGGTTATAATCCATATCTGTTCTTTTACTTAAAGTAGCTGAGGATATTGGTGATAAGTAAACTTTACTTTTTTTATTTACTTCAGCTATAACATAAGACTTTGGTTTTTCATCTGTTATTCTCTCTACAAAGCCATCTTCCTCAGCCATTCGTAAAAATTGATTTGTATCAGAACCATACATTGTAGTTTCTAAATCAAATATCCCTATAATATCCTTTATAGGAACAGTAACATTTTCCCCTAAATGTAAAAACATGAATCATTCCTCCTTTAAATAGAGATTTTTCCACCGCTAACTGTAAACACCTTAGAACTTGAGTCTAAATACTCATTTATATCAGATATACCTGTACAAGTAATAATTGTTTGAATATCTTTAATAGTACTTAACACATATTTCTTCCTGTTAAAATCCAATTCCGATAAAACATCATCTAATAATAAAACTGGATATTCTCCGTTAACTTCTTTTATAATCTTTAATGATGAAAACTTCATGGTTAAGACAGCGGTTCTTTGCTGTCCTTGAGACCCATAACTCTTCGTATCAACATCGTTAATAAATATAGAAAAGTCATCTCTATGTGGTCCTACTGTAGAAATTCCCCTATCTATATCTTTCTTTCGATTTCTATTTAACAATTCTCTAAAATTACTTTTTATATCATCAGTAAGCTTAATAGATGATTGATATTTGAATTTGATAATTTCTTTTCCTAATGTAATTTCTTTATGAATATCTTGACTATACTTATTTAACTTATCTATATAATCCAACCTTTTCCTGATTACATATTCTCCAAAACCTGCAAGTTGTTCATCGTAAACATCTAACATTTCTTCACTTAACTTCTTATTCTTTAATAAAATATTTCTTTCATTAATGACTTTATTATATTGAACAAGATTATAATAATAAGTTTTATTTAGCTGACACAACTCCATATCTATAAATTTTCTTCTTCCACCAGGAGATTCCTTAATAATCTTTAAGTCTTCAGGAGAAAACATAACAACATTAAATGTTCCAAAAAGTTCACCGATTTTACTGATCTTTATAGAATTTACTGTTATAGCTTTCTTTCCATCTTTGAGTATATTAATATCTATTCTTTTATCTAACCTATCCTTACCTACACTTAAACTAATAAATGCTCTTTCAGAATTCCAATTAATCAATTCTTTATCCCTTGAAGTTCTATGTGATTTTGCAAAACCACAATAATAGATTGATTCAAGAATATTTGTTTTTCCTTGTGCATTATCTCCCATAAAAACATTGACATTATTTCCAAACTCAATACTTAGATTATCGTAGTTTCTATAACTCATTAACATTAATTTTTTAACAAACATAAATATACACCCATATAATTATATCATATTAGGCAAATAAACATCCATATTTATAAAATTATCTAAAACTTAAACAATCTTATAATCTTCGCCATCAAAGGATACAATATCATTTATCTTTAGTTTTTTTCCTCTTTGAGTACATACTTCACCATTAACTTTTATTTGCTCATCACTTATATAAATTTTAGCTTCTGTTCCCATAGATGCTATTCCGCACCACTTTAAAAAAGCATCTAGCTTTATGATTTCTGTATTAATCTTTACCTCTTTCAATTCACTTTTGCATAAATATTGTATATTTATGCATTCCTCCTATCTAATCAATCTTACTGGTAATACTAAATATTTATATGAATCTGTTTCCTTTGCTTTAATGACGCAAGGAGTAACACTTGATGTCATTTCCAACACAACATCATCTTCTTCCATATTTTTCAGAACATCTAAAAGGTACCTTGAATTAAATGCAATTTGAACACCTTCACCTTGCAAATTTATTCCGACTTCTTCTCTAACCTTTCCCAATTGAGAATTAGATGTTATTACTAAGTTATCTTCTTGAACATCTAATTTAATTAAATTGCTATTTCCTTCCTTTGCCATTAAAGACGCTCTTTCAATTCCATTTTGTAATTCCTGCTTATTTACTTCTACTAGAAGCTTATGTTCTTGAGGCAATAGCGAATTATAATTGACATATTTTCCATCTAAAAGTCTAGAAATTATCTTTGTTTGTTCTAGATTAAATAGTATATGATTGTTTGTAAATGTTATATTTACAATTGAATCTATATCTTCTAATATTTTTGAAACTTCATTTAATGTTTTGCCTGGAATAACCACTTCAATATCAAAATCACTATCTAAGTATTCTGTTTTAATCGCTAGCCTATATCCATCTAAGGCTACTAAGTTTAGTTTTCTATTTTTCAATTCAAACAAAATACCTTGTAGTATAGGTCTTGTTTCATCTTGAGCAATAGCGAAAGATGTACTTTTAATCATATTTTTCAATATATTTTGAGGAACTTGAATTTGCTTTTCCTCATCTATATTAGGTAATGATGGGAATTCTTCATAATTCATATATACTACATTGAATACTGACTTTTGACATGATATTTGAACTGTATCATTTTTAATAATTTCAATTCGAACATCAGAGTTTGGTAGCTTTCTTATAATTTCTCCAAATATTTTTGAATCTATAACCATAGTACCTTCTTCTATAACATCAGCACTTACTTTTGTTTCTATTGATACATCCATGTCAGATCCGATTAAAGTTAGACCATCTTTACTAGCATTTATATAAATACCTTCTAATATGGGCATTGTTGATTTCCCTGTAATTGCTTTTTGAGCAATTAAAATACCTTCTTGTAATTTTTGTTTTTCACATATAAAAATCATTAAATAACCTCCTAGTTTATCAACAGTTTAAATTATCTATAATTAGAATAGATATAAATAATATATTTAGTAATAGTAGTAGTAGGGAATGTGAATTTGTTAATAAGTACTTTAAAGGCAGTATTATCAACATAATTTTATAAAAAAATATTGTGGATAAGTCAGTAACAAAAAGTATCTCTTATCCACAGTATTAACTAGAAAATTGTTTTTTAGTATTTATCCACAAGTTCTTATAGCTTTATTATAAACAGCTGTGGATTAGTTTTGAGTTAATTTTTTTGTTATATCTTCAATAGTCTTTTGTAAGTTTTCATCACTATTAAGATTATCTGAAATTTTCTCATATGCATGTATTACAGTTGTATGATCTCTTCCACCAAATTCTTCGCCTATCTTTGGTAAAGACATATCTGTAAGTTTTCTACTTAGATACATGGCTATTTGTCTAGGGTAGGCAACATTTCTAGTTCGTCTTTGAGATTTTAGTTCTTCCACTCTTAGATTAAAATAACTTGCAACTATATCTTGTATTAAACTGATTGTTATGTTTTTTCCTTGTTTCTTGGAAATTATATCTTTTAGTGCTTCAGATGCTAAATCTACAGTTATTTCTCTATTAGTTAAAGAGGAATATGCTACTATTCTTATTAGCGCACCTTCAAGTTCTCTTATATTTGATTTTATTTTAGTTGCGATGTATACCATAACTTCATTCTCTACGTTTAAGTTCTCAACATCAGCTTTTTTCTTTAATATTGCCATTCTAGTTTCAAAATCAGGAATTTGGATATCTGCAATTAATCCCCATTCAAATCTAGATCTAAGTCTATCTTCTAATGTAGGTATTTCTTTTGGTGGTCTATCTGATGAAAGAATTATTTGTTTATTTGCATCATGTAGTTCATTAAATGTATGGAAAAACTCTTCTTGTGTTCTTTCTTTTCCTGCAATAAATTGAATATCATCTATTAAAAGAATATCTACATTTCTATACTTATTTCTGAATTCTTCATTTTTATCATCCTTTATAGAATTAATAAGTTCATTAGTAAACTTTTCAGATGAAACATAAACAACCTTTGCGCTTGGGTTATTTTCTAGTATGTAATGGCCTATGGCATGCATTAAGTGAGTTTTTCCTAGTCCAACTCCACCATATATAAATAAAGGATTATATGCTTTAGCTGGAGCTTCTGCTACAGCTAAAGATGCTGCATGTGCAAATCTATTACTATTACCTATTACAAAAGAATCAAATGTATATTTAGGATTTAATGTTGTAGACATTTCATCATTAACAATTATTGACTTCTCTTCTTTAGGTTGTTCTTTTTTTATAGATTCTTCTGGCTTAAGCTCTGAGGCGATTAAAAACTCAATATTATATAATTTTGAGCACGTAGCTTTAATTGAATTTGCAACTAAATCTTTGTATCTTTTATCTAAGATATCTTGAGTGAAGGAGTTGGGAACACTAATCTTTATAGTATCTGAGGATATAGAAATTGGTTCGCAACTTTTTATCCAAGTGTTAAAGCTTACTTCACTCATCTCGCTTTTAATAATATTTAGTGTCTTTTGCCATAGTTCATTTAGATCAGTTTCCATGTATTATCCTCCAAAAAAATTTTTAGCATAAAAAATCACAAAATTTAATTATCAACAAACTAAGAAACAATAGATGTTGATAACTTTATTTATGTTTATAATGTTAACTAAAGTTAGTAACATGTTGATAATCTTATTTATTAAATAGTAAATAATAAGTTATCCACAAAGATTGTAATTATATTATAAACAGCCAAAAAGCTGCATAAAATGGACTAAATTTAGTAAAAATAAAAAAAAGATATATGAAATGTCAATAAAAATAAACAAGTTATTCACAATATTGTCCACAGGTGTGGATAACTTTTATTTACAAACAAGTTATTCACAATCTATTTATTATAATATCATATAGGAATACTAGTATTCAATAAGTTATCCACAAAAAACTTATTAATATATTAATTTATCAACAGAGAACAACGTTCTTGACACAGATAGAGGATATATATATAATTAATTAGTAAATGAAAAATTAAGAATATAGTTATTGCTATAAATATTTGAGTCGAAGGGGGTGCATTGTTAATGTTCATGACATACCAACCTAAAAAGAGACAAAGAAAAAAAGAACATGGTTTTAGAAAGAGAATGAAGACTCAATCAGGAAGAAACGTTCTTAAAAGAAGAAGACAAAAAGGAAGAAAAAAATTAACAGCATAAGGGCCGCAATTTGTGGCCTTTTTTCTGCAAATGCAGGAAAAAAAGGAGTATAGGAATACCTATGGTTTACAGATTGAAAAAAAACAATGAATTTCGTATTGTATATAGGAAGGGAAAATCATTTTCTAATGATCTTCTAGTTCTATATATACTTAAGAATAGAAGAAACAGAGATAAAGAAGCAAACCAATATAATAGAGTAGGAATTTCTGTTAGTAAAAAAGTTGGTAATAGTGTAGTAAGAAGTAGAAGTAAGAGACTGATTTGTGAAAGCTATAGATTGAAGTTAAATAATCTTATACAAGGATATGATCTCGTATTTGTTGCTAGGACTAAACTTAAAGACAAGGATTATCATCAAGTTGATAAGGCTGTAAATAATTTATTAAAGAAAGCAGGCTTACATATAAATGAAGGAAATAATGATAAGACTAATTAAATTTTATAAAAAGAAAATATCACCTATGAGTCAACCAAGATGTAAGTATATCCCTACCTGTTCTCAATATGCTATTGATGCTATTGAAAAACATGGAGTATTTAGGGGAGGAATTTTGGCTTGCTGGCGGATCTTAAGGTGCAATCCTTTCAGTAAAGGTGGCTTCGATCCTGTTAAATAAATCTTATATATAGGAGGGATTAACAATATGATGACTTTATTTGCTCCAATAACAAATTTCTTTTCTGCTATATTTGAATGGCTTCATAATTTTGTTATTGGATTAGGTGTAACGGGTGGTTTATCATATGTACTAGCAATTACAATATTGACAATTGTAATAAGGGCATGTTTATTACCATTTAATATTAAGTCTGCTAATTCCACAAGAAGAATGCAGGAAGTACAACCAGAAATTAAGAAAATACAAGAAAAATATAAAAATGATCCACAGAGAGCTAATGCAGAACTTATGAAGTTTTACAAAGAGAAGAAAGTAAGTATGACGGGTGGTTGTTTGCCTGCGTTATTACCGCTTCCAATATTAATGGCACTATATTATGTATTTTATAATATGACCATTGAAGGGTCTTTTTTATGGATTCCTAATTTGGGAGATTCAGATCCATACTTTATTTTGCCTATATTAGCGGCATTGTCTACTTATTTGCCATCGTATCTAATGACTAAAGCAACTCCTAATAATGGAGAAGGTGCTATGAATATGGCGCCAATGAATATTGGTATGTCATTAATGATGGGATTTATGGCACTAAAATTTAAATCAATATTGGTTATATATTGGGTATTAGGTGGAGTAATACAATTAGCAACTACTTATTTTGTTAATTATAAACCAGCTATGGCTAAGAAAAATGAATTGCTAGAAGTTGAAGCAGAAAAGGAAGCAGCTAGAGCTCCTAAATTTGCTATGCCAGAGTATGAAGAAAATAATAAATCAGCTAAGAAAAAGAAAAAGTAAACTTGATTTTGAGTATTTTAGAGGTGGGTGAATATGGCATGAAGTCAATTGATGTTATTGGAAAAACCGTAGATGAAGCATTAGAAAAAGCTTTAAATCAGTTAAATGTAACTAAAGATAAGGTTGAAGTTGACATAATTGATGAAGGATATAGAGGCTTATTCAAATTTATAGGTGGAAAACCAGCTAAGATTAAGGTTACTTTAAAAGCAGATTATAAGGATGAAGCAAGAGAATTTTTAAATAATATTCTAAGGTGTATGAATGTAAATGCTGATGTTAATATAAATGATGATAAAGATTCTGTTTATATAGAACTTTTAGGTGAAAAGATGGGATCTGTTATCGGATATAGAGGAGAGACATTGGATGCTCTACAATATTTAGTATCATTAGTAATTAACAAAAATCATGAGCAACCATATAGAAGAGTTATTTTAGACGCTGAAAATTATAGAAAAAAACGTGAAGAAACTTTAAAAAGAGTAGCTGAGAAAACTGCTTATAAGGTAAGAAAGAGTAGAAGATCCTTTAAGTTAGAACCTATGAATCCATATGAGAGAAGAATTATTCATTCGGCACTTCAAAATTATGTTGATATAAAAACATTTAGTGAAGGGGAAGAACCTTTTAGAAGAATAGTAGTAGATATTAAAAGAAATTAATAATAAGAAGGCTATCTAAAAATGGAAGTTAAGCTTCTGTTTTGGATGGCTTACTTTTTTGAAAAAATTTTCGATGTATTAATCTATAACATATTAGTTTTTGTAAAATTACATTTAGTTAGCCAATAACCACCATATTCTTATATTCTTATATTCTGAAGAATATAAGAATATAACAAAAGTTTCTAAAATGATGGGAAATTGCAATATAGGTTAGGAAGATTTATTTTAATATTTTTGATATAGGTAAATAAGGATAAAATTACAACCTTTTTTAGAATTTTAAAATGCCTTATTTTTTTGACTTATGGATTATTGTTTTGTAAAATGTATAGTAGTTTAATAGGAGTACAATAATTATAATGAATACTTCTAAGGAGGACAAACTAATGAAAGAATTTGATACTATCTGTGGTATTGCTACACCAATAGGAGAAGGTGGTATTTCTATAATAAGAATATCTGGATCCAAATCGTTAGAGATAATAGGCAATGTTTTCAAGGGGATAAATAACGTAGATATTAAGGATATGAAAAGTTAT
Source organism: Clostridium cibarium (assembly GCF_014836335.1). Lineage (GTDB taxonomy): Bacteria > Bacillota > Clostridia > Clostridiales > Clostridiaceae > Clostridium > Clostridium cibarium. The sequence continues at coordinate 12,724 of NZ_JACSRA010000035.1, forward strand.
ACTATGCGATATGGATGGATTTGCGAACTTGATTCTAAGAATGTTATAGATGAAGTTATTATTAGTTATATGAAAGGGCCTAAGAGCTTTACTGCTGAAGATGTCATAGAAGTAAATTGTCATGGTGGGGTTGTATCAACTAATAAGGTGTTGGAAGAAGTAATTAAGGCTGGGTGTAGAATTGCAGAACCTGGTGAATTTACAAAAAGGGCTTTTTTAAATGGTAGAATAGATTTGCCACAAGCAGAAGCCGTAATAGATATAATAAGAGCAAAAACTGATTTATCTATGAAAGCTGCTTTAATGCAAAGTTCTGGATACCTTTCCCGGGAAATAAATAAACTTAGAGAGTATATGTTAAATACATTAGCGTTAATAGAATATTCTATAGACTTTACAGAAGATGATGAAGAGGTGGATGAAAGTATTCCAATAAAAATACTGGATCAGCTAAATAAAGCTATTTCGGAAATGAACATTTTAATTAAGAGTGCAGATGAAGGAAGAATTATAAGAGATGGATTAAACTTGGCTATTATTGGTAAACCAAATGTCGGAAAGTCATCTTTACTAAATGCTTTGTTGAAAGAAAAAAGAGCTATAGTAACTGATATTCCAGGTACTACTAGGGATGTAATTGAAGAATTTATAAATTTAGATGGGATACCTGTAAAAGTTATTGATACTGCTGGAATTAGGGAGACGGAAGATGTTGTTGAGAAGATAGGTGTTGAAAGATCTAAAGAAAAGATTGATGAAGCTGATTTAATTATTTTGGTTATTGATTCTTCGAGAAAGTTAGACAAAGAGGATGAAGAAATAATTGATTATATTAAGGATAAAAAGTATATAGTTCTTTTAAATAAAGTTGATTTAGATACAAAAGTTAAGGATGAAGAATTGGTAGGGTTAAGTGACGTAATTAGAATCTCTGCCAAGTCTGGTTATGGAATTAATGATTTAAAGAAAAAAATAAAGGATATGTTCTTTAGTGGAGAAGTAGATACAGAGAGTCTCATAATTTCGAATAATAGACATAAACAAGCACTATACAGGGCATTAGAAAATTGCAATATAGCCAGGGAAAAAGTGAAATTAAATGAGTATTTAGATTTAATTTCTATCTATGTTACTTCAGCAATGAAAGCATTAGGAGAAATTACGGGAGCAGAACTTGAAGAAGATTTAGTAAATAAAATATTTAGTGAATTCTGTGTAGGAAAGTAGGAGTAATGATAAAATGAATTATAATGCAGGAGAATTTGATGTTATAGTTGTTGGAGCTGGCCATGCAGGTTGTGAAGCCTCTTTAGCAGCAGCAAGAATGGGATTAAATACATTAGTATGTACTATAAATTTAGATTCTATAGGAATGATGCCATGTAATCCGAATATTGGAGGTACAGCTAAAGGACATCTAGTAAGAGAGATTGATGCGCTAGGTGGGGAAATGGGAATAAACATAGATAATACTTTTATTCAATCGAGAATGTTAAATACATCTAAGGGACCAGCGGTTCACTCGCTAAGGGCACAAGCTGATAAGATGAGATATCAACATAGAATGAAAAGAGTATTAGAAGAACAAGAGAATCTTCAAATTAAGCAAATAGAAGTTACTAAGTTACTAGTTGAAGATAATAAAATATGTGGAGTAGTAACTAAAAACGGAGCTACATATAAATGTAAGGCTGTAATATTGGCAACTGGTACATATTTAAGGGGAAAAATTATTATTGGAGAAGTGAGTTATAACGGAGGTCCTAATGGATTATTCCCTGCAAATGATCTTTCACAATCTCTGCTAGATTTAAAAATAAATCTTAGAAGATTTAAAACAGGTACACCAGCAAGGATTAATAGGCGTTCTGTAGATTTCTCAAAAATGATTGAGCAAGGTGGAGATGATACTATAGTACCATTTTCATTTATGAGTGGAGATATTTCAAGAAAGCAAATTTCTTGCTATCTTACTTATACAAATGAAGATACTCACAATATAATTCGTGAAAATATTGGAAGATCGCCAATATATAATGGATCTATAAAAGGTATTGGGCCAAGATATTGTCCGTCAATAGAGGATAAGGTGATGAGGTTTCCTGATAAAGTACAACATCAAATATTTATTGAACCAGAAGGGGAAGATACATTAGAGATGTATGTTGGGGGGATGAGTTCATCATTACCAGAAGAAGTTCAAGTTAAAATGCTTAGAACTTTACCAGGGCTTGAAAATGTTGAAATACTTAGAACTGCATATGCAATAGAGTATGATTCAATAGATCCCACTCAATTAAATCCAACATTAGAATTTAAAAATGTTCAAGGCCTTTATGGAGCAGGTCAACTAAATGGAAGTTCAGGATATGAAGAAGCAGGATGCCAAGGACTTGTAGCGGGTATAAATGCAGCTTTAAAGATAAAAGGAAAAGACCCATTAATTTTAACTCGTTCTGATGCATACATTGGTGTGTTAATTGATGATCTTGTAACAAAGGGAACGAATGAACCTTACAGAATGATGACATCTAGAGCTGAGTATAGACTTCTTTTAAGACAAGACAATGCAGATTTTAGGTTAACTGAAATAGGTCATAATATTGGGTTAGTTACTGAAGAAAGATATGATAAATTTATTAATAGAAAAGAACTTATTGAAGATGAATTAGATAGAATAAAAAATCTTCAAATTACAAATAAAAGAGAAGTGAATGAATTTTTAGCAAGTCTTGGCTCTGCAGAATTGAAAAAGCCAACTAGTTTATATGAATTAATTAAAAGAACCGAATTAGATTATTTTGCTTTAGAACCTTTAGATTCAGATAGAGAACATTTTAGCAAAGATATAGGAGAGCAAATAAATATAGTTGCTAAATATGAAGGGTATATAGCGAGCCAATTAGAACAGGTTGGGCAATTTAAAAAGTTCGAGAAGAAGTTAATACCAAGTGATTTAGATTATGCTGAAATTAAAGGGTTAAGAACTGAGGCTATTCAAAAATTGAGTGATATTAGGCCTATAAGTATTGGGCAAGCATCTAGGATTTCTGGTGTTTCTCCAGCTGATATTTCGGTTTTGTTAGTTTACTTGGAGCATCAATATGGAAAGAAAAGAGATTAAACTAAACTCAGGAGGTAAATATGAGTTTTTATGAATTAATGAAGGAAGCATCTCAAGATGTTGGCATGTCATTAAGTGAAGTGCAATATGAGAAATTTATTAAATATATGCAGCTTGTGCAAGAGTGGAATAAGAAAATTAATCTTACTGCAATAATAGATGATGAGCAATTTATTAAAAAACATTTTATTGATTGTATTAAAGCTTTTAAAAGTGATAAACTTAAAAATGCTAGAAATTTAATCGATGTAGGGACTGGAGCTGGATTTCCAGGAGTTCCTATTGCTATTATGAGAGATGATATTGAAGTTACATTATTAGATTCACTAAATAAGAGAATTAATTTCTTGAACTTAGTAGTTAAGGAATTGAATTTAACTAATGTAGTAACTATTCATTCTAGAGCAGAAGATGGTGCCAGGTTAAAAGATTTAAGAGAAAATTTTGATGTTGCTACATCTAGAGCTGTTGCTAATATGACAGTTTTATCTGAATTCTGTCTTCCATATGTAAAAGTTAATGGTTATTTTGTTGCTTTGAAAGGGCCAGCAATTGATGAGGAACTTAAAGAGTGTAGGAATGCACTTGGTGTATTAGGTGGAAAGCTTGAAGATGTAATTGAATTAGATATTGAAGGAACAGATTTAAAGCATAACATAGTGGTTGTCAAAAAGACAAAAGAATGTCCTACATCGTATCCTAGAAAAGCTGGAATTATAACTAAAAAGCCACTAAAGTAACAGATAACAGCATATGTAATTAATGTTAGGCTTTCCAATAAAAAATAATTGTAAAAAGAAGGAAAAAAGTTAAGCGTTATAGAATTTATAATTAGACAAATAAGTTAAATGATAAGGATGGGGTTAGGTAATATGAGTAATGAAATAATTAGTGTGAAGATTGATGATATAATTCCTAACATGTATCAACCACGAAAGTACTTTAAAGAAGAAGCATTAATGGAGCTTTCGCAATCAATCAGAGAACATGGAATAATACAACCTTTAACTGTTAGAAAGCGTGGAGAGATTTTTGAACTTGTTGCAGGTGAAAGAAGATGGAGAGCGGCGAGACTTGCAGAACTTGAAGAAGTTCCTTGTGCAGTTGTAGATATTACGGATACTGAATCAGCGCAAATTGCTTTATTAGAGAACTTACAAAGGGAAGATCTTAACTTCATTGAAGAGGCAGAAGCCTATTATAATTTAATTCAGGATCATCACTTTACTCAAGAAGAAATCGCAGTTAAGATGGGAAAAAATCAATCAACTATTGCAAATAAATTAAGATTACTAAAATTATCTGCAAAGGTCAGAAACTTATGTTTAGATAATAAACTTACTGAAAGACATGCGAGAGCTTTGCTTAGTATTCCAGATGAAGAGCTTCAGCTTAAAATTGTTGAGAAAGTTATAACAAAAGGATTAAATGTTAAGAAGACGGAAGAGCTTATTAATAAGGAATTATTAAAACTTGCAGGGAAACAATTAAGTGGGAAAGAAAAGAAAAAAGTAAAATCGGTTTTTCCTGCAAAGTTATATATTAATACAATTAAGCAAGTATTTGATAAGTTTAATATACCTGCAGCGTATAAGTTTGATGAAAAAGATGATTACATACAAATCACCGTAAATATACCGAAAAATAAAAAATAAATTAAGAATAAATTAAATTTAGTAGTATTGTATTTTATTGAGTAATATAGTACTACTTTTTTTCTAAAATTCCTTTAAATATTATAAGTTTATATATATAATATTAATATGGAGAGGGGGTGTGGCTCTATCGTTTAGAGCTTTATATATGAAGGTAGTTTGTATATTCAACCAAAAAGGTGGAGTTGGAAAAACGACCACTAATATTAATTTATGTTCTTATTTAGCGATGGAAGGGTATAAAGTTTTAACTTTAGATATAGACCCCCAAGGGAATACTACTAGTGGTTTAGGATTAGATAAAAGAAATTTAGAACTATCTATGTATGATGTATTAACTTCAGATACAAGGCTAAAAGATGTTGTTATAAAAAGTGACTTAATTCAGAACTTATCAATAGCGCCTTCAACAATGGAATTAGCAGGTGCAGAAGTTGAGATGATAGGAAAGGACAATAGAGAACAAATTCTTATTAACAAAATACGAGAATTAAATTCAGAATATGATTTTGTTTTTATAGACTGTCCTCCATCATTAGGTGTTTTGACTATTAATGCTTTAACATCTTGTGATTCAGTTCTCATTCCTATACAATGTGAGTTTTATGCGTTGGAGGGGGTAAGTCAACTTGTTAATACGATACAGTTAGTTAAGAAGTCGTTAAATAAGGATTTAGAAATTGAAGGTGTCTTAATGACTATGTATGATTATCGTACTAACTTAAGCAATGAAGTATATAAGGAAGTAGAAAAATATTTTGATGAATTGATGTTTAAGAATACTATACCTAGAAATATTAGGTTAGCTGAATCACCAAGTTTTGGACTTCCTATTATGTTATATGATGAAAAGTGTAAGGGTGCAGAATCATATTTAAATTTCACTAAAGAGTTTTTAGAAAGGCAGAATTTATAGGTGAGGTTATGGGTAAAAAGTTTGCTTTAGGGAAGGGGCTTGGTGCTCTTATTCCTGATGATGTTCAGAGTAATGATTCATCGAATAATTTATTGATTTCATTAAACAAAATTAAAAGCAACAATGAACAACCAAGAAAAGCATTTGATAATGATAAAATTGTTGAATTAGCTGAATCAATAAAACATCATGGAATAATTCAACCGTTAATATTAAAAGAACAAGGGAAAGAGTACGTAATAGTAGCTGGAGAAAGAAGATGGCGTGCAGCAAAACTTTTAGGGTTAAAGGAAGTTCCAGCAATAATTATGGAATTAACTGAAAAGCAAGTGCTAGAGATATCTTTAATTGAAAATATTCAGCGTCAAGATTTGAATCCAATTGAAGAAGCATTAGCTTATAAGAAGTTACTAACAGATTTTAATATCACACAAGAAGAACTTAGCAAGAGAATAGGAAAGTCAAGAACAGCTATAACAAATAATCTAAGATTAATTAATTTAGATGATAGAGTTCAACAATACCTAATTGAAGGAGTTATATCAGAAGGTCATGGAAGGACATTGTTAGGAATAACAGATGGTGATCTTCAGTATGAAATTTCTCAAAAGATTATTGATGAAAAACTTTCTGTAAGAGAAGTTGAAAGATTAATAAAGAATATCTTAGATAGTGATAATAATCGAAAAAAGGTTAACAATAATAATGAGTTAAATCCATATTATAAAGATGTTAGAGATAAGCTACAAGATTATTTTGGAACAAAAGTTAAGTTGAGTAGTAAAAATAATAAAGGAAAAATTGAAATAGAGTATTACTCTGAAGAAGATCTTCAAAGAATATTAGATATAATTAATATATAAATGTTTCACGTGAAACATTTTATGAAAGGATGAAAATCGTTGTGGAAAGTGTTATAAATAGTTTAAATGAGTATATACCATATATACTTGGAGGGATGTCAGTTATTATACTACTACTATTTATATTAGTCATAGTATTATTTAAGTCAGTAAATAAATTGGAAAACAAGTATAGAAGATTAATGAGGGGAACTTCAGGTAAGAATTTAGAAGAGTTATTGATAAGCCAGTTAGAGAATATAGAGAAAGCAAATAGTAATTCTCAAGAAGCATTAGATAGATGTGCAGATATGAGAGAAAGAATAAAGGAATGTGTTCAAAAGATTGCTATAATGAGGTATAAAGCGTTTGAAGATGTAGGAAGTGATTTGAGTTTCTCTGTAGCTATTTTAGATGAAAATAACGATGGAGTAATGTTAACAGGAATTTATGGGAGACAAGAAAGTACTACTTATGCAAAACCGATTGATAAAGGAATATCAAGATATGATCTTTCAGAGGAAGAAATATATGTTTTAAATGAAGCTACTAATAAAAGTAGTAAATAAAAGAGATGGGAAACCATCTCTTTTATTGTTGTAACCTAAGAATAGATAAGTTATTAACAAAGCTTCATAAAATAGATTGAGATATTCTATTAGGAGCAGAATCCATTAAACATTTGGAAATGTAATGATATCTTCGATATATTGAGTTGAACTACTATTTCCAGATGACTTTAATATGAAGTGGTATATACCAGCAGATATACAATCAGCTAATTCCATTACTATATAAAGTCTTGTATTTTGTAATACCATGAATTCGAAACTGCCAGAAATATTAACGATTCCAGTAATACTCATGTTGCCGACTGGAGGAAGTTTTCTATTAACTGCCAACCCAGGATGGAGTGGTTTCCTATCAATAAAAATCTTCCCTATATTTTGAAAGCTTCCAAGACAAGCATCAACAGCAATAATAAATGGATCGTCAAAGTTCTCGTATATTCTTTGAATAATTATTTCTAAGTTTTTAGAATGAATTGGATTACTTAAACTACCATAAATATAAAAGTTTTTCTTTTTAAGATATCGTAATTTATAGCCAATTAAAGGACCCAATGAGTCACCGGTAGAACGATCTGTGCCGATACATAGGAAAATTATACACTTGCCAGATTTAATTATTGGTTTAAGTTCTTTATATAAATAATCTCTAATCTTTTCATATGAATTTGGAATATTAGAATCAACAGAAAAACATGTACTCATAAAACAACCTCCTATAATGGAATTATTTCCAATACAGGAGGTTGTTATGCAAGAAATTAAAGATTATCTCTCAATTTACTTAATATGTTTAAGGTGTTATATATGTCAGTTTCTGAATTGAAATAACTTAAGCTAAGCCTAACAGTTCCAGTTGGATATGTGCCAATAGCCTTATGTGCTAAAGGTGCACAATGCAATCCAGAACGGGTTTTTATTCCGTTAGAATCTAAAAAATAAGAAACTTCAGAAGGATCTAGAGATTTATGATTAATAGACAAACATGTTGTTGATTTTTTGTTATCTAAGTCACCATATACTGTAAGATCATCTATATTTAAAATTCCATCAAGTAAAATAGATCTGAGATAGCTTATTTTCTCCCTTATCGTATTAATTCCTATCTGATTAATAAAATCAATACCGCTAGATAATCCAATTATACCAGGCATATTCATGGTTCCAGATTCAAATTTATCAGGCAAAAAAGACGGCTGCTTTAATGAATAGGATAAGCTGCCAGTACCACCGCTGAGCAGGGGAGAGCATTCAGTGTTAAGTTTGTCATCAATAACAAAGCCACCAGTTCCTTGTGGGCCAAGTAAACTTTTATGGCCTGTAAAGGCGATTGCATTAGCTTTAATTTTATTAATATCAATATCTAATACGCCTGCAGACTGGGCTGAGTCTACAACAAAAAAGATATTGGAATCCTTACAAATTGTACCGATAGTGTCTATATCTTGGATTGAACCAGTAACATTAGATGCATGGGAAATAACACACATTTTAGTATTAGGTTTAATTAAATTTTTTATATTCATTGGATTGATAAAACCTAATTCATCAGCATGTACCAGATCAACAGATATTCCAAGATTTTGTAGGTCTGATAACGGCCTTAATATTGAATTGTGCTCCATGCATGATGATATCACGTGATCACCAGGCTTTAGGGTTCCTCTAAGTAGGATATTTAAAGAACTGGTTATATTATTTGTGAAGATTATATTACTTGGTTTATCGAATTTAAAAAAATCAGCTATTTTTTCTCTAGCTAATAAAAGTTTTCTGCTACTATCTAATGAATTAGAATAATTTGATCTGTTTGCATTGCCACCAATATTAATAAGATAATCATAAATTGAATCTGCAACTGCTTTAGGTTTTGGAAAAGTGGTGCTTGCATTATCTAAATATATATTCATAAAAACTCCTTTTGAATCTAATTACTATTCTTCATAATTTTATGCTATTGTAAAAATAATAATACATAATTAAGAAATGAGAAAGTTTTTTTATATATAATAGAATTATCATAGCTTTATAAAATATAAAAAATATATATAATAGAGATATAAATTATATTTTTAACTTTAGGAGGGAAATATGGAATACTACGTAATTGTATATAAGAACACACATGATGCAATGTTAGCAGAAAAGAAATTAACTGAGAATAATTTTGATTTCAAGATAATGCCAACTCCAACATCGATAACTCAAAGTTGTGGTATATGTACTAGATTTGAAAAGGAAAATGAAATAACAAACATAATAGAGAATAATATAATTGAGTATAAGAATATATATAAAAAAACAAAAGAAGGATTTAAGACAATTTAATGCAAGGAGAAAGTAGAATATGCTTATAAATTTAGATTTAGGATATGACAACTTTAATGTAGGTGGTATAACTTTTAGTGTAGCCGAAGTTGAAGGCCTAATAAATCAGGGAATAAGAATAATTATTATATTAATATTAATGTATTTAACTATAAAAATTGGTAAGAGAATAATTGATAAGTTTGTAGAACGTCAAATTAAAAGCAATGCAAGATTTAGCATGGACAATCAAAAAGCAAAAACCATAGGAGGGGTATTAAAGAGTGTGTTAAGATATGTAACATACTTTTCAGGGCTCGCTCTAATATTAGCTGATTTCTTTGGAGGAATGTCAGTTGCAATGGCTAGTGTTGGGGGTGTTGCTTTAGGGTTTGGAGCTCAAAGTCTTGTGAAAGATGTAATTAATGGTTTCTTTATTTTATTTGAAGATCACTATGGCGTTGGAGATCACGTGACTATAGGAAATTTCACAGGAATAGTGGAAACAATAGGGATAAGAACCACTTCTATAAGAGATTTTACTGGAGACTTACATCTGATTCCAAATGGAACTATAACAACAGTAACTAATCATTCAAGGGGAAATATAAAGTTTATAGTAGATGTAGAAGTATCTTATGAGGAAAATATAGATAATGTAATTGGAATAATATCAGAAGTAACAAAGAAATTTGAAGAAAGAAATGAAGATATTACAAGTCCTATCGAAGTGTTAGGAGTGAATTCAGTAAATCCATCTAAATCAAGTATGATAATAAGAGTTTCTGGAGGTAGTAAACCGTTAAAACAATGGAGTATGGAAAGAAAATTAAGAAAAGAAATAAAGGGTGCTTTTGATGAGAAGGGAATAAAGGTTCCACAACTTATAACAGAACCTATAATAAAGAAGGAGGATAAATATGATAGATAATTTTAATTTAGGCGATGTGGTTGAAATGAAAAAACAACATCCATGTGGAAGTTACGAATTTGAAGTAATTAGATTAGGTGCAGATATAAAGATAAAGTGTACGGGATGTGGAAGGATAATTATGATTCCGAGATCGAAATTTGTTAAAGGAGCAAAGAAAATAATAAAAAGTGTAGTTTAATAAAAAATACTTGAAAAAAAGAATGTGAAATGATAAAATAATAAATTGTAATCCCTGCTGTGCAAAGCACAGCCGTTAGTCCGAGGGGAGGAGGTGAATAAGATGAGAAAGTACGAAACTATATTCATACTAAGCCCATCATTTGATGAAGAAACTGTTAAAACTAACATCGAAAAGTTTAAGGGTGTAATAGAAAATGGTGGCGGAACTGTTGAAAATGTTGATTTCTGGGGTAAGAGAAAACTTGCTTACGAAATTGCAAAAGTAAACGAAGGTTACTATACATTAGTTAACTTTACTGCTGGTCCAGAATTACCAAGAGAATTAGATAGAATATTCAGAATTACTGATGGAGTTATCAGACACATCATCGTTAAAGAAGAAGCATAATTGGAGGAATTGTAATGAATAAGGTTGTTCTTATAGGAAGACTTACAAAAGATCCAGAATTAAGATTTGCTGCTGGAAGTGGAACTGCTGTAAGTAGATTCACAGTAGCTGTAAATAGACAGTTCAAAAAAGATGAAACAGATTTTATTAATTGCGTAGCATTTGGTAAAACTGCGGAAACAATATCTCAATACCTTACCAAAGGTAGACAAATAGCTGTTACAGGAAGTATCAGAACAGGTAGCTATGATGCTCAAGATGGTTCAAAAAGATATACTACAGATGTTGCTGTAGAAAGTTTTGAATTCATAGGTTCTAATGGTGGAGCTAGAGATAATGCTGATTCATTTAATGGCGGATATGATAATACTGATTATTCGGCTAGACCAAAGAACGATGCGTTCAGTGGTGGAAGCTTTAATGACGACATAACTCCTGTAGATGATGGAGATATGCCATTCTAAAAATCAAGGTAAGGAGGGAAATATCATGAGAGATAGCAGAAGACCAGGTGGTAAGATGAGAAGATCTAAGAGAAAAGTTTGTGCTTTTTGTGTTGATAAGGCTGAAAGTATAGATTATAAAGATGTTGCTAAGTTAAGAAAGTATGTTACTGAAAGAGGTAAGATATTACCAAGAAGAATTTCTGGAACATGTGCTAAGCACCAAAGACAATTAACTGACGCAGTTAAGAGATCAAGAAATATAGCATTATTACCATTTACAACAGAATAGTAATAACAGCCTCTGATGGATATCAGAGGTTTTTTTGTTACAAAAAAATATATTACAATATATGTAAAAAAACGTAACTATTGTTGCATTACTTCACAAAAAAAATTACAATATATATACAAAGAGAAATAGGAGTGAATATAATGAAGCATAGAGAACTTAATATTATGGCTAATGTAAAAATAATTGAAAATTTAAAAGCTCAGTTACTTTGTATTATTGGAGAATTTTTTAGATTATTAACAAAAGGAAGTAATGTTGCGCAGGATGCAATATTAGACTGTATATCAGGTGCTATAATAATTCTTTATGTATTAGGTAGAAAGCTTGGTTACTCTTTACCAGAGATAGATCATGTCATGAAAAGTAAATTGGATATGGGAATAAAGGCAGAGGATGAAGTTGAAAAGGAAGGTAAAAGCCTTAGTGAATTGAAGAATTATATAAGTAAAAGGAGAGATTAATTTTATCTAGGAGGCTAATATATGAAAAAGCTAATAAGTCATCCATATCTGAGGCAGTTGATTCTAGTTAGCATCATTGTTGTATGCTGGTGCTTTAATTTTTTAACACTTGGAGTTGCAGCATTTATGTTGTACTTAGGAGATAATTTCTTTTTTATTAGAAAATATTATAAGAATCAAAATGAAGTCCAAAAGTTTGTTAGTTACTTAGATGAAAGTTTATCAAGTAACTTTTGCAATTTAAATATACCAGTAGTTTTAGTTGATGAATTTGGTGAAATTGTTTGGAACAATTTTAATTTTATTGATTTGAATAAAGGAGAAACTCAAGTTGGTAATAATATTACAGGTTTAATTAGAGGTTTAGATATTAATAAATTATTTGAAGAGAAAGATAAAAGTCATCAAAGACTCAATTTTAATAACACTCTTTATGATATAAGTAGCAGTGATGTTGTAAATGAAAATCAAAAACTTAAATTAATTTATTTTAATGATATAACTCATTTAATAGATTCACAAATGTCTAAGGATAGCTTAAGAGAAGCTGTAATATTAATAGAAGTAGATAACTTAAATGAAGTGTTAGATGTAACTGATGAAGGTGATAGACCTTTAGTAGTTGCTGAGGTTGAAAGAAAAATAAATGCTTATGCTCAAAGAATAGGCGCAATGATAAGGAAATATGATACGAATAAATATGTTTTATCGGTTCAAGATAGATATATTCAAGAAGAGATTGAGAATAAGTTTTCTATACTAGATGAAATTTCAAAGATAAATAAAGGAAATAGAATGGAACTGACACTTAGTATAGGGATTGGACGTGGTGGAATGTCCCCATATGAGAATAATGGATATGCAACGGTTGCTAAAGAACTTGCTTTAGGTAGAGGTGGAGATCAAGTAGTTATTAAAAGTAATGAGGAAATAAAGTTTTTTGGTGGAAATACTAAAGAATTTGAAAAGAGGACTAGAGTAAGAGCAAGAGTTGTTTCTCATGCCTTAAAAGAATTAATATATGAGAGCAGCAATGTATTTATTTTAGGTCATAAAAATCCTGATATGGATTGCTTTGGATCAGCTGTTGCACTATCGTCTACAATAAGACAGCTTGGAAAGAGATGCAATATTGTGATAAATGATGATACAAATCCTATTAATTATTTTTTAGATAAATTAAAGAAAAATGAAAAATATAAGAATGTATTTATTTCAGCTGAAGAAGCGTATAAACTGATCGATGAAAATACTTTAGTAGTTATAGTGGATGTTCATAATAGAAGTTACGTAAGCAATTTAGATATAATAGAAAAGGTTAAGAGAAAAGTAATAATAGATCATCATAGAAGAAGTGCAGACATAATAGAGGGAACTATGTTAAACTATATTGAAGTGTATGCTTCTTCAACGTCAGAGATGATAACAGAAATTATTCAATACATAACAGATAGACCTCAATTGTCAAAAGAGGATGCAGAAGGTCTCTTAGCTGGAATATTTATGGATACTAAAAGGTTTTCTTTTAAAACTGGAGTTAGGACATTTGAAGCTGCATCATTTTTGAGAAATAAGGGTGCAGATACTATTGAAGTAAAAAAAATGTTTACTGATAATTTAGAGGATTACCTGACTATAGCAGAGACAATCAAATCTGCCAAAGTGGATAAGGAAAATAATACAGCTATAGCAATCTGTCCTGATAATGTAGATACAGTAATTGTCGCAAAAGCGGCAGATGAATTGTTAAATATATCAGGAATATTAGCTTGCTTTGTTCTCGCAAATATAAATAATGAAATTTATATTAGTGGTAGATCTACAGGAGATATAAATGTGCAAGTTGTATTAGAAGCCCTTGGCGGTGGCGGACACATGAATATAGCAGGAGCCAAATTAGACAATGTTAGTATAGAAGAAGCATTAGAAAAATTGAAAGAAGCAATGACGAAATATTTAAGGGTAGGTGAATAGATAATGAAGGTAATTTTATTACAAGATGTTAAAAGTATTGGTAAAAAAGGTGATGTTATAAATACATCAGATGGATATGCTAGAAATTTTTTGTTTCCAAGAAAATTAGCAGAGGAAGCAACTGATTCAAATCTTCATATTTTAAATAATAAAAAAGAAAATGAAAGAAAGCAAAAACTTGCTGAAATAGAAGCAGCACAAAAGTTAGCTGGAGAATTAAAAGGGAAGATAGTAAAAATAACAAGCAAAACTGGCGAAAGTGGAAAATTATTTGGAGCAATTACAAGCAAGGATGTAGCAGCATTAATAAAAACACAATATAAGGTTACAGTAGATAAGAAAAAGATTGTTATGGACACAATAAAGGTTGCAGGAGAATATGAAATAGAAGTTAAATTGTACCCAGAAGTATCGACTAAAATGAAAGTTAATATTGTTCCGCAACAATAAGGAGGAATATTAGTGAGCTTAAAAGATGAAGAAAATTTTTTACAAGAAGTATTACATGGAGATTTAACACAACAATCACAAGTAAATGTATTATTTGAGGTATTAGGAAATGTACTAGAAAAGGGTGCAATTAGGGCTAGGACAATAAAATATAAACTTAAAAAGTATGTAGACTCAATAAATATATGTGAAAGAGTATATGCTTTAAATGTAATTGCATCCGATGGAAAAGGTCTAAAAGTAGTGCCATCAGAAGACGAAATAGATAGTGTGTTAGAGGATACTGTTGATTTTGTCGCTGAAGCTATAGCTAGAAAATATGTGCAAAGTCAAATAGAAACTAAAGTTGAACAATCAATAATAGAAAAACAAGAAAAGTATATGGATGAAATAAGATTATCTGTATTAAAGAAAGAAAAGGGAAGCGAAAATAATAAAACTAAGAAAAAGTATGATGAATTAGTTAGTTTAGATCAAAAGGTGACTAGTAAGAATATAATGAGTTTTTTAAGACCAGAGGAATTATATGAGGTAGTAGGGCAAGAGAGGGCTGTAAAATCTCTTATTTCTAAGCTATCATCACCATATCCTCAACATATAATATTATATGGACCACCAGGGGTTGGTAAGACGACAGCAGCAAGATTAGCATTAAAGGAAACTAGAAAATTAGAATTTACTCCTTTTAATGAAGAATCTAAATTTGTTGAAGTTGATGGTACAACTTTAAGATGGGACCCAAGAGAAATTACTAATCCATTATTAGGATCAGTACATGATCCAATATATCAAGGGAGTAAGAGGGACTTAGCAGAAATAGGAGTTCCAGAACCAAAACCAGGATTAGTTACAGAAGCTCATGGTGGCATATTGTTCATAGATGAAATAGGAGAGTTAGATACTATATTACAAAATAAGTTGCTAAAGGTGTTAGAGGATAAAAGAGTAGAATTCTCATCTTCATATTATGATCCTGATGATGAAAATACACCAAAGTATATAAAATATCTTTTTGATAAAGGGGCTCCGGCCGACTTTGTATTAATTGGTGCGACTACTAGAGAACCTAGGGATATTAATCCTGCTCTTAGATCAAGATGTACGGAAGTTTTTTTTGAACCATTATCGGCAAAGGATATTGAAGAAATTGTTGATAATGCGGCAAGAAAATTGAATGTTAAGTTAGAAGATGGAGTATCTGAATTTATTAGCAGATATACAATAGAAGGTAGAAAAGCTGTAAATATATTAACTGATGCATATGGTCTTGCGTTATATAATGAAAAAAGAGTAGAAGTTGAAGGAATTGAAATTAGATTAGCCCACGTAGAAGAGGTTATTTCAATTGGAAGATATACTCCATTTGAAAGAAATAATGATGAAAGTAAATTTGAAGTTGGGCATGTGTATGGGCTTGGAGTAAGTGGTTTCTTAGGATCTACTATAGAAATAGAAGCAGCTGTTTTCGAAGCAAAGAAAACAGGCGCAGGGACAGTTAGATTTAATGAAACTGCTGGTTCAATGGCTAAGGACTCTGTGTTTAATGCAGCATCTGTAATAAGAAAGATTACAGATAAGGATATTAGAGATTTTGATATTCATGTAAATGTAATTGGTGGAGGAAAAATAGATGGTCCTTCAGCAGGTGCCGCTATTACTGTATGTGTAATTAGTGCCTTATTGAATAAAGGAATAAGACAAGATGTAGCTATTACAGGAGAGATATCTTTAAGAGGGAATATAAAACCAGTGGGTGGAATATTTGAAAAGGTATATGGAGCAAGAAGAAAAGGAATTAAATTAGTTATGGTTCCAAAGGATAATGAAAAGGAAATCCCAACAGGATTAACAGATATAGAAGTAAAAGCAATTAATAGAATAGAAGAATTAATTGACATAGTATTAGAAAAATAGAATGGAGGGGTACTCTTGGAGACTTCGACAATGAGAAGTTTACCACATAGTATAGAAGCTGAACAATCTGTAATTGGATCTATGATTATAGATAAAAGTGCAATAGCCGAAGTTGTAGAAAAATTAGGAGAGAATGATTTTTACAGAGATGGGCATAAGGTAATATATAAGGCTATATTTGAAATGTTTAAGAATGATATGGCTGTAGATCTTGTAACTTTACTAGAATACTTAAAGTCTAATGATCAATTAGAGAATGCAGGTGGAGTAACTTATATCACAGAAGTAAGTTCTTCAGTTCCTACTACAGCCAATCTTTCTTCATATATAAAAATTGTAGAAGAGAAATCCTTACTTAGAAAACTAATAAAAGCATCTACTAAAATCATAGAAGATAGCTATAATAGGCAAGGAGAAGTAGAAGAGGTATTAGATCAAGCTGAAAAGAAAATATTTGATATAGCAGAGAAAAAGACTACCAATGATTTTGAACCTTTAAGCGTTGTATTAGAAAGAGGATTTATTGAAATAGAAAGGCTTTTCAATAATAAGGGTGAAGTTACAGGAGTAAGTTCTGGAATAAAAGATTTAGATGATAAAACTTCAGGATTTCAAAAAGGTGATATGGTACTTATTGCAGCAAGACCTTCAATGGGTAAAACAACTTTTGCACTTAATATCGCAGAACATGCAGCGCTTAGATCAGGTAAGAGTGTAGTAATATTTTCTCTAGAAATGCCAAAGCAACAGCTTGCATATAAATTATTATGTTCAGAGGCTAATGTAGATATGCTTAGCCTTAGAACAGGAGAGCTTGATGATAGGGACTGGGAAAATATAGCTAGAGCAACAGGCCCGTTATCAAAAGCTAAGATATACATAGATGATACTGCTGGAGTTTCAGTAATGGAAATGAGATCTAAGTGCAGAAGAATAAAGATGGAACACGGTATTGACCTGATATTAATAGACTATCTTCAATTAATGTCAGGATCATCAACAGAGAACAGGCAACAAGAGGTATCTGAAATATCAAGATCTATAAAAGCATTGGCTAAGGAAATGGAGTGTCCAGTCATAGCATTATCACAGCTATCTCGTGCGCCAGAGCAAAGAGCTGACCATAGACCAATGTTATCTGACTTAAGAGAATCAGGGTCTATAGAGCAGGATGCTGATGTTGTTATGTTCCTATATAGAGATGAGTATTATAATAAGGAATCAGAAGACAAAGGCGTAGCTGAATGTATAATAGCAAAGCAAAGAAATGGTCCAGTAGGAACGGTTAAAATGGCTTGGCTTGGTCAATTCAGTAAGTTTGGTAATTTAGATGTTGTTCAATAATGAATAACATATACTTGGGGGTGTCTAGATGAACAAGAAAATAGGATTTATAGGTTGTGGAAACATGGGTGGTGCCATGGTTGGAGGATTAATTAAATCAGGGTTTATAAGAAAAGAAGATTTAATAGTATCTACAAAGACTGAAGCCTCTGGAAGCAATTTAAAAAAGAATTTTGGTGTGGAAACAACATTATCAAATAAAATAGTTGCAGAGCAGTCAGATATTCTAATTTTAGCAGTGAAGCCATTTCTATACAAGAAGGTAATAGAAGAAATAAAGGAATGTCTATCTAAAGATAAGGTTATAGTGACTATTGCTGCAGGAGTAACTATTAATAGTATGGAATATTGGCTTGGAGAGGGCTATAAGATAGTAAGGACAATGCCAAACACACCAGCGCTTGTTGGAGAGGCTATGTCAGCTATATGTGCCAATAAAAACGTATCTGAAGAAGATATGGACTATGTGTTTAAGATTTATAAAAGTTTTGGAGATTATGTTGAATTAGAAGAGAAGGATTTTGATGGATTTATAGCGTTATGCGGTTCATCTCCTGCTTATGTCTTCATGTTTATTGAGGCTATGGCAGATGCAGCAGTTAAACTTGGAATACCTAGAGCAAAAGCTTATAAAATGGCATCAAAGAGTGTTCTAGGATCAGCAAAAATGGTATTAGATACAGGAAAACATCCAGGAGAACTTAAGGATATGGTTTGTTCTCCTGCAGGAACAACAATAGATGCTGTAGTAGAGCTAGAAAAGCAAGGATTTAGAAGTGCCGTTATTGAAGCTATGATAAAGTGTGCTGAAAAATCGAAATCAATGTAGATTTAATAGAAGGAATTGAAGTTAATTAAATTTAACCTCAATTCCTTTTTTGCATTATTATACGAATTATTTTCAGAATAAATAAAAAAATATTCGACTTATTATTGACCTATTGAATTCACTTTGCTAGTATGAAAGGTGGAGAGAATTCATAAGGAGGCAATGTATATGTCAGCATTTATTGTTTTAGGAGCTCAATGGGGAGATGAAGGAAAAGGTAAGATGACAGACTATCTTGCAGAAGAAGCAGATGTAGTTGTTAGATTCCAAGGAGGTAATAATGCAGGTCATACTGTAGAAGTTGGAGATAAGCAATACAAGCTTCACTTAATACCTTCAGGTATACTATATGATGATAAACTAAATGTTATTGGAAATGGTGTTGTAGTAGACCCTAAGGCCTTATTTGAAGAGATAGGATATCTAGAAAAAGAGGGTGTCAAGGTTACACCTGAAAAATTAATAATAAGTGATAGAGCACATCTAATAATGCCTTATCATAAGATTTTAGATAAGTTAAAAGAAGAAGCTAGAGGAAAAAATGATATTGGAACAACAGGAAAAGGAATAGGACCTTGTTATACTGATAAAATAGAAAGATGTGGCATAAGAATCTGTGATCTTATGCATGAAGATGTTTTCGAGGAGAAGTTAAGAGAAAATGTAGCTATGAAAAATTCATATATAACAAAAGTATATGGAGGGGAAGCACTTGATGTAGAAAAAGTTTTAATGGATTTTAAGGAATATGCTAGAAAGATAAAACCTTTTGTTAAGGATACATCCGTACAAGTATATGATGGCATAAAAGCAAATAAAACTGTTCTATTTGAAGGCGCTCAAGGGATGTTATTAGATATAGACCATGGTACATATCCATATGTAACATCATCAAATACTACAGCTGGTGGCGTTAGTAATGGAGTTGGCATAGGTCCAAATCTAATTACAAGTGCAGTTGGAATAGCTAAAGCTTATACAACAAGAGTAGGAAAAGGACCTTTTCCTACAGAATTGAACGATGAAACTGGAGAATGGATAAGAGAAAAAGGCCATGAATATGGGGTAACTACAGGAAGATCAAGAAGATGTGGTTGGCTTGATTTAGTTATTGTAAAATCTGCTACAAGAGTTAGTGGATTAACATCATTAGCTGTTACCAAAATAGATACATTAGCAGGATTAGAAAAAATAAAAGTATGCGTAGGATATAAGTTTAATGATGAAGTTTTAGACTATTTCCCTGCTAGTTTAGATGATTTAGCTAAATGTGAACCTATATATGAAGAATTTGATGGTTGGGATGAATCAGTAGCTGATGCTAGAAGCTATGATAATTTGCCTGAAAATGCAAAAAAATATTTAAGAAGAATAGCTGAATTTACTGAAACAAAAATATCAATAGTTTCAGTTGGACCAAAGAGAGATCAAACTATTAGAATAGATGAACTTTAATTCCGACTATTTTACTTGACATTAATTCATGTATAAAATATAATTTCTATATAAGAATATTAATATATAGAAATTAAAGAGGTGAATTAAATGATAACTAAGGATATGACAATAGGTGAAGTTATAAAAATCGATCCTAATAAGGCTGAAGTATTAATGAGCTTTGGAATGGGTTGTGTTGGATGTCCTTCAGCACAAGCAGAAACTATAGAAGAAGCAGCTATGGTTCATGGTCTAAATTTAGATCAATTGATGGAAGCTTTAAATAAATAACATAAAAAGTTGTCTCGTAACAGAGGCAACTTTTTTCTTTGGTGTGAACAGTATGAGACGTTAAAAACATAATTATGGTAAAATAGAATTAGTAAGAAAAAGAAAGAGGGATGGTATGGCAAAGAGTTACACAAAAAAATATGAAGTAAATTATCATGATTCAAGTTATAAGTTAAAGTGTAAATTATCATCTATAGTAAACTTCTTATGTGATGTAGGAACAAATCAATCAGAAGTATTAGGTGATACAATAGAAGAAATGATGGCAAAGAATTATGCATGGGTGTTTTATAAATATGATATTAGTATGTATAAATATCCTAGTTAT
This sequence comes from Clostridium cibarium, assembly GCF_014836335.1. Classification (GTDB taxonomy): domain Bacteria; phylum Bacillota; class Clostridia; order Clostridiales; family Clostridiaceae; genus Clostridium; species Clostridium cibarium. The sequence goes on from NZ_JACSRA010000035.1 coordinate 33,405, forward strand.
AGAGATGTCATATCAATTACTACAGAACCTATTGGATTTAATAAATTTTATGCATATAGGAAATATTATATCAGAAGTGAAGAGGGAGAATTATTAGGAGAAGCTGTAGCTTTATTTTTCTTAATAAACCTTAAAAGAAGACGTCCAATGAGAATACCGCAAGAACAGTATGAGTTATATGGCGCTGATGATGGTATGAATAGAAACATTGATATGAAGGAAATCAGAAATGTTGAAAAGGAAGATTATCATAAAGAATTTAATATTAGATATAGTGATATTGATTCTAATGGACATGTAAACAATGTTAATTACCTTGAATGGGCGATTGAATCAGTACCAATGGAAGTTGTTAAAGATTATGAAATTAAAGAATTAAAAATTATTTTTGAAAAAGAAACTACTTATGGTGATACTGTTCATGTATCAGCTACCTTAATAAAAGAAGAAAATGAACGATTGATAACTGTTCATTCCATAAAAAACAATGAAGGTAAGGAAGTCACAAAGTTAGAAGCTACATGGGAAAGGGAGTAGTATTAAATACTATTCCCAACTAAGAAGCCTGAATTCCAAGCCCATTGTAAGTTAAATCCTCCACAATCTCCAGTAACATCAAGAATTTCTCCACAAAAATATAAATTTGAAACAATTGTTGACTCTAGTGTTGTAGGGTTAACTTCGTTTGTATTAATGCCACCTACAGTAACCTGAGCATTGGTAAATCCATTAGTATCAGTACAAGTAAAAGTCCATTCCTTAAGTCTCTTAGATAATAGAGATTTGTACTTCCAATCTAATTCATAACAAGGTATGTGAATATCTTTTATACCTATATCTTTCAACAAGATTGGTATAAGTTTTTTATTTATCACTCCTATAAGAGCATTTGATATGCTTCTGTGAGAAAACACCGCTAGGTGGCCTTGCAAAAAGTTATCAATATCCTCAAAAGACTTTTCTGGCATCATATCCACTATAATTTCAACTTTTTTATTCTTATATAAATTTTTTGAGGCTTCAGTTGAAAGCTGAAGTATAGGAGGACCTGATATTCCGTAGTCTGTAAAAAGAATCTCACCAATATCATCTCTTAATATTTTATCATCTACGGAAAGAGATGCTTTACCATTAATCTTTATACCTGAAAGAGCTTTTAAGTAAGGATAATTCAATTTTAATTGAACTATACCCGGCAATGGTTCTACAATAGAGTGTCCAAGGGATTTTGCAAGTTTGTAACCAGATCCATCAGAACCAGTTTTTATAACTGATTTTCCTCCACAGGCTAAAATAAGTTTTCCACAGGTTAAGGAAGGATAATCTTCATTTGTTGTGGATAAAACAAATTTTTTATCCTTGTGGATAGATTTAATTTTGCAATTTATATATAAAGGAATTTCTCTTTCACTTAATGACAACCTAAAGATATCCACAACTGATGAGGCTTGAAGTGATTGTGGATAAAATTTTCCGTTTTCTAATCTAACTAAAGGCAATCCTAATGACAAAAAGAAATTTTCTGTATCTTCAATTGAAAAGTTATCTATGCAATATTTGAAAAAGTCATTATCTTCGCTGCAATAATTTTTATAAGAAAAATTAGCATTTGAAATATTACATCTACCATTACCAGTAGTTAAAATTTTTTTTCCAATTCGATCAGTTGACTCAACGATTGCAACATTTTTTCCTAGATCTTTTGCCATTATTGCTGCCATTATTCCAGAGGCACCACCACCAACGACGATTATATCATGATATATCATAGGTTAATTATCTCCTTCTAAAAAAATATAATGAAACTCTTTATTTAGAGTTTTAACATTAACTGAGTTTACTAAAGTATTTAATAAATAAATTTTAACACAGTAATAGTAGCTATTAAAGGGAGGAATAATAGAAAAGAGGTGATGATAATTGAAAGCTAAGGTTATTATAGATGGTGAAGATAATGGAAAAGAATTTAAAGTTAGAAGAATGACATATACAGAAGTAATAGCTAACTATCCCAATAAACCTGGTACGAAAAACTTTAAGTTTGAAGAAGTTAAGTTAATTAGTGAATGGGAAATTGATGATTTTTTAATTAATAATAGGGAGTTTTTAAAAATAAAATTAAGTAGGGGAATATCTGTGTTTTTATATAAAGCATTAAAAGATTCTATTGAAGATGAAATAAATGAAGATTTAAATATACTTAATTTACTTAGAGATAGATATAGTGTAAATAAAAAGGGGAATTGGAGTAAAGAAATAATATGTATGGTTAACAATAAAATTCCTTTAATGGTTATAGCTACAGGACACAACTTTAAAAGAAGTGGCTATAATATTTTAGTAAATCCAATTTCAAAAGAACATTTTTTAGATGCTGCAGAAAAGGAAATAAAAAAAATTAACGAAGAAATAAAGAGGAAGGAATCTATTATAAACGCTTATTTACAAGCCATTAGTGAGATAAAAAATAGTATGACATCTCAGTAGAAAAATGGTCATGGACAATATAAAATTTGGGGAGAAAAATAAAATTATAAGAAATTTATAAAAAATGTGTTGACACTCTTAATGAATTTCGGTATTATAGTCTATGTGGTCAGCGCCAAAGCATTAGGCAACCACATAGTTACAATTTGGCTCCTTGGTCAAGCGGTTAAGACACCACCCTTTCACGGTGGTAACAGGGGTTCGATTCCCCTAGGAGTCACCAT
>NZ_JACSRA010000036.1 GCF_014836335.1 Clostridium cibarium
GGAGCGGGTAGTGGGAATCGAACCCACCTTTCCAGCTTGGAAGGCTGGAGTATTACCGATATACGATACCCGCTTATCTGGTCGGGGTGACAGGTCTCGAACCTGCGACCTCATGGTCCCAAACCATGCGCGCTACCATCTGCGCCACACCCCGTTCGTCATTCGCTGTATCTCACAACGACAATGACTATTCTACAATATGATAATTAATCCGTCAATACCTTTTTAGAAAGAAAAATAAACAACCATGAAAATAGGAGAATTTTGAAGCTAATTAAGAATAATTACACTTTTTGTTCAGCCATCCATTTCCCATATATTATATTTTTATTATTATACGTCATCTAATTCCTTAAAATAAATTTCATATTCTTCATTGCTATCCACATCTATAAATCCAATATATCTCCCCTTACCTCTTGGCAAAGCTGCACTTCCAGGATTCATAAATGTAATTCCTTCTTCAGTAAAAATTATATTTTCATGAGTATGCCCAAAAAGAGCTATATCTGCACCTATTTCTTTAGCTTTATAAAAAATATTATTAAATGAACTTTTTACCCCATAGTTATGACCATGAGTTATAAAAATTCTTTTTCCACAAATATCTAAGATTTGTTCTGAAGGATATAAATTAGAAAAATCACAATTACCTTTAACTGCATAGATTTCGCCTTCAAATCCTCTACTTAATTCCTTTACATCTTCTATATTGTCTCCTAAGTGTATTAATATATCAGCCCCTTTAATATGCTTTTTTATAACTTCAATATAATTTTTCATTCTATGTGTATCACTAACTACTGCTATTCTCAAAATGCTACCTCCTATAATGTAATTATATATATCTAGATAATCTTTCTTTCAGCATTTTGAAGGCTATTCCTCTATGACTTATTTCATTCTTCTCTTCTGACGATAATTCACTAAAAGTCTTTTTTAATGGCTCATAGTAAAATAATGGATCATATCCAAATCCTCCGTTTCCAGATAGATCCTCCATTATTTTCCCTTGAACTTCTCCCTTTACAGCTGTATAAGTATCTTCACTATCTATTAGTGCTATAGCACAGATAAACCTAGCACCTCTTTTCTCTCTAGGAACCCCTCTAAGCCCTTCTAAGAGCTTTTTATTATTAGCAGCATCATTTCCATGTTCTCCAGAATACCTAGCTGAATAAATCCCTGGAGCACCATTTAAATAGTCAACCGCTATTCCAGAATCATCTGCTAAAACTATAAACTGCTCCTCTCCACGTTGCTTTAAAAATTTAGCTATTTCTGAAGCTTTCTTCTTAGCATTTTCCTCAAAAGTTTTTCCATCTTCTACAACTTTAACAAAGATATTTTCATCTTTTAATGATTTAACCTCAAATTCTAAACCCTCTAACAGCTTTTTTATTTCACTTATCTTGTGTAAATTATTACTTGCAACTATTATCTTTTGCATACCTACTTATTTCCTCCAGTTCCGATCCAAAGGGAATCCATTTTCAAAACATCTTTTTGTGCTTGTATCATCTGTTTTATACCCTTTTCTCCTAAATTTAATAATTCGTCTAATTCAGTTCTACTAAATGGACTTTCTTCACCTGTTCCTTGTAATTCTACAAAACTACCTTCATCAGTCATAATTAAATTCATATCCACCTTAGCCTTTGAATCTTCTTCATAGCATAAATCAAGCAACTTTTCGTTATCAACTATCCCTACACTCGTTGCAGCAACAAAATTTCTTATAGGATAAACTTTAAAAGGTTTTGTTCTATGAAGCTTATTTATGGCATCTACCATAGCTACAAAAGCTCCTGATATAGATGTAGTTCTAGTACCACCATCAGCCTGTATTACGTCACAATCTACCCAAAGAGTCCTTTCCCCTAATGCTTTTAAATCAACTACTGATCTCAATGCTCTTCCTATAAGCCTTTGTATCTCCATTGATCTCCCATCAACTTTTAACCTAGCAATATCTCTAACTTTTCTATTACCTGTTGCTCTTGGTAACATATTATACTCTGCTGTAATCCAGCCTTCCCCAGTTCCTTTTAAGAATGGAGGTGCTTTTTCTTCAACAGATACATTACAAAGTACTTTTGTGTCACCTACCTCAATATATACTGATCCTTCTGCATATTTTGTATAATGCCTTGTCATATTAATATGTCTTATTTGATCTTTCTTTCTTCCATCTATTCTCATAATAATATAGCCACCTTTAAATTTATTTTATATTGAAAAGCTCATCTCTTTTTGGTTCTTTTACTACTAATTCTACTCCATTTGAAACCAAAATACCTTTACTCCTTGTAACTTTTCCTACGATTGATGCTTTTATTCCTTCTTTTCTTAAAGCATCAACTAATTCTTTCCCCTTATCGGTTGTTATTAACATACATCCTGAAGATATTAGTCTCAATGGATCTATTGAGAATTCTTTAGCAATTTTTTTTGTGCTTTCTTTAACTGGTATTTTATCCTCATATACTATAAACCCTGTATTTGAAGCTGCGGCCACCTCAAATAAAGCTCCTAAAAGGCCGCCTTCAGTTATATCATGCATAGAATTCACTCCAATTCTTGTAGCAATAATACCTTCTTTAAGGACACTTATTTTATCTATAAGCAATTTAGCTTCTTCAAATTCATCAGAGCTTAATATTTTTTTGCATCTTTCTTCATAATCATTAGCCAGTATAGCTGTTCCTTCTAGTGCAATATCTTTAGTTACGATGATATCGTCCCCTATTGTAGCTCCTGCCGTTTTAACAATATTATTTTTTTCACTTCTCCCTATGGCAGTTACAGATACCACTATTTTATTTACTGCCGACGTTACTTCCGTATGTCCCCCAATAATTTCTAGTCCTAACTTAGCCGACTCTTCGCTAATTTCACTCATAATCTTATTTATCTCCTGTAAACTTGATGTTATAGGAGCCAATATTGTTACCAATATTGCAATTGGAGTTCCTCCTGAAGATGCTATATCATTACAATTTATATGAACTGCAAGCTTTCCTACATTTTCTGTTGCTCCAGTTATAGGATCAGTTGAAAAGATACCACAGGAATTTTTAAAATCTATTACTGAACAATCTTCACCAACATCATTTCTTACAATTACTTCTTCCCTCTTTACTCCTTTGTTTTTTTGAATCATTTCTCTCAAATCATCAAAATTTAGTTTTCCTTCCTTCACTAAAAAAATCTCCTTTAATTTTGATTTTATGCACTATTTATCACTACATCTCATATTAATTAATAAGAACAATAAATATGAGGTGAATATTTTGAGATATATAGGACCATTTTTTAGAATGAATAGTCTTTCCGAAAAAGATATAGAAGGGCAACTTTTTTACTTATCTAGGGAAGCTATAAAGACTATTGTACTTAACTCTAAATGTGGAATTTTATCTTCTTTTAGAGCTTCTAAAAAATCTTCTCATACAAATAATATTAGCATATTAAATGGTTTTTCTCCACTAATATGCTTATACAAAAAAAGCTCTCCAGTGTTTGTTCACAATAAAAGTTCTCACGGATTTGATGAATCATCTTTTAAAAAAGATGTTTCTCCAAGTACAAACGCACTAATGACTCTGTCATTATTAGATTTAAGTCGTTATTATTCCAATTATTCAAAAAGCGAAAGGAATGTAGAATCTTTAAAGGATGCTTACTCCTATTTAGCAAAAGAGCAATTAGAATTTTATTATGAAAACTTAAGAAATTCGGAAGGTGTCTTTATAGAGAAAAAAAATATTTCAGATGGAAACGCAAAAGGATATAATCTTCTCGATAGGAATAAAAAATTTAGCTTTGTAGACCAAGCTTTTATGATGAATGCATATTATCAATATTCCAATAATTATCCCGATGACCCTTCTAGTAATGACTATAAAAATTTCGCCTTACAAATCCTTGAAATGTTTTTGAATTTTAAAGATATACTATATACCCTTTCCTTTGAAGATGGTTGCAAAGTTTTATTATCATTTAACATCTTCTACAATTTGTCCAAAAATGAGAATTGCAAGTCTTTAATTATAGACCTAAGTGATTTCTTAATTAATAAATTCGATGAAAAAAATTATTATATAGATTCATTAGACAGCACTGCTTTATTTGCGCTATCCTTGATGGATTCATTTAAACATACGGAAATAGTATCATTTAAAGAAAAAAGTGATGAAATTTTTGAAAAACTTAAAAGCTTATATAATGATGAAAAAGGAATCTTTATTAAACTTTCAGAAAAAAAAGAAATAAAGTATTCTTCTTTAGAAATAACTTTTTACTTTTTATTTATCTTTGTTCGTTCAAAAGAAGAAGATAATATATACGAATATAGAAATATGATTTCTAATTTATATAAAAAATATTTTATTTCCTCTGGGTTAGTTTACAGTTGGCCAGAAGCTCCAACCTTGGATGAAACTGAACGCTATAGGGGACTCTCTCTACGTTCCAATGATATGTTAGATGAAACTTCATTTAGAATGCCTAACATGCCTTCTCCAGAAAGTTCTGGCTTAGCTCCATTATTTGCAAAAAATATAGTCTACTCCAAAAAAAAGGATTCCTTTGCTCGTCCCAAAGATGTATTTGACAGCTTCAGAAACTTACTAATATTTTACGTGTTTATACATTACTTCATGGATGATATTATAAACGAAATGAATTTTGTATCTGTCTCTAACGAGCCTCCATCAGAAACAAAAACAACACCAGACTCTGATAACATAACTTCTGATGATATTTCTAAGGAAAATAATGAAAATAGTGAAGAAAATTCTTAAAATAACTGATAAAACTATAGATGTTTCTAATGACATCTATAGTTTTATCAGTTTATACTTGAAAACTCTATATTTTCATTTCCATCAAAATTTACATTTGATATTTTATTTGATACAACAACATTATTTTTCACAAACATTATTGGTAATATTCTATATGAATCAAAAAACTTTACTTCTGCACCTGCTGGATTAATTAAATAACTTTTTTCCTCTTCATTACATAAATAACGAAACTGCTCATACAGCCCACTTATATTCTTATTATCTTCTATACAATTTATTAAAACCATGTCATATTTATCTCTAACTTTTAATTCTTCTATGTCTTTTTTATTGATCAAATAATATTTAAGCTGAATATTCTCTTTTTCTTTGAACCAATCAGCTAAATACCTGCAATAATTTCTAATAGTTTCTGTATCTTCCCCCAGAAGCGTCAGCACTTTAGGTTTTGTAATTTCTTGTGCATTGTTTATACTAACTTTTCTACTTTGAATTTTCTCTAAGTTTTCTTTATCTTCTCTAAAATAACTGCCTTCAGCAGGTTCTGCCACCTGAGAATTCTCGTTGGTAAAACTATCTGTAGCACTGTATATCATTTTAAATAGTTCTTTCCTATATGCCACTGATGTACCTTTATCCAAGTTTTGAATAGATAAGTATATACCGTCATTTGACGAATATGAAAACAACTTATTTTCATTCTTTAATCTCTCTAATTGATTTATAGGAGGATTAAATATCAAATCTCTTTCACCGATTTCATAAGATGCCATGGATAGTTCTACATTATCATCTTTGACAAGAGTAATATTTTTTCCCTTGCCATCTTCTTTTTGATTTTCCTCTAGTTCTATCTTATTCTGGTCAATATTTTTAATGGAATATTGACCAGAATAGACAATATCCTTATAGGAATTTTTAATGTTTGCCCAAAGGGGCAAATACTTCCTAATTCTATATTGAGGTTTAGTCAGATCTATTAAAAAATTATCGTTTTTTTTGTTTAATCGAATTGTTATACTTTTTTCATTAGCTGTTATTGCAACACCTTTTTCAAATGTTCCTTCTCCCTTTTTAAACGAATTTGCTCCATATACATCTAATAACGATCTTATATTTTGTTCATCTTCTATCTTTATTAATCCCTTAAAATATTCTCTTATATCTTTTGCTGTTATTGAATCTCCATTACTCCAAAATATATTATCATTTAATACAAATTCATATTCTATTCCATTATCCTTAACATTGATTTCCTTAGCTAATGAAGGTATAACTTTTCCTTCTTTATCTAAACTCACCAAGCCCTTGCTTGTTGCACAAATTAAATTTTCATCCTCTTTAGACAAATTTGTTACTTTATCTAAAGATTCAGGTAAATTAGTAACTGCAAAAATCATAGAGTTATTGCTTTGATTTTTTTTTGTATTACCTACCTCAATAAAGCTTAACAAAAAAATAATTAATCCAATTACTAGTATTAGAGGTATAATAAATTTCTTCATTAAACACTCTCCTTTTTCTTTAGTCTTTACAATTATATCCACTACTCCTCTGAGATAATCACTTATAAAAAATTATTCTAATTAGTATGTATTATTTTTGTATGATATAATATATTTATAATTTTTAGGAGGTAATATTATGTCTTTTTTACTTGGTGCAACATGTATTGTTGGTATAACTTTCATGATAGTATTTATGTTTATAGGCATTTGGTTATTTGTAGCAACCTTGAAAGCTTTCCATCATTTAAAATATAAAACATTTTTATTAGAAAAAATTTACCACAAGTTAGATAACCTAGGAAACATAAATCACGATTCTCAAATAAAGAGCGATTCATTAAATAATGATAATATAGATTTTTTTGATATAAATGAAGAAGAAAATGTATCTAGTCTAAATAATATTAAAAATATGCAGTAAAAACGCACAAAAGTCACAGGTATTTCTCTTACCTGTGACTTTTTATACAAAATAAAAATATATTTAAACCTAATTACTTAATTATACTAATAGATAGCAATAATATAATACTAATAGATAAACTTAGTGCCGTGTATCCAATTTTTTTAATTCCATTTTCATTTAGCCAAAACCTAGCAGCTAAAAAAATCATAGTTGTCGCTACTCCTATTTGTATTGGCATATAGGAGTAAAATAATTGCCCTATATAAATAAATTGATATGAAGTTAAAATTGTACACATTATTAATACACTAGTTATGCTAGCAGCTGTAATTGTCATAACATTAATAAATTTCTTCATAATTACTCACCCATCATTTCTTCAAATTCGTCCTCAGATATGACCTTAACCCCTAAATCAATAGCTTTTGTAAGCTTAGATCCAGCTTCTTCTCCTGCAAGTACATAATCAGTTTTTTTACTAACGCTTCCTGACACCTTAGCTCCTAATAATTCTAGTTTTTCTTTTATACTTCCTCTTGTGTAATTTTTTAAAGTACCTGTTACAACCACAGTTTTCCCTTCGAATACACTTTCTACTATACTTATTTCCTCATATTTAGGATTTACTCCAAGATTTAAAAGTTCATCTATAGTACTTAAAACCTTCTCTTCTCTAAAGAATTCCATCACACATTTTGCAACTATATCTCCTACATCTGAAACCTGTACTAATTCTTCAAATTCAGCCTTTTTTAATCCTTCAATAGATTTAAATGTATTAACTAAATCCTTTGCCGTCTTTACTCCAACATTAGGTATACTTAGTGCATATATAAATGAATGTAATTCACAATTCTTACTTTTTTCTATAGAATCTAAAAGATTTTGTGCTTTCTTTTCACCAAACTTATCTAAGGTTAACAACTCTTCTTTGCTTAGCTTATATAAATCAGAAATTGATTTTATATTTAACTTTTCAAATAGTTGTTCAGCTGTTTTTTCTGAAAAACCTTCTATATTCATAGCTTCCCTTGATCCATAATGAACTATAGTTTTAACTAATTGCGGCTTGCAAGACAAAGTATTTTCACAGAAATAATGTGCACCATCTAATACTATATGCCCCCCACAACTAGGACAGACCTTAGGTGGAGTTATTTCTCTTGCTCCTTCTAAACTTTCTTCAACAACCCCCATTATTTCCGGAATAACATCATTAGATCTTCTAACGAAAACCTCTGCTCCTATCTTTACTCCTTTTCTAGCTATATCATCCATATTGTTAAGTGTAGCTCTTTTAACAGTAACACCAGCTAGTTCTACAGGATCTAACAGTGCCGTTGGCGCAACTCTTCCACTTCTTCCCACATTCCATTCTACATCCAAAAGAGTAGTTGTAGTTTCCTGCGCCTCAAATTTATATGCTATAGCCCACTTAGGAAACTTTACAGTATATCCTAAGAGTTCTCTAGTTCTAATATCATCAATAGCTATAACAAGACCATCTATATCATAATTCAAATCAAATCTTATATCTCTTATATATTCAATTTCTTTTTCTATTTCTTCAATAGATGTACAAACTTTCATATAATCATCTACCGGAAGCCCTTTTTCTTTGATAAAATCCATCATTTCTAGATATGTCTTAAACTTATAACCTTCTTTATATCCTACATCATAGAAAAATGCAGATAGATTTCTATTAGCTGTTTCTTTAACATTTAAGTTTCTTAAAGCTCCAGCTGCGCCATTTCTTAAGTTCTTTAGCGGAACTACCGCTGTTTCATTATATTTATTAAAGGCTTCTGTAGTCATTACAGCTTCACCATGTACTTCTAACAAATCACTTGAATCAATCTTTAATGGAATTGATTTTATAGTTTTAACTTGAGCTGTTACATTTTCTCCAACACTTCCTGTACCTCTTGTTGCACCTGTTACAAGTATTCCTTCTTCATCATATGTTAAGTTAACAGTAAGTCCATCGAACTTCTTCGTTAATACATATTTTAAATCAGGTAGATTCTCTCCTCTTGATCTCATATCTTCAACAAACTTCTTATTTCTATTGTGCCAATCTCTAAGTTCATCAACACTTTGAGCTTTATCCATACTCCAAAGTCTTCCTTTATGAGTATATTTACTAAATCCCTCTAATACCATATCTCCAACTCTTAAAGTTGGAGAATAAGGTAATATATAATCTTCTTCTATTTCTAATTTTCTAAGCTCATCATATTTTTTATCATATTCCTTATCGGTAACTGTAGGATTATCTAAAGCATAATATTCATATGAATATCTATTTAATTCTTCTACTAATTCTTTTATTCTTTCCTTATTATCCATAACGTAGCTTCCTCTCCAAAATACTTATAATACTTCTAGCTTTGCTAGTGATAATAATAATACTTTCACACCTTGCTTATCAAATGCAATAGTAAGCTTCTTATCATTTCCTGATGGCGCTATAGAAACTACTGTCCCTATTCCAAATTTCTCATGTTTAACTTTTCTACCCATAGTAATTTCTCCACTATTTACATTTGAAGTGCTAGGTTTAGAAGTTCCATCAAGGGCACTTGTTAACCCTGAACTTGCTGTAGCTCTTGACGAATACATATTTCCCCTTAAACTATGAGGATTAAAACGAGAGTTATTAGTTCCATTAGCTTTTGATGATGATGGACTTGTAAGTCCTCTTTCATTTATAAATTCCTTTAATCCAGGCTTTATCTCACCTATAAAGTCAGATTGACTGTAGCTTACTGTTCTACCAAAAACTTTCCTTACTTCAGCCGATGTCATATATAATATTTCCTTGGCTCTAGTTATTGCAACGTAGCAAAGTCTTCTAGCTTCTTCCATTTGATCTTCTTTATCCATATCAGTAACACTTGGGAATATTCCATTTTCCATACCAACCATAAATACAACTGGGAATTCTAATCCCTTTGCACTATGAATAGTCATAAGAACTACTGATCCTTCTCCATTTTCCTCTTCCTCAAGTTTATCTGTATCCTGAACTAAAGAAATCTTTTCTAAGTAAGCTTCCAAACTCTTATCCTCGCTATTTTTTTCAAAATCCACAGCATCAGATACTAATTCCTTTAAGTTTTCTATTCTACTCTTATCTTCAATTTCATCTGATTTAGATAGTTCTTCTAAATATCCAGTATCCTTTAATATACTTTCAACTAAAACTGATGGAGGTACTGTTTCTTTTAAATCCATAAAGTTTTCCATAAGCTCTGTAAACTTCTCAATACAAGATGCATTTCTAGCAGTTAATGTAGATATATTGCGAGCTTCATTTAAAGCATCCCATAAATCCAGCTCAAAATCTCCTGCAAAATCTTGAACCTTTTGTACAGTTGCATCACCTATACTTCTTTTAGGTACATTTATTATTCTCCTTAAGCTTATATCATCTTGAGGATTTACTATAACCTTTAAGTAAGAAATTAAGTCTTTAATTTCTTTTCTATCATAGAATCTAGTTCCACCTACGATTTTGTATCCAATACCTCTTCTTCTTAAGGTTTCCTCAAATATACGAGATTGAGCATTAGTTCTATATAGGATTGCAAAATCATCATTTTTTCTATTTTCACTATGTTTTAAATCTGCTATAGTCTTAGAAACGAAATCTCCTTCTGATCTATCATCAAAAGCTCTATAAATCTTAATCTTACTTCCTGCATCTTGAGTAGGTCTAAGCATCTTATCTTTTCTTCTTGCATTGTTTGCAATAACCACATTAGCAGCTTGAAGTATATTGTCCTTAGATCTATAGTTTTGCTCTAATTTAATAACTTTAGCCTCTGGATAATCTTTTTCAAAATCTAGTATATTGCTTATATCTGCACCTCTCCAAGCATATATACAATTGTGAACAGCTATACCATTTGATATATAGTTTCTGGTTTCTTCCACATTTAAGTCATAAACAAATCCCTTATATTCTTCAACAACTACAGATGTAACTTCTTCGCTAATAACTTTTCCATCATGAACAGTTACAATCTCCATTCCTTTTTTAACACTACCTAATGGTAAGAATAGAAACTTTTCGCCTTCTGTTAATTTCGCTCTCTTTATTATTTGAAAATTATCACTACTCTTAACTATACTTTTACTAAATTCTTCTGTTTCATCAAAAGTATAATGTTCACTCTTAATAACATCTGAAGCTAATATACTGGAATCATTAACTTCAATTATGTGAGAATAATTACCTTCATTATCTTTTTTTCCACTAAAGAAACTTATATCAACTTTCCTTACATTAACTACATCCAAACTTGTATAATGAGGGTAATCCTTATATAAATACTCACTATCCATTAAAATTTCTATCTCATCGGAATTATCAGCAAGTGATCCGCATTCATTTAGATAATACTCTTCATAACTAGTTGCTTCATTTTCTGTTTCACATACTTTAAGTACCCATATCTTATCTCCATTGTTATCTATAAGTGTTACATTTAAACCATTAACTACTTCTCCGCCCACATTTAAAACTGAAGGAGTTTTACCTACTATATATCCAGAACCTTTTTTATGCATCAAATAGACATAAAATAAGTTTTCTTCATTGCTAAATCTACTAAAAGTTAAGTGATTCGGTGTCCCTTTAATAACTTTTCCACTATCAGTAATAACTTTAATTATGTTTCCACTATATTCTTTCTTAGATACGCTTGATACCTCTTTAAAGCCATATTCTCCATTCCCTAATAATGACTGTACTTTATCTCCATTATTTATGTCTTCTATTTTTACTGCGCCATTTTCTCTATTTATGATAGTTCCTTCAACAAGACATTGATCATCATCTCCAACAACGCAAATATTCTTATTCTTATTTGCTAGAAGCTTAACCAATTCATATTGTGCACCATTTGTATCTTGGTATTCATCTACCATAATGTATTGGAACTTTCTTTGATAAAATTCTAATACATCTGGATTCTTTTTAAGTAATTCCACAGTCTTAAATATTAAATCATCAAAATCCATAGCATTATTCTCTTTAAGCCTTTTTTGGTACATTAAATAAACATCTGCTATCTTATTCTCTCTAAAATTGCTTTCAAATTCTCTTTTAAAACTTTCTGGACTTTGCATCTTATCTTTTGCTCTACCTATCTTACCCATAATCTCTCTTTGAGTGATATCTTTATCATTTATATTAAGAGCTTTCATACATTCTGTTAAAAGAGTTTTTTGATCTGAAGTATCATATATTGTAAAGCTACTTCTATATCCTAAATGTTCTATTTCTCTTCTTAATATTCTTACACATGTTGAGTGAAATGTAGATATCCACATATCCTCTGCCTTTTCTCCAACGAGTTTTTTAACCCTATCCTTCATTTCTTTAGCTGCTTTGTTTGTAAAAGTTATAGCTAAAATTTTGTAAGGAGGTATACCTAGGTCCTCTATCATATGAGCCATTCTATAAGTTAATACTCTTGTTTTACCTGAGCCTGCTCCAGCAAGTATTAATACTTGTCCGTCTACAGTAATAGCACCTTCATATTGTTCTTTATTAAGTAATGATTTTAAATCCAAATCATTTCCTCCTCTCTAAATACTAAAACATTATAGCACACTCTAATACTCATTTATATTATAATCTTCTACTTAAAATAATCCAAAAATGATAGGAATAAATATAGCTGGTAATAGATTCGCTACTTTTATTTTTGTAACTTCAAGCATATTTAACCCAAGCCCTATAATTAAAAGGCTCCCAACAGCAGACATATTAGAAATTACCACAGTACTTAATATTCCTGATAACAATCCCGCCGCCAAAGTTATTACTCCTTGATATATAAGTACACTTAAAACTGATAACATAACTCCAATTCCTAAAGTTGAAGAAAATATCAAAGAAGAAATTCCATCCAGTACAGATTTAGCCAAAAGTGTTGTGTTATCTCCTTTTAATCCACTTTCTAAGGATCCAACCACAGCCATAGCCCCTATACAAAATAGTAAACTTGCTGTTACAAATCCTTCTGATACTGATACTGTATCACTTTTTTTCTTAACCTTTTTCTCAAAGTAATCTCCTAATTTAATTAGTCTCTTATCTATATCAATTATCTCTCCAATTAATGCTCCTACAGCAACACATATTATCATTTGAATAGTATCCTCGCCCTTTAATGCCCCTGATATCCCTATGTACAAAACACATAACGCCAGCCCATTCATTATAGTATTACTAATTTTAGTTGTTATTTTACCTTTTATAAATAATCCAACAATGCACCCAATAAATATAGTTACACAATTTACTATAGTCCCTAACATTAATAGCCCTCCATAAATTTCTTTTAATCTTTATTTTAGCATATATTTATCCCTAGCGAAAATTATGTTAACATTAGATGAAACAACTTAACTAGACTGATTTATTCTAGTTAAAGACATAGTACAAACATTTCTAAAATTTATAAATACCATTATGATTGGAGTGAGTAGATGAAAAAAAGTCTTCTATATTTTATAACTATTTTTACAGTGATTTTTGTTCTTACGGGGTGCGTCAATAAAGTTGATTATAATAGTGTAAGTAATTATTCAGATGAAACTCTCACTTCTGCACTTACATCTATGAACGAATTAGACTATGATAAATTTTCTTCTTATTTAAGTGATGATTTGAAGGAATCCTATAACTTGGCAACATTTCAAAGTGAAACCACTAATATTATGAACAAGATTGGTACATTTGAATCATTAACCTATTATGATGGAGAAGAGAGAAATGGATATATATCTTTGATATATGATGCTAAATATTCTAATTCACAAGATACAGTTTCTATATCAATAACCTTCAAGAAAGATGATAAAGAACATAAAATCTATCAATTGTATTTCGATTCAGCAATTATTAATAATTAGCATTGCATTTATCTATTAATAGTATATAATATGTTTATTCAGTACTATATAAGGAGGATTTTGTTTATGGAAAAATCTAATATATATCTAGTTTTTTCAAGAACAGGCACTTGGCTTTCACGCTCAATAAAAGTTATTACAAATAGTGAATATACTCATGTAGCCTTAAGTTTGGATTCTAATTTCGACAACATGTATACCTTTGGTAGATTAAATCCTAATAATCCTTTTTATGCTGGATTAACTATTGAAAATCTACATGATGGAGTATATAAAAAGTCATCATCATGCGAAAGTCTGATATATAAAATACCAGTTTCAAAAGACCAATTGGATACATTAATTGATGAACTTAATAAATATTATTATTCAGATATAAAATACAAATATAATTTTCTCGGTCTATTTGCAGTTTTGTTGGACAAGCCTTGGAAAAGAAGCCGCCATTATTTTTGTTCACAATTTGTAACAGAATTACTGATTAAAAGCAGTATTTGGGATAGTCCAAAGCTTCCCGAATTGACAAGACCAACAGACTTGGTGCATATTGACAATAAAGAAATTATATTTCAAGGATCAACTAATGAAATTAGCACAATAGTTAATAACCTTTCACCTATTGCTTTCTAATTAATATTTTCTTAGTATTGATATAAAATATGAGTATATTCTCTCATTATTTTATATCAATACTATTTTTTTCATAAAATTTAATAGTTACTTTATTTTTTTCTCATATTAGATTAGAATTAAAGGTAAATGCTAATTAATTTTGATACTACCTAAGAGAGGATGAATAAGATGGCAAACGAAATAAACTCATCTAATTTTATTAGAAATATAATTATTGAAGATTTAGAAAAAGGAAACGTGAAGGAAGTAATTACTCGTTTCCCGCCAGAACCTAACGGCTACTTACATATAGGTCATGCTAAATCAATTTGTTTGAATTTCCAATTAGCTGAAGAGTTTAAGGGAAAAACGAATTTAAGATTTGATGACACTAATCCAGTAAAAGAAGATACTGAATATGTTCAATCTATAAAACAAGATGTAGAATGGTTAGGTTTTAAGTGGAGCAATCTTTTATTTGCATCAAACTATTTTGATACGATGTATGAAAAAGCAGTTCTTTTAATAAAGAAAGAAAAAGCTTATGTATGTGACCTAACTCCAGAAGAAATGAAAGAATATAGAGGAACATTAACTTCTCCTGGAAAAGATAGTCCTTACAGAAATAGATCTGTCGAAGAAAACTTAGACCTTTTTGAAAGAATGAAAAATGGTGAATTTAAAGATGGAGAAAAAGTTTTAAGAGCTAAAATAGATATGGCTTCTCCTAACATAAACATGAGAGATCCTGTAATTTATAGAATCGCTCACACTACTCACCACAACACAGGAGATAAATGGTGTATATACCCAATGTATGATTTTGCACATCCTATAGAAGATGCTATTGAAGGAGTAACTCATTCAATCTGTACTTTAGAATTTGCTGATCATAGACCTTTTTATGATTGGATAATACAAGAATGTGAAACTGAAAGTGTTCCAAGACAATATGAATTTGCAAGATTAAATATAACTAATACAGTTATGAGTAAGAGAAAACTTAAACTTTTAGTTGATGAAGGAATTGTTGATGGATGGGATGATCCAAGAATGCCTACTATAGCAGGTCTTAGAAGGAAAGGATACACTCCAGAATCTATAAGAAACTTCTGCCAAGCAATTGGTGTTGCAAAAGCAGCTTCTGTTGTTGATGAACAAATGCTTGAATACTTCATAAGAGAAGATCTTAATCCAAAAGCTTTAAGAGCTATGGCAGTAATAGATCCTTTAAAGGTTGTTATTACTAATTACCCTGAAGGTCAAACTGAAATGTTAGAAATAGAAAATAATCCTCAAGATGAATCTGCTGGTACTAGACAAGTAGCTTTCTCAAGAGAAATTTATGTTGAAAGAGAAGACTTCATGGAAATACCTGCCAAAAAATACTTTAGGCTATTTCCTGGAAACGAAGTAAGACTTAAAGGTGCGTACTTTATAAAATGTAACGAAGTTATTAAAGATGAAAATGGTAATGTGATTGAACTTCACTGTACTTATGATCCAGAAACTAAGAGCGGTAGTGGATTTACTGGAAGAAAAGTTAAAGGAACCATTCACTGGGTAGATGTAAACTCAGCTATTCCTGCTGAATTTAGATTATACGAACCTTTAATCCTTGATGATATTGAAGAAAATGAAGGAAAACACTTCCTAGAACAAATAAATCCAAACTCTTTAACTGTTCTTAAAGGATTTATTGAGCCATCTGTAAAAGGTGCTGCAATTGGAGAGAAATATCAATTGTTTAGACACGGTTACTTCAATGTAGATCCAAAAGATACAACAGAAGATAATCTTGTGTTTAATAGAATAGTTTCACTAAAGAGTTCATTTAAAATAGGATAAAAACAAAGAGGTATCTCATATAATTTGAGATACCTCTTTATTTTTTAAATCTAAAGAATATATATTCTTATATTCTAGAGAATATTTATGGTAATATTCTCATATTCTTAAGAATATGCTTATATAATGCGGGTTAAGCTAGATTTTAAAGAAATTTTTCGAATCTTTCTCTAACTTTTTCTTCTCCCATAATTTGCATTATAGTATAAAGATCAGGTGTATTAGCTCTGTGAGATAAAGCAGCTCTTACAGCTCCAGCTACATCTGAAATCATACCTTTGTAGTTTTCAGGATTTGCTTTATATTCTTTTCTATTTGCACAGTATCCTAAGTTTAGTCCAATAGCTTTTAAGTCATCGAACCAAGCTTCTTGGCTTCCTGCATTAAAGTTAAATTCTTTAGCATAAGTTTTTATAACTTCTTTTGCTACTTCTAATGATAAAGTTTTAGGTAATTCTATATTTTCTTCTGTTTCATTATAGAACAATTCATCAAAGAAGTAGAATATCTTCTCCTTAACTTCATCCCATTTAGCAAAGTCTTTTCTTGGTTTTGGTCCTTCTTTATCTATGTTGAACATTTCTTTTGACATATCTTCTTTGGCTGTAACAAGTTCAAACATTTCTTTATCAAATTCTTTAGCCCAATTTGTATAGTCGTTATATACTTTATCTGCCTTGAACTTAGAAATAACATCTTTGCTAACATCATTTAGTTTAACTATATCAAATAATGCTCCACTCTTACTCATCTTATCTAAAGCTACAGGGAATTCATGATAATCCGCATCTGGATTTTCGCTTCTCCAATCCTCATAACTTGAATTAATTATATTTAATAAGTATTCAATAACTGATTCTGTTGGATACCCAACTTCTTTATAGTAAGATACTGCAGCTTCAGCATCCTTTCTCTTTGAAAGTTTTCTCTTTGACCCATTGTCATTTTTCATTATTGTTGGAATATGAGCATAGTTTGGTCTATCAAATCCTAACACATCAAATAATTGTACATGTATTGGAAGTGACGATAGCCATTCTTCTCCTCTTATAACATGAGTAGTTCTCATTAAAGCATCATCAATTGCATGAGCAAAATGATAAGTTGGAAGACCATCAGATTTAATTATTACTATATCCTGATTATTTTCTGGGAATGAAGTATCTCCCTTTATAAGATCATGGAATTCCACTCTATTTTCAGGATTTCCTGGTGATTTTAATCTTATTATATAACTTTCACCATTCTCTATCCTCTTAATAGCATCTTCAGCACTTATATTTCTACAAGTAGCATATTCTCCATGATATCCTGGAGTAACCTTTTCAGCCATTTGCTTTTCTCTGGTTGCATTTAATTCTTCTGCAGTACAGAAGCAAGGGTATGCTAACCCTTTTTTCACTAAATCTTTAGCAAAGGTTGAATATATTTCTTTTCTTAAACTTTGTCTGTATGGACCATAATTACCTACTTCAGTTTCTTCTCCTGTAGCTCCTTCATTAAAGTTCATACCAAAATTCTTCATAGTTTCAATAGTATCAACTATAGCACCTTTTACTTCTCTCTTCTGATCAGTATCTTCTATTCTTAAGAAAAATACTCCTTCACTTTGACTTGCTACTCTTTCATTAATTAATGCAGCAAAAACTCCACCTATATGTTGAAATCCAGTAGGGCTTGGGGCATATCTGCAAACAACTGCACCTTCCTTTAGATTTCTTTTTGGATACTTTTCTAAATAATATTCTGGTGTCTTTTCTATACTTGGAAACAGAATATCTGCTAATTTTTCAAAACTCATATTATCACCTTTCCTTTGTTTTAATATAAAATAAAAAAAATCTTCCATCCTAACAATAGGACGAAAGAATATTACCTCCGTGGTACCACCTAAAATTGAATGACTAAATCATTCCACTCTTATCTTTAAGGGGATTATCCCATAACGACTCCAAAGCTTCCTTCTACAGCTAAATTTACCTTGGTTCCACCAAAATCCAAAACTCTCTTTAAAACCTAGTACTGTATACTCTTCTTCTTCTCTGCCTATACAATATATTATTTACAAATCCTTCTTAATTATAACTGTTGAAAATAATATTGTAAACAGATTAACTACATTTATAAAATTCATTTTTATATAATTTTTGCAAGATATAATTCATTTTTCTTTTTCACTTTTGCAAGTATATTGTAGATTATGAAGGATACTGTTTTTATATCAAAAACATCTGTTTCTCACCGGTGTAATCTCTCCAAAGACTTATTTAAATTAAGATTTTTCATTAAATAACATTATTTTATTAACATTCTAAATAATGTTAATGATTACATATGATTTTTTTTAACAAATAAAAAAAACGCAACCCTTGGGGCCAGGTTGCGTTTTAGCAATAAGCAATAAATAAAAAGGGGGCTATTTATTCCTTTTATTTATCCTTGCATAGAATATTATATGTTATTGTTAATTAAAATGCAAGAGATTTTGTAAAAAAAATTTAACTCACTTCATATAATGAATGATATTCCTGCATTTTTCTATTTCATTCGTTAATTTAACTTTAATATCGCCAATTCATCTTCTGTTAACTCTCTATATTCGCCTTCTTCTAAATCAGTATCTAATTCTATCCCTCCGAACTTGATTCTTTGTAAATATACTACTTTTTTATCCACAGCCTCAAACATTCTTTTAACTTGATGGAACTTTCCTTCTTGAATAGTTACGTAAACCTCTGATCCTTCTTCTGTTGCTGATAATATTTCTAATTTTGCCTCCTTGCATACATATCCATCATCTAACGTTATTCCTTTTCTAAATGCTTCTACATCATCTTCTGTAACTTTCTTATCTATTTTTGCAAAATAAACCTTATCAACATGCCATTTAGGGGATAATAATCTATGATTTAATTCACCATCATTTGTTAGTAGCAAAAGTCCAACAGTATCCTTATCGAGCCTTCCTACTGGAAATGGTTCGAATACTTGATGCTCAACTTCAAGAAGATCTATTACAGTTTCTTCTCTATTATCACAAGTTGCAGATATTACCCCATCTGGCTTATTCATAATTAGATAAATATATTTTCTATATGTAATTTCTTCTCCATTTATTTTAATCATTGACTTTTCTGGATCAACTGCCATTCCATTATCCTTTACAATAACGCCGTCAACCTCAATAAGTCCTTTCTTTGCCATAATTTTAACTTCTTTTCTACTTCCATATCCTAGATTTGATATTACTTTATCTAATCTTTCCATTTAAACAACTCCAATACTTTAAAACTAATTTTATTATACCCAGTAAGCATATAATTCACAATGTAAAATCCTTATGAAAGCAAAAAATAAAGGATAGGCTTGTCCAAAACCTATCCTTTATTTTATATTCCATTTTTATAATATGACATAACCTTAGGTACATAATTTTGAGTTTCTTTAGGTAATTTATATAAATCAGAAGAAGATGTTACACCTCTTCTTTGAAGAGTTCCTGGCCCTGCATTATACGCTGCTACTGCCATTTCAGTATTTCCGCCATACATATTTAAGTATTCTTTCAATAACTGAACTCCACCTTTAATGTTTTGATCTGGATCGTATGGATTAGTAATACCTTTCGATTCATAATTTTCAGGCATTAACTGCATTAAGCCCTTAGCTCCAACCGATGATGTTGAAGTACTATCAAAATCTGATTCAGACTTAATAATTGACAAAATTAAATTGGAATCCACCCCATATTGTTTAGAATATTTATCTACAATAGAGTAAATTTTATTCATATCTGCACTTGTTGATGTAGAAGATTTTGACATTAACCTGCTTGTATTCTGATTATAGCTAAGTCCATTACCCAGCAACATCTCCATAGCTTCAAGATTCTTGCCTTTACCACTATTAACAGTGCTACCTAATTTGCCTCCAGCTTCTGTTTTATTCATATAATCTAATAAAGCTTGATAAATTATTTCAAACTCCATTCCATCTCCAACAGACTTTTTTAATACATCTTGCATCATGTTCATACCCATTAACTGCTGTGCTGCTTTATTTGCATCATCTACCTTAATACTCATATACTCCTCCTAAACTATATATTAAATGTAAATTCTCCATAGTCTTCATATTTTACTTTTCTATAATAGCTCTTTGCAAAAACCATTACCCTATATTCTCCTTTAACAAATGGAATAAATGTATAATAGTGTTTCTTGCTATATTCTTGCACCTTTACCCAATTGCCTTTTTCCATAATATAAAATTCATAACATACATCTTTTCCGCCATTACTAATAGCTTTAAATGTAACTTCTTTATTAATCTCAATATCGTCTTTTTCACAAATAACTTTAGTCCCTGTAACTGGACTTGCTTCAGATACATAAAAAGTTAATTCTTTTTTACTATCAAACTCTTTTTCGCACTTTACGTTTTTTGCATAAACTTCAAAAACATATTTTCCCGCACATTTAGGTTTGATTTGAATTTTTTTATTTTCTATAAAGTCAGTATCTTCAACTAGATGTCCATTAATTTTCGTTACATACCTTAATAAGACACTTTTAGTATTTTCCGTTACAGTTTCAATTTCAATTATTTCGCCAACTAAATGAACATCTTTTTGTGGAAACAATACATAATCGATTTCTCCTGGAAGATATTCTTTGGCAGTTAAATAAACAAAAGTATGACTATCGTACTCCATAGTAGAAAATTTATTTTTTACTCTTATTTCAATTTCATAATCCCCTTTTTCTTCTGGGGTAAAGTTTGACCAATTAGCTGTTCCAAAATCAATTCTCTCAGTTTCTACATTATCTTTGTATACAATAAAAGAATATTGAAGATTTATTTCTCCTTCTGCCATTACTTTTATATTTACAGGCTGCCCTACTAAAACAACTTTTTTCGAATCTAATATTACATCAACTATTTTTGCAGGTTTTTCCGCCTTTTTATCTATAGTAAACATAATACTTTCTTTAGCTTCATAGTCACCTTCAAAAGAAACATCTTTCACATACAGAGTAATATCATATTCTCCTTCTTTTTTTGTTTCCCATAAAAATTCATTTCTTCTTATATATCCTGTATCCTCTGCTATAGGACCATTTACTATATAACGATATACTAATTCATTCCCCCCCCTAGCATCAGCCTTTAAAAATATGGAACTTCCATTAACTTGAGGTGAATTAACATGTGAAGTGAATTTCTTAATCTTAACTTTGTTATAAGGTTTTACATCATATAATATCAAGGCTCTATCATCATAATCCTTATTTGAAAGTATATCTCTAACCATACATAATAACTTATAACTTCCAGCTTCACTCTCCTGATATGTTACTATTTTCCTTGATGAATAATCTTGAATGCAAGTAGTTTTCCCATCACTATTTATTTTAACAAACTTATATAACAAGCTTCTCTTATCACCTAGATTAGCTTCTACCTTAAAAGTTAAATCTTCATTTATTAACAAATTATCTGTTAAACATTTAAAATCAGATATTTCTATTTTAATATGAGGCAAAACATCAAACCTTACAGTCATAAATTCATCAAAGTTTTCTTTAGAATCTATCTTTTTGCATTCAACTAATATTTCCTGTCTACCTTCTTTGGTTGCTGTATAAATAAGTGCATTATCTAAATTATAATCTCTAATTAACTCCCAATCTTGTTTTCCTTGTATCCAAAATCTATATAAAATCTTTTCATTGCTTTCTACATTAATATTAACTTTCTCTCCTACCATAACACTAGCATTATCTAAAGTTATATTTTTAATAAGCTTTGTTTTCTTCTCATTACCTACAATATACTTTTCCTTAGCTAATAAATCATATGGTTTTGCGGAATCTATTTCCTTAGCTTGAACCATTACCATGTATTTGCCTTCTTCTGTAGGCCTCCATATACAAGTAGTTTTATCAGAAAAATCCTGAATAGTATTCCATATACCACCACTACCTATAATAAATTTGTATTGAAGATTATCCTTTTTAAAATCTGCTTTTATATTAATCTCATCTTTAATTGTTCCAGGACTATCTTTATCAAATTTTATTCCTTGTTCAACCATATAGTATCACCTCTTCATTCTTGATACTCTCTATTTTACCATATTATGTAAATTATTGTTAGCCTATATATATGTTTATTATACATTTTTTATGAGCTAGAGTTAATAGTTAAATATAAAAAACATCAAAATATACTTATTACTTTGATGTTATTTATTTATCTCTATTATTTTTTTTAATTTCTCTATTAATCTTATTTCATCTTCTTTATTTCTCTTTTTGGGATTTGGAGTCTTTCCCCCACCCCGTCTTATTCTTTGAGAAATATGTCGCTCTTCTAATAACCTATCGATATTCTTATCTGTATAACTATATCCTTTAGGACTTAATACAAATGACTTCTTAGGCAAACACATAGCTGCCACTCCATAATCTTGAGTAATAACTATATCATTTTCAAATGCATTATTAACAACATGCATATCCACACTTTGAAACCCACTATCTACAACCCTAACAGTTGAATAATCACTACTTATATAGTGATTTATATCGCAAAAAATAAGTACTTCTATATTTTCAGACTTCGCTACTTCTTCAATAGCGGAGATGCTTGGGCAAGCATCTCCATCTATAATAATCTTCATATTATAATCTTTTTTCTAGTTCAGCCTTCATATCTTCATATCCTGGCTTACCTAATAATGCAAACATGTTCTTCTTGTATGCTTCAACACCTGGTTGATCAAATGGATTAACACCTAAAAGATATCCGCTAATTCCACAAGCTTTTTCAAAGAAGTAAACTAATTGTCCGAAATAATATGGTGACAATTCTGGTACATTGACAACCATATTAGGAACTCCACCATCATTATGTGCTATTAGTGTTCCTTGGAATGCCTTTTTATTAACAAAGTCCATATCCTTACCAGCTAAGAAGTTCAATCCATCTAAATTATCTTCAGTTTCTTCGATGAAGATTTTCTTACTTACATTTTCAACATTAATAACTGTTTCAATAAGATCTCTTCTACCTTCTTGTATGTATTGACCCATAGAGTGAAGATCAGTAGTAAAGTCAACTGCTGCTGGGAATAATCCCTTATTATCTTTTCCTTCTGATTCTCCGTATAATTGTTTCCACCATTCATTGAAATAATGTAATGCTGGTTCATAGTTCACAAGGATTTCTATAGTCTTACCTTTGTTATATAATGCATTTCTAGCTGCTGCATATTTATAACAATCATTTTCTTCTAAGTTAGGGTTTGAGTATACTTCTCTTGCATCAGCTGCACCCTTCATCATTTCATCTATATCAATTCCTGCTGCTGCTATTGGTAGCAATCCAACTGGAGTAAGAACTGAGAATCTTCCTCCTACATCATCAGGTATTACAAATGTTTCATAACCTTCTGCATCAGCTAAAGTTTTTAAAGCTCCCTTTGCTGCATCTGTTGTAGCAAATATTCTCTTCTTAGCTTCTTCTTTTCCATATTTCTTTTCCATGTATGATTTAAAAATTCTGAATGCTATAGCAGGTTCTGTAGTAGTACCAGATTTAGATATTACATTTACTGAAATATCTTTTCCATCAATAGCTTCTAAAAGATCACTCATATAAGTAGAGCTTATATTATTTCCTACATAGAAAATTTGTGGTGTCTTTCTCTTTGAAGAATCTAATGAATTTTGGAAATTATGTGTTAACATTTCTATAGCAGCTCTTGCTCCTAAGTATGATCCACCAATTCCTATTACTATAAGAGCATCTGAATCACTCTTAATCTTTTCTGCTGACTTCTTTATTCTTTCAAATTCTACCTTATCATAATTTACAGGAAGGTCAATCCACCCTAAAAAATCGTTTCCAGCACCTGTTTTGTTATGAAGTTTGTCATGAGCCGCTTTAACTAATTCTCCCATATAACTTACTTCATGCTCTTTTAAAACTGGAGCTGTTTTTGACAAATTAAATGTCAATGCTTTTTTCATAACTATTACCTCCGAATATTATTAATGGAAATTTACTCTTCCTATTATATCATAGTTATTGTAGATTTTTTAACCAATTCATTATTATTATCTAATTTTAACACTCATATTATTTATGTTGCACAAAAAACTATTTTTTTATGTTTAATTTATCAATCATAAAAAATGTTGCAAGTTATTCTAGGCAATAAAATACTTTACATACTTACTTTAAATCTTATTAGACATGAAAATGAACTATCTAAAATCTTATTTCACCATTTTAGATAGTTCATTATATTAATATTATTTTAATTGAAATTGTGTCTTTAATGTTAATGAATTTTTTATAAATGTGAAGTTTGCATTTGATCCATCTGAATTTACATATTCATACATAATAGATTCATTATCTTTTATCTTATCTTGAGACATTATTTGTCCTTCGCCCAAAATTTCTTTTACCTGTTCATAAGTCATTCCATTATTTATTTTATTAAACTTCTCCAATGTTATACCTGCATCCACAGACTTAAGTCTAATCTGTGCTTTTCCTACAACAATCCCATTTTGAACTGTTACATTTAAGTTACTTCCAGCATTTCCATCCCAAGAGTAAAGTGTTGTTTTAACTCCAGAAATCTCTGAAGACGATTTTTCTGTACCTTCACCTATTAAATTAACAACATCTTCGTACTTTTGTCCCATCTGAATCTTTAAAAAATTGTCATAATTTACTTTACTATCTTCAGTTCCTCCAGTGCTTTCAGCATTATCACTTTTACCTGAAGAATCTGTTTGATCAGTAGCAGTTTCAGAACTTACGCTGACGTCATTACCTTTATCTTTATCCTTACCTTTTTGACTTCCTATAGCAATTCCTATTACTAACACAACAATTACCAAAATACACCATTTATTAAAAAATGGCTTTTTTTCTGATTTACTCACTTACATCCCATCCTTTTTTTACGTATAATACTATTTTACATCTTATTTCTTAGTTTGTAAATAAATAGGATATATTGAGTTTACTTGACATTTCCCTATAATTTCCATGTCGGTTTTTGTAGATATATTATTTACTTACTTCCTTTTCAAATCTATATAATAAAGATGCTATATTTTCTTGTGCAAGTTTCAAAGTAGGACGTGCTGCCTTCTCCCACTCTGAGCTATCATAAGAATTACAAACAGCCTTATAAGAATAAGCATTTTTAGCACACTCATTTAATATTTCAGTACAATATTGATCAAAACTATAATCAGAATATTTATCATAAGCATCACTGGTATTTACAAAAAATAAACTATTGTTTTTACTAATATATTTTTCATATTGTGAATGACTGCTTAATCCAGCTATCATATTTGATGCATGATGAGGTACATTTACATCTGTTAAAAAATGTATAGCACGCCCTAACTGTTCCATAGAATATGTTTTATTGGAATTGTAACTTTCCACAGCATTTCCCATATGTTCTTTAAACTTTGTCATCGCAGTTATTTTTGAGGCAGATAAAAATGCTGGCAAATAATTTTTATTTGTATATGGGTTGTAAAAATGATAAGCAAAAGCATAATCAGCTTCATCAGAATCAGGCTTATCACAATATTCTAATAATAATTTCTTATTATCATTATAAAAAATAACTGCATTACTGCCCTTGTCATTTTCTATAATTTTTAATGCTTGTCCAACAAATTGTTCATGAGAATCATTTGGTCCATTGCTAGATAAAGTTTTTGGTACATAATCTTGTGTATTAACTTCCTGTGCAGATACTGCTTGTCCAGCAGTAAAAATCATTATAACACTTGTTACAATAGTCAAAATTAGTTTCTTTGATTTTTTCATAAAACTCACCTTTCTTCAAATAATAAATTTAAATTTTCACATATATTAGTTCATTGTCTATTATTCTTATTTAATTTTACCCTTTATTTTACATACAATCAATCTTTTTACATAATTTTTACTTATAATATTTCAAAATTAAACAAAAAGTAGCTACGTCATATATTAACTTAATATAAAAACGTAACTACTTTATTATGTATTTCTACACATTATTTTTCTCTTTGAAATCTATTTATAATATGCCCAAGATTTTTACCTATACTCATTATAGTTACTAGGATCAATAAGAGCCAACCTACAAATGGAGAGAATGCTAAAAGCACGATTAGTACCAAGATTAACAAAGTTACCAATAACTTTAACAAAATACTATTTACACATTTTAAGCTAGCCACAAGTCCAAGTAACGAATTGCAAATAAAGAATGTATTTGCAATTTGTACAGTCCATTCCACAGTTATAAAATCATTATAAATAAGGAAAATAAGTAAACAGTGAAATGTAGTTAATAATATTAAAGCTCTTTTAGGAGATCTCTCTCCCTCATTTTTTCTTAAAAAAGCAGGAAGAGCTCCTTTTTCTGCTCTAGCTGCCATTTGTCTTGTTACAGCACCTAATATCATTATTAAAGTTGCAAAACACAAGCCTGCTGCTATAATTCCCATAATAATATAAGACCCTTCCCCGAATAAGGGAACAAGGATTAAACTTACATTAATATCTGTCTCCTTTGTAATAACTTGTCCATTCATACTGTTCTGTAAAGCAAAAGTGGTCAGCATATATATAGAAATAACAGCAAATAAGCTAATTTTCATAGCACGCATAAGCGTCTTCTCAGGATTAATTACATCTTCAACATAGTTTCCAATCACTTCCCAACCAATAATCGCCCAAAACAATAATAAAAGAGTTGATCCAAGTGTTGTAACCTGTGGTAAAGCATTTGGAAAAGTTATACTACTTTGATCTAATATATTAAAAATACTACTAATAATAAGAATAAATCCTGTCAATGAAGAAAGTATTAACGTCACTTTTCCCATTGCCGTTATTCCCATCATAAGTATAAATACATTAAGCAATAACAATACAAAAACCACAAAGATCTTATAGTTATTAGCTCCAGGAATAATATCACAAACAAATCCCGATGCTGTATACAAAACAGCTACTGGTCCAAAGCAAACTGCTGCTGTCAAATAATTTGAAGATAATTCACTAAAATTATGTCCTAGTTTTTCTCCTACTATTAAGTTTACTCCCTCATTACTTGAAGTTAGTATGCTCATTTTTGTAAATATGTAAGCAAATATAGCCCCCATAACCATAGTTATTATCCATGCTATTATGGCATTATCTCCAAGCATATGAATTGCAATAGGTGGTAAAAGTACAATACCTGATCCTAATATAGGCCCTATCATCAACCCACTTAGTGAAATTGTGTTTAATTTTTTATTCATATTTCTCCCCCTCGTTGTCATGTTTTTATTATATTAGGGGGAAATTCATTTGTAAAATTGAAATTATAGATATGTCTTATCGAAAATTTCGATTTACCTTTTAAGAATTTTTCGCAATGAAATACTATAGCCAATTATACCTATAAAAGCTCCAATTATTCCATATTGTAATAACATTCTTTCATTTACCAATGTAGAATCTATACGATTAAATAAATCTGCGAAAACTATTAATTTATCATATAGAACCTCATATAAAGTAAACATCGATATACTACCTAATAGAGCCCCAATAATTCCTATAATTAATCCCTCCGTAATAAAAATCCATCGAACAAACCAATCAGTAGCTCCAATAGCTTTCATTACACTTATTTCATATTCCCTACAAAACATAGACATCTTAATTATAGTAATAATTAAAAATAATAAAACTCCTATTATTAAAACGAACATTGACACTCCAATTAACATTAATTCTTTCTCTGCAATTTCCTTAACTGAAAACATATATAATAAAAATAGTCTAACAATAAAGACAGCTATAGATATGCTAATCATTGAAGCAATTGTTGTTGTAATATTTCTCTTTAAACTCTTTATTGCATATTCGAAAAAATATTTTACTTTATAAGCCTTCATTCCATCCTCCCATTTTCAATTTATAAATTAAAAAAAGTGAAGTAAATTATTAATAATAGCGAATAAACTTTATGTTTAATTGCTGGTCTGCACTCATAATAAAAACTACATCTCAAATAATAATATCTTCACCTGTTATATTTCGTAATTTTTCAAGAGCAATTTCTATTGCATGTTTCTTTGTATCTACTATTGATATATCATTTTTTATTGGTATCCACCGTTCATCCCATTCATCTTCAAACCATCTCAATATTTCAATACTAAATAGTCCATCAGTCCGTTTTATTATTTCCACTTTGTACTCTTTCTTTTTTGAAATAATTTCTTCAACAACCTCCACAATGCTATCCTTTCATATATTAAATAAATTACTTATAATATTTGGTTTCTAAATATTAAATATTCTCTATCTAATTAAAACTCTAATCATCTCATCTGTAATATCAACATCATTCTCATTGAATAGCTTTATTTTGTTAATATTAATAAAATTCACCTGTGTACTATTCGGAACCTTACAATATACTATATAATATTCTTGCTGTGGTATTTCAATTTTATACTCCTTGCCATCTAACTGTATGTTTGTATATGTAATTTTCATATCAGGATTTTTACCTAAAAGAATAATGTATTTTCCCTTGTTTGTTTCAATTATCCTATTTCTAAAATATCCACTGCCACGTTCTGTAAAATCAATTTTATATTTATTATTAAGACCTTTAGTTAGTGCTGCATACCCAATTCTTTTATCCAAAGTATATAAAGCAAACTTCTTATCATCTAATTTTAACTCTTGCTTGATGTCAACATATGCATCATCTTGAGGATCTTTGTCAATATCTTTGTTTATGCTGATTAATGAATATTTAGGATTAGCAAAACTCATTACAGAAATTTCTAATTGCCTTTTATCATTTAAAATTCTATATGAACTCAGATTTATTATGAATCCTATAAAAACAAATACTAATAGAAATATTCCTCCCCAGAATAGCTTTTTCATAGTTCCCCCTTATTAATGCTTCAAATAATTTATACCAATTATATCATCATATATCACGAAGTTATATTGAAAACTACTAAATTACTAGGCATAATTCATATTAAGAATACTATTTCTTTTATTTTTTCAACATCCATAATCATATTTATTTAACTAAAAAAATCCCCATTGCTGAGAATTCTTTTTACTATAAATCACCACTTATTCTGTTTTCCTTCCATAGAATTACTGATTTATCATAAAACTCATTAGCTTCTTCAATAGAATTAAATGCTCTCTTAGGTATTACATGAAATGAACTATTAGAAAATATAACATAAATATAATCCTTATTCTCAGTAACACTATTTATAGCTTTCCACTTCGACAAAGTATCATTATAAGATGTTATTTCTCTGACACCTTCTTCATTCATCTTTATAGTGTGCTCACAAAAATATCCACCTGCTTTTTGAAGTTTTCTTATTTCCTTTTCAATAAGGTTATAGTATGCAATTAAATCTAATATGCCTCCTCCAACAATAGTTATCAAGATAATCATTATTGTTTTTATTTGTATTTGGAATGAAAATTAAAAAAACAATAAAAAAATTAGAATTATTGAAGGAAATGTAAATAAAAAAGTAATAAAGTTACGTCTAATCTGTGGCAAATTGAACATGACATACTTAATGCATTTCTTAAAATCCTCACGAGTTATCTCATATTTTACATTCATACTTAATAATCACCTTCTAAAATTTTTTACTCCATACGTTCTTGGAATTTTTTTCATGCGAATTTATTATAGCATCTTCCCCATATATATGATATATAAATTATTTATATATAAATTTAATCAATTCTTAATCTCACTTTTATTTAAACTATTTGGAATGTACTCATCCCCATTACAGTCTTTCTTTGATAACGAATCTTTCTTAGTCGCAGTAAAATAAAATGATTTCCCATCAACTGAATATCTGACATTATTTATGTTTAACAATATCTTTGTACTGCATATATTGTATTATCATTAATTATAACTCTTCCTACACGAATATCTTTTTTACTTTCTCAGCCATTCTCTTTTCCTCCTTTTTTGTATAATAAAAAGAGTACATTTCTGCACTCTTCTTATTTTCCCCATTTAACAAATAGGTTTATTTATAATTTCTTTATTGTTATGTTTTCTTTAAATTAAAATTAATCTCTAGTAACTTTATAGTTAATTTGTTCTATCCTATAGTAACATATATTATTTTCTACTTAATGTTTTTTCAAAACTATATTGCTATACTACAAATTCTAGCATTTAGTTTTATATCACTTAAACTTGTGATTCTTGCTTAAAAATCTAATGCAAATACTGTGAAATAATACTTTGATATTTTGAATATTCATTCAAATTGTCTTTTTTTATTATTACATTATTCTTAGATACATCTCTAATTGATATTTGTTCACTCCCATCAGATATATAAGGTTGCAAACCATCAATATCGCTCTTACCATATGTTGGATTGTAATACATAAATGATTTTTTCTCTTTATTGGACATATTATATCCATTAGGAACTTTTAATTGTTTTAAAAATACTATATACTCATTCCCTTCAATCATTGGTATATACCCCAAACTAGTGTATACTGCATCGACTTGTACAGTAATAGGTTCATATATATATATTTTTTTTTCTCGCTCTAAATCAATATCACCTTTTAATACATCTTCTACCTCTACACTTGATAGTACACATTGACTTAGATACTCTCTTTCATTTGTCATCTTTACTCTTGCTACAATTGGAGAATCTTTAAATATATCGCCTATATTATCAAGCTGATCATAGTATTTTTGCTTATTAGTGTTATTAATAATTTGATAGTCCATAAAATCTAAATTTTGATTAATAGTATATTGAAATGACCTTTTTGTTTTAATTCCAATTAATAACGGTATTAATACTATTATTAGCAATATTCCTACTATTACCTTATTTCTATTTTTGTCCATATTTAATATCTCACTCTCTATATCTTAATTTGCAACTATCTCAGATACTAACCCATTATCTATCTTAAATTTTTTATCAGCCAATATATTTATATCATCACTATTATGACTAGCAACAAGTATTGTTGCTCCTCTTCTTTTTTCTTCTAATATCATCTCACGAACTAAATTACAACTTTCCTCATCTAATGCATTTGTTGGTTCGTCTAATACTATTAAATCTGGTTTTTCCATAATAGCTTGTACAATAGCTAGTTTTTGTTTCATTCCTAATGAAAATTTTTTGTATTTTAACTTCTTATATTGATCTAGTCCTATTCTACTTAATTGACTATTAATTTGTTCATCATCAATTATATTCTTAATACTACTTAATATCTTCAAATTTTCATAAGCTGTATAATTACCCCAAAAACCTGGGTTTTCAATTATTACTCCCACACTTTCTGGAAATGAAATATCTTCATTAAGTTCCTTTCCATCTATTAAGATTTTACCTTCTGTTGGTCGAATCAGCCCACAGATAGCTCTAAATAACATTGTCTTTCCAGAGCCATTTCTTCCAATAAACCCATAAATCTTGCCTTTTTCTAATTGTAAATTCACCTTACTTAAAACAGTTGTTCCTTTTAAAACCTTGCTCAAATTTTTTATTTCTATATAACTCATATGGACCTCCTATATTATATCTCTATTTTCTATAATTTTTTTTATTATAAACTGTAATATTATAATAACTATAAAATTTACTATGATATTTACTAGAAAACTATGATTATTTAAATAAAAACTGAAATAATATATATCTCTATTTATGATTTTATTAAATGAATCATACCAACCAGTTATAGATCCTACAAATGGAGTATATTTGTAGAAATTCTCTGATATATTAAGTAAATTTAGTATACATGGCGTTAATATTGATATAGAGAATATAGCTATTGAAGCTGTATATCCTACTATTTCTTTGAATTTAAAAGAAATAATATTAGCAATTAAATTTATTATGACTAAGTTTAATACTAAATTTAGAAATACACATGCAATAACAATACCAAAATCATACAAATTAATTATTCTAAATCCACAAATAACCGCTAAACCAATTACTAAAATAAATTGAAAAGTAAGATATATAAAAATTATACAAAACAACTCAACTATTTTAATATTAATCCACTTACTCTTTTTATTTGTTCTTGTAAATATATATATATAATTTTTATTAAAATCTTTATATATATAATTTCCACATATATATGTGATAACAATAAAATTATATATATAGTTAGTGTAATTTGTAAGAAAGTTTTTTGATTTCATATCAAAATTACCAAAAATATCAATAATAATATAATCTAAATCAATACTATTTGCTTTCAATAGATTTATTTTAAATACAACTATAAAGATATATCCTATTGATCCAATAACAAACATCCAATTCCAATATTTTAAGAAACTTTTTCTAGTTTTCATCATATAAAATATCCTTACTACATGATTTATTAATTATAAGCAAATAAATAAAAATTCCTATTATAAGAAAGCATATGATATAACTTAAATGGATAAATATCTTATTATGATAATTAGTAAAATCGCTTTTATAAAATAGAATTTTATTAATCGTCATAATGTTCATTTTACTAACCCTAACAAAAGCATCTATTAATGTTAAGACTCCAAAAACTATAATTGAACTTGTTATTATTTTATTTAAAATTAAATTGATAAACACAATTGCTAAAAAGATACTTGTACATCCTAAAATATCTATGACAATAGTAGTACATAAATATATAATAAAGTCTATATTTACATAACTTATATTA
>NZ_JACSRA010000037.1 GCF_014836335.1 Clostridium cibarium
AGCTAATGGTTGGCACTATCAACCCCCATATCGGACTTTCACCGACTAGTACGTGCCCATGCTGGGCACACATAATATAAAAAACGTGAGCATTTACTTACTCACGTTTTTTATTTAGGCTATGTTTTAAAAAGGTAGAATTACATCATATTCATATAGCAAAGTAAAACACTTAAAAAATAGAAAACCAATGTTACATGACATGTGTTATATTTTGTAAATTATGTTATAATAAGCATTATTAGAAACTATAATTTAATGAACAATAGTAAATAATTGCGAGAATTATGTCTTTATAAAATATGTGATTGGAGATGTTAATATGGGCAATAGGATGTTAGATAAAAATAGTTTACCTACGGAAAAAGAAATTTTCGAGTTCATTGGAAATGATGCAAATAAGTTATTGAAACAATTTGAAGAAGCGTTTGCCAAACAATATGATATGCAAAAGGAATTAAAGTTTCCCTTTGGAAATAATTATGGCTGGGGATATAAATATTCACATAAAACTAAACACTTATGTTATATCTTTTTTGAAATTGGTGAAATAGATGTAATGATGCAAATAGGTTCGAAAGATACTGAAAAACTCAATGAAGTAATTAATGGTGGGTTATTTTTAACTAAAGAATTATGGAAGAATAAATATCCTTGTAGTAATGGTGGATGGATCAATTACAGACCTAAAACAAAGGCCGATGTAAAAGAGATAATGAGATTATTGGCTTTTAAAAAGAAACCTGTTATAAAGTGATATAGTTTTTATGAAAATTTATAAAATTCATCTCTTTATATCGAGTATTATAAGTGGAGAGACTGTGAAACTTTTTCTGTAAATAACTTTCTATGATAAATTAATTAAAGGTATGAGGTATAAAAGTTTTCCTCATACCTTGATTAAACTATAATAGTTATTTTTTTACATGTCAATAACACCCTTCAATTTGGGTGCATTTTTTATATATTCAAGACTTGTTAAAGCCGTCCTTCATACATTATTGATAATTCTCCATATACTTTCCCCCAATTTCTTAAGGGTAAAATCCATTTCTTAGTTGCTTCAAATGTAGCTAAATAAAGTGCTTTTAACAATGCTGTATCACTAGGAAATACGCTACGCTGGCGATTTAAACGACGATATGTACTATTTAAACTTTCTATAGCATTTGTTGTATAAATTACTTTACGAACATCTGAAGAAAACTTAAAAATTGGAGTAATTACATCCCAATTAGTAAACCAGCTTTTCATCGCATTAGGATAATGCTCCTGCCACTTTTCGTTAACTTTAAGTAGACATGCATGTCCTTGTTCTTCTGATGAAGCTTGGTAAATGGATTTTAGATCTTTGGCAAACTCTTTCTTATCTTTATCAGCAACATATTTTAGTGTGTTACGTACTTGATGAACTATGCAACGTTGATATTCTGTGTCTGGAAAAGCTACATTAATTGATTCTTTTATCCCACTAAGACCATCAGCACAAACAACTAGAATATCTCTAACGCCTCTATTTTTCAGTTCATTTAATACGCTAAGCCAGTACTTACTGCTTTCATTTTGGCCAACTTGAATAGTTAGTACTTCTTTTCTTCCATCTTGATTTATTCCTAGAACAACATATGCAGCAAGTTTCTTTATAACATGGTTGTCCCTTACTGAAAAATGTACAGCATCAATAAATATTATTGGATATATCTCCGAAAGCGGATGCTGTTGCCATTCTTCTATTTCTGGAAGAAGCCTATCTGTAATATTGGATACCATACCTTCACTAACCTCAAAACCATAAATATCTTCAATTTGTTCTGATATTTGACGTGTTGTAAGGCCTTTAGCATACATTTCTATAATCTTATCATCAATATTTGAAATATCCTTTTGTCTCTTTTTTACTACTTTAGGCTCGAATGAGCTATCGCGCTCTTGTGGAACATCAATCTCCATTTCTCCATACTTGCTACGAACTTTCTTTGATTTTATGCCATTTCTTGAATTGTTATTATCATTACGTTCATATGGATCGTAGCCTAAATGCTCATCTATTTCGGCAGCAAGCATACTTTCGATAGTACCTCCTAACAAATCCTTTAGTGCATCTTGAATGTCTTCAGCAGATTTTATATCATACTCACGAATTAAATCTGCAATAATATTTTTTTTACCTTCACTAAATTTTTCTCTTCTTTTTCTCATAAAACAACAGCCTCCTATGATATATTTATTTTATCATAGAAAGCTGTTATATTTTGTAATTTACAGACTTTATTTCACAGGCTCTAAGTGGACAATCCCACCTATAATTTTTAAGGCTATATTTCAACATTATATTAAAACATAGCCTTTATTTAAAATTAGCAGATCCGAATTCATCTAAGTTTTAAATCTTTCAATCTAGCTAAAGTACTATCATATTCAATTTCATATTCTTGCTTTTTCTCAATATTAGTTTCCACACAAAGCATAGATATTAAGTTGCTTAACTTATTTTCTAAAACTAAAATTTCATCGTTAACTTCTTGTTCCTCCTTATTAAGTTTAATTTTATTTTTTTCTTCTTTAAATTCATTATAAGTTCCATTAAACTTCTCTAAGTTTTTATCTTTAATTCTAATTATATAATCACAGACATTCTCTATAAACGCTCTATCATGAGATACTATAATCATAGTTTTATCAGTACTTATTAAGAACTTTTCAAGGGTTTTAATCGAAGAAATCTCTAAGTAATTAGTAGGTTCATCTAAAATTAGTAAATTATTATCTTCTAAAATTATTTTACATAAAGCTACCTTTACTTTTTCTCCACCACTTAAAATACTTATCTTTTTATATACATCATAACCTTTAAAGCCAAATAAACTTAAATTTATTCTTATAAATGTTTCATCAAATGATGATGTATTCTTTATATTATCT
The DNA here is from genome assembly GCF_014836335.1 of Clostridium cibarium. GTDB lineage: Bacteria > Bacillota > Clostridia > Clostridiales > Clostridiaceae > Clostridium > Clostridium cibarium. Next base: position 2,923 of record NZ_JACSRA010000037.1, read on the forward strand.
AATATACTTTTTGAATCATCTAATGTATCTTGACTTTGGTCAAAGTATCCAATTTTAACTTTAGGGTTTATTCTTACAGATAAATTATCACCCTTTAAAATTTCTTTCAATAAAGTAGTTTTACCACAGCCATTTTCGCCTAATAAAGCTATTTTTTTATTTCTTTTAACTTTAAACGATACATCATCTAATAACATGTTTTCTTTTATAGAAAGTTTTAAATTATTTACTTCTATTAAATTTTTACTTTCTATTTCCATATAGTCCTGTATATAAATTTTGATTTCATTTACATTTTTAGGTTTTTCTTTCACCTCTAATTTATCTATTCTAGTTTGTATTGATTTGAAGCTATTATCAACCTTTTTCTCTCCTTTTTGATTTCCTAACTTATGAAGCCTAGCTTCTGAGTTTCCCATTCTTTTAGGAGCCTTTCTCATTCCGTCTCTTAGGTTTGATTTTTGAATTTTAGCATTTTCTAGCCTCTTTTTCTCTGTTACATACTGATCATATTCAAATTGTTGCCTTTTTCTTGCTTCTTCTTTTAAATTTAAATAAGTTTCATAATTTCCTTTGTAGATTTTTAACTTTCCATCTTCTATTTCAACTATGGTATTACATAAAGCATTTAAAAATCTTCTGTCATGTGATACTAGTAAAATTGCTCCATTATGCTGTTTTAACATTTCTTCAAGGATTTCTATACTATGCTGATCCAAGTTTGAAGTTGGCTCATCTGCTATTATTAACTCCTTTTTTTCTTTTAGAGCATTTGCTATCTTTAGTTTTACTTTTTCTCCTCCAGATAAATGTTTTTCAAATTTATCTGGAGCATTTAAAACACTCTTTACTTCACTATATTCGCAAAAATTTTCTATGTCTTCGCTTTGACTTATATAAGCATAGCTGTCAGTTAAAAATATTTTACCTTCATCTATATCTATTTCACCAATCAGAGCTTTTAAAAACGTGGTTTTTCCTGCTCCGTTAACTCCAATTAATCCTATCCTTTCAGTTTCTGAAATTTCAAACTTGTCTATATCTAAAACTAATCTATCTGAATAATATTTTTTCAATTTATTTACGCTTATTAATAACAAAAAAACCCCTCCTCTATACTTAAATACAAGGAGAGATTCCACCTAAATAGGACGACAAAAAAGCATGAAATCATTATAATAATTTACTCTCCCTAAATTTAAGCATCATAACTAAACCTTTTTATAGGTTTAAAAATCTTATAATACTTTTAATTTTAAAAAGTAAATTATCTATACATTTCTTCTATCCGTGCCCTTTCTTTATTTTTATTGTAATTTATTTAATCCACTTCAATATTTTATCATTTCACTATAATAGCTGTCAAACATCAATTAAATGCATTATTTTTCACCATCAGCATTACTTAATGAATATATGGAAGGGCTCTCTATCCAGTTTCCATCATAATCGTATCTGGAACCGTGGCAAGGGCATTCCCATATCAATTCATCTTTATTCCATTGAAGTTGACATCCTAAATGAGCACACTTTGTAGATACTATATGGTATTTTCCTTCTAAATCTTTATATACTCCTACCTTTTTCCCATCATATTCAACTATTTCAGCTTCACCACTTTTTACATGATCGATATGCTCCTTCGGAATATATATTTTTTGCATTGAAAAATTCTTAATAGTCTCTATACCGTCCTTAGTCAACTGATTTATGGATGCTGTAAAATCAAATCTGTGAGGAGAGAATATCTCATTAAATTCATTTTCTTTACCAACTATCATGTCAGAAATTATCATAGCTGCCACCATTGAACTTGTCATCCCCCATTTATTAAATCCAGTCTCAACATATAAATTAGGTGTGTTAGAAGAATATTGACCTATATATGGTACACCATCTGGAGTAATACAATCTTGAGCCGACCAGTTAAATACTTCTTTAGAATTTGGATAAAATTCTTTGGCTTTTTTTCTTAAATTATCGTAGGCTCCCCCTTCTTTGTTTTCTCCTGTCCTCTTTGACGCACCACCGAGTATCAATAAATTTTTATAATTTCTAAAGGAGTATCCGTTTTTATCCAAATCGATGTACATTCCATCAACATCACCTGCATTTTCTAGCGCTATTACATAAGTTCTATCCTGATGCATTCTAGTGAAATAAAAACCTGGCACATTAATTATTGGATAGTGTGTTGCAACAACAATATGATTAGCTCTAATTTCCCCCTTATCAGTTTTAACTAAATTATCTTCCACTTCTAAGGCTCTTGTATTTTCGTATATTTCCAAATCCTTTGAAATAAAATTTAAAAATTTTAAAGGATTAAATTGTGCTTGATCTTTATACTTTAGAGCATCTCTTATGCCAAAAGGCAAACTTGTTTTATGTACTATCTCTGCTTTTATCCCTACCTCTAAAGCTGCTTCAAGCTCTTTCTGAATTCTATCATCTTCATAAAGCGTATATATGTATGCATCCTTTTCTTCAAGATCACAATCAATATTGTTTTTTTCTATAATCTCTCTATACTTTTTTATTGCCAACTCATTTGCATATGCATACTGTTTTGCTTTCTCAAGGCCAAATTCTCTTATTATTTTTTCATATATTATATTATGCTGTGATGTTATCTTTGCTGTTGTGTTTTCAGTGTTTCCACTACATATTTTCTCTGCATCAATTATAATAGAGTCAATACCTTTTTCTTTTAATAAGTATCCAGTGAGTAATCCTGCTATTCCAGCTCCAATTATTAATACATTTGTTTCTAAATTTCCACTTAATGAATTTCTATTATCAAATTTACAACTATGATTCCATACTGATTCCATATAAATCACCTCTACTCTATTATTCCACCTTAATCTTTTTTTATTTATACCTTTTAGAGAGGATGTTAAAGATATCATATTCTATTTTTTATTTAAGCTGTATATAATTTATAGAGATATTTATATAGGAGTGTTGGCCTATGGATAAATTTAATATTAATAATATGAAAAGAATTCAAAATATAATCTTATTAGGAATACCTTTAATATTTATATTAGCTTGTATCTTTCATTTTCTATATGATGTAACAGGTAAGTCAACTATAGCTGCAATAATATTTCCTATAAATGAAAGTATATTTGAACATCTAAAACTTGCACTTTATCCTACTATTTTTTATTGGCTTTTTGCATATATTATAAATTATAAATACTATAATATAAATCTATCAAAATGGATAATTGGTTGTACTTGCTCACTTATTTTAAATATTCTAATAATCCTGTCTTGTTACTATATTTTTAAGGGAGCATTTAATTACTCATCATTTTTCCTTGATATATGTTCAATCCTTGTAAGCACTGGATTAGGGCAACTAGTGTCTCTACATGTATATAAAAATATACATAATATTAAGTTACCGCTAATTATAAGTTTAATCCTTATACTTTCACTAATTATCCTATTTACTTTTTTTACTTTTAACCCTCCAGAATTACCACTTTTCATTGATTATAGTAATGGATAATACCAAATGCAATAACTCGCATTAAAAAATGCTGTCTTATGAATTTTTAATTCTAAGACAGCATTTTCATTACTTTACTTCTACACCACCAAATATACAAGTAGCATTAACATATACTGTTGGATAATTTATAAAATCACTTTGTGAAGCTTTATTGCTTACCCCACCAAATATAGGTATACTAGAAACCTTAACATTTACATTTGACGGAACAAAAATATTAACACCACCAAATATGGATGTAACATTAATAGTTATATTTTTATTAATAATAGCATTATTTAAATCCAAATCAACGCCACCAAATACAGTTGTAACCGCTCCACCAGTTATATTTTCACTTACTGTTCTTACTTCATGACCTGTAAAAATTGATGTTATTGATATATATCCATCTTTGCCAACATAATTTTTATGAATATTTACTTTATAGTTGCTTTTAAAACTACCTTTAAACAAGATACTAAGTCCAACTAATATAAGTATACTCGGGAAAATTAACTTACTTATTATATGTCTTGGTAAAAATCCATTTGAATTAATAAATAATAATACACCTATAACGAGCCCTATCAAATTTCCAGTATTAACACCACTTTGAATCATTGATATAATACATGGAATAATTATAAACAATGTCCACCATCCATTGAAAAACAATCTAAAATCCCATAATCCAAATGTATTCCCTGCAAATCCAACACCTATAGCTATAAAACCTAATCCCCAAAGAATATCTCCAAACTTATTTCGCATAATTCACCCCCTAAACCATTTTATTACATAACTGAAGCTTTTATCAACAAATTATTCTAAATTTTCAACCTTGAAGTAATCTTTTTTTGATATTATCTTTATTCCTAATTCTTTATTTAAACTTTCTAAACTTCTAATATTATTGATTTTCTTTATATTTTTTCTTTCTACCAATCTTTTAACTTCTCTTATTATATCTTTTTTTTCATCTGGGCTTAATTTAGCTCCTTTAACACAGCAAAAATTAATATATTTTAATGTAGTCCATATTTGTTCATCAGATATCTTATTTACATCCATTAGAACCCAAGTGAAATCTTTTCTTCTTTCCTCAGGTGGATAAGCCTCCTCAAAAAATTCGAGGAAATGATCTGTTTTCTTTGGTTCCTTTTCAAAAACATATTTACCTATTTGCTTCTTTAATTCATTTTTCAAAAACATTATAGTGTTTGGTTTTATTAAACTTTTCATATCATCTATTTTCTCATAAACAAAATCATAAACACTTTGCATTTGATCATAGTCAATTTCACTCTTTTTAAGTATTCTTAAAGCATCTATATATTCCAAAACATTTTTCTTGGTACTTAGCTCTTTATTATATACCTTTTTCCAAACCTCTTCTCCATTTAATCCCTGTAAGTTCATTTCTTCCATTTCTCTACCTCGTTAAAAATTATTTTATTATCAAGTATACCATTTTTCCATAATTATTATAAATACTTTTCTCAATTTCTCTTATAATGCTATATTTATAAATCACATACCCCTAAAGCTTATTATCTATTCTAGACAAGACTTTACATAATCAACTGGTACATCCATTCTAGCAGCGGTTTCCTCTACTGACATTCCACTTTTTAAAAACCTTCTCACAACCATAATAATATTTTCCCCAACTTCAATAATATGTTTATCAGTATCATAAAACCGTACAACACGCTGCCCCCAAGAATGTTCTATCAAAGTATGGACAAAGTTAATATCTTTCATGTTATTCAATTTTTCAATAAAACAATCAAAATTATCTTCTTCAAAATATAGTTCTGCTGAATTCCCACCAAAAACTATTTCACTATCCCTTTTTTGAATAAAGCCCATCCAAGAATCTTTTGTTTGCAATGCAATACCTCCTGTTAAGGTTACATTTGAGCCGAAGTCCACCTGAACTTCTAAACCAAGAACTTCATTGTAAAATCTCTTTGACTTCTCCATATTTGAAACCACTATCAAAGGACTTAAGAATTTCATTGTATACTCCTCCTTATTATTAAAAATGATATCAAAACTAGATTCAAATCTAAGACTGCCATTGATGCCTTTTTAAGGCAATTGAAATTTTTAATATACACATTATACCATAATTGAATTTTTTAAATTACCATATGTAAATATTTCCCAAGAAATACATTGTATATAATCTCTATTTTAATAGAAACATGCATGCAAATAACTCGAATTTATTTATTTAAATCCCATATAATTAAATAAACAACTAAAAAAGCTTATATATTTACTAAAACGAGCTAACCATTCAGATATAGGAGGTAATTTTATGGGCGGAAATAAAAGGTTTGAAATTATATCTACACAAGGAGCTTTTGAGATTTTCAGAGTAATTGTAGATAACAAAACTGGAGTGAATTACTTATATGTTACTAACGGAACTTCTGGAGGATTAACACCACTATTAGATCAAGATGGAAAGCCTATCATAACAAAACAAAATTAATAAATTCTACTCTTAGTTATAAATAAAAGGACAAGATTCATCTTGCCCTTTTATTTATAGATAAAGTTCTAAGCGCTTAATTACCCTTATATTTAGTATGAAGCAGTTCATGTGCTAATCTACTATTAGGCCTATCTAAAAATTCATTATAAACCTCTATGATTTCAGGATTCTCATGACATTTTCTTATTGCTGTCTTCCTATCTATTTCATGGACTCCCTTCATTCTTTCTTCAATCTTTATCCTATCAGACTGAATATATGGCTGTCCTCCTCCATTTATGCATCCTCCTGGACATGCCATTACCTCAATAAAATCATAGTTTTTTTCACCGCTAATGACACTCTCCATAATCTTTTGAGCATTTTTAAGAGAACTAACTGCTGCAACCTTTATTTCTCTATCATCTATCCTAATTGTGGCTTCTTTAATCCCATTAAGACCTCTTACTTCAAGGAAATCAATTTCTTCTAAAGCTTTGCTACCAAGCTTTTCATATGCAGTTCTAAGGGCTGCTTCCATAACCCCTCCACTGGCTCCAAAAAGCATTCCAGCACCAGAGCCTTCCCCTATAGGACTGTCAAAATCACTTTCATCTAAATCTATTATATCTATTGAGTATTGTCTTATAAGTTTTGCTAATTCCCTTGTAGTAATTACTATGTCCACATCATCTTTCATTTCTTCTCTCTCTGCTTCATATTTCTTAGCTGTACACGGCATTACAGATACAACGACTAAGTTATCTCTATTTATTTGTATCTTCCTAGGAAGATATGCTTTAGCTATAGCTCCAAACATCTGTTGAGGAGATTTACAGCTTGAAAGTAAACTAGTATATTCCGGATAGTTTGTCTCAACTAGCCTAACCCATGCAGGACAACAACTTGTAAACATAGGTAAATTTTCATTAGCCTTTATTCTATCAATAAGTTCCTCTGCCTCCTCCATAACAGTTAAATCTGCCCCAAAATTTGTATCAAATACCTTTTTAAATCCTAAGTATTTTAGAGCTGTTACTATCTTTTTAGCTGTAATGACTTCCTTGCTTACTCCAAATTCCTCGCATAAAGCTATCCTTACAGCTGGAGCAATTTGTACTACCATGTACTTATCTTTATTATTTAAGTTATTTTCTAAATTACTGTAATCCATCCTTTCTGTTAAAGCACCAGTTGGACATACTGCAACACATTGTCCACAATACGTGCATTCACTATTATCTAATAGTTTTTCATTAAAGGTTGATATAAAGCTATTAAATCCTCTTTCTGCTGGAGTTAAGATATTTACGTTTTGAACATCTGAACATGCAGTAACGCACCTTCTGCATAAAATGCATTTTTCCTCATCTCTTATTATTGGAGTACTTCTATCAAGTTTTCTTCTTATCTCTTCCCCCTTTATTTTCACACCTTTAATCCCGTAGAAACTAGCTATTTTTTGAAGTTCACAGCTTAGATTTTTTGCACAATTTAAACAGTCATTTGGGTGATTAGATAATAATAGCTTAATAATAGTTTTTCTAGCTTCAACAGCTTTCTCTGAATTAGTATATATATTCATTCCTTCTTTTACTTCAAATGAACATGCAGGTTTTAAATCCTTATATCCTTCTATTTCTACCATGCATACCCTGCAAGTACCTTTACAATTTATAGATTCTCCATCACTCATATTCATATAACAAAGTGTAGGAATATTTATATGGAGAAGTTTTGCTGCTTCAAGAATAGTAGCACCCTTTGGAACCTTAACACTCATTCCATTTATATTTACATTAACCATATAAACCTCCTATTTAGATACAACAGCTTTAATTGGACAAATTGAATAACATCCACCACATTTAATACACTTTGACTTATCTATTTCATGTTTACTCTTCACTTTTCCATGAATGCATGAAACAGGACAAGCTCTAGCACATTTTGCACACCCGATACACTTATCTGAAATCTCATAGACAACTAATTTTCTGCAAGCTCTACTTCTACACTTTTTATCTATAACATGCTCCATATACTCTTCATTAAAATATTTTAAAGAGCTTAACACTGGATTAGTTGCAGACTCCCCAAGACCACAAAGAGATGTTGATTTTATTACTTCACATAGATTTTTTAATTTTACTAAGTCCTCTTCTGTTCCTTCACCTAAAGTAATCTTTTCTAAAATCTCTAGGACTCTCTTATTTCCTATCCTACATGGTGTACATTTACCACAGGATTCATCTACAGTAAACTCCATATAATATTTAGATATATCAACCATGCAGTTGTCTTCATCCATTACTATCATCCCACCAGAACCCATCATTGAACCAATAGACTTTAAACTATCATATTCTATAGAAATGTCTATAAGCTCTTTTGGAATACAGCCTCCTGAAGGCCCACCTGTTTGTACAGCTTTTAAGGCTTTGCCGTCTTTTACCCCTCCACCGATATCCTCAATTATTTCTCTTAAAGTTATTCCCATTGGAACTTCCACAAGGCCAACATTTTCAATTTTGCCTGCTAATGCAAAAACCTTTGTTCCTGTACTTTTATGGGTTCCTATAGAGCTATACCATTTAGCTCCCTTATTAATAATTGGATTAATATTAGCAAATGTCTCAACATTATTTACGCAAGTCGGTTTATTCCATAATCCATGTTCCGCTGTTCTTGGAGGCTTCATTGTAGGTTCTCCTCTTAAACCTTCTATAGAATGAATTAATGCAGTAGCTTCTCCACAAACAAAAGCTCCAGCCCCATACCTTATTTCTATATCAAAACTAAAATCTGTTCCCAAAATATTTAAACCTAATAAACCCTTTTTCCTAGCTTTACTAATAGCAATCTTTAACCTATTTACTGCTAAAGGGTATTCTGCTCTTATATAGATATATCCTTGACTTGATCCAATAGCATACCCGCATATAGCCATTGCTTCTAAAACAGAATGAGGATCTCCTTCTAATATTGCCCTGTCCATAAATGCACCAGGATCTCCTTCATCTGCATTGCATATTACATATTTGACTGGATCTGAATACTTCCATGCCGTTTCCCATTTTCTACCTGTTGGGAATCCTCCTCCTCCTCTTCCCCTAAGTCCAGACTCCTTAATAGTTTCAATAACTTCTTTCTGAGTCATAGATGTTATTGCTTTACCTAAAGCCGTATAAGCCCCACTTCCAATTGCTTCGTTAATAGATTCTGAGTCAATAATCCCACAATTTCTTAAAGCTATTTTATTTTGCTTTTTATAAAACGGAATATCTTTTTTACTTTCTATCTTCTTATTTGTTTTTGGATCAGTGTAGAGTAATCTTTTTAAAACTTTATTTTTTATAATATGTTCAGAAACTATATCTCTTACATCAGATTCATGAACTTTTATATAAAATGTATTATCAGGTATTATATTTATGATAGGTCCTTGAGCGCAAAATCCAAAACATCCTGTCATTATTACCTTAACTTTATCTTCTAACTTTTTTAAATGAATCTCTTTTTCAAAAGCATCCTTTATTATATCTGATGTAGATGCTTTACACCCTGGACCACCACAAATTAAGATATATTTTTCTTCTGTTTTTTCCCCACTTGGATTAAATCTAATATCTAAGTTCATAGAAATTTCATTCTTAAGGTCTAATAATTCATTATAATCTTTAATTTTTCCCATAATGACCCTCACTAAACTCTCTAATTACTTTATCAACATCTTCCTTTTTAAACTTCCCATATAGTCTATCTCCAACACTTACTACTGGAGCTAGTGCACATGATCCTACGCATCTTAAAGTGTTAAGTGTAAACTTTCCATCAATTGTAGTTTCCCCAGGATTAATTTTCAACCTCTTTTTAAACTCTTCTAGTATCTCATCAGCTCCCCTAACAAAACAAGCAGTGCCTGTACATACGCTTATAACATTCTCACCCTTTGGTTCTGTTGAAAAATATGAGTAAAATGAAATCACTCCGTATATTTTTGCTTTCGGTATATTCATAGATTTAGCTATATATTCTTGTACCTCTTCTCCTATGTAACCATATAAATCTTGAGCATAGTGTAAGACTTCAATTAGTGCACCTTGTTTAACTTTAAGACTAGCAATATAATCTTCTAAAGGCTTAAATCTTTTGCAACTATTACCCATAGTACCCCCTAAATAAAATACTTTTTCATAAATTATGATATGTTGTACCAATTCATAATATTATAGTTTTTTATATAAAAAAAACTATAGATGTTTATTCTTCTAATCACAATTAACATCTATAGTCATATTCATTTCAAATTTAATTATTTATCAATGTAAAAATCTCTTGAACAATATTTTTTGCTTTACTAGGTAACTTATCCATAGCTTTTTTTCTCTTTTTTTCATCACTTATTTTTACTATATTCATTACCTCTTGTTGAAGCCCTGGAATATTATTAAGCTCAGCTACAAGAGCATTAAACCTTTGAGCAAAAACTGGATCCTTCATCCTTGTTTGGATTTTCATTATTAGCTCATAGCCGTTCATTAACTTAAAGCCTCCTACTAGCTTTTTTTATACTTTATAGTATTCACTTTAAGTTAAAATGTTCAATTTATTCCTATATTTCAACATGAAAATCTATATGTTCACCATTTCTTAATTTAGATCTGATCTCCATCATCTTTAAATCAATTTTATATAGAATTTCTAAATTTTCTCTTTCTTTTTCACTTGTTTCTATTAAAGCTGCTATACCACCATTTCTAATTACCACTCTCTTATCTGCCATTAATGCTAAAATAGGATCATGTGTGGACATTAATACTATTTTATCATTCTTTATTAATAAATCTAATGCCTTTCTTCTATCTACTCCCGCATTTTCAATTTCGTCAATTAAAACAATTGGTGAAGCACTAAGCATTGCTGTATCAGCAATCATTAAAGCTCTAGACTGTCCTCCACTAAGCTGAGTTATAGGAACATCTAATGAAAAGGTTTCTCCAGCAAGATCATTAGCACAATTTATTATATTATTTACTATTTCATCTGCATCTTCAATCATCCTGCTTTCAGCATGCATTAAAATAAAATCTTTAACTGAAAGATCCATGACAAAATTCATATTTTGAGAAAGCTGTGCTACTAGCTTATTTTCTATAGAAAATCTATTTTCTTCAAGAGGTTCTTCCCCATCTACAAGGATTTTCCTACCTGTTTGTGTATCCCTTTGAGCTAAACATTCTATATCAGCAAGTAGTCTACTTTTCCCTGATCCTGTAGGCCCTACTATCGATATTACTTCACCTGGAAGAAGGGTTAAGTTAACATCTTCTAGTGCTCCAATTTTATTATGTCCACCTAAAATTGTTATAGATTTCATCTAAACTTCCTCCTTCCATTCCATCTTTTTAACATATCCTCTTTGATATTCTTCTCCAATTTTTCTTTCCCCTAAACAATAGGAACATGTGCCATTAGGTAAAGTAAACCTTAAACTATTGCCCTCTAATGTATCAATATCATTAGCTTTTTTAAAGAACACTCCTAAATCATAGGAACCTTGTCCTGTTATTCCATTTATAAATATAATTTTAGCTCTTCCATTACTTTTTCTTACCTTAAAAGCAAATACTTCACGTTCTGCTTGTGATACAATATCCCCTTTTGTTACCACAACTACATCTGCCATTCTAAGCATAGGCCCTATCTTTTCTGGAGTATTAACTCCTGATAAATTGTCTATAACACATATACCTAATACATCTTTAATATGTGGAGAACATCTATTACAAAGACCTGCACTTTCACTTATTAAAATATCTATATCATTTTTCTTTGCCCATTTAACACCATCATCTATATTACTAATGAAAAAGTGATCTGGACATAATCCTCCTGATAAACCAACCTTAACTTTAACACCTAACTTTTTATATGTTTCATCATCTTTAGTTGAAAGACAATCAAATTTTATTATTCCTATTTTTAAACCTTCTTCTATTAATCTTTCTATAGTCTTAATTATTATAGATGTCTTTCCTGATGAAGGCGGACCTGATACTGTAATTAACTTCATATCTTTTCCTCCTAAAATATTTTATTCTCTGCTATTATAGCACAAAAAACAACTTCCTTTCTGTAACATAAGTTACCACTTTTGATGTGGTTGCGATCAAAAATTCATTGATATATAATTATAATAAAATTTGTAAAGTATTTCTAGTTATCTAATACTTGGGGTTAGGGAGGGGATTTGTAAATGTTTGAAAGTGATTACATGAAAAGATTAATAGAATCAATTGGGAAAATGTTAGTTGCTATTACTTCAGGAAAAGACGCTATAGAAAGCAATATTAAATTTGAAGAAGATAATGTTAGTATTTCAGAAGATGGATTATTGGAAATTATGGTTAACAAATATGTCCATGAAGGTAAACTAGATGAAGCAGAAAAAATAATATTTGAAGCAGTAAAATCACGTAAATCTAGACGAAGTTTTGAAATAGCTTTATCTTTTTATAAGGAAATAAGTGAATGGGATGAAAGTAAACTTACAAAATATAATTTCTCAAAGAAAAGAATAATTCAAGGATTAGAAAATATAAAAAAATTAGAGGATTAAATTTAATATCACTATAACAAAGCCAACGTTTATGAAAATAAACATTGGCTTTGTAAAAATCACTTTATTTTAAAGTAAGCTTAATAATTTTATCATCTAATACATCAGGGTTTCCTCTACCATCCCTATTACTTGTTGCAAGGTAAATGGAACCATCTTTAGCCTGAATAACTTCACGTAAGCGTCCGTATTCATTCTTAAACCAAGACTCTACCTTCTTAACTACTGTTCCATTCCCATTAAATGATATAGCCATTAATTGTCTCCCACGTAAATTGGTAACAAGTAATTTTCCCTTCCAAGGACCTTTATTTACGAAAGTAATACCAGATGGTGCCCATGTCTCTTCTCCACTGTGTATTAATGGTTTTTCTATTATTACTTTCTTAGAACCTTCATCTCCCTGAACTATAGGCCATCCATAATTAGCTCCTGGTTTTATTATGTTTATCTCATCATGGGCTGATTGTCCATGCTCAGATTCATACAAGACATTTTTTGAATTCCAGTCTAAACCTTGTGGATTTCTATGTCCTAAGCTATAAACAGGTGAATTAACAATTGGATTATCCTTTGGAATGCTCCCATCTAGTTCTATTCTAAGTATTTTTCCAACCATACTTTTAGGATCTTGAGCTAGCATAGAGTTTCCTGCATCTCCTGCTGTTATATACAATCTCTTATCAGGACCTATCTTTATCCTTCCACCATTATGAATTTGTCCACCTGGAATTTTATCTAGAAGAACTTTGTCCATAGATGCCCTATTATCCCTTTCAAATAATCTTACAATACGATTGTTAATTCTGCCCTCTTCTAAATATGAATGCATAACATATATATAGCGGTTTACTGAATAATTTGGATCTAAGGCAATTCCCATTAGACCACCTTCTCCTTGACTTACAAAGGGTTCGTGGAATGTGATTAGCGGCTGTGGAAGAAGTTTACCAGCTTCTATAATTCTAATGGCTCCTGACCGCTCTGTAACATATAGTTTATTTTCATCACTTATTGCAATAGCCCAAGGTACATAAAGATTTTCAGCTATAACTTTAATTTCATAAGGAAATTCTCTTGATACCTTCGATTTTTCCTTAACCTTGACTACTTCACTCCTATATGCTATTTTAACAAGAAAATCGTAAACTATTTTATTCATACACCTATCCTCCAAAATTAAGTAAATATAAAATTCAAAAAAATTGTAGCTTTACATTATTAACTTTAATCCTTTCACTATTGCCATACTATTCATATATTGGGATAACTGTACCACCATAATCGATAGCCCTCATATAATAAGAAAGCTAACACTACTTCAATATTCATTATTTTAAGATTGCTCTCCATTAATTTTTGCCCAAAAAAATAGTTAGTAAAACTTCATATATTTTACTAACTATTTTATAATATATATCTTACCTAATATAAAATCTACTTGTCCATTTATTCTATGTAATATATTTTAAATATATCTTTTCATAACCTTATTCTTTTCTCAAGATATCTAACGTATGTGCACTTGCTCCAAGCAAATCTTCTCTTTCACAAGTAGTAAAATGATAACTAATAAAAAGCTTAAAAGTATCTTCATCCATAGCATTCAAAATAGGTCTCATGTAATTAGCTGGTCCATCTGCTGCAATTATCTTTATTCTCTGCAATCTTACTTCCTCATTTAATTTATTAATATCTTCTATTCTTACATAATCATATAGATCTTCTGGTTCCGATACAACGTGAAAATCGTCAGTAACTTTTCCATTATCTATACTAGCACGAATATTATTTTCCTTAAAACCATATGTTAATATGCTATACTCGTTCATACAGTATGCTACTAATATAACACCACCAACCTTGGTTACTCTTTTTGCCTCTTGCAAAGCTTTCACTTTGTCTTCAAATTTATATAAATGATACATCGGTCCAAACACCAATGTCACATCAAATGTGTTTTCTGGAAATCTTGATAAATCTAATGCTGTTCCGTGCATTGCTTTTACTGAACTTCCTTTTGATTTTAAAACACCTAGATTATGCTTCACAAGTTCAATTGCAGTAACATCATATCCTTCATTGGCTAATTGTACAGAGTATCTCCCTGTGCCTGCTCCAACATCTAAAATTTTTGCATTATCATTACCTACTAGGTAATGGTGAATATACTTCATGGAAGTGATATATTCAACTTGTCCATGTCTTCTCGTTAATCTTTTATCTTCACAAAATTTATTGTAGTACTTTTCTAATTCCATTGTCATCTCTTTATGTTCCCCATCCATTATTAATTTGGTAGCTTCACTCTCTTAGCTACACTCCCTTTACATTCTAAGAAATATTATACTATAAATTTCAGTTAAAATATAAATTTTCTTTATAAATCCTAAAATAAAATCGTCATACTAGGTAAATCTTCCGAAACCCGCATTATATCAGCATATTCTTAAGAATATTACCATACAGGAATATTACCATATAAGAATATGCTTATTTCCTATATATAAAATATTTTAATAAATAAATGTATTTTTAAAAATACATTTGTTAAGTCCAAGCTTTTCATAATTATCTATAAAGTTATATAATGGATGTTGAGGTGAAAATTATGAGTAACAATTTTGACATTATTACTAATAGTAGTACTAGTAAACTTAAGCTAGTATTAAAATCACTATTGGTAGGAGTCATGACTTCCTTTGTAGCAATACTATACAGATATGCTTTAGCTTATGCTGAAGAATATTCATTTATATTTTATAACTTTCAACGTAATAATAAGTGGATAATTCCCTTTTGTTTTATTATTTTAGCCATAATTGGATGGATTGTTGGAAAAATTGTAGAAAAAGAACCCTTTTCAGGTGGAAGTGGAATTCCTCAAGTAAAAGGTATAGTTGGAGGCTATTTAACAAATAGACCTATTTCTATTATCTTTTATAAGTTTATTGGTGGAGTTTTATCTATTATCTCCGGATTATCTCTAGGAAGAGAAGGTCCATCAGTTCAATTAGGTGCTTGTACTGGAGATATATTAAGCAAAAAATTTAAAAGTTCTAGGTTAGAGAGGCGATTACTTATGAGTAGTGGTGCTAGCGCTGGACTTGCTGCTGCCTTTAATGCGCCATTATCAGGAGTTTTGTTTTCATTGGAAGAAATTTATAAATATTTCTCTCCTCTTGTTCTACTATCTACTATAACTGCAGCTGTGGCTTCAGATTTTATAGCTAAAGAATTTTTTGGGCTTCAACCAGTTTTCAATTTTGGTAAAACTACTCCTATTCCTCTAACTAACTATTGGCTTCTTATTATACTTGGACTTATACTTGGAATATCAGGAGTGTTTTATAATTGGTGCACATTAAATTCTCAAAAAATTTACGGAAAAATCAAGTTAAAATCTTCTACAAAAATGATAATTCCTTTTCTTTTTGCTGGAGTTATAGGATTAATTTTTCCCGTGGTTTTATGTGGTGGACATGCCGTGATTGAAAGTTTATCCCTTAGTTCTACCTTAGAATTACTGATTTTGATTTTAATTGGAAAGTTTATTTTTTCTATGATTAGCTTTGGTTCAGGTGCACCTGGAGGAATATTCTTTCCACTTCTTATAATTGGTGGAAGCATAGGTGCTCTTTTTGGATATGTAGTAATAAATTATTTTGGTGTAAATCCAGAATTTTTCAATAACTTTATAATTATATCAATGGCAGGATATTTTACTGCAATAGTAAGAGCTCCAATTACAGGAATAATTCTAATTACTGAAATGACAAATTCCCTTAGCCATTTATTATCCTTAACAATTGTTTCAATAATAGCTTATATTGTAGCTGAAGCTTTTAAAAGTAAACCAATTTATGATTCTTTATTAGATTCGTTATTAAAGAAAAATAATATTAATGAATATCATAAAGAGAGCACGAAAAAAATAATTATAGCAAATATAATTCATTTTGGGTCTAAAGCTGAAAACAAAACAATAAAAGATATAGTATTACCACCTAACGCACTTATTGTGTCTATAAAAAGAGGGCAAGCTACCATAGTTCCCAAAGGTGATACAATTTTAAAAGCTGGAGATGAGATTTTGACTATGACAGATTTATCTAATGAATGGAAAATACGTGAGTCATTAGAAGCTCTTACTACTGTATATTAAATAAAAAAATTCCTATTGACTATTTTAGTCAATAGGAATTTTTTTTGTTTATTCTTCTACTCTTTTCTTAAGAATAGCTAATAATATCATACCTACAACTGCACCTGCAACTATAGCAATTGCATATCCTAATGGATTGCTTATAACTGGTAGAACGAATATTCCACCATGTGGTGCTCTTAGCCCACATCCAAAAGCCATAGATACTGCTCCAGCTACTGCTGAACCTACTATACAAGATGGTATAACTCTTATTGGATCTGCTGCTGCAAAAGGAATTGCACCTTCAGTAATAAATGATAATCCCATTATGTAGTTAGTTATACCTGATTGTCTTTCTCTCTTTGTAAATTTATTTTTAAAGAAAGTTGTACATAATGCTATTGCAAGTGGTGGTACCATACCTCCAGCCATAACAGCTGCCATTATATCAAATTGTCCGCTTGCAAGTGATGCTGTACCAAATACATACGCTGCCTTATTGAAAGGACCACCCATATCTATTGCCATCATTCCACCTAGTAATGCACCAAGTAAAATCTTACTGCTTGAACCCATACCTGCTAAGAAACCATTAATTGCATTATTTAAACCTGATACTGGTGGATTTACGATAATTACTATTATAAATCCAATTAGTAATATACCAAAGAAAGGATATAATAAAACTGGTTTTAAACCTTCTAAGGAAGCTGGTAACTTATCAAATACCTTCTTTAAACCAAGAACTAAGTAACCTGATATAAATCCTGCAAGTAATGCACCTAGGAAACCTGAACCTCCAGCGTTTGCTAAAGCTCCACCAACAAATCCAACAGCTAGTGCTGGTCTATCAGCTATACTCATTGCAATAAAACCTGCAAGTATTGGTAACATAAATCCAAATGCTGTTCCTCCAACATTCTTAAAGAATGCTGCTAGCGGTGTATTAGATCCGAATTTTGAAGGATCAATACTATAATCATCTAAAAGGAATGCTAGTGCAATTAGTATACCTCCACCTATTACAAATGGTAACATATGTGAAACACCATTCATTAAGTGTTTATAAATTTGTCTTCCTATTCCTTCTTTTTCTCCTGAATCTTGCCCTTCTTCAGATGCTCCACCTTCATGATGATAGATTGGTGCAGTTCCATTAGTAGCTTTGTTAATTAATTCTTCTGATTTATGAATACCATTAGCTACTTTTGTTTGAATTACTCTTTTTCCATCAAATCTAGCCATTTCAACTTTTTTGTCAGCTGCTACAATGATACATTCACAGTTTTTAATTTCTTCTTTAGTTAAAACATTTTTAGCTCCGCCAGATCCGTTTGTTTCAACCTTTATTGAAACTCCCATTTCTTTAGCCTTATTTTCAAGGCTTTCAGCTGCCATAAATGTATGAGCAATACCTGTTGGGCATGCTGTTACAGCTAAAACTCTATATCCTGATTTTTGTTCTTTGTTATTTTGTTCTTTTATCTTATCATTTTCTTTAGAATCTATTAAACTTAAGAATTCTTCTTTAGACTTAGCATTAATTAATTTATTCTTAAAATCAGTATCCATTAAGATAGTAGATAATCTAGCTAATACATCTAAGTGTAAATTATTTTCACCTTCTGGTGCTGCTATTAAGAAAAATAATTTAGCTGGTTCACCATCAAGTGAATCAAAATCAATACCATCTTTAAGAACTATTGCAGAAAGTCCTGCATTTTTAACAGCTGTAGTCTTTGCATGAGGAATTGCTATCCCTTCACCAATACCTGTTGTACTTAAACTTTCTCTTTCAAGAACTGCTTTTTTATATGCGTCCTTATCACGTAAATTTCCAGTTAAACTCATTAAGTCTACAAGTTTATCAATAGCCTCACTCTTAGTCTTAACGTTAGGATTTAATTCAATTCCAGTTGCCTTTAATAAATCGGTTATTTTCATAAAACTTACCTCCTAGAAATTATTTTATCTGATTAAGTAATTCGTATACTTTTTCTTCAGTTGCTAAACCTTCTGAAAATGCACTTGCACTTCCTGTTGCAACACCCATTTTAAAAGCTTCAACTAAATCTTTATTCTTTAAATATCCTGCAATGAAACCAGCTACCATAGAGTCACCAGCTCCTACGGAATTCTTTAAAACACCTTTAGGTACATCGCTTTTAAAAACTTCTAACTTTGAATTTACTAATATAGCTCCATCACCTGCCCTAGATATAACAACATTTTGTGCTCCCAAGTCTATAAGCTTTTTAGCATAATAAACTATATCATCTTCATTTTTCAACTCTACATTAAAGAGTTCTGCTAATTCATGATGGTTTGGTTTAATTAAAAAAGGACTATATTTTAAAACATTCATTAATAACTTACCAGTTGTATCTACTATAAACTTAATGCCTCTATCATTTAATCTTTGCATTATAGTCTCATAAATATTCTCTGGTAATGTTTTTGGAATACTTCCAGCTAAAACTAGAATGTCATCATTAGATAATTCTTCTAACTTTATATAAAGCTTTTCCAAGTCTTTTTCGGTAATAGATGGTCCACTTCCATTAATCTCTGATTCCTCAGATGCCTTAATTTTCACATTAATCCTAGACATTCCTTCATTTAATTCAATAAAATCAGTCTTGCATCCAAATTCTTTAACTTTTTTTTCTATTTCTCTTCCAGTGAATCCAGCAATATAACCAAGAGCTTTATTATCTATTCCTAGATTTCTCAAAACAATTGATACATTTATTCCCTTACCTCCTGCATAAATTTCTTCTGAAGAAGTTCTATTAACTTCTCCTAATCTAAAGTCCTCTACTTTAACAATATAGTCTAAAGCAGGATTGAAAGTAATTGTATAAATCACTAAATATCCACCTCCATTATTTTCGTCATTTCTTTGTATAATTTATCTTTTAATTTTGTTGTAATTATTATTGCCTTATTAATTTCTCCAAAAGTTATAGAACTTATTTGCTCAAATTTAGATGTATCACATAATATATATGATTTCTTACTTCTATTAATTGCTTCTTCTTTTACCATTGATTCACTTATATCTGGCGTAGTATATCCTCTTTGTTTATCTACACCATTTGTACCAAAAAAACCTTTGGTAAAATTATACTTTCTCAAACTATTAATAGCTTCTACACCTACTATAGCTTCTGTAATTAGCTTTAACTCACCACCCAAAATATATGTTTTGCAATGATTCTGAATTAATTTTTTTGCATGAACTATTCCATTGGTAACAAATACCGCATTCTTTTCTTCAATAAAATCAATCATTAATTCAGTAGTTGTACCTGCATCAAGATAAACCATATCGTTTGGTTTAATGAGCCTTGCAGCTTCCCTTGCTATTTTAAGTTTTTCATCTAAATTTAAATTTTGTCTAAGTTCAACTATTTCTTCTTTTGTATTAATTGATACTTGTTTAATAGATGTAGCACCACCGTGAACCTTATTTAATTTTCCTTCTTTATGAAGTGTGTTTAAATCCCTTCTAATTGTTGATTCAGATGAATTTAAATAGTTAACCAAATCGTTTACATGAACTACAGACTCCCTTTCTAATTTACTTAAAATCAACCTATGTCTTTCTTCTGTTAACATTTACATCACTTCCTTAAACATAATATACTTCAAAACAAGTCACATGTCAACACATTTTAATCAAAAACATTCATTTTCAATCAAATACAGTCATTTTTTCATAAATAATACCAATTTCTCTTATTTGTTAGACGCATCCATCTTTAAAGGATAATTCTATTTGTAAAGGCAATTATTATTAGCATTGTTTGCTCTTCATTAAGGAATACTATTGTTATATACAGTTATTGAAGGAGATGATTTTATGAGGTATGAAAACAAAAGAGAGTTTACTAAAGAAAACTACTTAAAAAATGGATTTAAATCTCAAGACCAATATGCTAAAAATAGCTTTAATACTACTATTAAACAACCTGGAATAAATGAAAGTGGAATAGAAGCAAAAAAAAGAGGCTTCTAAATAATTAAAATCAGCCAAAGAATTGGCTGATTTTAATTATATTTAATCACAAGTTACTGATATTCCTCTTGTTTCAACAGGAGTTGAAAATACTATCTGAGTCTCAGTATTTCCGAATTTTTGCAAATGTCCTATAAATGTATCTAGTTCAATAGTTGTATGATAAGCCACTTTAATAAGCATGGAATAGCTTCCTGTAACACAGTTACACTCAATAACATTTGGACAAGCATTTATAAATGGATAAAATTCTGGTTTTAGCTTTGGACTCATTGCCAAATTTATAAAAGCCACTATATTATATCCCAATTCTAATTGATTTACCGTAGCTCGATAACCTGTTATTATACCTGATTTTTCAAGCTTATCTATTCTTGCTGAAACTGCAGGAGGAGATAAAAAAACTTGCTCAGCTAGTTGTTTAAGAGGATAACGTGCATTCTCTTGTAAAAGTTTTAAAAGTTTTAAGTCTACCTTGTCCATCTTGACACCCCTATTTCTCAAATAATTATAAAAAAAGAGCATATTATAGCTACGCTATAATATGCTCCCTTGCATCTATATATATATGATAATATTTTTTTGATATAAATACAAGCCCTAATTTATTAAAAACTTAAATTTTTTAAGTTCACTTATTAGCCCACAGAATATTTTAAAGTTTCTGTCAATTACTATCCTGTTACTTAGTTAGGTTTTATTAAATATATAATGTTTGATTTATAAAGGTAACTTAACAAAAAACTAATATATTTAAGTTAAAAATCTTTAAACTAGTTATTATTCATAGTTATTTATATATCATTTACTTTGTAATTTCAAAGTGATATTCTCGTTTATATTAAAGATATGAAACGGGGGATCATTATGAAAACAAGAATAGAATTTGACTCAATAGGTAGTATGAATGTACCTGAAAATGCATATTATGGAGTTCAATCTTTAAGAGCTAAAGAGAACTTTCCTATAACTAATAGAAAACTAAGTAAAGATTTTATTGTTAGTCTTGCTGAAATAAAAAAAGCTGCTGCCATTACTAATAAAAATGGAGGCATTTTAAAAGATTCAATTGCGGACGCCATTATAACTGCTTGTAATGAAATTATTAATGGAAAATTTCGCAATGAATTCGTTGTAGATCCTATACAAGGTGGTGCCGGTACTTCAAGCAATATGAATGCTAATGAAGTTATAGCCAACCGTGCCATTGAACTTTTAGGCGGAACTAAAGGAGACTATAGCATTGTTCATCCAAATGATCATGTTAATATGGCACAATCTACAAACGATGTT
Organism: Clostridium cibarium; assembly: GCF_014836335.1. GTDB lineage: Bacteria > Bacillota > Clostridia > Clostridiales > Clostridiaceae > Clostridium > Clostridium cibarium. The sequence continues at coordinate 24,999 of NZ_JACSRA010000037.1, forward strand.
TTTCCAACTGCCGGTAAACTGACTGTTTTAAAACTCCTTCCAAAATGTATTTTAGAATTAAACCAACTTAATAAAGCATTAATTCAAAAATCAAAAGAATTCGATTCTATAGTGAAAATAGGTAGAACACAACTTCAAGATGCTGTACCTATTAGACTTGGGCAATCATTTCACGCCTTTTCAGCTGTGATACAAAGAGATATTAATAGACTTAATAAAGTTCAAAATGAAATGCGTTCGCTGAATATAGGTGCCACTGCTATTGGAACATCAATAAATGCAAGTAACTTCTATATATGCAACATTACTCATACCCTTCAAGAAGTTACAAATTTAAAACTCAATCAATCAGAAGATTTAATTGATGCTACACAAAACTTAGATGGGTTTGTCACTATTTCAGCTACTCTTAAAACCTGTGCTATTAATCTTTCTAAAATATCAAACGATTTACGTTTACTTTCAAGTGGTCCAAAAACAGGCTTAGCTGAAATTAATCTACCAAGCAAACAAAATGGATCATCTATAATGCCAGGTAAGATTAACCCAGTTATCCCTGAAGTTATGTCTCAAGTTGCCTTTAATATAATAGGAAATGACTTTACTATTACAATGGCAGCTGAATCTGGACAATTAGAACTTAATGCTTTTGAACCAGTGCTATTTTATAACTTATTTGAATCTATAGAAACCTTAACAAATGCAGTAAAAACATTAACTGACAATTGTATTACTGGAATAACAGCAAATAAAGATAGATGTATGGAACTTCTAGATAAAAGTGTCTGCACTGCTACTGCTCTTTGTCCTCACATAGGATACAAAAAGTCAGCAGAAATAGCTAAAACTTCCTTAAAAACAGGCGAATCAATTAGAACTATTATATTAAAAGAAAAACTCTTAACAGAAAGTGAATTAGATAGCATACTAGACTATGATTCCATGACTGACCCTGGAATAAAAATGACTAGTTTTGCTATATAACTCTAAATAAAAAAAGTGGCTAATAGCCACTTTTTTATTCATGTATTATATATGGTATAGTTACTACTGCAACATTTCTTCTCTTTTTAAATGATTGTCTTAAAAACATAGATGTTTGATTGTGAAGTATTTTATACCACCACTTATATATTGTAAATTGAGGCATAACTATTGTAAGCATTTCACATTTATTTAGTTCACCTTGCTTTTTATCAACATAATTTATAAGAGTTTCATTTACATTTCTATATGGTGCTTGTTCTATCACTAGTGAAATATCAATACCAAGTTTATTATACTTTTCTACTAATTTTTTAGTTTGTTCTTCATCGGTGCTAACATGATAAACTTCTATTGAATCTCCTATAACTAGAGAGTAATTTAAGCTCTTTATAAAAGATTTATTAATAGTTTGCAGAGGCACAATTATGTGGTTTGGCATTTTTTGTTTAAATATCAATTCGCTCGGCTCTTTATCAACCTTTAAATTTTCTCTAACTTTTTCATAGTGTCTCTTAATTCTTGTCATCACTAAAACTAAGAAAGGAATACATAAAATTATTATCCATGCTCCATCAAAGAATTTATTAACAGCTATTATTACACAAGTTATTGCTGTAACTGTTCCACCAAGTCCATTAATTAGAGCTTTATGTTTCCAATTTCCTTCTTTTGTTCTAAACCATCTTTTAAACATACCAAATTGTGATAGTGTAAAAGAAATAAATACACCAACTGAATATAGTGGAATCAAATGATGTGAATTTGCTCCAACTACTATTACTAGCCCTGACGATATTAAAAATAATAATACAATTCCATTAGAAAAACTCAATCTCTTTCCTCTGCTAGAGAACTGCCTCGCTATATATCCATCTCTTGCCAAATAAGATAAAAGCAGTGGTAAATCTGCAAAAGCAGTATTAGCTGCCATTACTAGAATAACTGCAGTGGTAGCTTGTACAACATAAAACATTATGCTATGTTGTCCAAAAATTTGGATAGCAATTTGGGCTACTACAGTTCTATCCTGAAAAGGAACAGCTTGGTACATAGTTGCTAAATAAGAAACTCCGCCAAAAATCACAAAAACAATTCCAGCTAAAAGCCCAAGTACTATCTTAGCATTTTTTTGTGATGGTTCTTTAAAATTGGGTATACCATCACTTACTGCCTCAACTCCTGTAAGTGCTGTACATCCTGCTGAAAATGCTCTTAAGAACAATACAATAGTTAAATCTTGCATTGGCTCAGTTAATTGTACTGCTGCTTCAGGGGTTTGTCCTAAAACTAAGACTTTAAAAATTCCTGTTAAAATCATAATAAGTATTGATAATATAAATAAATATGTAGGTATTCCAAATAATTTTGCTGAATCTTTCATTCCTCTTAAATTACCTAAAGCTAAAAGTGAAATAAGAGCTACAGTTATTATGACTTTATACGGTAAAAGACTTGGAAAAGCTGAAGTTATAGCAGCCGTTCCTGCACATGTACTAACAGCCACAGTTAATACATAATCAATGGTAAGGGATGCTGCAGCAATAAGTCCAGGTGTTTTTCCTAAATTATCAGTTGCAACTATGTAAGATCCTCCTCCATTTGGATAACAATCTATAGTTTGTCTATAGGAAAATATAAGTATGCTTAACAGTACTGTAATTGCTAAAGCTACATATCCTAAAGGTTTATATGCTGCAATTTGTAATGCTGGTATTAATACCATTAATATCTCCTCACAAGCATATGCCACTGATGAAATAGCATCACTTGATAATACTGGTAATCCCCAAACAATGCTATATTTTTCGCTAGTAAGTTCAGTAGTCTTTAAGGCCTTCCCTAAAAATAAGGATTGAATTTTCTTAAACATTTTCTTCCTCCGCTAATTAACTTAAAACAAATATACTTATTTTTAAAATTGGTATTTCTTGAGATACCATCAAATTATATATTCGTAGTATTTTAAAGTAAATTCTTTTTTTAGACTATAAATACGTTTACAATATCTCTTTTTTCTTATTTTTTATCATTTTTCGTCCTCTTTCGATGTTTGCAATTATTTTTCGCATTTTGTGAATAAATTATGAATCCACTCTTTATATCAAACATCCTATTTATCTAATTC
>NZ_JACSRA010000038.1 GCF_014836335.1 Clostridium cibarium
AAGCTAATGGTTGGCACTATCAACCCCCATATCGGACTTTCACCGACTAGTACGTGCCCATGCTGGGCACACATATATAAAAAGACTCATCCAACACGGATAAGTCTTCTTATATGCATTAATACAATTTACATGATTTTATCTTCAAATTTCCCCTCATCTAAATCTTTTACTATTATCTTGTACTTTTCATCTGTTAAATCATATAAGACAAATACTATAATAGCCGCTATAGTTAACGCTACTGCTGGATATAATGCCATTACAGCTTTCATTCCAAGTAACGCACCTGAAGTTTGTTCTGCATTAGGTATGTATCCTGTTAACCCTAAAGCACCTAAAGTCACATATGCTGCTATTGATTGCGCTATTTTTCTTGCAAAATTGAATGCAGCATATATTATTCCTTCTTTTCTCTTTCCTGTATGCCATTCACCATAATCAATAACATCAGAAACAAATGCCCATGTTACACCATTTGGTATAGCTAAACCTGCATAACCTATTGTAACAAGTATTGTAAAAGTATAAAAATTAGCTGGCAATACAAAATTTAATCCATTTGCTACTATTCCAATAGCAAAGCCTATCATAGCAGTTTTCTTTTTCCCGAATTTTGCTACAAGCTTTGGAATAGCTGCAATACCAATAATAGAACATCCAATCATTATGGTATTCACAAGAGGTTGAAGTTTAATATCTCCAAGAGCATATTGGCAGTAATATATCATCATTTGATTATTCGCATTCATTGCTGATATTGTGAATAATGTCATAAGAATTACAGCTATTAATGGTTTGTTAGTGAAAACTGCTTTTTTGTAATCATTAAAAGTCAATTTTTCATGGGTTCTTCCCTTAGGTTTAACATTCTCCCTAGTATTTCTAAAACAAATATAGAATGAAATTATCCCTACTAGAGCCATTATAGTTGCAGCTACAGGATATCCAATTCTAGGATCTGTAAAATATGTAAGTATAGGAACAAAGGCTATACCAGTAATTAACTGAGCACCTAAAGAACCTGCTTGTCTAAATGTTGCCATTTGACTTCTATCATCAACATCTTGGGTCATAACAGATGCTAGTGATCCGTATGGAATATTTGTAAATGAATATACAAATCCCCATATCATATAAGCTGCATATGCATAAATCAACTTATTCCTTATAGACATATCTGGCATAATAAATGTTACTATTGTTAGTACTGCAAGTATAATACTTGATATCATCATAACTGGCCTAAACTTACCAAACTTCCCTGGCTTTCTAGAGTCTATTGTTGATCCAGCTATAGGGTCCATAAATGCATCAAATATCTTAGTAATTACAAAAATATTCTTTGCTGCTGTAGCTGGAATATTGCATACATCAGTAAAGAACTTAGAAAGATATGCTTGTCCTAAATCGAACATGAATCCATTTCCAAAATCTCCAAATCCATAGGATATTTTCTCTTTTAAAGATAATTTTTTCATAATTTTTTACTCCTTTTTATACTGCTTATCATTCTTTTTTATTATTTCATCTAGCTAGATTTCACAAAATACTTCCTATTATTTTCTTGTGTAAAATCTTTACTTAAATTGATATATACATACTTTATTATTTAGTAGTAACTCCAAAAGTTTCATCCTTATATTCCATTTAAATACATTTTATTACAGCTGAATTTTAAAAAAATTTCTTTTATTGAATTTATGTAATATTATTTATTGCTGTTGTACTATTTTAAGAATTATGGTTGAAACATATTTCCTTAGAAATACGATTAAAACTTTCTAATCTTTATATTTCTTTATTTATAATTTGTCATGTATACATCAATTCGTTGCCTATTATATTACTTTTTTAAATGAAAAACAATGTAAAATAAGGAATATACATACTATCATGTTTATTTATTCCGTATTATTAGTTCCAGAATTTAATTTTTTTCATATTATAATAAGACTTTCTCATTATTCGGAGGTAATATGTATATATATTTTTTTAATGAAGAAGATACTCACCGAGCTTCTCAATACAAAATTAAAATTAATGTTGCAAATAGACAACTATCTTTATTTAAAAACGAAAAATTATTTAAAACCTATCCCATAGCTGTTGGCAAACCTTCTACTCCTACTCCTAAAGGAAATTTTAAAATTATAAATAAAGCTTATAACCCTGGGGGGCCTTTTGGTTCTCGATGGTTGGGACTAAATGCACCTAATGGAGATTATGGAATTCATGGTACAAATAATCCGAGTTCTATTGGCAAGGCTGTTTCAAATGGATGTATAAGAACTTATAATAAAAATATAATTGAACTTTATAATCTAGTACCAATTAATACACCTGTTGAAATTATATAGCTAAATCTCCTTAGCATATTAACTATGCTAAGGAGATTTATTATTTAATTACTACCTTATAAAAGTACATTGTTGCAATAAATATATTTAATGTTAAAATGATAGCATGTACTTTGAAAACAAGCTTAGTTGGACAAGCCTGTTTTCTGTTTTTAACACTCTAAAAGAAGTAAGGAGAAATGAAAATATGATTCAAGATATACATCCTAATTTATTTCACAACGAATACGTTGAAAAAACTCCAAATGAAGACAGCTTTATTTTATGCTTCAACGAAAACAATATTCTTTTAAATAATAGTAAAGGTAAAATCTATTACCCTAAATATAGCGACTTTAGCCATATTAATGCTACTTACATATATTTATTTAAAATTGATGAGAAGGAATTTTTTCTTGCTCAAGTTAAAATTGACATAGAAATCAATAATTTTTCATTTGAAAATATAAGCCTATTCAGAACTGCTGTACCAAAATATAATGCCTTTGCAGGTATTACAGCTTATCACTTAAACTGTTGGTATAAAAATAACAAGTATTGTGGAAGGTGCGGACATGAGTTAATTCCTGATGACAAAGAAAGAATGATGTATTGCGAAGATTGTAGAAATATGGTTTATCCGAAGATTTCTCCTGCTGTTATAGTAGCCATTACTCATGGTGATAAATTGCTACTTACTAAATATGCTGGAAGAGAGTATAAAAAACATGCACTAGTAGCAGGTTTTATAGAAATTGGTGAAACTCCTGAAGAAGCTGTTAAAAGAGAAGTTATGGAGGAGGTTGGGGTAAAGGTTAAAAATATAAGATACTACAAATCTCAGCCATGGGGTTTTTCAGAAAGCCTACTTATAGGCTATTTTGCAGAACTTGATGGAGACTCCTTAATAACTATGGATGAAAGTGAACTTTCAGAAGCAATATGGATTAAAAGAGATGAAATTGAAATAGAATATGATGGACTAAGTCTTACAAATGAAATGATATGTAAATTTAAAGATAATATGTAATGTAATAAAACTTTAAGAACCGCTAAACTAAGAATTTAGCGGTTCTTAAACATTTCTACATACAATATTCTCAAATTTTATTACATTATTACTTCTTCAATAAATAGCGTTAGATTTTCACCATCAGTTAAATTACAAAACTTAAATCCATCCCCTGTATCAATAGCCAAAGTTGGTCTAGTATTAGCACCACTATTTTGCATTGTAACTACAGCTGTTTGTCCATTATTTAATTTGACTTGTAACCCATTAGGATAACAATAAACACTTTGCATAAAATCTTTATATGTATCTTCTCCAAATTTATCTACTGCTTCTACTGTTATCTTTTCTACAGCTACATGCGGAAGTATCGCTTCTTCTCCATTATTATTATTTATGCTATTAATATATTCATTACAAATTCCTAGTATTTTAGCAAACTCATGTACCTTTTTTCCTTCAATTCCAAATAATCCTTTTCCATCTTCTCTTTCATACATATAATATACAGCCATATATGTAGTAGACATAATTGCTGGATTTCTCTTCATTAATTCTTGTCCCTTTTTCACATGAGTAATATCATTAGAAAATAACTTACCTATATCATGTAATAAGGCCGCAATTCCCAATCTAACCAATTTCTCTTCATCATACCTCTTTCTAATACCAACCATTAATGATAAAAGAGTTACATCCAGTGAATGTACAGCCATTTGAGAAACATCATCACTTTGAACTAGATTATTTATCATTGTTGCATTTTCTGATAAATTAATATTTTCCGTTAATATTTCAATAATTTCTACAACTCTCTTTTCATTTATATATTCTCTTTTTTTTATTTCTTCAAATACTGCTTTTAATTCTTTAACGGCTTTAAGTTTTATAGGTGCAGGTAAAACTTCCTGTAAATTTAATTCATCATTACAATCTTCAATATATAAGGTAGTAACACCCATTTTCTTAAGCCTCGCTATAACAGTTTCACTTATTACATTTCCCTTATTGAAAAATAGCATTCCATTTTCTGTATATATAGGATTTGCTAAAACCTCTCCAACTAAGTTATCATTTACTAAAACTAATTTCATCTTATGTCACCTCTTCAAATGCTTTAATATATTCATTACAATAGCATAAAAATAAATTTTTTAAAGGTAAATCTGTGGTTATTATGTAATAAGGAGGATGTTCAGGTTCCTTTTTACACTGAGTTTTAAAACTTTCTACATAATAAACTCCTAATTAAGGCAATTATTTTATCTAAAAATAAAATGAATAATTATTAAATTTCAGAACATTTTGTATATATTGCTAAGTTTTCATAAACTTATTCTTGATTTAATTTATAACAAGGATAAAACACTGATTACAAAAGAATCATTAACTCTATAATTGGTTTTCTTAATTACCAACCTATTCAGAAACTCCCACACATATGATTTTCAAATCTACAAAAACTATAATTGCAACTCCAAAACTACATCTTAACTGGAAAGGAGCCTTCACATGAACAGAAATAAAAAAACAAAAAACGTAAAAATGAATAAAAATATAGAACAAATAGAATCAATTAATAACTTTGACTCACTAAGAAAACCCATAAATCATAAAGATAATACTAAATACCATCAACAAGGCTAAAAATATTCTTCTTTCAAATCACTAATTTAATAATTCCTATTTATTTAAAAAATACTTATTAACCTTCTTAAAATAATGACAACCACTACTTTAATACAGGTAGTGGTTGTCACAATTTAACTATTTTCTTTTTCCTAAAATTCTATATCAATTTTTTCAAAGCTTCCTTTGTTGCTAAATCAGTAAAACTTGCTTCAATACTAGTATAATATATATTCTTATAATCTTCATAAGTAATATTAAATTCTTCAGATACTATTTTTAGCTCTCTTGACATACTTGTATCTGATACACTTCTGTTATCTGTATTAACAGTTACTTTTATTCCATCCTTATAGAAGTTATATATAGGATGTTCGTTGTAACTATTAACCGCCTTTGTTTGTAAATTACTTGTGGGACACATTTCAAGAATTATATTTCTTTCCTTCACCACTTCATATGCTTCAACACAGTCTTTTATAAAGATACCATGTCCAATTCTTTCTGCTCCTAAAAGTTCAACTGCTTCTAATACATTTTTACCTATTCCTGTTTCTCCTGCATGAATTGTTACTCTATATCCATATTCTCTAGCTAAAGCTATTGGTTCTACAAACTTTTTACAAAACCCTTCTTCTTCTGCTGCACATAAATCTATTGCCACAACTCCTTTTCCTAAAAATTCTTTTCCTTTTTCTATTACCTCAAGAGCTTTATTTGAAGACATATTTCTCATACATGATAAAATCAAATTGCCTTTTATATCATATTTTTCTTCCGCTTCTCTAATACCATCTATAACACTTTCTATTATCTCTCCTATTTCTAATCCCTTTGCTGTGTGAAGTACAGGTGCGAATCTAACCTCCATATATTTGACATTTTCCTTTGCAGCATCCTCAAAAAGTTCATATGTAATTCTCCTTAAACTTTCTCTTGATTGCATTACTAAATTTGGAATAGAAAAGGCCTTTAGATATTCATTTAGAGATTTACATTCCAATGGTATAACAGTTTTTTCCCTAATATCATCAATATTATAAGAAGGTATTATAATACTTTCTTTCTTTGCTATATCTACTATTGTTTCTGGCCTAAGACTGCCATCTAAATGGCAATGAAGTTCAATTTTGGGTAAATCTATAAAATTCATTTTTCCTCCTAAGTATATTTATTTATAAAAAAAATTCCTAACCACAAAGAAAGTATATCTATATAAAAGATATACCTTCTTCGTAATTAGGAATTATTGGTTCCTAGTAGAGACCTCCAAACCATATTATCGGAGTTATACGAAACTTAATTTATGAAATTATACTAAATTTAAATATTATTGTCAAGTCAATACCTACTCTTCAATAGTTCCATAGCTATGAGAATCATATTTTTGTAAGGCTAGTATCAACTCTTCTAGCTCTTCCTTTGCCTAATATAATTGCTCTTTAGCTATCGAAACATTAGATAATTATAAATTTATAAAATCCCGTAACTTTATTATCCAAAGTTACAGGATCTTAACCCTTATTTATATTTCATTAATAATATGGATATGGTGGATAATATGGATATGGTGGAATAATGTAAGGATAATTAATTAGAGATAAAGCTGCTAAAGCTCCTATTGGGAATCTTCTGTGCCTAAACCTCCTAAATCTTCTTCTTGGACGTCTTTGCATTTGTCCAAAATTCTGAGTTTCTCCTTCCCCTTCCATTACATCTTCTCCAACCATCATGTCAATCTGGTCATTATCTACTCTCTCAATAATTCCATCAAATGTATTTCCATCCTTCATTGTCACCATAATATGAAAATGCATGCAATTCTTACACTGTTCTTTCATATTATTTAAGTCGTTGTAGTACTGGTTTTGACCTTGTTCCATTTTAACATCTCCTTTCAGTTATCATGATATTCAATAAAATAAAAAATTGTGAATTATCTTAGCTTATATTTGCAAACCTTGAATGGCATTTTTTTGATTATGATAACCTATTCAAAAAATCTTGGCATTTATAAAACAAAATGTTACTATATTCATATAACAAAATTACTAAAGAAACCTAAAAGTTACTACATATATTTTTACCAATGGCTTTTAGGCTACTATACTGGAGAGAAATTAGATGAAAAAATTTAAATTTAACAAGAAAAATATTATATTTATAGTAATCGGAATTATTGGCGTAATCAGCTTCTTTGCCCATAACTATACGTCTAAAAGTTCAGAAAATAATAATTCAGTTGAAACCAATGCTGAATATACTTCCAAAACCCCAGAAGAAGCCTTAAAAAACACTTCTTTTGATGGCAGCTTTACAGATGAAGAAAAATCAAAGATAGTAGAATCAACTGATAAATTTGCTAAAATGACATTAAATAATGATTATAAAACTGATAATGTTGATACACTTAAAAACTTTGTAAACTATATGAGTGATGACCTAAAGGCAAATTATTCTGATGATGTATTACAAAAACAAATCGATAATTTAGTTAAAAATGAACATATTTCAAAATTACAAGACATTACTTACACTGCAATAAAAAAAGATACAGATAATGAATTAGTAGCTGTTTCCTTTACTGCAACTGTAAAAGTAGTTAATGATAAAGACTCAAAAGAAAGTGGCAAAACCTTCAGTAAAGTAATTTGTGGATTTGCTTTTGATAAGAATTGGAAAATATCTAAATTTTCAATAGGTCCTTATAAATAAAATAACTTGATTTTCTGTTCCTGACTCCGTAGAAAACGTCATTTTAAAGTTGATTTCTACGGATTTTTTTTATCCATTTCTTAAAAAGTTAATTTATTTAATAACACAGTGAAAGGAATTATAAAATGTCTATAAAAAGATTTAATGAAACAATTAGTTTTAAAAAATATGTATCCCCAAAAGAATATAAAGAAATTAATGAACTTGAAGCTTACTGCATCCTAACTGATAAAATCACCCTAAAACTTGAGTTAGATTATAAACTAAATTTATACACAAATTCTGAAATTGACTCAGATAACATCAATGAATTTCTCTATTATATAAACGGCAATTTGGTATCTTATCTTGGAATTTCATGCTTCGGAAAGAATATAGGTGAAATTAATGGGATGACTCATCCTAATTATAGAAAAAAAGGTTTTTTTAAAAAGCTTTTTTCTCTAGCAATGAATGAATGTAATCAAAGAAACTTCCGTAAAATATTACTATTAACAGATGCTAAATCAAGCTCAGGAATTGAATTTATAAAATCTGTTCATGGAAAATATGATTTTTCAGAATATAGAATGAATTTACCTAATATACCTTCTTTTGAAAAAAAGAATTTGATTACCTTAAGGCTTGCGAAAAAATCTGATAAAAAGGAAATAGCTAGACAAAATTCACTATACTGGGGACTTGACGAGAAAACTAAAGAGTCTGCTAATGAAGAAATTTCAAACCAATACACATATTTAACTATTCTAAAGGATCAAATCATAGGCAAAATAAGTCTTGAATATAATGATAATTCAGTATATATATTCGGATTTGGTATATTGCCCAACTTTAGAAGTCAAGGTTATGGTAAAGAAACTTTGAAGGAGGTTTTAAACTTATTACATGAGAAAGACATCTCTTATATTGAATTAGATGTTGAATGCAAAAATAGTACCGCCCTAAACTTATATAAATACTGTGGATTTGAAGAAAAAACTGTAATGAATTACTATTCTATAAACACTTAAACTCAATAAGGAGGATTTTGTTATATGATAAAGCCTTTATTTTTAGCCCACGGTTCTCCCATGATGGCTATTGAAGAAACAAACTATACTAAATTTTTAAATAATCTTGGAAATAATATTAATCCCAAAGCTATAGTTATATTTACATCCCATTGGGATAACAATTTGCTTACTATTTCTTCTGCTGATTCTGTATATAATACAATTTATGACTTTTATGGATTTCCTGACGAACTATATAAAATTAATTATCCAGCTAAAGGTTCTAGTATAACAGCTACAAAAGTTGAAAACAAACTAACCGCTGAAGGTATTAGAGTAGAAAAAAATATGACTAGAGGATTAGATCATGGTTCTTGGACAATTCTAAAACATCTTTATCCAAAGGCAAATATACCAATTGTTCAGGTATCTATAAATTCCACTCTTTCTATTGAAAATCAAATTAAAATTGGCAATGCTCTTAATTCACTAGCTTGTGAAGATATTTTAATTATTGGCAGCGGAAACACAGTTCACAATTTAAGGTTAGTTGATTTTGAAAGTAAAGTTACCGATGCTTGGGCTAAAGAATTTGATGATTGGTTAATTCAGAAAATAGAGAAAAATGATTTAGATTCTCTTTATAATTATAAAAATATTGCTCCAAATGCTAATTTAGCAGTTCCTACCGCTGATCATTTTGTTCCATTGTTCATTTCACTAGGAAGCACCCCCAAGCTAACCCCAAAAATTATATTTAGAGATTACCAATTAGGAAATTTAAGTTATCTTTGTTTTGAATTCTAAAAATTTTTAGAAACATGTAAAGAAAAGAATTTAATATAATAAATTCTTTTCTTTACACTTTTATTTAATTATTTAAAACTTTATTCACCCAGCTACAAGCTAGTTTTGGCCAAACAGCTATTCCTTCATCTGATTCCGCTAATAATACGTGTTGCCTTATTTTTTCTTTTATAATTAAATCTCTAACACTAACTCCTTTTGGAATTTCTCTTATATTTTTATAAGGTTCAGGTAATTCCATGTGGTTTTCCAATAAAAATTCTGCTGTTTCAAACAATTGCTCCATAGTATAATCCTTACCATAGTCGCCAGTTGCCCACTCTTCATTAGCCAATGACATTCCATGTACTCCATTTGCAAAAATATGCTGTTCAAATACTACACCTTGCTTTTTACATGATTTGGCCAACAAATAACTATTTTCTACTGGTACAGAATTATCTGTCACCGAATGCCATAGAAATACAGGTGGTGTATTCTTTGTTATATGTTTTTCTAACGACATATATTCTAATTCATCTCTAGTTGCATTTTCTCCTAAAAGAGCAGTAAATGACCCCCTATGTACATATTCACTTGATGAAATAACTGGATAACACAATATTGCTGCATTAGGGCGATTACTATAACAATCATATTCGTTATTAAGTTTTAATTCTTTTGCATCATAATGAACTGCTAAACTGCCGCAAAGGTGTCCCCCAGCTGAAAATCCACATAAAATTAATTTTTCACTATCAATATGAAATTGTTCTGCTTCCTTTCTAATTAATCTAACTGCCTTTGATAAATCTTGTAATGGCTGAAATTTTAATGGTGTTCTTAATAACCAATTTGTTGTATATGTTAAAACAAAAGCATTATATCCATTTTTGTAAAACTCTTTTGCAACAATCTCCCCCTCTAATGGAGTTACTATACGATATCCACCACCTGGAACTATTATAATAGCTGGTCTTACATTATCATCATTATGAATGTAAGTAACTAAATTAGGAATAAAATCCCCTTTAACTTCATATTTATACTCCCCTTTCTCCCACAAAGCATAATTCTCATTAATCATCATTCATCTCTCCAATCATTCACTTTAGTATATATTTCTTATTAATCAATTATATGTTAAACCAATAATATCGTTATACAAAAAGTAACCTATATAAATAAACTATTTTTAATAGTTATTATATAGGCTCCAAGTTCTTTGCTTTATATGTTATATTAAAAAGAAAAAAATGACTATCATCTTTAAATTATTATACTTTAACTATACCTATAAATTATATAAACTATCTTGGACAAACTTTACTAAATAAAAATCTAATGATTGGTCCAGCAATTATTAACTGTAGCGGTAATGCCATAATAATATTAAATCCGATGGCAGTAATATATGTCTTTGGCAACTCCGAAGTAACTCCAACATTCATTATTGAACCATATAATGACATACATAAAACCATTCCACATACCATCCATGATGATATTAGAACTATCTTCTTCACTGGCTTATCTTCTTTTTTTATAAACTTAAAAGCTATCCCTTTAGCAGGGCCTGAAACTATAAACCAGTCACATATAATACCTATTATATAAGTTAATATAAATTCATCTAATACACTATTTATAGTTTCTATAGATAAACTTCCAGTACGTAAAAATACATTATAAATACTCATAAAAAACACCATAAAGGCACACATCATAACTGTATAAATTAAACTTTCTTTTTTCGTTTGAGGCATAAAAATTTCTCCTTTGTTAATAAAATTATTATGTAAGATCTTCACCTACATAATAATTTTATCAGCCAACATTCCTCTTCGTAAGCATTTTCTGATTTATTATTTAACAAACATTTTTTATTAATATATGCTCACGTTTTCAACAAACTTGTAAACTTATTCATTTCTAATTTTTAAAAGTATTCACTTAAAATATTAAGTTTTAGTTATTAACGCATAAATTTTCACACCATACTGTCATTTAATATCTATTTTGAATAATATGATTCTCTAAGTATTCCATATTCATAAGTATCTTGCCAAATAGGCTCGTTATTTGCATTAATCTTAAAATATATATTTTTACGAAGATATCCTTCACGAATCAAATTTAGCCTTTCAAGTAATTTCCATGATAATTCATTTTCCGGATTGCACATTGCAATAATTCTACGTACTTTCAATTCTTTAAAAACAAAATTCATGAACGCTTTAGCGCTTTCTGTTGCATAACCTTTGTGCCAATAACTAGAATTGAATACATATCCTAATTCATAAGTATCATACTCTCTCTTTCCAAAATAAAAATTACCAATTACTTTTCCTGTCTCTTTTAAACATACTGCTATAAATTCTTCACTTCCAGCTCGACTAATTGCCTCTTCTTTACTTTCTTGAACTGTAAATGCTTCATAAGGTTCATAATAAACTACCTTTTCGTCAGATAAATATTCATATATATCTTTCCAATCTTCCTCCCTGAACCTACGAATTATTAATCTTTTAGTTTCTATCTCTTTAAATATACTCATGAAACCATCCCCTTTACTTTGCATTCATGAAACCTTTACCTAATTATACCAAATTGAAAAAGAAGACATATTTATGTGAGCATAATTAATTATTTATTTATCTTAAAAGAACTTATTCATAATTTCAACTTGCTATTTAATATTTTTACAACAAAAAAAAGCAATTTAAGGATAACCAAAACTATTAAGTTTTAATCATCTATCTTAAATTGCTCATAAATATTTATTGTTAGTGTTTTAATATTATTTTACTTTCTTCTGCCCCAGCATTAATTAAAAGTTGCTCTGCTTCTTCGCCATGCACATAATATACTGCATTTGAACAATAGGAAAATGCTTGACTTCCTATATTGATTATACCTTTCCCAACTTCCACGCTTGTCAAACTATTACATGAAAAAAATGCAAAATCTCCTATCTTACTTACACTATCTGGGATAACTAAGCTTTTTAAGTTAATACAATCACTAAAAGCGTTTACACCTATATTGGTTACATTATTACCAATAACAACATTTCTTAAGACAGCACATTCGCAAAATGCTTCTTCTTCAATATTAGTTACACTATCAGGAATTATTACACTTGTGATGTTATACTTATCATAAAAAGCTTCTCTTCCTATATTAATTACTGAAATACCATTAATTCTACTTGGTATAACTACTGTAGTATCAGTACCAATATAATTTGTTATTGTTCCTGTTTTTTCATCAAAAGTGAAATCCTTTTCTTTATTGACAGTTAGAGTTTTTACATCATTTGTTATAAATTCCTGTTTGTTTTCCATTGCTGAAATTTTTACACTCACCATAAGGCTTGTACACATGGTTAAAAGTAATAGTTTTATAATTATTCTTTTTTCTTTTTTTAACATTTTTCTTCCCCTTGCTATATGTATTTTTACTACATTATATCACTTAAATGGAAACTAATCGTATTTTTGTAATTTTCTCTTTCACGTATATAAAAATTTTAGAGAGTAGATTGTATCTGCCCTCTAAATAAGATTATAATTAGCTTTCTAATATTCATATAGATCTATCTCCATTTCAATAATATAATCCTCATTGTCATCTATAATTTCAACAGATACTTTATCTACAGTAGAATGAAATCTTTCCTTAATACATCTATTATCATTGAATGCTTTATTTAACTTTTCTCTTGATGTAAAATTACCTATTGTAATATGTGGTATAAATGTTTTATCATTCAACTATTTAGCTTTATATTGTTCTAATATTCCTATATTTTAATTCAAATTTATTATCGTTCTGGTTTAGAATATACCAAATACTTTCTATATTTCTTTAATCTCTTAGGTAGTTCATTAACTTTAGGATTTGGTTTTAATGCTACATTATTTAACTCATCTCCATGCTCAAATTTCCCAGAAAGCCTTATGTGAGAATGAACTTTATCTTCTTCTGATATCTCAAATTTAACTTTATTATCCACTACATTTAACGTTCCTTTTACTCCACATACAGCACATACTACAGGATAATTCTTATCATCATTCCTTACTTCTATAAGTTTTGAATGACAAAGAGGGCATAATCCTATCTCCCCAATATATTCTGGTATTTCTTTATTATCTGAAATTATTCTGTCAGTTTGCTCTAATAAACATTTAGCTACATGAGCTCCTGATTTTCTTGCTTTAGCTATTGCTTCCTCATTAAATACTACACTCCCTGGAAGGCCTGTCCAATTAATTAATATTTTGTCTACCACATCCATATGTGTTGATAAAACTGACAAGTGCATTAATGGAAGAGCTAGAGTATCCCACTCACTTCCCCCCACTGCTATAAGTGATGCCACTCTTGTCTTAAATGACCTTTCATCAACAGAATTACCTTTAGTTATTCCTTTCTCGTCGCGATTTCTTTTAGATATAAATCTAAATGCAACATCATGAGATGGTCCCATTCTATCTGCTAATATCTTCAAAAGTCCAGTAGGCCCTTTTTCATAAATTGGTGAACTAAGAATTAATCCATCACACTCCATAATCTTTTCTTCGATAAATTTAAAGTCATCATCCTTAATAACACATTCTCCAGAGCTAGATTTTTCTAGTAAACTTACAACACAAGCATTACATCCTGTACAATTCTTAATATTTAAGTCGTTAAGTCTTATAAGCTCTACCTCTGCTCCTTTTTCTTCTGCCCCCATTAGCGCTTCCTTAACAAGTATTTCAGAATTACCCATTTTTCTTCCACATGTTATACCTAATACTTTCAATATTATCTCTCCTTTTACATTACCTATTTAATAATTCATTATTTACCATAAAATTATATCAAAAGTCCACTGTTATCTGTAAGTTAAATTTCTTTTCCATTTTGAAAAACTTATTTAATAAATATATGATTGCGTTTTCATAAAAGTTATTTTCGTAATATTCTTAGAAATATATTTAAAAATATTAACCAGTGAAATTTCATTATTCCATTTTACTTTTTTTATAATATTTCAATAGCATTGAATTTACATACATTTTTACACAAACCACATCCTACACATAAGTCTTTATTGATTTGTATATAATCATTTGTTATTTCTATAGCTTGGCAATGAATTTCAAAACACTTACTACATCTTTTGCATTTTACTGAATTCACAACAAACTCTCTCTTTTCATTAGATTTATATTTTTTTAAACATTTGCTCTTACATATAATTACACTTGGTCTTTTTTCTCCAAGTTCATTCTTAAGGATTTTTTCAAATTCTTCTACTTTAATAGGATCAATTACGTATACATTTTCAATGTTTATTGCTCTTACAAGCTTTTCTATATCCACTTTGCAAGTAAATTCTCCTTTTATAGTAAATTCATTTCCAGGATTATCTTGCTGTCCAGACATAGCAGTTATAGAATTATCTAATATAATTACAGTAGCAAATCCTTTATTATGGATTAAGTTAATTAATGATGTTAATCCTGAATGAAAAAAGCTTGAATCTCCTATAACTGCTACAGCTTTTCCTTCTATCGTTTCATTCCTTACTTTCTGAATTCCTTGTATCATTCCTATACTTGCTCCCATGCATATACAAGTATCCATAGAACCGAAAGGTTCAAATGATGTTAATGTATTACATCCAGTATCCCCAAAGACGATAAGATCTAATTTTTTTAGTACATATGAAACAGCTCTATAAGAACATCCTACACAAATGGTTTGTTGATTATTGGCTAAATCCTCCTCTTTATTTTTAGGAGTCTCTTCTAATCCTATAATTTTGCTTTTAATTATTTCTGCCGACAATTCTCCAGTTATAGAAAATAAATCTTTACCAATAACTTTTACTCCAAGATTCTTTATCTCGTCTTCTAAAAATGGTTCAAGTTCCTCAACCACATAGATTTTCTCACAAAATTCACAAAATTCTCTTATTTTATCCTTCGGCAATGGAAATGACATTCCTATCTCTAAAATAGATGCCTCTGGAAAAGCCTCAATTGAATATTTAATAGATATTCCACTACTTATTATTCCAAAACTACTGTCTTTTTTAATTATTCTATTAATAGACAAATCATTAGAACATTTTTCAAGTAACAATTTTCTTTTTTCTACAAATTCATGTTTTCTTCGGGAAATTGGAGGAAATAAAACATACTTATTAATATCTTTTTTGTATTCCTTAATTTTCTGCTCTACTCTATCCTCTATTTCTACTAATTCATAACAATTAGCAACTCTAGTAGTAATTCTAATCATTACTGGTGTATCATATTTTTCGCTAATTTCAAAAGCTAACTTCGTATAACTTTTACATTCTTGTCCATTAGCTGGTTCTAAAATTGGGATTTTAGCTGCCTTTCCATATAATCTGGAATCTTGTTCATTTTGAGAACCAAATATTCCCGGATCATCACCTACTACAATCACTAATCCTCCATTAACTCCAGTATAAGAAGAATTAAATAATGGATCAGCAGCTACATTTAACCCCACCTGCTTCATAGAACACAATGCTCTTGCACCTCCTATAGATGCTCCTAATGCAATTTCTAATGCAACTTTTTCATTAATAGACCACTCCGCATTGATTTCTTCATATTCTGATAAACATTGAACTATTTCTGTAGTAGGTGATCCTGGATGTGCAGTAGCTACTCTTACCCCTGCTTCATACGCTCCCCTAGCTATAGCTTCATTTCCAACTAAAAATTTCTTCATATATTTCATTCCTACTTTCTGTTTATAGTAAAATTATTGCGCACACTCATATTACCATAACATATAATTATTTCAAAATAATGTATAAAAATAAGTATCTTAAAAAACATTTTAAGATACTCATCTTTATAAAAACTTATATATTTATTAGAATTAGTGTTAATTCCAAATTTTATTTGCCCATTCTGGGTGATCAATAAAAGGATTTCTATTATGTTGATACTTGTTGTATATTATATCATTTCTTCTCATCTCACTTACATCTACAGGATCTTCTGCATTCCATTTAAGTAAAGTGCTTAATTTCCCAAAGTTTGGCGCAGTCCCATTATTAACCTGATTAACTAATTCTAGATCCGGTTCTCCATTGCCCCCCTCATATCTTACAGCCATATAAAATAACATTCTAGCTATATCACCTTTTACACTATCTCTTGGTTCCCATGAATCACTATCATGTTTGCATTCAGTAGCTTCTCTATCAGGAGTTCCACCCTCATCAAAATCCAAATTTCCTCTTGTGCTATTTACAGATACGTCAGCTGCTCTTAAATGATGTAAATCTGTGCCAGCTCCTACTCTGGTTCCAAAATTACCGTGAGACTTTGCCCACACATGTTCTCTGTTCCAATTATCAACACCTGATCCATTTGTATTTTTACCTTGCGAACGACCTGTATAAAGTAGTATCACATTATTAGGATTGTTAGGATCCTCATCGGTATCTTTTATTCCATCCCAAACAGCATCATATGATAATTTTTTATTGTTTGAAATTATTCTATGAAGTGCTGATTTTAAATCTAATCCAGTCTTTCCTATAGCTGAAAAGTAATAAGTAGTATCATAAGGACTTAAAACTCCTCCTGTTCCAAAACCATTACCATTATCACTGCTTCCTCCATTATTGTCATCTGAAGAGTTTTCTTTTGCTATACCTGTAATATTCTTTATTCCAGCATGATTAAAATATGAATTTAAATAACCTGTAACTTTTATCTCAGTACCTTTCAAGGTAGGATTTGTCTTTAAACCAAAAGAGCTTCTATATTTGCTTGGAATTTGAACGTAAATCATTTTTGAAGTACTAGACTCTGATTTACTATCAGCAATAGCAATAGCTGTATCACCAATAAATCCACTATTTAGAACTTGGTTTGTTGACGATGGCTCACCAACAACATATCCTTTAACTATTTCCAAAGTATTATTTTGATTTTGTATAGCATCTGTTACTGAATATGTAGCCTTACCTAAATCTGCTTCTATTATGGAATATGCCGTCTTAGGTATATAACAAAAAGTAAACAAGGCTAAAATAAGCACAAATGAAATTATATACCTTTTATCTTTAATCTTCTTTAAACTCAAATTTACTCCCCCTAAATTTATATTATTACTTAATATATCCTCCTTTTCTTATGAATTTGTCGTTTAATAATCTTAATACTGTGCCTACTTGTTATATATGAAGCTCATCTTAAATAGTTATATCTAGGCACCAATATTTCACATTATACCATTTAATATTTAAAAAGTTAATACTTTCCTGTAAGTTGCACTAACATATACAAAAAATATGTTGAAATTATATATATATATGTGCCCTTTTGCTTTTTTCAAGAATAGTATATATAAGGATATTAAATAATATTTAGAACCTAAATTTTTATAAACAGGAGATAAAAAAATGGATAACGAACAACTTTTTTGTGATACTACAAAATGTAATGCTAGTGTTGTAAGTGCAGATACACTTACACCTGCTGAAAATTACCCATTATATGGTGGAGAATATAAAATTCCTAGAGTTCTTGCTGAATTTGTAATTCAAATAGACTCTGAATCTATAATTAGACTTAATGAACCTTCTTATGAAATAAAAAGAATAGAAAAACAAATATTTTTAACTCAATGTAGATATATCGCTCCTACAGACAAAGTTTTTATAGAAGGATATATTAGAAAAAATATAGAGTATGCTACCAAAACTTGTACAACAAAAACTGGAATAGGTGGATCTATCAAAGATACTACTGTTCATATTCCATTTAAAGCTTATACTAAAGTAAATTTCGGTGAACATCTTCCAAAAGTTAAACCAAATGTACCTCCTATGGTAGCTAGATACTTCGACGAAAAGAGAATGGGAAAAGATATGAGAGAAGCAGATAGATCAAATATAGAGATTTTCAATGAACCTGTTTATTGTGAACTTGAATGGTCAGCTGTTTTCGATGCAGATATAGATGGTAAAGGTTATCCAATTCATGGATTCCCTAATGAAAAAGAATTCCAAGAATTCACTGATAAATCAGTAGTTTATCTTTGCATGAAATTACTTCAAAAACAACAAGTTTGTTTACCAGATGCTAAAGAAAGAACTAAAAAAACACCTTCTGCATTAGATAATGAATGGAATTTCCTTATTTCTGAATTATCACACAGGAAATAATATTGTTTGCTGTAAGAGGATGCTCTTCAATGATGATTTTAATAATCACTTTAAGGCTCCTCTTTCTTTTTGCAATAAATCTTCTAATTATATTAATAGATGAATATACTCTAATTAGCAATTGCATATTTCCCATTTAGGAGGTTAAAATGAGTAAAGCTTATTTGACTATAGATGATGGTCCAACTAAAAACACAAAATCAATTACAGATTTTTTAATAAAAAAAAACATACAATCTATTATGTTTTTTACAGGTATACAAACTATAAAAAACAGAAAAGAAGCTATATATGCAATACAAAAAAATTGTATTGTAGGCAACCATAGTTTTACACATCCACATTTTTCTGAACTCGATTTAGATGAATGTATTTCAGAAATTGAACTTCAAGAAGAGCAACTTAATTTATTATACAAAGAAGCTGGAATTCAAAGAAGATATAGAATATTTCGTTTCCCATATGGAGATAAAGGTGGTAAAAATAAAGATGCTTTACAAAAGTATCTAAAAAATAGTGGGTTCAATAAATTTAATGATAATAAAATCACATTTCCATGGTATTATGAATCTGGACTAAATAAAGACATTGATTTATATTGGACCTTTGACTTTTTTGAATATAAATTGGAATACAATAATGGATTTACTTTTGAAGATATTATTAAAGAGATTAATGAAATGAATCCCAAAGAAGGAGCACCACTTCTTGCTCCAGATGTCTATAATATTGTTTTAATTCACGACCATGAAAAATGCGAAAAATCCTTACAAAATTATTTCTATGACATAATAAATTATGTTTTAGACCAAGGTGTTGAATTTATTAAACCTGAATTTATTAAACCAAGAAGTTGGCTTTACATTTAATTAAAAATACTATTTTTGAGAGGTTGTATTTAAAAGCCTAACCTCTCTTAGTTTTATTCTTACTATTATGAAAAATATTAAAACCCTTACCTTTTATGGTAAGAGTTTTAATGAAATTTCATTTATACAATTTTTTTAATTAATACTTTTGTTATTCTCTTACTATCACAATCAAGCACTATAAAAGCATACTCCCCAAAAGTTACTTTGTCATTAACTTCTGGATAATCCTTTAGTTGTGAATAAATCCACCCTCCAATAGTATCTATATTTTCTTCCTCAATAGATATTTCTAATAATTCATTTATATCTTCAAGAATTAACTTTCCATCTACAATATAACTACCATCTTCAGTTTTAATAATGTCATCTCCATCATCATCAAATTCGTCTTGAATTTCACCAACTATTTCTTCTAAAATATCCTCTATAGTTACTAGTCCAAAAGTGCCTCCATATTCATCAATAACTATAGCCATTTGCAATTTTTCTCTTTTAAATATCTTTAAAAGTTCACTTATTGACATAGATTCTGGAACAAATTTAATTTCACGAATAATGTCCTCTATATTATCATTATTTCCTTCAATTTTCATTTTATATAAATCTTTAATGTGTACAAATCCAATAACATTGTCTTTACTTTCCTTACATACAGGATATCTAGTTAATTGCTCATCTAAGGCATATTTTGTAATATCTTCAAAATCATCTTCTAAATATACACATGCCATATCAGTCCTTGGTATCATTATATCCTTTACCGTTGTTTCTGAAAAATCAAATATATTATCTACAAATGTTAATTCAGTTTGATCAATTAACCCATGCTTATAACTTTCTTCAACTAAAATTTTTATTTCTTCATCTGTATGAGCCTCCTCATGTTCATCAACTTGAGAAACTCCAAATATTCTCAAAACTAAATTAGTGCTATGGTTAAAAGCCCACATTATTGGAAAAGTTATCTTATAAAACATTATAAGTGGTAAAGCTGTATAAAGTGCTATTTTTTCCGAACTTATAATAGCTAATGATTTAGGTGCTAATTCTCCAAGTACAATATGAAATCCCGTAATTAGTGCAAATCCTAATAAAAATGAAATTGAATGCACAACACTTTCAGGTAAATTAATTATTTTAAACAATGGTTCCAATAAATTTGCTATAGCAGGTTCTCCTATCCATCCGAGTCCTAAAGATGCTAAGGTAATCCCTAACTGACATGCAGAAAGATATGAATTTAAATCTTTTACCACATTCAAGGTATGTTTCGCATTTCTTTCTCCTTCAAGTACTAATGTTTCTATCCTAGATTTCCTCACCTTTACCATGGCAAATTCCGTAGCTACAAAAAAACCATTCATAAAAACAAGTAAAAACACAATAATAATATTTATCAAATTAACCATATGTTAATAAATTCCCTCCCAAATCTTCCTATATCTTTTGTTTTTTAATTCTAACATAAATAATAATTATCATTATATCATATTTATTCATATTAATATATTTAAATAGATTAGTCTTTAATGTTATTTCTTATTTAAGTGTCAAAAATGCAATATAATTTAATATACCTATTCAAATTTAACTTCAGCCTAAAGTAACATGCATATTTACTTTCTAATTGCAAAAAACTACAACTAGAAATCATATGGAGGTGCTAAAATGATTGATAAGATAGGAAAAATAACTTTATATGTAAATAATCAAGATGAAGCAAAAAAATTTTGGACTGAAAAATTAGAATTTATAGTTAAATTAGAACAACCTATGGGCCCTACAATGAAATGGTTGGAGGTCGGGCCAAGCGAAAGCGAATTTACTACTTTCATTCTTTATGATAAAAATATGATGAAATCTCAAAAACCAGATGCTAATATTTCACATCCAAATGTATTGTTAAGTACAACTGATATTGAAAATGCTTATAAGAAAATGAAATCAAAGAATATTGAAGTTGAAGATATCATGACTATGCCTTATGGAAAAATGTTTTCTTTTAAAGATCAAGATGGCAATGAATATTTACTTCGTGAAGATAAATGAATATTAAAAAGATAGTGTAATAGATTTTTATAATATATTATACTATCTTAGCATATGGGAATGTAGATCATATTTATGACTAGTAAATATCTATAAAAAGTGTCTTAAATTGATTTCAAAACAATTTATAGACACCTTTTGAAAATTATATGTTTATTCCAAATGTTATTATATCCCCATTAACTTCTATGAATACGCTCCCATTCACCTTTTTGATAATTTTTTGCACATTATATAGCCCAAACCCTCTATCTTTAGACTTTGTTGAATATCCCTTAATAAAAATGTTTGATACATCTATATTAGTTGAGTTTTTAACTGTATTTTCTACAATAAACTTATATGTATCTTTATCATTTTTATTTTCTTTTAAAATCGTTAGACTTACAATTTTTCTTTCACTTTCTTCAGCTGCTTCAATTGCATTATTTAATAAATTACTAAGAATAATTACAAGTTCTGAATTATCTATATTCAAATTTTTTAAGTTTGTATTTATTTCATATTTAAATTTAATTTCTTTATCTTCTGTCTCACATATCTTACTATATATTAGTGCTTTTAAAATATTATTATCTAAGTACATTAATCTAGTTAAATAATCATTGCTATTTGTACATTTTATATAATCTTTTATTAAATCTTTAGTATTTTCCCCATCGGAAACTTCCAGCATTGTATATATAATATTCAAATGATTTTTATATTCATGTTCTTTAGCCTTCAAACTTTCAAAATACTGTTCTAAAATAGGATTATATTGATTTTCTATACTTTGAATATTCCTTTTCTTTATCTCCTCAGTTGTATTATTTATTAATTTCATATTTACCAATATCATTCCTAACGCTATTACAAAAATAATTCCTAGTTCTATTCCTTCTAAATTCAACCTATCATTCAAATATTGAAAAAGAAATAATATTAATGAAAAATTTAAAATATGCAAAAGATACATTTTTATATTTTCTACAATTTTTTCTTCAATATCTAGTGCATATTTCCTAATAAAAACTTTTGTAAGCATTGTTATGATAGATAATATACAGATTAGTAAAAACGGTAATGAATAACTCCTTTCATAACTGGATAATAACGGAAGTAACACACCTACCATCGCTTCACCTATCAATAAAAAAAAGAATGAAACAAAAAGTCTAACTATTACTTGATATGTATCTATCTTATATAATAATTTAAACAATATGAATATAATAATTATAGATATAATTAAATTAATCAAATATACATCCAAACTTCTTAAATAATAATGTGGAATGATACAAATAACTGCCATTATTAATTTAGAGCTACAATTTTTTAAATTTATTTCTTCAAATAGCATAGTATATATCATCAATACTGCAATTACTTCAATTAAAGAATTAATCATATATTAACCTCCAAGGCCTTAAAAACATTATCGATATAATTAACTGAAGCTTGTGCTATTTTTTCTGTTTCTATAAACTTAATAGTCCAAAGTTTTGTATACTCTTTTTCTATTTTATCTATGTATCTTGTATTTACTATATATGATTTATGAGATTGAACAATTGTTTTAGATGCAATTTGATTATAAAACTTACCTAACGATAACTTTTTGCATATTATATCATTTTTAGTAGTATGTATTATACATTGCCTTGAATTATATTCTACAAAAATAATATCATCATGATAAACCTTAAAAGTCAAATTCTTATCTATTGGCACTATTGAATAAGCCCTTTCCGTAAAGGAATCATGAAAATCATTCTTATTAAAGATATCTATAGCTCTTTTTATATCTTTAACATCATATGGTTTTACTAAAAAATCATAACAATGTGTGTTTTTAAATGCATCTACAATTTGAAACACTTGATTTGTTATAAATATTACACCTTTTAGTTCATACCCACTCATTTGCCTCACTTCTTTAACTAAATCAATTCCAGATCCATCCTGCAATTTGACATCTACAAAAAACAAATCCACTTCAGTTATATTCAGTATTTTCCTAGTATCCCTGCAGCTATACGCTCTGAATACATTTATACTCGGATAACTTTTTTCAATTAATTTTGCAAGATTTTCATTTTGTATAGTCTCATCTTCTATTATCAAAATGTTCATTATATCACCCAAAAACATTGTAACATATTATCCAATTTCAGTATATATATATTATCTTTGTAATAAAAAGGCATTCCAGTAAATAGGAATGCCTTTTTATTACTTCTTTTCTCTTAAATCTAGTGGCAATTTGCATTCTTCCCACCATACTAATGATGGTTCGTCTATACTTTTTTCTCCCACCTTTAATGATGCTTCCATTAACAAATTGGTTAATTGTTTTTTTGCTTTCAAAATATCCATTCTAATTCCTCCATTTCATTTTTATCTAATTTTCTAAACAGCTTTCTCACAACAACCTAGTTCAATCTCTTTTTTTATATATTCACAGATTATGTAAAGTGCTGTCATTAAGACTACGTTAATATATACATAATTATTGATTAGTATAGTGGAAAACAAAATAATTAGATATATAGATAGAACCTTGAATCTTACCTTGCAATCTTGTGATTTAGTTCCTTCTTGTACTATTCTTGTTTTATATTTTACTCTTGATAAAACAGCCACCACGATTATACTAACTAAAACTTGTAATGTTAAGCTTGTCCCTTTTATATTGGATGATAATATAAATATTGCCACATAAACTAAGATAGTTTTAATAAAACAACTAGCAAAACTCTTACAATGACTTCCTCCAATATGTCTTCTTATTCCTACTATCAATACTGTTGCAATGGTAAACTCAGGTAACTTATTCCATAGCATTGCCATTGCAAATAGAAAAATAAACTTTACTGACTCTTTAATAGTAATTTCAACTCCATATCTAATTCTATCGATTTTATATATATCAGATATATCATTACTTTCTGCTATGAAATTGGTTATCTTACTTATAATAGTATCCAACTATAATTCCTCCACTATTCTAACCATTAATTACTTAATAAATATACTCTTTTTCAATAAAAAGAAATATCTTTTGTACAAAATTCACTTATAAATCTATATAATTACTACTTTCTATAAAAACTAATTCTATCTAATTACTAAACATAACTTTTATACCTTAAATCGAAACTTTGATACACAACTTGATAAAAAAAGCTATTAGTTAGCTAAAATAAACCTATTATTAAATTTATGAGGTTTTATTTATATGTGTATTCACGAATTAACAAAGCAAAAAAAAAAATATATAATAATCTGCCCAAAGGAATATTCAAAATTTATAAATAATTTCACTCTAGATTTAAACAATCTACTATTAGTAAATATATATCCCAAAAATTATATTGAAAAAGTAATTTCAAATATTCAATTTTTGTTTAAAAATAATAATCAAAGCGTTCCACATTGTTTTGCTATTGAAACCTTAGATAACAGTATTAGTGTGTATAAATGTTATTTAAAATAGCTGTAGCAGAACTTTCTAATTCATAATTAATTGTTGAAAATTGAGAATTATTTTGGATGAAACTCTTGCAGAATTTCCAAACTATATCCTTATAAAAGTCTGTTAACATATAAAACGATCATTAAGATTTTTATCCATTAATTCTCAATTATCATATATAAACTACTAAATTTCACCTTACAGATTTGGCCCTATATATCTTTTATACTTTTTCAAATTTTCAGTTTTAATACTTGCCTGAACAGCATTTTTAGGACAATAATTATAACATTTCATACATAATATGCATTTGTCCTCAAAAATTATTTTTTCATCTCTATTCTTAATATTTTGCATTGGACAATTTCTAATACACCAACCACATCGATTACATTTATCATTTATATAGAATCCCTTGAAACGATTTCTAACGAGTTTCTCTCCTATAAATCTTTGTGATGTCCCATATATTCTTGCAAAAATATTTTTACCCTCTATATAATCTTCCAAATTTATAATTCTTGCACATACGTTACCTATTTTTCTATATAGTATCTTAATTCTTGATTTTCCCGTATTTAAATCTATTGCAGATGACTGACACAATGAAGATAAATGTAAGTTATTGCCTAAAATAAAATTGGCTGATAGAAATATTTTGTATCCTTTCTTCCTCATTACTTTGTGGGTGTATAGGTTAACATCTCCTGCTATATGACCTGTTGTAGTAATATAGAATATAGGAAGTTTTTCTGCTGAAGGCAACCTTTGAAGAATTTCTCTTACTAATAGTGGTGCTTTAGATGAGTATGTTGGGTATGCTATCCCTATCATATCAACTTCAGTCACCTTTACTGAACTTATATCAAATATGCTATTTAGAGAATATAAGTATACTTCTTGATTTTCCGCTTTTAACATTTTACTCAGGGAATCTACTATCCATTTTGTATTTCCAGTCCCACTAAAATATAAAATTGCAATTTTCATTTTCTCCCCCCTGATTATTATATGTAAACTTAATCCATTACGAGAATTATATCACATTATTGTTATCAACAAAAATAAAACTATGTTAACCCATCTAAAATTACTGGTATAAAATGTCATAAAAAGTATTAATATAGTCTTAAAAAGGGTATTAAGTAGAAAATATTCATTTACGAACTCAAAATACTATTATAGGATTTTTTATAGATAAACTTACCTGTTGCTAGTATATTTTTATTAAATACCTATTTATTGAATTAGGTAAATATTTTAAAAGTGAGGTTATTATGAAAAGAAGTTATATAAAAAGAAAAATTCTTATATCATTTGTAGTTGCTATTAACATTTCACTTTGCTTTAATGTACAAGCTTTTGCTACTTGGGATAGTTTGCATTCAAGCTATGCCACATATACTGGTTCAGGCTATTCTGGTGGTGCTTCTCTTCTAGATCCTATTTCTCCAGATATGGAAATTACCGCTTTAGATCCTGATGATTATAACTATAACGGAGTTAATGCAGCATTAGCTGGCGCATATCTAGAAGTTCAAGGCACAAAAGGAAAAACCATTGTTTACGTTACCGATTTATATCCTGAAGGAGCTAAAGGTTCATTGGATCTTTGTCCAGCCTCATTTGCTAAAATTGGTAATATACCTGATGGAAAAATCAATATAAAATGGCATGTAGTAAAAGCCCCTGTAAAAGGAATGTTTTCTTATAGAATAAAAGAAGGTAGCAGTCAATATTGGGCTGCAATTCAAGTAAGAAATCATAAATATCCTGTTATAAAAATGGAATATCTTAAAGATAATACTTGGATTAACATGCCAAAAATGTCATGGAACCATTTTGTTGG
Source organism: Clostridium cibarium (assembly GCF_014836335.1). GTDB lineage: Bacteria > Bacillota > Clostridia > Clostridiales > Clostridiaceae > Clostridium > Clostridium cibarium. Next base: position 26,921 of record NZ_JACSRA010000038.1, read on the forward strand.
TACTAATATGGGAACTAAAGCTATTAAAGTAAGAATTACAGATATTAGAGGCGTTACAGTTACAGATACAATAAATTCTTTACCTCAATATGGAACTTCTCAATCTTATATTGTTCCTGGACATGTTCAACTTCCTGACACAATAATTTCATCCAATAATTTGGTTTATTCAACTACTAATTTTAGATAAGAGTTTCACCTCGCAATTTTTTCACATAATCGCACATGAAATTCTTATTTTGTACAGTTCTTAACTCATTGCACATTTTTACTATTAGATATTAACTTAATTTTGATCAATTAGAAACTAAATGATTATTTTATTTAACGTTCTCTCACACTAGTGTATGTACCCGTTTTGTGTATACGGCGTTTCATTAGAATTTAATGTATGATTTGATATGTTTGTGTTGACTAATATCTCCTAGCGATTCTAGGTATTTATTATTTAAAGACTTGTTTAAAATCGGGCTGTTGGAGATTCTCCAATAGCCTTTTGTTATATTTGCATATTTCCACGCTTTGTATTTATTAATTCCTAACTTAGTTCCAATATTCTTCCATTTCCCCATATATAAGCTCTTAGCCTTCTTCTAATCCATTTGTCTATTTTCACACTTAATGCATATCTATGAGGCCTCCTCAGGTAAGAATATGTACTTTCACCGATTATCGCGTACCCATGCTGGGCACACCAATAAAAAAAGGATAGTTTTCACTATCCTTTTCTCAATTACCTGGCAACGTCTTACTCTCCCACACAGTCTCCCATGCAG
>NZ_JACSRA010000039.1 GCF_014836335.1 Clostridium cibarium
CTAATGGTTGGCACTATCAACCCCCATATCGGACTTTCACCGACTAGTACGTGCCCATGCTGGGCACACATAATAAAACCTGTGATTTGTTTTTCAGTCACAGGTTTTGTACTATTTTGAAAAATATTCATCTTTATTTATATTATAATATGATTCATTAACGATCTTATTATTTAGAAGCTGAAGCTTTGTATCTCTGTTAAATTTATAATTAAATCCACACTTTTCAACAACTCTTTTTGAATTTTTATTAAAATCATAATGACCACACCAAATAAGATCTAAACCTAGTTCTTTAAATCCATAATCAATGAGACACCTTACTGCTTCTGGAATATATTCATTACCCCAGTAGTTAGGATTTAAGACATATCCAATTTCTCTTTGTTTCAAATGTTGTATATTTTCATCAGGAGTTCTTTTATGGAGACCAATGCTTCCAATAACTTTATTTTCACTTTTTAATAGTATAGCTGAGCAATCATCATTTTTTATAAACATTTTGATGATTTTTTTACTATCTTCATAATCTTTATGAACAGGCCAACCTGCATTAGGGCCAACACGAGGATCTTTAGCATATTCATGTAAATCCAAATAATCGCTTTCTTTCCAAGGTCTCAAAATTAATCTTTCTGTTTCAAGTAGTTCCATGATATTCCTCCTAATTTGTATACAAATATATTTTTATATTATAACATAGATTATTTGAGCATTTCATTAATTTATTTAATATGATATTATACTATAGATATTATTCCAAGTTAAGGAGGGTGAAGAAAAGTATGGCTAACATAGCAGATAGTTATGATAATATGGTTAATAATCCTCAAAATGATGAGTTAGGGCTTTTTTCAAACTATAATGATATTTTGGAAGAAACCAGAAGAAGGATAATTAGTCATAATTGTAAGTGTATTCTTGATATAGGTTGTGGCACTGGAAACTTATGTGGTAAGTTAAGCGACAGATATAATGTGATAGGAATGGATAAGAATATAGAAATGTTAAAAAAAGTTCAAGAAAAGTATGGAAATATGAAATGCAAGGTAGGTAGCTTTTTAGATGAGCCATTTAAAGAAAATATTGCAGATATAGTTGTTTCTACATATGTTCTTCACGGATTAAATAATGAAGATAAAAAGATAGCAGTTAAGAATATGATAAGATATCTTAAAGAAAATGGAAAGATAATTATTATAGATTATATGTTTTTTGATAGTGAAGAGAAAGAAAAATATAGACAACATTTTAAAGAGTTGAATAAACAAGATTTATGGGATTTTATTGATAGTAAGTATTATACAAATATTAATGAATTCAAGGAATACATCGCTAAGTTAAATTATAATATTAAAATAGAACATAAAGTCAATTTCACATGGCTAGTTGAAATAACTAGATAGCTTTAATATGAGAGTCTTTTATAGTCAAAAATGAGAATTAGTAAATATATTAATTCTCATTTTTTAAATTCTTATTAAGTTTTCATTTTAAATTCATGACTACATTTTTTACAAGTAACAATTATTTTTTTCTGGCCTCTTGGCAATCTTAATTTCTGACTGCAATTTGGACATTTAACAATTTTAAATTTACGTTTTTGGCTAATATTATATTTAATTTGTCCAAAACCTGCTGGTATACCTTCTAATCCTATTCTAGGTAAGTTATATGGAATTCCTTTACCGAATTTTCCTAGAACTTTATTTATGATTGAGATAAATTTAGAAAGTTCTGAAGATCTTTTGTAGATATTTTTTGAAAATGCCCTATAGATTACAATTATAATTAATAGAACACTTACTATTCTAGGGTAACGATCAAAATTGAAGAAAGTGCTTAAGATTAGTAAAAAAATAGATAAAAAATCAAAGCCATATGTACCATAAAATATATTCATACTATCACCTCATATCTTTAAAGAACATTTTATCATAACTTATCTAGAAAATGTTATTTAAAATATTAAGAAAAAATAAACTTTTTTAATAGAAATGATTGTTAAATTGATTATTATATATAATTTGACATAATAATCAAAAATATTATATAATTAGCAGAATGTTTATGCTAAGATATAAATATTTTTATAATCAGTGATAGAAAGGGGCTATAATGAACACCATAGGAAATAAAATAAAAAATGGATTAGGAATTTATCTAGGATTGCCTGGAGCTGTGTACATATTGTTTTTTGGTAAACTAATTAATTGTATTGGGGCATTTATATCGCCGTTATTGTCATTAATATTAACACAAAAAATAGGAATGTCAGTTAATGAATCAGGATTTTTTGTAACCATGGCAATGGTTATTCAAGCACCTTGCGTAATTGTGGGCGGGAAACTTGTTGACAAATATGGAGGAAAAAAAGTAATAGGGATATTTCAAGGCCTTTCAGGAATTTTGTTTATGATATGTGGATTGATAAATCCAAGTCGTGAATTAGCTATTTTAATGATAGTAGCTTCAGCTATTTCTTCTATTTCATATCCTGCTTATGACTCAATTGTTGGTGATGTTACAAATCTTAAAAATCGAAAAGCATCTTTCTCATTAATATACATGGGGCTCAACATAGGATTTTCAGTTGGACCAGCAATTGGAGGATTGTTATTTCAGAAGCATTTAGAATTGATATTTATAGGAGACGGATTTACAACACTGATTTCAGCAGCACTTATAGGCATATTTATTAAAGGGAAGCATCACAAATCTAATGAAAATACAGATGAAAATAGTTTAGAGGCAGCAGAAGAAGGCTCAGTACTTTCAGTATTGATTAAAAGACCAATATTATTATATTATGCTTTAGCTATGCTAACATATTCTTTTGCTTATTCTCAATGGGGATATGCTATACCAATTCATCTAGAGCAGCTCTTTAACGGAAGTGGAGCTAAATATTTTGGAATTTTAGGTAGCATAAATGGATTTGTAGTAATAGTGTTAACTCCACTCATAACTGCTTTAACAAGAAAGTACAATATAATAAAAATAATTGCTACAGGTGGAATACTTTATTTTGTAGCTTTTGGCTCATGTTCTATTATAAAGAGTTTTCCTTTATTTATAGTTATGATAATTATTATGACTATAGGAGAAATACTAATAAGTACAAATTCAGGAACTTTTTTAACTAATAATACCCCTGAATCCCATAGGGGAAGAGTTAATGCCGTAATACCTATGATCTCTGGAATTGGGACAAGTATAGGTCCACTAATTATGGGGAATATGATAACTAGTTTAAGTATAAATAAAGCGTGGTTTGTTGTATCCATGGTTGTATTAATAGGATCAATTTGTATGTATTCACTTAGCAAGATGAAACATAGAAATGTATAGTAAGAAATACCTAAATATAAATGAGAGATCATTTGTATTTAGGTATTTTTATATTAATTTAAATTTAATTGTATTGAAAATATTAAGTTACTAATTCTATTAGGTTATAATTATAATTTAGCAAAATTATGAAGTGCCTTTTCCTTGTTATATAATATAGAGAATAAAAAAATGCTAAATGACAATTTTACTTTGTTTGAGAGACGATGTAAACGATGTTATAATGAGCTTAAATAAAGGATTAAACAGAAAATAATTATATTATTGAGAAAGAATGCGAGATAAGCAGTTGTTATAAAATTTTATACAATAAGTTAATTATTTAATTGGTATTAAAAACCTTTAATATATATTAAAATATTAATGCATTTTAGTTGAGAGTTTAAGTTTTTTACAGATATATAGCAAATAGTTCTAAAGTTATAAAGTTATTCCTACCGTGTATAATGTTCGTAATGGAGCGCATAATTTATATTGTAAGCAGTTAAGTTTAATGATATTCCATGAAATATCATTTCAAAATATAAAATAAAGAAGGCGGTAAAAATGAAAAATAACAAAGTGTCAAAAGTATTTAATTCTATTTTATCCGGCATTGTTTGGGCTTTTGGAGCATTTATTCTAGCTATGATAATATCAAAAGTAACGTTATATTCATTTAATGATGTGTTTTTTGTTGAAGGATTAATATTATTGGGTATAGGTGTACTTTCTTCAATTAGTGAAGAAGAGTTGTGTGGTTCGCTTAGAGGCATTGGTGGTTTAAATTATCAATATATTAGTAATGAATTACAAAATGCTAGGAACGAAAATCGTATTATTACTTTAAATACAGAATCAATAAATATGGAATTAATTATTGCGGGAGTGTTAAGCTTTTTAATTTTGATATTCTAAAATATAACACAAATTTGGTAAAGAGAAGATTGATTCTTCTCTTTTTTATATGTTAAAATATACTTTGCTGTGTTAAAATGCTATAATTAGTAAATATATATACATAATATGAATAATTTAGTAATGAGGTGTAAGTTATTTTGGATAGGTACAGTATATTTGAAATTCTAGAAAAAGCAAAAGATAAGGATACTTCTATAAAAATGGCTTCATACATGAAGAATAAGTTTCCCTTTTTAGGAATACCGAAACCAAAGAGAATAAACTTAACAAAAGAATTTTTAAAGGAAAGTAAGAAAAGTGATAAAATTGATTGGGTTTTTGTATGGAAATGCTATGAAAAGCCTGAAAGAGAATATCATTATTTAGCTATAGACTATATTAATGAATTAAAGTATTTATTGATTAAAGAAGATATTTATATAATAGAGAAATTAATTATAAACAAATCTTGGTGGGATACTGTAGATGCAATTAGCTATATAGTTGCATATATGTTTCTAAGAATATCAACTGTAAGAAATACAATACTTGTATGGATTGATAGTGAAAATATTTGGCTTAAAAGAATAGCAATAAATTTTCAAGTGAAGTTTAAAGAAGAAACTGATGTAGATTTATTAAGTAGAGCAATTACCCATAATTTATTTACAAAGGAATTGTTTATTGACAAAGCAATAGGATTGGCATTAAAAGAGTATTCCAAAATCGATAAAGAATGGGTAAAAAGATTTATGGAAGAACATAAAATTTCTGCAACTAGCAGAAGAGAAGCAATAAAGTACATGAAATAAGTTTTGGAGGAAAGCATGAGAGATATAAGAAATTTGAAGGGAAAAATATTTAGACATTTTAAAGGAGACTTGTATTTACTAGTGGATTTTGTTGTTCACTCAGAAACTAGAGAAACTTTAGTTTTGTATAAAGCTTTATATGGTGAATGTGGGTTATATGTAAGACCTTACGATATGTTTGTAGAAGAAGTTCCAAAGGAAAAGGTAAATCCAACAGGTCAAAAGTATCGTTTTGAAGAATTTTTTGTTAAAAGTGTAAAATAACCTAGCTGTATATAATTGTAAGTATCTACAATTGAAAGTTGGTATCTAATGTGAAAAAATTGAATAGAAATGAGGATATATAGTTTTTACTTTAGATAGGGGGAATTTAATATGAAAAGTTGTAACAAGATACTTGTCTCAGGCTTGTTAAGTAAAAAAGTTACTCTTAATATTCCTAAGTTATTAGATAATGTTGAATTCATTAATTCTTGTCCTTGTACAGTTAATGAAGCGTTTTCAGGAGAAGCATTAAATATTAGTAGAGCACTTAATGTTTTAGGAGATGATGTAAATCTTATTTCTATAGTAGGAAAAGATTTATATGGAGATATTATATTAAAAGAGCTTAGGAAGTATGGTATAAACTCTGATTTTGTCCATCAACTTTTAGAAGATACAGCACAGGAAATAGTTATGGTAGATGAATATAAGGAAAAGAAAAGATATTTTGATTTTAAGGAACTTGAGAAAAATAGCTATGATAATGATATATTCTGTAAAGCTATGAATGAATGCTCAATTATATTTTTATGTGATGATGATTTATCAAATGATTTTTTTAATATAGTAAACGATTATCAGAAAGTTCTAGCTACTAGTGTAGAGAATTTAGAAAGTGTTCAACTTAGCAGAAAGCGTTTTATACACAATGCTAATATTCTTTTTAGTAGTAGTAAATGTTTAGATGAAGAAATTGAAAGTTCAATTAAAAGAATAGCAGATGATTATGGAAATGATATAATATTAGTTAGTCTAGATGATGGTGGAGCTATGCTATATGTTAGAAAGGATAATTTTATTGGTAAATATCCTTTTGTTAAAACTCGAAAGATAATTAATACTGATGGAAGAGAAAAGGCTTTATATGCATCTTTTCTTCACTGTTATAATAAAACTCTTGATCCTTACATTTCCACAAAAAAATCTTTGTGTTTTGAATCCTATAAACTTGGTGGAAAAGGTGAAATGGATGGCTTTATTACAGAAGAACAGTTAGATAAATTATATAATTTCTTGTACAATTAGATATTATTACTCTTATTTTAGGAAGATTTCTTTGAATATTAAATCTTAATTTATTCCATACTAGATGTGTAAATTAAATTTTAGGAGGAACAGATTATGGATAAGAATTCAAGCATTAAATGTTCAGTTGAGGAATGTAAATACAATAATCACCAAGAATATTGTACTTTAGATCAAGTTAAAATTGGATCTAATGAATCTAGTGTAACAAGTGTGAGAGAAACTGATTGTGAATCATTTGAAGTAGAATAAATTTAATAAAAATAGCTAGCAATTTAAAATGCTAGCTATTTTTATTAAGTTATTTTTTTATAAAAACCTTATAAACTTAGGTAAGAAAAGTTTGATTACTTTTAGTATCAAGAATATAATGGATGTAATTAGGGAGGGATAAAATGGAATTAAATTGGAGTTTAAAAGAAATATATACATCATTCTCAAGTGAGGAATTTCAAAGGGATTTAGATAAGCTTAAGTGTGTAATTGAAGATATAAATGAATGGGTAGAAAATGTTATTAAGGATAAGAATAAGGATATTTTTTACTTAGAGGAATATATAAGAAAATTTACTGAGTTTGCAATATTAGAAAGTAAACTTAGCTCATTTATTGAATTAAGTTTAAGCGTAAATACAAATGATAAGGATGGTAAAAAATATTCAGGAATATTAGAAAAAAGATTAACTTATATAGTATCTGCCTCTACAAAAATCGAAAAATGGATAAGTGAAATAAGTAATTTAAATGAATTGATTGAGAAGTCAAAGTTGTTAAAAGAACATGAATTTATGTTAAAAGAGATTGTAGAGAAAAGCCAATACTCATTAAGTGATAAAGAAGAAACTATTATATCAAATATGAGAAATACAGGTTCAAGAGCTTGGCTTAAGCTGAAGGATTCTTTGATTTCAAATTTGAAGGTTGAAATAGAACAAAATGGCAAGATAGAGGAATTGCCTTTAACTGTAGTATTAAATATGGCGTATGATGACAATAAAGAAGTTAGAAAAAAGGGCTATGAATCAGAAATTAAATCATATTCAAAGGTTGAAGAAGGAGTTGCAGCAGCTTTAAATGGAATAAAAGGTGAAGTAATAACTGTAGCAGAACTTAGAGGATATGAAGATCCTTTAGATATGACTCTTAAGAATTCAAGGATGGATATAGAATCTTTAAATGCTATGTTAGATGCAATTAAAGAGAGCTTACCTTCATTTAGGAAATATCTAAGAAAAAAAGGTGAAATGCTTGGATATAAGAATGGATTGCCATTTTATGAAATGTATGCACCAGTATCAAAAGCAAGTATGAAGTTTACTTATGAGGAAGCTACTAAGTTTATTTTTAAGAATTTTAAAACCTTTAGTGATAACTTATCAAATTTTGCTAAGAAGGCTGTAGAAAATTCATGGATAGATGTTATGCCAAAGGAAGGAAAAGTAGGAGGCGCATTTTGCCAAGGACTTCATTCAATAAAGGAAAGTAGAATACTTCTTAATTTTGGAGGGAACTTTGGAGATGTAGTTACACTTGCCCATGAACTTGGGCATGGTTTCCATGGAGCGTGTTTATATGAAGAAAGTATTTTAAATTCCGATTATCCAATGCCAATAGCAGAAACAGCTTCAAATTTTTGCGAAACAATAATTAAGAAAGCTGCTTTAAAAGAAGCTAATAAGGATGAGGCTCTAGCAATATTGGAAACTGAAATATCAGATGCTTGTCAAGTGGTTGTTGATATATATTCAAGATTTCTATTTGAAAAATCAGTATTTGAGAGAAGAAAAGAAAGTGCATTAAGTGTTGATGAGATAAAGATGTTTATGTTAGATGCGCAAAGAAAGGCATATGGAGATGGCTTAGACCCTGAATATCTACATCCATATATGTGGGCTTGGAAGCCTCACTATTATGATGCTGATTATAATTATTATAATTTCCCTTATGCATTTGGTTTGTTATTTTCAAAAGGTTTATATGCTGAGTATTTAAAAAAAGGTGATTCATTTACAAAGGAGTATGAAAAATTACTTTCTATAACAGGGAAAAATAAAATAGCTGATATTACTAAAGTTGTTGGAATAGATATACATGATAAAGATTTTTGGAGGAATTCTCTTAAAATAGTAGAAGAAGATATAAATCAATTTTTGAAATATTAATTTTAACAAATATATTAAGTAAATAATATTCTTATAAAGAAAAAAACAATATAAAGTAATTGATTCCTGTTTGTTACAGGACTATAGTCCTAACTTTTCATAATTATAACAACACCTGAAAATTATATGATATAATCTTCCTTGTAAAAAAAATAAATCCATAGGGGGATAATATGAGAAGATTAAAGAAAATTATTGCCATGGCAAGCATGGCCGTTTTAACTACAGGTTTAGTATTAACTGGATGTGGACAAAAGGTTGATCCACCAGAGGTAACAGCTGAAGCCTTTTACGATTTATATGTATTAGGTGATACAACTAAAATTGAAAATATGGGTGTTGAAAAGTCAGAGTATGAAAATGTAAGAGAAACAGAAAAAACATCTATGAAAAATGCTACAAGAAATAACATAATTAAAGGTGGATTCACTATTAGCGATGAACAATTAAACAAAATTGCTGATGCAGAATTAGGTGCTCTTAAAAAATTGGCTCCTAAAATAGAAACAAGTTCAACAACTGATGATAAGGCCACTGTAAAGATAGCTACAACATATGCAGATATAACTCCAGTAGATACAAAAGCATTTAATGATGCTATGACAGAAATAAAAGCTATGCAATTAACTAATGAAAGTGAAGCAAGAAAGAAATTACTTGATCTTTACGTAAATAAACTTGTTGATGGATTAAATGCAATACAACCATCAAGTGATACTAAGGAAAAATCATTTGCATTTAAGAAACAAAAATTTAATGTAGGCGGAAAAGCTAAGGATGTTTGGGTTCCAGAGGATATGACTGTATTTGGAACTGACTTAGGTAAAATGATTACTGGTCAAAATGCATAGTATATAATTAATAGTTATTCATAATAGATTTATTCTATTATGGATAACTATTTTTTTATGTGGTAAAATGTTGATAATATTATTTAGTATACAACAATTATGAGGTGATAAAATGAATGTAAATAGAGAATATGTGTTAAATACAGCAAAAGAGATATTAGAATTTGATAGTCCAACTGGTTTTTGTTTTGATATTATGAATTTGATAAAAAAGAAAGCAGAAAACTTCGGATATGCATTTGAAACAACGAGAAAAGGATGTGGAATAATCACAGTACCTGGAAAAAGTCAAGAAGAGGTGATAGGTTTATCAGCTCATGTAGATACTTTAGGAGCAATGGTAAGATCAATAACTTCAGAAGGAAAGTTAAAATTTACTTTGCTTGGAGGTCCAATTGTTCCTACTTTAGACGCAGAGTATTGCAAGATTAGAACAAGAGAAGGAAAAATATATACAGGGACATTTTTAAGTACAAGTCCTTCAGCACATGTTTATGATGATAGTGCTTCGAAAAATAGAGATTTAGATAATATGGAAGTGAGAATCGATGAAGCTGTTAAATCCAAGAAGGATGTTGAAGCGTTAGGAATTTGTCCGGGAGACTTTATTTTTATAGATCCTAAAACAACTATAACAGAAAGTGGATTTTTGAAATCAAGGTTTATTGACGATAAAGGTAGTGTAGCATGCTTGTTAGGTTTACTAGAACTCTTTAACAGAGAAAAGATTACGCCTAAGTATACTTTGAAAATATTTATTTCAGTATATGAAGAAGTAGGACATGGAGCATCTTACATTCCAGAAGAAATAACAGAAATGATAGCTGTTGATATGGGATGTATTGGTTCAGATTTAAGCTGTACTGAATATGATGTTTCTATATGTGCAAAGGATTCTAATGGGCCTTATGATTATAACATGGTAACGGAATTAATTAACTTAGCAAAAGCTAATGAGCTTAATTATGCAGTAGATATATATCCAAGGTATGGATCAGATGTGGGAGCTGCTTTAAAAGGAGGCAATAACATTCGTGGTGCTCTTATAGGACCAGGAGTTCATGCTTCTCATGGAATGGAGAGAACTCATTATAGTGGAATGGAAAATACAATCAAGCTATTGTATTTATATATAACAAAATAATTATAAATAGTATAAGTGCCTTTCACTTAATAAGTGAAAGGCACTTTACATTAGAAAAAAGTTCTATAGAATAAACATAAATTAACTAAAAAATCTATTAAAAAAAAGGGAATAACATAAAAAAATGTATAAAATAAATCAAAAATACATAACTTGTATGTTAGTATAATAAATGATAAAATTATATTATAAAGAATTGCAAGAAAAACTAAGGAGGTGTTTAGAATGAACAATACCTTTTGTTTAATAGATGTAACTAAAATGAACAAACAAAATCCAAGAAATTATCTAGTGCCAAGCAAAGAAGAAATAAAAAATATAAGAATTGGCGATTTAGTTAGGATTGTTTATAAATTAGAAAATTCTTTAAATAATAGGTTTATGGATGAACGTGTTTGGGTAGAGATAATTGAATTTAAAGGCACTAAATTTATAGGTAAATTTGAGGGAAATGGATCCCAAAAAACAAAGTTAAAGAAAGGTGATATTATAAGTTTTGAAGTAAATAATATTACTACAGTTAAAAGAAAAGAAGAAAATATTATAGATGAAAATAAAAGTGTAATTATAACCAATAAGGCTATTGAACATAGACAAGTTAATTGGATTGTTAGGACAACCCCCTTAAATAAAGAAGATAGTGGATGGCAGTTATTTTATGGAGATGAAGAATATGAATATTTGGATGATTCATCTAATTTAATAGCAACATCTATAAAAGAAGTTCTAAATTTTGAACCTTTGTTAGAAGATATTTTTTTAAGTAGATTTGATTCTGCCGAGTATAATAGTAAATTAAATAAGTTTATAGAGGTTTAATATTTGTAAGACACCAGTTAGGGTGTCTTTTTATTTTAGTTAGATTTTATACAAAATCTATGCGACTAAAGTATCGATACATTTGCAAAAAGGATAGCACTGTTTTAATATAATGTTTATAAAAAGAAAAGGGGGATAAATATGGAAAGGGAAAATATAAACAAAAACCTTGCACAAATGCTTAAAGGTGGGGTAATAATGGATGTTACTAATAAAGAGGAGGCAATAATTGCTGAAAGGGCAGGAGCCTGTGCTGTTATGGCATTAGAAAGGGTACCATCTGATATAAGAAAAGAAGGTGGTGTCGCAAGAATGTCTGATCCTAAGATGATCAAGGAAATACAAAAGGCAGTAAGTATTCCTGTAATGGCAAAGGTTAGAATTGGACATTTTGTTGAGGCACAAATATTAGAAGCTTTAAATATAGATTTTATTGATGAAAGTGAAGTGCTTACACCAGCTGATGATAAATATCATATTAAAAAGAAAAGTTTTAGAGTACCATTTGTATGTGGGGCAACAAATTTAGGTGAAGCTCTTAGAAGAATAGGTGAAGGAGCTTCTATGATAAGGACAAAAGGTGAAGCGGGAACTGGGGATGTTGTAAATGCAGTTACACATATAAGAAAAATTATGGATGAAATTAGAAGAGTTCAAAATTCTCCTGAAGAAGAATTAATGACTTTTGCAAAAGATATTAGAGCACCATATGATCTTGTTAAATATGTTTGGGAAAATGGAAAGCTGCCAGTAGTTAACTTTGCTGCAGGGGGAATAGCAACACCTGCAGATGCCGCATTAATGATGCAACTTGGAAGTGAAGGGGTGTTTGTAGGTTCTGGCATTTTTAAATCAGGAGATCCAGAAAAAAGGGCAAAAGCAATAGTGCTTGCTACAACATATTATAATAATCCTAAAAAACTTGCTGAAGTATCAGAAGATTTAGGTGAAGCCATGAGCGGAACAAGTACATCTGAACTTTCTGTTAAGTATGCAGAGAGAGGTTGGTAAAATGAATATTGGTGTTTTAGCTCTTCAGGGTGGAGTTATTGAACATCTTAATCAAATTAAAGCATTAGGGCATAATCCTATTGAGGTTAAAGACCCTAGGCATTTAGAAAATATTGAAGGCCTAATTTTACCAGGTGGGGAAAGTACTACTATTGGAAAACTTCTAAATGTTACAGGGCTTATGGAGCCATTAAGAAATAAAATAAAAGAAGGGCTTCCTGTATTAGGGACTTGTGCCGGAATGATTTTATTAGCTAAAAACATAGAAAATGATAATAGAAAATATATTTCACTAATGAACATCAAAGTAAAAAGGAATGCTTTTGGAACTCAAATTGATAGTTTTAGAACGAAAAAGCAAATAAAAGCCATTTCAGATAAGCCTTTAGAGTTAGTTTTTATTAGAGCACCTTATGTAACAGAGATTGGGGATGGAGTTCAGGTATTATGTGAAGTTGATAATAATATTGTTGGGGTTGGTGAAAAAAATATGCTAGCAATTTCATTTCATCCAGAATTAACAAGCAATCTTGAATTTTTAAGATATTTTATAAAGGAATATATTAAATAATATTGAATTATATTGGTGGATGAATAAATAATTTAAGGAGAAATATGTTTATGGCGAATTTTGAACTATTATATGGAAACACCAATAAGGTTTTAAAGATTTATGCAAATGGGGGAGAATGTTATACCGTTGAAGCTGGAGCAATGGTATCTATGAGTGATACTTTTGAAATCAAAGCAAAAACTGGTGGAATTCAGAGAACTCTAGGGAGGATGTTTTCAGGAGAATCATTTTTTATACAACAATTTTTAGCAAAAAATGATGGTGAATTACTATTAGCTCCTCAGTTTTTGGGAGATATTGAAGGTATTGAACTTGATGGGACAAGATCCTATAGGTTAGGAAAGTCAAGTTTCTTAGCTTCAACAGATGGAATTAATGTTTCAACAAAATCTGGAGGTATTAATGGTATGCTATCTGGTGAAGGGCTTATTCAAATGGAAGCTTCTGGTGTTGGAACATTATTTATAAGTTCATATGGAGCTATTCATAAAAAGGAATTAGCTTATGGAGAAAACTATATAGTAGATAGCAATCATCTAGTTTTATGGGATAGTACTTTAAGATATAATACTGAACTTATGAGTGGTATTTTTAATTCTATCGCTGGAAAAGAAGGTCTAGTTTGCAGGTTTGTTGGTCCAGGAACCATTTGGATTCAAACAAGAAATCCAGCTAATCTAATGCAAAGATCTAAATAAGTTTTTATTTATAATTGAATTTATTAATGAAGCTTGCTTTTAAATGCAAGCTTTATTTTTTTTGTTGTAAATATATGGTAGAGGGTGCTATAATATCAATACTATCTTTGAACTTAAGGAGGGAATTTTGTGATAAGTTGTATTGATATTATTACTGGCACTATAATAATTATATATGTGATTAGCATTAATATAATTGCAAATATGTCAAAAAGTTATACCATAGTTGCAATTTCGATTGGTACAATTTTAATATTATATCATTTTCTAAAAGAACACTTTAAAAAGATAAAATATTTTAAGAAGTTCCATAATTATTGTTCTACAATCTTTTGTATAGGTTTACTTTTGTTTATTTTATTAGAAGCTTTTATAATTGGTTGTCCTAAACTAGATAAATCCAAATCGGAGTTTTTATTAGTTTTAGGTGAAGAATTAAAAAATGGAGAAAATATGAGTTTAATTCTTAGAGATAGACTTGATAAAGCAGTAAATAGTATATATAGAGAAGGAGATGGCGGGTATATTATTTTGTCAGGTGGAAGAAGGAGAGCTGATTATATTTCAGAAGCAGATGCAATGGAAAGGTATTTGTTAGATCAAGGAATTCCTAAAGAAAGAATTATTAAAGAAAATAAATCTATGAATATAAATGAAAATTTTAAATTTTCAAAGGACATTATTGAGAAACAGAGTGGAAAAGCAATTAAAGACATATCAGTTAAAATCATAACCACAGATTATCTTGTACTTAGATGCGGTATTATAGCTTCAAGGAATGGATACGGTAATGTGAAATTTAACGCTTCAGGAACTAGAATTTATCTAGCGCCAATTTATTATATTATAGAAGTTTTTGAAGTAATTAGTACCATTTTTTAATTATTAATTAATTATTGATATAATGTCTAATTTAATGTGTTTAAGTAGGATGTTAAAATACCATGTATACAAGTTAAGGAAAATTAGGTATAATTAATTAATATATACTATTTATTCATTATTATGATTATTGTAGAAAAGTTATGAAAGAAGTGTTAATATAGTGAATATGAAAATTATACATAGCAAAGATGTGATTCGTAGTTTTCTAAAAAATAATGATAAAGATAACTATATGTATCTTTGCTGTAATCTTGAAGACGAGTTTTGGGATTGCACTCAAATGTTCGGATTATATGATAAGGAAAAAATTGTGGCAATTGCTTTTTTAAGTTTTAAATATGGTTTTCCAATATTAGTTGGAAGTTCATATTGTGATGAAGATGAAAATATGAATTTATTGATAAAAACTTTAGATAAATTTTTACCAAAGGATTTATATTGTCATTTAAATCCTAAATCAGTTAAATATTTATGCGATTCTAGAGAGGTAACTTCGAGTGTTATATTTTATAATATGAAATTGAATAAAAGAAAGACTAATCTAAGTAATACTATAGATAATGTTGTTCGAATAGAGTATAGCGAAAAAAATAAGTTAATAAAATTTTTAGAAGCAAGTAATCCAGGATACATGATGGAAGAGAAGTATTTAAAAGAAGGATACTACTATGGAATTTTTCATAATGATGAGATTATATCTGCTGCTGGAGTATTTTCTTACGGAACAGAATTTGGAGTGCTTCAAATAGGAAATGTAGCAACAGCACCTGCTTATAGAAATAAAGGTTTGGCCAAAAAAGTGATAAGTAGACTAATTAAAAGTATAGATTTAAATGAAACAGATATAGTTTTAAATGTTATTTCTCATAATTATAATGCATTAAAATTATATAAAAATTTAGGTTTTGAAGTTATTGGAACATTTGAAGAAAATCAGTTAGTTTAATCATGAAATTAATTTTGTAATTATTTCGGATACTTTAAAATAAATTGTTTATAAAACAGATAATTAATTAACAGTATTACAAATTAATTCTAATTAAATTTATTTTTATCAATTTGCTATGTTAATTAAAGAAGAGTATAAAATGGAACGTTATATACACTATGTATGTTTTTAGGTTATAATAGAAATTATTAACATAAGTTAAAATTAAATGGGTGGGAAGAAAATGCAGTATGGTTATATAGATATATTATTTTTAAATATAAGTGAAATAACATATAATATTAAACAATTAGGTATTAAAAGTATTTCATCAGAAGATATATATTCCTCCTACGGATATAATGATATAGTTTATAAGTATTTAGCTAAGGGTATAGATTTAGCTAAAAAGGGATATAAATCTGATAAACTAAAAAGTGAATTATCTTTTGAATTAAGCAAAATATGCGGTAATAGCAAAATAGATGATATAAGATTCAAATCTTTACATATAGTGAGAAGTTTAATTGAACCTATGATAAAAGGAGATTATGATTTTGTCTTAGAATTTTCAAAATATTATTGTACAAAAGAAGTTTATTCAGTCCTTAGTGAAACATTTAAAAGATTTTTAAATGTAATATAGTTAGTATGCACACTATCAAATAGCCTTTGTCATATTATGATAAGTTAAAACATATCATAATAAAAAAATAAAGAGAGGCTAAAACATGAATAAATATGAAAAAATAGAATTACCATATTCATATGATGCTTTAGAACCATACATTGATGCTGAAACTGTTGAAATTCACTATACTAAGCATTATGAAAACTATGTAAATAAGTTAAATAAGGTTCTTGAGGGATATGAAAAGTATACAAAGGACAAATCTTTAGAAGAAATTATGAAATCTATTTATAAACTACCAAAAAAAATAAGATATGATGTAATAGATCAAGGTGGAGGAGTATTAAATCACAGCTTGTATTTTTCTATATTATCGCCTACTCCTAAGGAAATTCCAGAAGGTGTATTGGGAGAAGAAATAAATAGAACTTATGGTAGCTTACAGAATTTGAAAGATGAAATAAACAAGGCTTCTATTAACCAATTCGGTTCAGGATATGGATGGTTAGTGGTAGATAAGCATGGCAAATTGAAAGTTATTAATACTTTAAATCAAGATTCTCCTTTAATACTAGGATTGAAACCAATACTTAATATTGATGTATGGGAACATGCTTATTATTTAAAATACAAAAATCTTAGGGCAGAATATGTAAAGAATATTTGGAATGTAATAGACTGGGCAAAAGTTGAAAGCTTATATAATAAAAAATAAATGCTATTTTAGCATTTATTTTTTTTATATAAACCAAAATCCTTACATATTTTATCACAGCAGATTTTTGAAGATTTTAAGACCATTGATACTCCATTACCAGGATGGATAGAAGAACCGGTGAAATAAAGATTTTTAACTTTAGGGATAGTGCATTGAGGTCTAAAAATTGCACTTTGGTCAAGTGAATGACTAAGTCCAAAGGCACATCCTCCAAAGGTGTTAAATTTATCACGTAAGTCTATAGGCGTTAAGCAATTATCATATATAATATGGTTTTTTATATCTTCAAGACTTTTTATAGAGCTAAGATTACCTAAAATTGTTTGCTTCATATTATTTATAGTCTTTTCATTCCAGTTTATTTTTCTTGAAAGAAGGTTTGGTACTCTAACTAGGATGCTAATCTCTTCATAATCTTTAGGACATACTGATGAATCAATTGAACTTGGGCAATAAATATACATTGATGGTTCTAGGGGAATACATCCTTTAAATGGTGCCTCTATATTCTTCTTAAAGTTATCATTTATAAATATA
Source organism: Clostridium cibarium (assembly GCF_014836335.1). Classification (GTDB taxonomy): domain Bacteria; phylum Bacillota; class Clostridia; order Clostridiales; family Clostridiaceae; genus Clostridium; species Clostridium cibarium. The sequence goes on from NZ_JACSRA010000039.1 coordinate 17,291, forward strand.
TTGTTTACTTTAAGAATAGGATATTTTTTATCAAGAGCCAAATATAAAATAAAAATAGAACAAGAGTAATTCATTTCTTTAATTGATTCTTTTTTTCCTTTTATATCTATATCTTTAATTAAATTATTTATTGAAAAAGAATAATCGCTACTGCATATAACTATATCAGAATAAATTGGATTACCATTTACCATTACTCCTACAGCTTTATTATTATGAAATAAGATCTTATCAACATTTCTAAGTGTGCTAATGTGACCTTTTTTTTCTTTTATTAACTTTTCCAAGGCTTTTATATAAGCGTACATACCACCTTTAATGTAATGTAAACCTTGAATTTGGCTGACAGCTGGAATCGAGTTGTAGATACTTGGGCAATGGTAGGGAGATACACCTATATACATAGTTTGAAACATAAGATAATTAAATAGTTTATGATTTGAAATATATTTCCTGCAATTTTTAGTGCTTGAAGTTGTGGTGTTTAATTTGAACACTTTAGATATAGTTAATGGATTTAATAAACTTATTCCTTTTAATAAGTCTCTATTTAAAAAATTGTTATTAGCAATTAAGTATTTTTTATAATTGGAATTAAGAAATTCATAATAGCCAGATATATTTTCTATGTTATTTTTAGTAATTGAGTTTATCGTTGATGATAAATGAGTTAAATTATTTGAGAAGTCATAATAACTATTATCAGTAAAAAAACATCGATATATTGGATCGAGTGGAAGAAGGGTAAAGTATTTTCTATAATCTTTTTTGCAAAAAGTAAAAACATCAATAAAATCCTCATGAAACATAGGTATAGAAGCAGTTAAGTCAAATTTGAAATCACCACTTTTTAAAATATTGGTTTTTCCTCCTATAGATAAGTTTTTTTCCAATACCTCAACATTAAAACCTTTCTCTAACAATCTTGTTGCTATTGATAAGCCTCCTACACCTGATCCTATTATAATAACTTTTTTTTTCATACTTAAATCTCCAAACTAAAAATATATTATCCTATTATCATTGATTATTGACATTTAATATTAAGATAATACCTTTGGTTACTATAGATAAGCTAAAAGTTTTTAAATGGAACTAGAATAGTATATAAAAAAGGAAGTAACCTTAGAGTATAAAGTTAACTTCCTTTTATTTAAATTAATCTTCTTGGAATTTTTATGTTCATATGTTCTTCAATCTTTTTTAATATTTCCATATTTTTATCTGCTATAAACATACATGTATAACCTTTTTCATTTGCTCTTCCTGTTCTTCCTATTCTATGTATGTATGCTTCAACAGATTCAGGGGCATCGTAGTTATAAATATGTGTAACCCCTGTAATGTCAAGTCCTCTAGAAGCGACATCTGTAGCAATTAAATATTGTATTTTTGCATCTCTAAAATTTTTCATAATTCTTTCGCGCTTATTTTGAGGGATATCACTGTGTAATTTCTCACAATTAAAACCGCTTTGTACCAAAGCCATCTCTAAATTATCAACTCTTCTTTTGGTTCTGCAAAAGATTACTGCCATAAAAGGATTATCCAATTCTAAAACTTTTTTCAAAGAATCTTGTTTCCATCTATCAGTAGTTTCAACAACTTCTTGTTTTATATTATCCAAAGCTACATTATCTTTCTTTATAGAAACCACAATAGGATCTTTCATATATCTATATGCAAGTTTTTTTACAGCCGAATCCATAGTAGCAGAAAAACAAAGCGTTTGATGTTTCTTTGAACATTCCTTTTTAATTAATTCAACTTCATTTTTAAATCCCATAAATAACATTTGATCTGCTTCATCTAAAACGAATGTTTTAAGCTTTAACAAATTAATAGTTCCTCTTTTAATATGATCGAGAAGTCGTCCAGGAGTTGCAATTATAAGATGGACATTCCCTTTAAGTTTATTTAGTTGGGATCCAATATCCTTTCCTCCATATGCTGCTAAAATATTTATATTTTTAGATTCTTTTAATTTTATAGCTTCTTCATAAATTTGAATAGCAAGCTCTCTCGTAGGAGTAAGTATCAAAACTTCAGTATTAGCAGATTTTTCATTTATATTTTCAAATATAGGAAGTAGAAAAGCTAAAGTCTTACCTGTACCAGTATCAGCTTCTGCAATTACGTCTTTTCCATCTTTTATAATAGGAATGCTTTCAGATTGAACCATAGTAGGTTTTTTAATTCCATTATTTTTTAATATATTTATTAAACTCTCAGATATACCTAATTCATTAAAATTCATTATATTCTACCTTTCACCAATTTTTTGTTGAGCTATTATATAATAACACAACTATATCTAATTTACTAAGGTATGTACTAAAATTATAATTTAACCTAAAGCAGTTCATGTCACAAATTTATTATTTTCTTTCAAAAATCTAATATACTAACATAACTAAAAAATTTTTTTCATAATATTAGTTGAAAAGAATAAGTAGGAGAATGGCATAATGGATTTAATTTGTTCTATTGGACCAACTGTTAACACATTAGAAGACATTCATAGGTACTATAAAGCTGGAATGACCATACCTAGATTTAACTTTTCACATGTTAATTATAATAAGTTTGAAAAATTAATTCTGGGAATAAAGACAAACTATCCTGAAATGAAAATTCTACAAGATCTTCAAGGTAATAAACTAAGGGTATCGAAAATGTATAGGACGGAGAATAGAGTTAATAGAGGTGAAAAAGTAATTTTTTGTTTAGAATGTAACTATGAAAATTTACTTAGAAAAAAAAGTTTAGAAAGAGTAAAGGTTGTACCAATAAATTACGAAGGAAGTTTATCTGACTTAAATAATGTTAATATCATTTTAATGAAAGATGCCACAATGAGTTTTAATATAAGTGAACATAGAAAAGACTACATATCAGCTATAACAGAAAGAGGAGGTATATTAAGGGCTGAAAAGGGAATTAATGCTCCAGGAATTATAAGAAAAAATTTAAAACTTACCTCTAAGGATAAGTTTGACATTAATTGGGCTATTTCCAAAGGTGTTGATATTATATGTCTTTCTTATGTTACATCATCTGGAGATATGATTGAAGTTAAAGAATACATAAAGAAGGCTAAGATAAAAAACAATAGGTGTGAGTCTATTAAAGTATGGGCAAAGATTGAATGCATGGAAGGAGTTAATAATTTTGAAGAAATTTTAAAAGTCAGTGATGGAATAATTCTTGGAAGAGGAGATTTGAAATGCGAAGCTCCCATAGATAACATACCAGTTATACAAGAAAATTTACTGCTTAGAATGAAAAAGAGTAGGAAACCATTCATTATAGCAACTTATATTTTAGATTCAATGAAAAGAAGTTTCATTCCGTCATTAGCAGAAATAGATGATATATATAATTTCATGAAGAATAAAATAGATGGGGTAGTGTTAAGTACTGAACTTACAGCGTCTAGAGAGCCTATACAGCTTATAGAATATTTAAATAAATTACTTAATAAGTATGAGGAGAAAATCAAAAAGTAATTTAAATTTTGTGTACTGATTAAATATTATGTAAAGTAATCTTGTGAAAATAAAATATAAATGCTATCTTAGATATATAATAAAATACAAGGATTGATTAATATGAATTTTGTTGCAATAGATTTTGAAACTGCAAATGAAAAAAGAAATAGTGCTTGCTCACTAGGAATAACAAGAGTGGAAAATGATAAGATAGTTGAGGAAAAATATTGGTTAATAAAACCACCAGAAATGAGATTTCTTCCACAAAATACATGGATTCATGGAATTTATCCTAAGGATGTTGAAAAGGAAAAAACTTTTTTAGAACTTTGGGATGAAATTAAGCCTTATTTAGAGGCGGATATTTTAATAGCTCATAATGCTTCTTTTGATATGAGTGTGTTAAGAAGCCTTTTTGACTATTATAATATTGAAACACCTTATATAAAATACGCTTGCACAGTAATTCTGTCCCAAAATCATATAAGCGAAGTTAGAAATCATAAATTAAATACCTTGGCAGAGTTTGTTGGTTATGAATTTAAGCATCATCATGCTTTAGAAGATGCCAACGCCTGTGCGATGGTTATGATTTATTTATGCAATTTACTTAAAATAAACGATTTATTATCCTTAAATTTAAAGGGAGGTATTACCCTTGGAGAAATATATCCTGGTGGCTACACACCATGTTCATCTTTAATAAAAAATAAGAATAAAAAAGCTAAAAATGATGAGTTATATTTAAAAGAGGTAAATAAAGATGTAGATTTCTTCATTGATAAAGTGGTTGTATTTACTGGTCCATTGTCTTCAATGAAAAGATATGAAGCTTCAAATGTAATTTATAAGCTAGGTGGCACGGTTGGAAGTAGTGTAACTAAAAAGACTGAAGTTTTAATAACAGGTATTAAAAATAGGGATAGGATAGATAACTTCTATAAAAGTACTAAACTTAGAAAAGCAGAATCCTTAATTAGAAGTGGACAAGAAATTCATATATTGAGTGAAGATGAATTTTTAGAGTTAATTTCAGGATAAAGTAGCTTAAAACAGAGTACATTATGCTTCCTTCGTTGTACATTAAGAAAAATTATAGTAAAATAATTAAGATTAATTTAAGGAGGCTTTTACATGAGCAAAGTAATCGTTATTGGTGCTGGCCCAGCAGGTATGATGGCAGCCATAACAGCAGGAAAAGAACATGAAGTTATTCTTTTAGATGGAAATGAGAGGATAGGCAAAAAGTTATTTATCACAGGAAAAGGTCGTTGCAATGTAACAAATGCAAAAGATATTTCTGAATTTTTTGACTTTATCCCTGGTAATCCTCATTTTTTATATAGCTCTTTATATACTTTTACAAATGAAGATACAATGAATTTTTTTGAAAGTGAAGGAATAAAGTTAAAGGTGGAAAGAGGCGGAAGAGTGTTCCCGGAATCTGATAAATCTTCTGATATTATACGTGGATTATCTGATGGATTAAGTAAATCAAATGTAAAGATTTTGCTTAACTCTAAGGTAACTGACATTATATCTGAGAATAGAAATATTAAAGAGATAATAGTTAATGATTCAGTGAAAATAAAAGGAGATTATTTTATTATAGCTACAGGTGGAGCATCTTATCCTCTAACGGGATCTAAGGGAGATGGTCAAAGATTCTCAAAGAAACTTGGACATAATATCATAGAATTAAAACCTTCATTAGTTCCTATAGAAATAAAAGAAAGTTTGGTAAAAGAGTTAATGGGTTTATCCTTAAGAAATGTAACTGTAACTATTAAAGAAGGTAATAAAACAGTATATAATGACCAAGGTGAAATGCTTTTTACTCATTTTGGGGTATCAGGTCCTTTAATACTAAGTGGAAGCAGATTTATTAAAAAAGATAAGAGTTATACACTTTCTATTGATTTAAAACCTGCCTTATCAATTAGTGAATTAGATAAAAGAGTTCAAAAAGACTTTCAAAAATATATAAATAAGGATTTTAAAAATTCTTTAGATGATCTTTTACCAAAAAAATTAATACCGCTTATAATTAGTCTTTCAGAAATTTCTGAGTCAAAAAAAGTAAATGAAATAACTAAAGAAGAAAGAAAAAGATTAGTTAGTATTATAAAAAACTTTGAAATGAAAGTTAAAGGTCTAAGAAGTCTTGATGAGGCTATAGTCACTGCTGGCGGAGTAGATACTAAGGAAATTGACCCATCTACTATGAAGTCTAGAGTTATTAATAATTTATCTTTTGCAGGAGAAGTTATTGATGTGGATGCTTTTACTGGAGGATATAATGTCCAAATTGCCCTTTCAACTGGATATATTGCAGGGTTAAATATTTAACTTGTAGAAAATAGTAAAAAATTATATAATTTAAGATAGAGTTCAAAAAAAGAAAGGTGGAAATACACTTTGAAAATATCAGTTGCTATAGATGGCCCTGCTGGAGCAGGTAAAAGTACTATTGCTAAATTAGTGGCAAAAAAATTTGACTTAATGTACATAAACACAGGTGCTATGTATAGAGCAGTTGCTTTAAAATCAAAGGAAAATGGTTTAAAAGCAGATAATGTAACAGAAATATGCAAGTTAATTGAAACTATGAAAATGAGATTTGAAAAGGATGATTTAGTATTAAATGATGAAAATATCCAAAGTAAAATTACTATGCCAGAGATAAGTTCAATAGTTTCAGCTTATGCATCAATACCAGAAGTTAGAAAGATGTTAGTTAAGCTTCAAAGAGAGATGTCAAAGGAGTTTAACGTAATAATGGATGGTAGGGATATAGGTACTGTAGTACTTAAAGATTCATCTTTCAAATTTTTCTTAACAGCAACTCCAGAGGAGAGAGCTACTAGAAGATATAAAGAGTTAAGAGAAAGAAATATAGAATGCTCTTATGATACTATTTTGAAGGATATCATAGAAAGAGACTATAAAGATTCACATAGAGAAGTAGATCCTTTAAGAAAAGCTGATGATGCAATTGAAGTTGATACTACTGGACTTAATATAGAAGAAGTTACTGACAAGATTATTGGACTTATAAATCTTAAGATAAACAATTAACTTATAAAATTAGGAGACTTATAATAATGAGAACAGTTAAATTAGCCGATAATGCCGGTTTTTGCTTTGGTGTTCAACGTGCAGTGGAAGAAGCATTAAAAATACAAAAACAATATAATAAAAAAATTTATACATTAGGACCATTGATCCATAACAATGATGTAGTGAAATTTTTAGAAGAACGAAATATTTATGCTATAGAACTTGATAGTTTAGATAGTCTGAGTAAAGGTGATGTAATAGTAATTAGATCTCATGGAATTGGGAAAGATATAATTACTAACCTTGAAAAACGCGAACTAATTGTAGTTAATGCAACATGTCCGTTTGTTACAAATATACAGAAAAAGGTAGAAAAATTTTCTGCTGAAGGATATAATATTGTTATTCTTGGTGATGAAAAGCATCCAGAAGTTGTAGGAATCAATGGATGGTGCAATAATGAAGCTATAATAACTAAAGATGGATCACTTCCAGAAGATTTACCAAAGAAAATATGTGCAGTATCTCAAACTACTGAAAAAAAAGAGAATTGGGATAAAACTGTTAAAAATTTAGAGGATAAATCTGAGGAAATATTAACTTATAATACAATTTGTTTAGCTACAGATGAGAGGCAAAGAAGTGCTGAAAAGCTTTCAAAAGAAGTAGATGCTATGATTGTAATAGGTGGGAAAAATAGTTCTAATACCACTAAACTATATCAAATAGCAAAAGCAAATTGTGCAAATACTATTCATGTTGAAAACTCTTCTGAATTACCGGAAGAATACATAAATAATAACAAATATGAAAAGATTGGAATTACCGCTGGTGCATCTACACCAGATTGGATAATTAGGGAGGTTATTAATATTATGCAAGATACTATTAACAATAATGACGAACAATTACAATTGATGGAAGAAATGGACAAGAGATTTAGAATAGGGGATGAAGTTGAAGGGGAAATACTTTCAAAAACTAGAGATGAAATACTAGTTTCACTAGTAGGTTATAAATCTGATGGAGTTATACCTTTTAAAGAATTAACAGCTATGTGTGAACCACAAGAAATGGCGAATAAACTAGTTGTTGGCGAAAACATTAAAGCTAAGGTAATTAAGCTTCAAAATAGTGACGGATATGTTGTACTTTCAAGATTAGAATATGAAAAGAAAGCAGCTTATGAAGAATTAGAAAAGCTATATAACGAAGGTACAATTTTCGAAGTAAAGATTGATGAGGTTAAGGAAAAAGGACTAGTTTCTTATTATAATGGTGCAAGAATTTTCATACCTGCATCTCAAATTGATGTAAGATTTGTGGAAAATAAGGAAGAATTAAAAGGAAAAACTTTACAAGTTAAGTTAATCGAATTATCTATTGGAAAGCATTCTAAGATTATAGCTTCAAGAAGAGTTATATTAGAAAAAGAAATAGCTGAAAAAGAAGCAGCAGCATGGGCTAGCTTACAAGCTGGAGATATAGTTAAAGGTGAAGTTAAGAGATTTGCTAAATTTGGAGCTTTCATAGATGTAAATGGTGTTGACGGATTATTACATCTTTCTCAAATATCTTGGAAGCATATAAATAAAGCAGAGGACATATTGAAAGTTGGAGATATTGTCGATGTTAAAATTATTGAATTAGATAAAGAAGCAAAGAAATTATCTTTAAGTATAAAACAATTAACTCCAGAACCATGGGCTAATGCAGCTGAAAAATATCCTGAAGGATCTGTTGTTTTAGGTAAAGTTGCTAGATTAAATGATTTTGGTGCTTTTATCGAATTAGAACCAGGATTAGATGGTTTAGTTCATATATCTAAAATAAGCCATGATAGAGTTGAACATCCTTCACAAGTTTTAACTGTTGGAGAAGAAATCAAGGCTGTAATTCTATCTGTAGATCAAGAAAATAAGAGAATAAGCTTAAGTATGAAAGACGTTTAAAATAGGAATTTATTATTAGGACTCCCATATTATATATAGGGAGTTCTTTTCCTATTTGAAATGAGGTAGTAATGTATGATAACAGTTGAAAGGTTAAACAATAATAACTTTAGTGAATTTAATAATTTAATAAGAGAATCAAAGAGAAAAACTCAATATAGTATGGATTTTTATAAGTTTTATGATAATAAAACATTTATTTATAAATATATAATACGTAAAATGGTTCATCTTATTAAGGTTGATAGAAATTTTGTAGGTTATATTTGGGTTGAGTCACCATCATACCAATCTACACGTCTTTCTGATATTTTTATAAAAGATGAATATATGAACTATTTTAGTTCAAGCTTACCATTGATGCTAAAAAGTACTGTAGTTACTTATGAATGCTTTGAAGATTCCTATACATTAAGCCTTCTTCATAAGCTTAATATGAGTAGGATTAGACTGACATATTTAATGAAGTTAAGTAGCTTTACAAAAGAAAATAGTAGTTTTCATGAGGATATAGCCTTTCATATCTATGATCATAAAAAGGATGCTAAAACTAGGTGTTATCTTCAAAATTCAATTTTTATGGATAATAATAGGGTTCCATTAACAGTTGAGGATATACGTTATGATGAAAAACAGGACTATTATTTAAAGGATCTTAGTTTGTTTATTTATAAAGGGGTGAATCCTATTGGTTATGGACAAATTATATATAGTAGAGGAATATATTTGATTGTTAACTTTGGCATTTTAGAAGGTTATAGAGGTAGGGGGTATGGTGCAGATCTTATAAATAAGCTTATTTCTTTAGCAAAAAGCAAAGGTATAATGGATATTTATATAAGGGTTGATTTTAATAATAACCCTGCTATAGCGCTTTATAGAAATGTTGGATTTAAAGACGTTGGTAATTTTTCAACTTGGGTATGGTCTAAAAATCTTATGTAAATTTAGAATACGGAGATGATAAAATGAGTAACGATGTGTATTCAATTATATCTATGGAAATAGAGAAAATAATAAATGATTTTAATAAAGAATATTCGGATAATAGGACAGAACTATATGCTACTGCTCGCAGTAATGGCACAGGAAAGTGGAAAATAACCCTTAATGGATCCAAAACATACTATTTAGATAAAGATGAAATCCTATCTGAAATTAGTAATATTGGAGAACTTGGAACTGTAATAAGAAAACAATTATATAGAAAAATTAAAAGTTAATAATATGTAAGTATTAATTAGTGAAGGATAGATAATGTGAAAAAATACATTTTCTATCCTTTACTTTATGTGTGCCCAGCATGGGCACGTACTAGTCGGTGAAAGTCCGATATGGGGGTTGATAGTGCCAACCATTAGCTT
>NZ_JACSRA010000003.1:0-253 GCF_014836335.1 Clostridium cibarium
ACCGCCGTATACCGAACGGTACGTACGGTGGTGTGAGAGGTCGGTAGATAAAATAATTATCTACCTCCTACTCGATTAAATATTAATTACAAAGATAAATAAGACTATAAAACTTGAAGGTAATCTAAAACAAAATAGATGCTAGTAGCAGCAGTATTTTTAGAACCAGAAACTTGAACTTTAATAGTATGTTCACCAGAAGATAAACCAGTTTTTTCAAATACTAATTGTTTAAAAGCAGTAGTATTTGAAT
>NZ_JACSRA010000003.1:353-192159 GCF_014836335.1 Clostridium cibarium
GTGTTGGAAATCATAGCAGAACCAGCGTTATAGCCAGAATTAACTTGATTAGTCCAAGAACCTGAATAAGCTACATTGGAATTGTCTTGTTCATAATTACCGGAGGAAATAGTATTTAAAGTGCTAGTAACTGTAAAGTTGTCTAAAACAAGATAAGTGCTAGTAGCAGCAGTGTTTTTAGAACCAGAAACTTCAACTTTAATAGTATGTTCACCAGAAGATAAACCAGTTTTTTCAAATACTAATTGTTTAAAAGCAGTAGTATTTGAATATAAATCAGCAGTATAAGCTGTACCATCGATAGAGATATTAGCAATACCACAGTTAAAATTCTTAAGACCATAAAGTCTAATACCAGTACCATTAAACTTAAAAGTAAAGTTTGACCCAGTAGTGTTGGAAATCATAGCAGAACCAGCGTTATAGCCAGAATTAACTTGATTAGTCCAAGAACCTGAATAAGCTACATTAGAATTATCTTGTTCGTAATTACCAGGTTGTATTGGATTTTGTAAAGCAGTTATACTCTTATCAACAGCCCCATATCCAATCTTATTTCCAAGATCATCAGAAAGCTTAACACAAGTAGTAAACCCATATAAAGATAAAACCTCATTACCACTTGTAGTTTTTAAATTAATAGTTCCAGCTTTAAGTATCTTAGCTCTTATTACAGCAATAGAACCGCTTCCGCTTATAGGAGTTGCAGAACCAGTCAATGACATAGCAATATTAGCTTGTCCAGTTACTGGAGTTGTTTGAATAGTTTTAACTTCTGCACTAGATAGTAAGCTTCCTTTAGAAATACTTTCAATTTGAAGTAAGCTAGTATCATATAAGAAATCAACAGAAGCTCCGTAAAGATTACTTACTGAAGATATATTCACAGCAATATCAATAGTACTACCCACAGTAGGTGAACCAGTTACACCATACGAAATACTACTAGTAGTTGCCATAAAACTTTTGTCTAATCCTCCAGTAAATATATTGGGTAAACCAACATTTTCATTGTTAGTTAGAGTAGTATCTTCCACAGTAGCATTGCTTGTACTTTCTAAGGTAGCCTTAGTCGTAATGCCTGGAAGAGTAAATTGCGATAAAAAGATGAAAGTACAAGAAATTGCACAAATCTTTTTAATTAGGTTATTTTTCATAATAACATCATTTCCCCCTTTGTAAAATTTATTTCGTTCGTCATATATATTTTATAGGTTTTATTACAAAATGTATAGTGTAATTTTACTATCTGACATAAGAAGAAAAATATGATAAAATAATACTGTAATGGTTTATAAAAAAGGGGGAAAAAAGATGAAAAAAGTATCTAAAATCTTATTTTTTATATTGAGTTTTAATTTAATAACATTTTTACCTGTAAGTGCAGAAATTGTTAGTGGTGAAAATGTTAACATAGAAGCAAGCAGTTCTCAAAATTTAAGTGGTTCAAAAGTTGTACAAGGGTCTATGAATTTAGACCAATACATGAGCTATAAAGAATATCCAACAACCTTAACGCAAACTTTTAATGCTTATACAGGATTAAAGTCTGCATCAATAGGTGAGCAACAAATAATAGCTGCAATAAAGACAGGTTTAGAAAACTTGCAGACTAGAATTAATTTAGATAATTATATACAATATTTTAGCTATAAAAGTCAATATAAATTACCTATGGAGTATTATTTTGATACTTTATATGAATATCCAGAAATATTCTATCCAAACCTAAGTGTAGATTGTGAGGCTTATGTAAATTCGTCTGATCAAATAACAAGCTACACCCTTAAGGTAACTTATTCCAATGATAATGCAACTATAAGTACAATGAAAACTGCATTTAATAATAAGGTTCAAGAAGTGAAAAACAATTATTTATCTACTGCTACTACAGCTTTAGAGAAAGAATATGCAATTCATGATTACATAATCAAGAACACTACCTATGATATGGAGAATTATAAAAATAATACTATCCCTAATATTTCTCATACTGCCTACGGATCATTAGTTAATGGAGTTGCTGTATGTGATGGATATTCAAAAGCAGCACAGCTTTTCTTAAGAGATAGTGGTATAGAATCTGGTATAGTAGTGAGTGAGGCAATTAATCACGCATGGAATTTTATAAAGCTTGATGGATATTATTATTTTCTTGATTTAACTTGGGATGATCCAGATCGTGGCGATTGGGTTTCCTATAAATATTTTAATGCAACAGATGCAGAAATGAAAAGCGGTACAAGCCCTCATGTATGGGATGAACAAGGATATCCTAGTGCTGTTAATTCAACATATAGTTTTTTAAGAAGTGGAGATAGCTATAAAAGATATAAGGATAAATTATATTATTCAGATATAGTAAATAAAACTTATTTATTAAACTCAGTAGACTTAAAAGGTGCAAATAAGACGTTAGTTTATGATGCTGATTATGTTTTGGATTTAGAGGTTTATAAAAATAATGCGTATTGCGCTTCAGCAAAATATGATGAGGCGGGAAATAAATTATATTATGTGTATAGATTAAATTTAACTAATAAAGATGATAGGGTGATTTTTGTAACTTCAGGTCAATTAAATGATATATCTCAAAGTGGATCAAATCTTGTTATATCATATGCTGAAGGTGGAATAAGCAAGACAGAAACTGTATCCATAGCGTATAATGAAGATGTAAATTCAGATGGAGTAGTTGATATGCTTGACTTAGCGATTTTAGGAAATTCCTATAATGCAAAAGCTGGGACAAGCTTATATAAAGCAAGTTATGATGTAAATTCAGATTCAATTATAGATATATATGACATAACAAAAGTTGCAACTGAATTTAAATTATAATTAGGGGATAAATTTGGGACTTTACAGTTAATATTTAAGAAAGAGGCGGGCTAAATGATGATAAAAAAAATAATTTCTATGTCTGTTTTAGCAATGGTACTTCTACCGCAGATACCAGTAAGTGCAGCAGATATAATGTCAGGACAAAAATATGAAAAAAAAGTGGTTAAAACTATAACCAAGACTTTTCTAAGTCCAGCTGAAGAAGAAAACTTAACTGAAGAAGAAAAAATACTTGCAGAGGAAAGTGAACTAGAAAAGTCTAGCTATGAAACATTAGTGCCAAAAACAGATGCTAATTATGAAGTGACTTTAGCTTACAGTGATGGAAGTTATTCATATGTTGGAAATGCTAGCACCTATGATAAAGCAGTTCAAACAGCAGAAGCTAGTACAGGTAGTTTAACAGTTACCTTTGCATCTGATGTAGTAATACCTACTGTAATAAATTCTGTTGGAGAAGTTGTTTATGCTACAGAAGACATAGGAAGGTCTTGGTATAAGAGTAATACTTCTGGAAGACATGAAACATCAAATGTTTTTGCTGATCCAGGTTTAACTGATGCATATACATATATACATGATTGGTACATAAGTGAGTTGCCTCTTATTGAAGATAGAGAAAGAGAGGCAAAGGTATTAGTTGCAGGTTATGAAGGATGGATGAATAAGGACATTAATAGAGATCCTAATCATGATGGGTACAATAATAGCGATATAGTTATTCAACCTATAAATCAAGTAACTAACCCAAGCTACTATACGGTAACAAATGGACTTCTAAAACATTTTATATCAACAAGTATGGATACTGCAGGAAAAGGAACTATGAGAACTATAGGAATAGCACCTAGTTTTCTAAAAGAAGGACAGACGTACTACAGTTATGATGGAAATTATTTTTATGATAGTTCTCAAGGTATAACTAATTCTCTTATAACTTTAACAAGAGATCTTAGAAATGGGAACCATAATAATTCAATTAATAGTCAAAATCCTTACTATAATTATTATAATTATCTACCTTTCAGAACTAAAACAAACTATACAGCAGAAGATTTGGATAGATATATAAATAACAATACGCAAAGTACAAGTAAACTTAGAGGTTTAGGACAAGCTCTTAAAGAAGCAGAACAAGTTTATGGAGTGAATGCTTTATTAGCTTTATCAGTAGCTATAAATGAATCTGGTAGAGGAATGTCAACTTTAGCTCAAGAGAAGAACAATTTATTTGGATTAAATGCAACAGATTATAATACATCTGTGAATGCAACTTATTATAGTTCTACAAGAGATTGTGTTATGGAATTTGCAAAAACATATATATCGAGAGGTTATACTGATACTACAGATTGGAGAGATTATGGAGGCTTTCTAGGAAATAAGAAACTTGGAGCTAATGTTAAGTATGCATCTGATCCATTTTGGTCTGAAAAAGCCGTATCTTTTGCAATGGAAATAGAACTATATTTATCAGATCAAAATGTAGCTAACATGAAAGACTATAATTATTATCAGTTAATTAGATATACAGGAACAAACACAGTAAAAACATCATCAGGAAATCTTCTTTATAATATACAAGGAACTGTTAATCCTGGATATGGAAGTTTTGTAGGGGCAGTTTCGGCAATTTCAACAGCTAGAACTACAAGTGTAGCAGGAGTAAACAGTTTTGAAATTAACCCAGAAAGGACTACACCAAATTCTTTAGGGAATTTTGATGGATTTTATGATTGGAATATTAAGGGGTATATTAATACATCCAATATAGAGTTTGTAAATAAAGGGAAGAATGGTTTTAGAGATGAGGATATTGATTTTGATGGAAATATAAGTTTTACTGATTTAGCCATTGTTGGACAAGCATATAATTCTAGAGCTGGTGAATTAGGTTGGAATAGTAAATATGATATTAATGGCGATGGAATAGTTGATATATATGATTTGGTTAAAATTTCAAGGAATCTATAAGACTGTAGGACAAGCATTTTCTAGTGCTTGTCCTGATATTTTATGATAAAATATATATAATAATGTAAATACGAGGAGACATGAGATGAAAAAAAGTAGAAGTAGATTTAAGCCAGCTATTATTACATTAATATTCACATTTATTTTAACAATAACACTACCATATAATAGAATAGTTAGAGCGGAAGAAGATCCTAATGCTGCAATAATTAAAGCTACTACAAATGTAGATGGAGATGGACAGGTTAAATCAGGATCAGATATAGAGATAACTGTAAACTTAGATAATTTAACAAATTTTTATGCAGGTTCAGTTGAATATACATATGACAATACTTTATTACAAGTAAGTTCTATAGAAGTTAGCCCTAAAATTAAGGAGCATAATCCTTTTGAAGCATATAATGATGTTGCGAGACAAGGTAATAAGGCAAGATATGGATTTACCTTTATGTCAGCAGATGAACAAGGAATTAGTGGACAAAGTAATTTTGTTACAATAAAGGCTAAGGCTTTAAAAGATGGACAACTAACAGTTGGAAAGCAGGATTTTCAATATCAACTTGTAAGCAAGGTAGATGGAAATGTAAAAGAGATGAGTTCTACATATTTTAAAAACAAAGAAAATACTTGGAGTGTAACAAAAAAAACTTCAAGTGATGGGAAAAAGACAGAGGAAAAAGTAGAATTAGTTGCTTCCAATCAATCAAATAATAACAATAGTGAAACTAATAAGGATGGACAAACAGCAAATAATAACGCTTCAGAAAATAAGGATGGACAAAATCAGGAAAATGGAGCTTTAGAACAACCTTCAGATGAAGCGCCTGAAGCTATTGAGTCTGAAAGTAAGGATGACAAGGGTGGGAATACCCTTACATATGTAGGCTTAGCTTTAGGTTGTATGGTTGTAGCTGCTGGTGTAAGTTTTGTTGTTTATAAAAAGAGAAAGAAGTAATTAAGTGTATATACTACAATTCATAACTAAATAATGTAGATCAAAAATCATAAGCTACCTCAATTTATTTGAGGTAGCTTATGTGTTTCGTATTTCTAATTAATTATTAAAAGGACTAAAGTCCTATAAAAATACGTAAAATGGTCCTATTTACATGCATTTTCAGCTAATGTAAAATTAAAATCGTATAATTGGTTAAATATAAAAATAGTACAAATTTAATATAAGACCATTACAAAATAAGGGGGATAAATGAAATGTTATTAACATTATTAGATAAAAATAATAGCTTGGATTTTATCTTACCTCAAAAAATATCAGGGAAATACATAATAAAAACCATAGACAAAAACAAGAAAAAAGTCCCTTTGATAGCTATAGAAGAAGAAGAGGGAAAATGGTTTTTAAAATCAAACAAAAATGCATACTTAAATGATTCTAATAATGAAAAAATATCAAAGCTTGAACTTCAACCTTCTAATGTTTATAGAATAAATAGGATAGGTGAAGAACCAGCCATATTATGTACACAAAGGCCTACAAAGGGAACCTATGAGTATACAAAGTATGTTGTAAAGCAAAGTTTAATTAATATAGGTAGAGGAAAGCAAAATCAAATTTGTTATCCAGATAAACTAGTATCAGTTGGACATTGCTATATTACATATGACTCAATGGGAAACGGGACAATAGTTGATAATAATAGTTCTAATGGAACATATGTTAATGGGATAAAGATAAAAGAAAAATTATTATCAAATGGTGATGCTATTTATATAATGGGGCTTAAAATAATCTACAATGGAAGGTTAATTGGAATAAATAATCCAGATAATCTAGTAGAGATAAGTGAATTTGCGTTAGAAGAGTTTAAACAAGAAGAACCAGAAATGGCATGTGAAGAAGAATTTGATGATTTTGATATTAAGGATGAAGATAATGATGTCTTTTATCGTTCGCCTAGATTCAAAAGGGATATTGAAAGAGTAAATTTTACAATTGATAGTCCACCATCAAGAGGAAATAAAAATGAAATGCCTATAATCTTTATGCTGGGACCTGCAATGACTATGGGTATGGCAAGTCTTTTTACTGGAATGGTTACACTTAATAATGTTCTTCGTTCTGGTAATGATGTAATGACAGCTATGCCAACTTTGATAATGTCTTTTAGCATGCTACTTGGAACAGTTCTATGGCCTGTTCTATCTAAAAGGTATGAAAAAAGAAAAAACAAGGAAGCAGAAGAAGTAAGACAAAGAAGGTATAAAGAATATTTATCCCAAATAAGACAAGACATAAATATTGAGGCAGAAAAACAAATAGAAATATTATATGAAAATAATATTTCGCCAGAGGAATGTATTGCACGTATTCAAAATCATGAAAGAAATCTCTGGGAAAGGACTAATAATCACAACGACTTTTTAAAGGTTAGGCTTGGAATAGGGGACATGCCACTAGATGCAGAGATTAAAACTCAAGGTAAGAAATTTACAGTTGAAGAGGATAATCTCTTAGAGGAGTTATATAAGTTGTTGGATGAGCCAAAGGTATTACATGATGTGCCAATAACTCTATCATTCCTTGAAGAAAAGGTTTGTGGGATTATTGGAGAAAGAGAAATGACTAAGGCACTTCTTAAATCAATTATATTACAGCTTATGGCTCTACATGGATATGATGAGTTAAAGCTTATATTTATTTATGATGATGAAGAAGAGAAGGATTGGAGCTTTACAAAGTGGCTACCACATACTTGGAAGGGCGATAAGAGTATTAGATTTATAGGGACTAATGCTCAAGATGTAAAGGAGTTATCTAGTGAGATAGAAAAAGAAATAATTTATAGATCTTCACTAAGTAACGAAGAAATAGACGAGGAAATTCCGAGATTTGTTATTTTTTCTTTGAGCAAAACATTAGGAAATAAAGCTGAGTTCATTAAGACTATTTTAGAAGAAAAGAAAGATTTAGGTTTTAGGATAGTAACTTTATATGATGAGCTGAAAAATCTTCCTAAGGAATGTACAAAGGTAATTGAAATAAATCAGGGAATGTCTAAAATTTATGACAAGTATGATATTTCAGGGAGATATACAGAGTTTAAAGTTGATATTCTTTCAGCAGATATAATGGAAGAGGTAGCAATTGATTTAGCTAACATAAAACTTGATACATTAACTAATAGTTTTGTGCTTCCAGAAACATTAACCTTTCTAGAAATGTTTAAAGTATCTAAGATAGAGCATTTAAATATTCTAGAAAGATGGAAGGAAAATAATCCAACTAAAGCACTTGAAACTGAAATAGGTGTAGATACCATGGGAGAAGCGTTTAAACTTGATCTCCATGAGAAGTTTCATGGACCACACGGACTTATAGCTGGGATGACTGGTTCAGGTAAAAGTGAGTTTATAATGACTTTTATATTATCTTTGGCAGTCAATTATCATCCAGATGAAGTAGCTTTTATACTTATTGATTATAAAGGTGGAGGAATGGCAAATACATTTACTAATTTGCCACATTTAGCAGGAACTATTACAAATCTAGATGGAGCAGCAGTTAAAAGATCATTAATTTCAATACAAAGTGAACTGAAGCGCAGGCAAGGGATATTTAGTGAAACTAGTAAAAACTTAGGGGTAAGTAATATAGATATATATAAATACCAAAAGCTCTATAGGGAGGGCAAGGTATTTGAGCCCCTTCAACATTTATTTATAATTTCTGATGAGTTTGCAGAACTTAAAACTAGCCAGCCAGAATTTATGGAACAGCTTGTAAGTGCTGCTAGAATAGGTAGAAGTTTAGGGGTGCACTTAATACTTGCAACTCAAAAGCCTTCAGGAATAGTTGATGATCAAATCTGGAGTAATAGTAGGTTTAGAATTTCTTTGAAGGTTCAAGAGATATCTGACAGTATGGATGTAATAAAAAGGCCAGATGCAGCTAAGCTTTCTACAACAGGAAGATTTTATTTGCAGGTAGGCTTTAATGAATTATTTGAGATGGGACAATCTGCTTGGTCAGGTGCTCCGTATTATCCATCAGATAAAATTGAAATAGAAAAGAATGAAGAAATTCAAGTGATAGATAAGCTTGGAAGAGTTATGAAAAGCTTAAAGCTTAATAAAAGGACTGAAGTTAGTTCTAATCCACCAAAGCAAATTGATGAAATAGTTAAGTTTATTTCAGATATTGCTAAGGAGGAAAAGCTAAAGGTTAAACCATTATGGTTAGAGCCAATAGCAGAATTAATTTATATAGATGAGCTAAAGAAGAAATATCATATACCAAAGAGTAAGGAGTTCCTCTTAGAGCCAGTGATAGGGGAATACGATGACCCTACAAATCAATCACAACATATAATGACATTGCCTCTTTCAAGAGAGGGAAATGTGATTTTATATGGTTCTGCTGGAAATGGGAAAACTACTTTTTTAACTTCCTTGATATATTCATTAATGGAAGAACATACGCCAGAAGAGTTAAATATGTACATTTTAGATTTCGCTTCAGAAACCTTAAGATCATTTAAAAAGGCGCCACATGTAGGAGATGTTCTTTTATCCTACCATAGTGAGAAGATTAATAATTTATTTAAAATGCTTTACGTTGAAATTAAAAAAAGAAAAAAATTATTCTCAGACTATGGTGGTGATTATAATTCCTACATAAGAAATAGTGGTAAGAAGATAGAATCCATACTAGTAATAATTCATAATTTCGCAGCTTTTACAGAAGGGTATGGAGAGAAGGAAGAGGATGTAAGTTATTTAACTAGAGAAGGAACAAAATATGGAATATATTTTGTAATCACAGCTCTTAATACCAGCAGTGTAAGATACAGATTAGTTCAAAACTTTAAGCAGTTATTAGTGTTACAGCTTAATGATGAAGCTGAGTATTCAGCAGTACTTGGACATACCTCGGGGGTGGTACCATCCAAGTTTAAAGGTAGAGGAATATTCAAATTAGGTAAAACCTATGAATTCCAAACAGCACATATTTTTAAGGATATAGAAAATACATTTGATCTGGTAAGAGCATATTGCAATAATTACAGTGAAATGTGGACTAAAGATTGTGCTAAAAAGATACCTATATTACCTGAAAAGGTAGATGCAAAATATTTGCTTCATGAAATCAAATCTGTAAGGGGGAATAAAGTACCAATAGGGGTAGAAAAAAGTAGTTTAAAGGTAAATTGTTATGATTTTAATAGCAAATTTATATCATTGGTTTTAACTGAAAGTATAAGAGAAACTAGTTTTGCACAAGGCTTAGCTGAAGTAATGACTAAGTATGATGAAGACATAATTGTAGTAGATGGGGGACAATCATTTATAGGGGAAGAAAAGAACTATAAATACATTAGCAATGTAAGTGAATTTGAAGAAATTGCAGTTGAATTATTTAATATATTGGTGGAACGTCATAATACTATAAAAGCAGCAAAGGAAAGTGGCAGAGACATTCCAGTATATAGAAAGATTAAATGTATAATAAATTCATTTGGCGATTTTATGAAGTACCTCTCTGAAGATGGAAAAGATAAGGTAAGAGTATTTTTAGAGAACGGACAAGAAACTTACAATATAAATTTTGTAATAGTTGATACACCAAAGATTATAAGCGAATTTACATATGAACCATGGTTTAAGAAACATATTTCATTAAATGATGGAGTTTGGATTGGTAATGGAATAACAAACCAATATCAATTTAAGATAGCAAGATTTACAAATGATATGTACGAAGAGATTGGAAATGAATTTGGATACGCCATTAATCAAGGTAAGGTTAAGCTTATTAAGCTTGTATCATCTATAGATTTAGAGGAGGAATAAGTTTATGGAAAAAGTTTTAGTTGAAGTGTTTTTGCCATCAGCTAATAAGAGCTATGATGTGTATATACCATTAAAACTAAGGTTTTATGAGGTTACCTTTTTGATTTCTAAGGCAATAAGTGAATTGTCTAATGGATTTTTTAATGATCAAGAAGTGTCATTGTTTTGTGAGAAATCTACAGGGAAATTATTAAATGTTAATAGGTCTTCAGAAGAATTAGGGCTAAGAAATGGCTCTAAGTTAATGTTGTTATAAATCTTAGTCTAGGAGGGATTTTGAGAATGGGAAGAAGCATTACAGTTGATCCAAGTAAACTTGAATCAGCAGCAGCAAAGATGGAGCAGGAAGCAGCAGATTATACAAGAATCTATACTCAGCTATTTAGTGAGGTAGACTCTATGGGAACTGACTGGCAAGGTGCAGATAATATAGCATATACTAGTCAAATTAAAGGCTTTTTAGATGACTTTGAGAAGATGAAAAAACTGATGGAAGATTACGCTACTTTTTTAAGAAATAGTGCAATGACTTATAAGAACACTCAAAATGAAGTGTTAACTCAAGCTAAAGGCCTAACAAACTAAAAGGAGGAATTTAAGTATGGCAGTTGAAGGGATAAAGATAACCTTAGGTGAGGTTACTAGAACATCTCAAACAATAAGAAATTTAAACACTCAACTTAGTGCAAGGCTAGATGATATAAAAAAAGAAATGGATGCTCTAGCAGGGGCTTGGCAAAGTGACGCTTCAAATACTATAAGAGGTAATTTTAACAAATTAGTTCCAAAGTTTGAAGAGTATAAGAGAATAATAGATTCTTATGCAAAGTTTTTAGATGACACAGTTAATACTTATGATAGAGCAGAAACTACAATAAATAATAATGCTAGCGCATTTCAATAAATGAATATTTAAGAAAAGAAGTACAAAGTTATGGATGCAAATTATTCAGCTATAAATAGCGAGACAACAAATATATCTACTTATATTGAGACATTAAACTCAATTAAATTAAAGGTAACAACTTTAGGTGAAGACATTAATAGCAACTGGAAGGGAACTGAAGTTGGGTATCTGAATGAAGCTTTATGCCTTATTACAAATGAAATAACTCAGTTAAACAGAATGCTTAATACATTAAGTGATGAGATCTTAGAAGCAGCAGATGAAATAGAATAAAAATAAGGGTGGTAGTGATTATATAGAAAGTTGGTGAGAACTATAGGAATTAAAATAAATACTGAAGAAGTAAAAATGTCAGTAAATCAAGTTAATGCAATAAAAAAACAAATAGATTCCTTAGATTTCAGCGTTCTATCTATTAGTACACGATTGGATCCAAAGATTATTAGAAAGAGTTATGTTAGCAGTAGCCTTAAATCAATTCATAAAAATTTTGCTAGCATAAGTGCTATGTTAAATAACCTTTCAAGTTTCATTGATAATTCTGCTGAAAAGTATGAAAGTTGTGAAACACAAGTAATAAATGCTAGTATTAAGCTCGTTCAAGAAAGAAGATTTTCTTTAAATAGCTATGGAGAAGATGGAGAGTTATTAACTGGTTCGAATATAGATAAGAAAACAAAGTCTTCTTCACGAACTTTTCTAAAAATAAATGACTATAATACTTTAGGTTTTGCTTTACAAGTAGTAAGCGGAAGAATGAGAATTAAGGTAAGTAAATCTACAGCAGATAATACATTTGAGGTGTTTAATTCACCAGATGAATATGAGGAAAATAGCAGAAAAAGTACTTCTAAGTTTGGTGATTTTTCAAGTTTTATACATACACAAGAGGATTCTTCAAAGGAAATAGAAAATAAGTTAAAGAAGAGTCTGAAAGTATGGGATGATTTTAAGCCAAAGGAATGGATAAATATTTGTAATCCAGGTAAATCAACTAAAAGAGTAGGTGCTATAAGTACAGTAGTTACTATTGTTTCTAATTATGAAACTTTACAAAAGGGAGATACAGATAGTGTAAAGGATTTTGTTCTAGATAATGGTATAAATGAAATTTCTCATAATAACAGTGAGAAAGATTCATTGCTTTTAGCTCCAGTAGGAACTGTTGTTGGAACTATAACAAAAGATGGACTTAGCATATTACAAAATCAAAAGGTATCTTTAGAGAATTACAGTAGTGATGATTTTGTACTTGGAGATATAGGAAGTATTTGTAACAATGTAGGTAATACTATGGATAAAATATTTTGGTAATAAGTTTTTATTCTAAAGGATGAACTAAAGAGGCTGCTGAAGCCTATCCTATTTTGATGTAGTTAGTTTAATACTATTTAAATAGGATAGATTTTAGAGGGAGTTATAATTGACGGGAAATTCAGCATAATAGTCAGAAGGTGGGGTTATTCTAATGGAGATAAGGCGTTCATCATTAAAGTTTAATAACGTTTTATGTGCAAAGACGAGAAGTAGTGTTAAGGATTGGTATAAGGATGCACAAGAATTAAGGAACGCAGTAATCAAAAATGGATTATATGCAACAGGGCCGATTTTTTATAAGGTGGAGAATTATAATAGAGAAGAAGGGCAAGGTGACTATAGCTTTTATATACCTGTTAATAACAGATTAAAGATAAAAGAAAATAGTAAATATACATTTTACAATCATTTTTTAATAGAAGATGGATTAGCTTTAAAACATGTAGATTTAACTGAAAAGCTAGAAGAGTCCTATGATATTATTAGAGCTTGTGCAAAGGCGCAGAATTTTCAAGTCAAAGAGCCATTTTATAATATATATTTAGAGGTATATGGTTCAGGAATAATAGATATTTTTGCACCAATACAAGAGGAGAAGTAATTATGTATATAAATCCGAAGGATAATCTTAGATTTAGTAATGTAGTATCTAAAAAAGTAAATTTTTATTATAAAAACATGGAAGAAGAAGTTAATAACTTTTTTAAGAGTATTACTAGCAAGAAGTTAAGTGCTAAGGGACCCTTTTTCTATTCTATAAATAGTTTACCCATGGCTGAACAGGTAGAAGGTGAATTCTTTATGCCTATACATGAAGATTTAATATTTGATCTTTATGACCTAGATTTTCATAGCTATTATAGTATTGAAAATATGGTTTCGACCTGTATATATGAAGATATAGAGAATAATACTGAATTAGCTTATTTTAACCTTATAACTTATATAAATGATAATAACTTATATCAGATAACGCCAATATTTCACATAGTTTCAGGAGATAGTTCCATGAGATATGTTTTTGTTAAGATAGGAGTTACTGAAAGACAAAAGAATAGAGATGCATTTAGGTAACCTTTTAGAAAACTAGCAATATACTGATGTCTGCTATGTTTCTAAAGGGTTTATTTAATTTGAATTATGCGGATAAATAGGACTAAAGTCCTATAAAATTCCTGAATAAGGTCCTATTTACATATATTATTGAAACCTATAAAATTGGATATAGAGTCTTTTTGAAACAGTAAAATTAAAAATAAAAATAAAAGCTAAATAGGATATTATCGATTAGGGGGATAAGTGTGAGTAAAATAGCGAGAAATATAATGAAGAAAACATTAACTGGAGCTGTAGTTTTAGGCTTGGTATTACAGTCAGTATCAACAAGTGCTGCAGTAGAAGGAAATGTAAAGGATCAAAAGGTTGTAGAAGCTAAGGAAAGTCCTAAGGTAGAGCAAGCTAAGATGCCGGTTCAAAAGGTAGAGAATAAGGTGGAAAATAGTGCATTAGCTAAGGACAAAGCTTTAAAAGATAAAACAGGTATAGAAGTTAAAGAAAAGGTTAAAGATGAGAAAAAAGTAGAAGTTACTAAGGCTAAGGAAGAAGCAAAAGCTTCAAATAAGGAAGCTGCTGATAATAATGTTATTGCTATAACAGGTAGCTTAACTAAAAATCAAGCAGCATCTAATGAAGATGAAGCTGTTAATATTCCTGATGCTAACTTAAAGAAAGCTTTAAACAAGCAATTAGGACAAGCTTCTGATGCTGCTATAACTGTAAGACAGTTAAGTGGAATAGAAAGTTTAAATCTAGGCCGAAGTGAAATTGAAAGTTTAGAAGGAATACAATATTGTACAAGTGTAACTTCATTAGGGTTAACTAAAAATAAAATAAGCGATATAAGCCAATTAAAGGGGTTAACAAACTTAGCTGATTTAGACTTAGAAGATAATCCAATAAGTGATATAAGTGTATTATCAGGACTAACTAATTTAACTGACTTGGGTATAAGCGGTACTAATGTAACAGATATAAGTGCAATAAGAGGCTTAAAAAATCTTACTAAATTATCGTTAGCAAAGATTAATATAAGTGATTATAGTGCTTTAAACCAGTTAACAAATTTAATATCCTTAGGTTTAAATGATTCTGGAATAAGTGATTTGAGTATGGTAAAAAACTTAAAAAATTTAAATGATTTATGGGTGGAAGGAAATCAAATAAGTGATTTGACCCCATTAAGAGGGTTAGCAAAGTTAACAGCATTGGGGTTAACTCAAAATCAAGTCAGTGATATAAGTCCTTTGAAGGAATTAAAAGAGTTGGATGCATTATTTTTAGATAAGAATCAAGTTAGTGATGTAAGTCCTCTAAAAGGATTGCTACATCTAACATTCGTTCTACTTAGAGAAAATAGAGTAGTAGATGTAACTCCATTAAAAAATATTCCACAAGTAGATCTAAGAAATCAAAATATATCTTTAGGTGAGATAAGAACAGCTGACGGAAAAGTTGTAGTAAAAAATCCTATAAAAGGATTAGTTGTGAATGATAAAAGCGTAAAATATGAAAATGGCGAAGGTAAATATAATGAAAAGACCGATGAATTTTCTTGGGATAATGTAAAAGAAGATACTACATTAAAGATTAATGTTACTCCTGACAAAATTGGAGATAGAGCAACAACGCCAGAAGGATATAACGGTACACCTTTCTTCATGTATAGTGCAGTTATTGAACAGCCAGTAAAGTATGGAATACAAAATGAAAATAGCGATCCAAGTAAGGGTCAAGCAGTGCCACAAGGAAACGATGCAAAGGCAACAGCAAACAATACAAGTGCAACAACAAGTAACCCTGTTAGTAAGGTAGAAAAGGGTTCTACAGCAAAAACAGGAGATGTAGGAATGTTAGGTGTTTTAGGAGCAGGAGTTATGTCTGCACTTGGTATGAATGCAGCAAGAAAGAAGAAAAAATATAAACATTAAAAAGCTTTAGGAAATGGAAGAAATCTGTTTCCTATTTCTTTGAATTCTTTTTGAAACAGTAAAATTAAAAATAAAAGCTAAACAGAATGGTATCGATTAGGGGGATAAGTGTGAGTAAAATAGCGAGAAATATAATGAAGAAAACATTAACTGGAGCTGTAGTTTTAGGCTTGGTATTACAGTCAGTATCAACAAGTGCTGCAGTAGAAGGAAATGTAAAGGATCAAAAGGTTGTAGAAGCTAAGGAAAGTCCTAAGGTAGAGCAAGCTAAGATGCCGGTTCAAAAGGTAGAGAATAAGGTGGAAGATAGTGCATTAGCTAAGGATAAAGTTTTAAAAGATAAAGCAGATATAGAAGTTAAAGAAAAGGGTAAAGATGAGAAAAAAACAGAAGTTACTAAGGCTAAGGAAGAAACAAAAGCTTCAAATAAGGAAGCTACTGATAACAATGTTACTGCCACAAAAGGTAGCTTAACTAAAAATCAGGCAGCATCTAGTGAAGATGAAGTTGTTAATATTCCTGATGCTAACTTAAAGAAAGCCTTGAATGAGGAATTGAAGCAAGCTTCGGATGCTGCTATAACTGTAAGAAAGTTAAATGGAATAAAAGGAACTTTAAGATTTAACGAAAGAGAAATTGCAAATTTAGAAGGAATACAATATTGTACAGGTATAACTTCATTACAGTTATCTGGAGATAAAGTAAGCGATATAAGCCTATTAAAAGGATTAACAAACTTAACTGATTTAGAATTCGCAGGTAATCCAATAAGCGATATAAGTGTACTATCAGGATTAACTAACTTAACTCAATTGGGATTAGGTGGTACTAATGTAACAGATATAAGTGCAATAAGAGGTTTAAAAAATCTTACTAATTTATCTTTAGCAACGAAAAATATAAGTGATTATAGTGCTTTAAATGAGTTAACAAATTTGACATTATTAAATTTAAATTTTTCTGGAATAAGTGATTTGAGTATGGTGAAAAATTTGAAAAGTTTAACTGATTTATGGTTGGAAGAAAATGAAATAAGTGATTTAACTCCATTAAGAGGATTAACCAGTCTAAGAGAATTAGATTTATATAAAAATAGAGTAAGTGATATAAGTCCATTGAAGGAATTAAAAGAGTTGAGAGGGATAGTGATAAATAGTAATGAAATAAGTGATATAAGTCCTTTGAAAGCTTTGAGTAAATTGGAAGGAGCTAATCTTAATGATAATAAGATAAGCGATGTAAGTCCTTTAGAAGGATTAACAAGGTTAGATTATATTACTCTTAAAGGAAACAGAGTAGTAGATGTGACTCCATTAAAAAATATTCGACAAGTAAATTTAGCAGATCAAGAGATATCTTTAGATGAGGTAAGAACAGCTGATGGAAAAGTTGTAGTAAAAAATCCTATAAAAGGATTGACTGTAAATGATAAAACCGTAAAATATCAAAATGGCGAAGGTAAATATAATGAAAATACCGATGAATTTTCTTGGGATAATGTAAAAGAAGATACTAAATTAAAGATTAATGTTACTCCTGATAAAATTGGAGGTAGAGCAACAACACCAGAAGGATATAACGATATACCTTTCTTTGTGTATAGTGCAGTTATTGAACAGCCAGTAAAGTATGGAATACAAAATGAAAATAGCGATCCAAGTAAGGATCAAGCAGTACCACAAGGAAACGATGCAAAGGCAACAGCAAACAATACAAGTGCAACAACAAGTAAGCCTGTTAGTAAGGTAGAAAATGGTTCTACAGCAAAAACAGGAGATGTAGGAATGTTAGGTGTTTTAGGAGCAGGAGTTATGTCTGCACTTGGTATGAATGCAGCAAGAAAGAAGAAAAAATATAAACATTAAAAAGCTTTAGGAAATGGAGAAATCTGTTTCCTATTTCTTTGAAATTTGTTGAATTTAAATGGTTAAAAAGGACTAAAGTCCTATAAAAAACCTGCAAAAGGTCCTATTTACATATATTTTCAGGTGATGTAAAATTGCTACAGGTAATGGAAAAAAAGGAGTAAAAGCATGAGTATAGTTTTAGAAAAAGTAGACTTAGGAAAAATTAAATATTTGATTTACTCCAATGAAAATAAGGAAAACATTGATGGAGAGTTTAATAAGGGAATAATAGATAAAGATGTTATTCCAGGGACTTTACCTGCTTTCTTGACAGTTGAGGAAGATAAGATAAAGATTAGGTATCATGTTACAGATGAAAGTGCATTAAGTGAAATATTAAAAGATACTATAGGAAAAAGTGAGCTAAAGTATATTTTAAAAGTACTTATAGATGTCTTTTTATCTGCAGAGGAAAAGAATATAAATATAAAAAACTATCTTTTAGATAAAGATTATGTATTTATAGATAAAAGCAATAAGGAAATTTATTTAATATATATACCTTTAAAGGATGCTAAAGAAGAAACTTCCGTTATAACATTTATTAAAGACATAATTAGTACCATTAAATATGATTTGAATGAAGATTTATATTTTTTCGTACAATTACATAATTACTTAAATAATGAAGGCTTCACCTTGGAAGGGTTATATAAGCTTATTGATAATGAGCCTTTAGAATCTATAGAAGAGAGAGAAGCTGAAAAAATAGAAGAAATTCAAGAAGATGAATTGGATTTTGAAGAGGAAGGTACTACTATTCTTGGACTAGAGGAAGACTATGGGAAAATGGCGACCATTGAGAGAGTAGTTTCTGGAGAGGCTGTGGAGATATATAAGACTGAATTTAAAATAGGTAGAGATAGAAATACCTGTGATTTTTTTGTGGATAACAAGTCTGTAGGAAGACTACATGCAGTGATTACTAAGAGAAATGAACAATACTATCTTTTAGATAACTCATCAAGAAATGGAACTTATTTAAATGATAAGAGGCTAAATAGCATGAGAGAATATATGATAAAAAATGGTGATGAAATTAGATTATCAAATGAAACTCTTATTTTTAAGCTTTATTAATAAAGGAGATTAAATAAATGAATTTTACTGTAGGATATGATACAGATGCAGGTCTTAGAAAAAAAATAAATCAAGATGCACTACTTATAAAGACAGCAAAAAGTCCATATGGAAGATTAGGGCTTTTTATTGTTTGTGACGGAATGGGTGGTCTTTCTTCAGGTGAACTTGCAAGTGCTACTGTTATCAATGAAATGAGTAGATGGTTTGATGAAATTATATCACATATTGATTTTAATACTGTGGATGAAAGTGATCTTTATAAGTTTACTTGTGAGCAAATAATGGATCTGAATAACAAGATTTTTGAATATGGTACTAGGAAAGACGAAAAACTAGGGACAACTCTTACATTGTGTCTTTTTGTTAATGATAAATATTATATTCTTCAAGTTGGTGATAGTAGAGTTTATAAGATAGCGAATACCGTGGAGCAGTTGACAAAGGATCAAACTTTTGTTCAAAGGGAAGTTGACAGAGGAAATATTACTATAGAAGAAGCAGAAAATCATCCAAGAAAAAATGTGTTACTACAATGTGTTGGCGCCCGAAAAGAGGTAGAACCTGTTATGGTAACAGGAAAATTAACAGGTAATGAAGTCTTTTTAATATGCTCAGATGGATTTTATAGAAAGCTTTCTAATAATGAAATTTTAAATGAACTAAGATGGAATAATTTAAATAATTCTGAGCAGATAAAAGGGAAGGTAAGGAAGTTTATAGACTTGGTAAAAAGCAGAGAAGAACGAGATAATATAACAGGTGTAATCATTAAGGTTTCTTAAGATAGAGGAGGTGATATAGTTTGATCAATATTGGTACTGTTATAGATTATAGATATGAAATACTTAAGGAAATCGATAGAGGTGGAATGAGTATAGTATATCTAGCAGCAGATAATAGATTAAATAAATCGGTAGTTCTTAAGGATATTAGAAAAAGTAAAAAGATTAATAATAATATTTTACTAGATTGTTTAAAGGCAGAAGCGGATCTGTTAACTTCATTAGATCATCCAAACCTGCCTAAGATTTATGACATTATAGAGGGAGATAATCACATATATGTTGTTATGGATTATATAGAAGGAGAATCTCTGAAAAAGAAATTTGATAGAGAAAGAATATGTTCTCCAAGTGATGTTGTAGAATGGGGAAAACAGTTAAGTGAAGTTTTAGATTATTTACATACTAGAAAACCTGTACCTATTATTTATAGAGATATGAAGCCTCACAATATAATGTTAACGCCAGAAGGTAAAATAAAGCTTATTGATTTTGGTATTTCAATCACTAAGGACGATCAAGATGGAAAACCCAACTTTGGGACAAGTACCTATGCCGCACCAGAGCAGTTAGCAGGAAAAAGAACTGATGGTAGAACGGATATCTATAGTTTAGGAGTTACTTTATACCAGCTTGTAACAGGGTTAAACTTTAAGACCAACCTGAATTTAAAGCCAATAAGAGAAATTGATCCAACTTATCCAGAAGGACTAGATTACATAATAAATAAGTGTATTAAAGAAAATCCAGAAGATAGATATCAGAAGGCAGAAGAGCTTTTATATGACTTAGAAAATATAGATAAACTTTCAAAGGCTTATAAAACTAAACAGATAAAGAAAATGGCATTATTCTTAGTGAGCTTTGTACTACTTATAGCGTCATCAACTATGACAATAGTTGGATGTAAGGGATTAAAAAATAATACGTTTAATGATTACAAAAATCTTATAAATGAAGCAAGTGTAAGTTACTTAGATAAAGATTATTCAAAGAGTGTAGAACTTTTAGATAAGGCTATTACAGATGTAGATGGAAGTATGCCTGAAGCTTATGTCAATTTATTAGATGTTTACATAGATATGGGAGATGCTGCTACTGGACTTTCAAAGGTTGAAAGTTATATTAATGAGAAATATGAAAATATAAATAAAGATAGTACGGTATTATTCAAAGTAGCCATGACTTATTTAAACAATAAGAATTATCCTATAGCCCTTAAGTATTTTAAACAGGTTAATGAAAAGAAGATACCTGATGCTAAATATTATGTGACTATAGCAAATAGTATGAGCACAATGAATATCGACTATAATGAATTTCAACATGAGCTAGATGAATTTGAGAGTTATGTAGATTCACTAGCAAATGATGATAAGAAATTAGCAAACTATAAAGCTTTATCTAGTATATATAGTTCTTATAAGGGCCAAATTGAAGATGCTAATGATAAGATTATTGAAATAGTAGAAAAGGCAAATACAACCCTTGAAAATATAGATAATAAGCAGCTAACTCTTAGATATGAAGTTGATTATACACAAAAAATGGCTGAGGCTTATCAAAGTAAAGGAAGTAAATCCGTAGATAAAGAAACAGCTAAGTCCTATTTTGATAATGCACTTAATCTTTATAATGATCTTTTAGATTTAGAAGTTAATAATCAAGAAGAGGTGTTAATAAAGATTGGAGATATTTACACACAAACTGAGGAGTATTCAGCAGCTATTGAACATTTTACTAAGGTTGTAGATAAATATCCTCAAAGTATAAAAGCTTATAGCAAGCTTATCAGTGTTTTATTAGATGTAGAGCAAAAGAAAGAGAGTGGAGCAAGAAATTACGCTGTGGTTAAAGACTATTATGCTAAAGCTTCAAAACTTAATGGAACTAATGATAGTGAAGAGTTTAAAAAGCTAAAAAGAAGAATGATAAATTTGGAGATTATTTAGTACTGGAGGAGAGTTATGAATTATGAAGTTATGTTTTATGTAGGTATGGCTTTAACAATAATATTATTAATTATAACTATAGTAGCTTTCTTTAAGTGCAATGTAGTTGAAATAATTTATGATTTATTAGGAATTAAGAAGGGTAAAAAATCTAATACAACAAAAAAAGACAAGGAATTTGCAGCAAGGGTACAAGTTAAAAAAGTCGATGAAGCAAAGATTCAAACTAAAACTGATTTTGTAGAAAAGCAAGTTACTAAGGAGTATGTAATTGAAAGTTCATTAGAGGATAATGAAGGAACTCAATTACTTGAAGAAGGCAAAACAGGTCCTATAGTTAATAATAATGAAACTAGTTTATTAGATGATGAAACTAGTTTATTAGAGGAAGTTGATGATGAAACAAGCCTCCTTGAAGAAGAAACAGGACTTCTTGATGAAGGAGAAACTTCTCTATTAGAAGAGTATGAAGATGGATTTGCAAGAATGTTTACTAAGGAAATAGATATAACCGTAATACATACAGATATGGTTATTTAAGTGGAAAGCATAGGGGGAATAAAAGTGAGTGTAAAGAGAAGAAATAATTTAATATGGTGTCTAGTGCTTTTTATGGCAGTGTTTGTTGGAGGAATATCGACTATTGTTTACTCAAGTAGTAGTGAAAAAATTGAAATTAGTTTAGGGGATAATAAATGGTCACCGAATTTTACTAATCCTGGTGATGATAAAAACACAGAGACTCTTACTGATACATGGTTTGTAAATGCAGCTATAGATAGATTTTTTACTGTAGATTTATCAAATTATTTTAATGAGAAGAATACAGATCTAAAGAAAATACCATTTGTCATTACGGCTACACTTAATAATAATGATACATTAGAATTAACAGAGGAAAATATAAAAAGTGATGATAAAGGTATTTTCACCATAACACTTCCAGATAAGATAAATGGAAAAAACTTGGGGGATAATGATAATAACATTAAGTTTGATATTAAGTTTAACGGTGAATGGAATATACCAAAAGCTACTAAGACATTTAATGTAACTATAGATAATGTAGCTCCAGAATTTGATTTTAGTAATATAAAGTCTGAGGAATCTTCTATAGATGCAGATATTATAATAAATGAGGCGGATAAAGATAGAATTAAAGAGGCTAAAATGATAATATCTGAGAATAATCTTCCAGGGATTGTTAGTGATATAAGTTTTAACGATGGTAAGTATCATTACAAGAATATCACTCCGGGTAAATATACAATAATTATGAAGGTTAAAGATAAAGCAGGAAATGTTTCTTACGATGATGTTAATTTAAATCCAAGTAATTCTATTACTTTTTATATTGATAATAAAATTAAGCCTATTACTAATCTATATAAAAAGATTGGGGATAATATTTCTAAAGAACCTATAGGAACTGATAAAATAGAGTATGTTAATACAAAAACTCTTGATTTGTATTCAAAAGTTGGTTTGCCGTTTCAAGAATATTCATATGATATAGATGGAAAAAGTGTTATTGATTTATGTGCTCAAATGAATTTCCAGGAAAGATATATCGCAAAAGAGTTTACAAAAGAAATAACAATTGAACCTACAGGGACTATACAGAATTTAAATGTACATTTGAAGGATAATAAGAAGAATGAACTTAATAATACCTATAAGTTATTTGTAGATACCCAAAATCCTGAAGCTACAGTAACAGGATTAGGTGGAAACACTATTGATGGGGTAACGTATATTAACGCCGAAAAACTTGATTCAACAATAAATATAAGTGATGAAACCTTAGAAAGTTATACATTAACACTTTATAAAGATAATAATAAAATATCTACAACTCATAGAAATAATAGTAAAGATATAGAAAATGATTCAGAAGCTGATGCAAGTATAAAATTAAACAATGAGGATGACAAATCATCAAGTTTTGCTTTACAGGTAAACAGCGATGGAAATTATTCTATAAATGTAGTAGCTACAGATAAAGCTGGAAATAACATAAATAAAGATATTAAATTCGTTAAAGATACTCAAACTCCAAAAGTTAAAGTTAGCGATATAAAACCAGTTTATAGTAATACACCTGAAGGAGAAGGCTATCCAGAACCAGTTGTAGATATTTCTGATGATAACTATGGAGCAAGTATAGTGAAAATAAAGAGAAATAATGAAGAAGTAGCATCGGCAACTATCGATGAACTTGGAAATTTCAATAAGGTTGAAAAAGAAGATATATCTGTAGAAAAAGATGAGAAGGACAATAAGTTTAGCTTTAGTGGAATAAAGCAAGATGGAAAATATACTATAGATATATATACAAAAGATAAAGCAGGAAATGAATTTGATACAACTAAGGGAAATCAAGATAAAGAAGTTCAATTTACTATAGATAAAACTGATCCAAGTATAGATATAAAGAGTGGCGATTCTGATATACCTGAAAGTGAAGAAACATATTATAAAGAAGCTCAAAATATTAATATTGTTACTAGTGATGATAATTTAGATTCAAATGGAAGTAAAGTAAGTGTAACTAAGGATGGAAAACCATTTAACAAAGTACCTGCTTTTAACAGTGTGGATAAAGAAGCAAAAACATCTTATAAATTTGATGAAGATGGAAAGTATGAATTGACAGTAACATCAAAGGATACCGCAGGAAACTCAAGTACTAAAACTGTTAAGTTTGTAATAGATAATATAGATCCAGAAATAAAGTTTGAAGAAACATCAAAATATTCCAAGGTTAAATCAGATATTAAGTTTACGGTAAAAGAAGCTAATTATGAACAAGAAGGAATTTCAGCTGAATGTACAAAAATTATTCATCATGAAGGTTCAAAAGATACTGTTATTTCTAATATACCATTAGATTTTAGTAAAGAAGAAACTAAAGATGGTATAGATACATTTAAGATAGATAATGATAAATTTGATGAAGATGCAACATATGAAATAAAACTTAATATGACAGATTTAGCAGGTCGTAAGGCAGAAGAACAAAAAGCTACATTTACTATAGATAAAACAGCTCCAGAAATAGAGATTGCAGGGGTAGATGCTGATAGCCATTATAATACAGATAAAACTGTTAATATTATAACTACTGATGATAATCAAGGAACAAATACAATAGAAGCAACAAAAAATGGAGAAAAGTTTAAAGTAAATGAGTTTAAGGTTGAGGGTGACAAAGCAAGTACATCTTACAACTTTACAGAAGAAGGAACATATGAAATAACAGTAAATTCTGTTGATAAAGCTGGTAATGATCAATCTAAAAATATTACATTTGTAGTGGATAAAACATCTCCAGTAACAAAAATAAGTAGTTCTGCTGATAAATTTACTAATTCAGACAAATCAGTAACAATTGATGTAGCAGATGATTATATAGATACAGCGAAAGTATCAATAAGTTGTACTAAAAAAACTCCTGACGGGGAAAATAATCCATCTTATGATTTTATAATAGATGATAGCACTATAAAGGAAGATGAGAATCATAAAAAATATGCATCTAATACTTATAATTTCGGTGAAGAAGGAGAGTATATTTTAACAGTTACTTCTACAGATTTAGCTGGAAATATTCAAAAGGAACCAGAAACAATAGAATTTACAGTAGATAAAAGTGCTCCACAAGTGAGCTTTCAAGGAATAACTGATGGAACACACTACAATGATTCAACAAAGACAGTTAATATTGATGTTAAAGATCAAAATCTAAATACAGACTTGGGTAACAATACGGTAACTGTACTTAAAGATGGAGAAGAGTATAAAAAGGATGATCTTGATTGTAAAGAAAAAGAAGCAACTAAATCTTATGACTTTACAGAAGAAGGAACATATGTATTAAAAGTGAAATCTTCAGATAAAGCTGGTAATATAGCTGAAAATAATGGTGATGGAACATATGATATTACATTTGTTATAGATAGAACAGCCCCAGCAATAAACATAAATGATTATGATAGTTTAAATAATTCATTTAATAATAGAGGTAGAGACGTAACTGTTAGCGTAACAGAAAGGTATTATGATACTGATAATGTTACAGTAAGTTATGAAAAGTTAACACCTGATGGAAATAATGTAACTGTAAATCCTGGATTTGGAGCTAATGGAGTAGGTGAAGTTACAACACAAACTTATTCAGAATTTAATGATGATGCTCAATATACAATGACAATATCAGCTACAGATAAAGCAGGTAATACAGCAAGTAGGGCAGTAGTGTTTACTACAGATAAAACTAATCCATCTGTTTCTATAACAGGGGTAGATTTTGATCAATATTATAATATAGATAAAACAGTAACTCTAAAGAGTACAGATGTTAATGAGCGTGACAATGTTGTTGCAGTAACTAAAAATGGACAAGGTTATAATATAGGCGGTTTTGGACTTTCAGGAAGAGATGCAGAGTTAAGCTATACATTCTCAGAAGAAGGAACTTACGAAATAAACTATACAGCTACAGATAAAGCTGGAAATCCAAGTAGTGCATCAACTAAGTTTACAATAGATAAGACTGCACCTAAGATAACTCCTATGGAGAGTGTTGATGGTACTGAAATTCATGATGGAGCATATATAAATAAGGCATTTACTCCAGTATTTAAGTTAGACAATCAAGAAGATACAATAGAATCAGTTACATTAAATGGCGGAGGAAATTTGGCTGGAGATATTCCTATGGCTTCAGATGAAACTAAGTATGAGTACAAAGTTGTTGCAAGAGATAAGGCAAGCAATGAGACTACATTAAATGTAGGATTCACAGTAGATACAACTAGACCAGAGATAAAAGTTTCAGGAATAATGAGTGGTTTCTTTAATAAAAACCTAACACCTGAATATGAGATAACTGATACAAATTTAGATGCTTCTAGAACTTCAGCATTATTAAATGGAAATCCATTTACATCAGGTACTCAATTAGAAGATCAAGAAAACTATAACTTTAAGTTATCAGCAATTGATTTAGCTAATAACGAAAACAATAACACAATAAGCTTTACTATTGATAAGGATAAACCAGTAATAAGATTTGAAACTCCTATGTCAGGTAAATACTTTACAGAAGATTTTGTTCCTAATTTTATTATTGATGATTTAACTGACTATACTATTATATCTATGACTTTAGATGGTGAGGATTATGAAAAGGGTGACCTTATTACTACAGAAGGAAAGCACGTTTTATTTATAGAAGTGCAAGATAAGGCAGGAAATACTGAAAGCGTAAGTGTTGAATTCATACTTGATAAAACACCACCAAAGTTTATAGTAGACGGTATTGAAGATGGTAAAACATATTATGAAGCAACTTCAGCTTCAGTTAAACTTGATAATCCACAAGACAAAATAAATAGTGTAACTGTTAATGGACAATTAATTGAAAATCATGATACAGATGAATATGGACAAGATGTATATAAACTAGATTTTAATGATATAAAAGATTATAAGGTTGTATTAAATGCAACAGATGAAGCAGGAAATAAGACAGAAGAAAAGATTAACTTCAAGGTAGCAGATAAAACAATTATTACATCTATATATACAAATAAATTAATATTATATCCATTAGTAGGAGGTTCAGTAGCAGCAGTTGCTGGTGTTGGAACTGTATTATTTAGAAGAAGATTAAAGTTAAAAATAAAATAGATAGTTAAATTAAAAAAACAGTAGTTATTTATAAAATAATTGCTGTTTTTTTAGTTACATTTTAAACTAAGAAAATAAAAAGTTTATTATATTTTACGGAATATTATTGAATATAGGTAAGAATATGATTACACTAATAGAAAGGATAGACAAAATTGAGATAATAAGGAGAAAACAATGAAAAGAAAAGTTTTGAATATTATAAAACATATAAATACAACAAAAGGTAGAATTATTTTAGGAAGCGTTATGGGAATAATTATTATAGGAGGCGGGTTTACAGCGTATGCTATTAATGCATCTAAAGCGAGGGAAGAGCCTAAGAGTGAACAAATTCAAGATGAAGAAGTAGCAGATACAAGTAAGGCAGAGGAACCTTCTAAACAAGAAGAACCAGCTAAACAAGAGATAAAAGAAGAAATGCCTAAGACAGAAGTCGCTGGAGATAGCAAAAAGCAGGTTGCTAGTGATAATAACAATAAAAAAGATTTGAATTCTAGTAATAAACCAAAGGAAGCTCCAAAACCTCGAGGCCCAATAACATATAAGAGTACAGGACTTCATATAGCTTTTGATATGCCAAGGAGTTGGGAGAATAATTATGTTATAAAGGATAATGGTAAAGAGATAAGAGTCTATATGAAGCATGAACAGAATGATATAGGGTCTGGTTATTTATTTACAATAACTAGCGATATTCATGATTATAATAATGGAATGGATCTTGATAGTATAGGCGGAGAAAAGAAAAAGAACATAAATGGAAAGCAATATCTTGTAGGTGGTCCATTGGACTTTAGAATGGATGATAATGATCCTAGAGTAAAAACATATAAATCTATGGTTCGAGAATGTAGTGGAGTATTAAAAACTTTAAGAGCTGCATAATTAAATAGCTTATAATTAATGATTTGTTATATGAGGATCAGAAAAGGAAAATTTTCTGATTCTCATATAACAATTTTTAAAATTCTTCTAATGCAAATTTTTTTATCATTTTTCCAACACCAGAATTTAAGTTAGTGTCAGTTATATAATCAGCTTCAGCTTTAAGTATATCGGCTGCATTTCCCATGGCAACACCAAGACCTGCATATCTTATCATAGATAGATCATTTTCATTATCACCTACACATATGATTTCCTCTCTTTTTATACCTAATATTTCACTTAGTCTCTTAACAGCATCTCCTTTAGAAGATCCTTTTTTCATAATTTCAAAGTTATTACTGCCAGAGCTAACTACCTCAAATTTACCAAGGGATTTAAGCTCTTCTTTAACTTTAAATAAGTTTTCTTTTTTTCTTTCATCGTTTTCTACGGCGATGCCTTTTAATATTTCACCATCAAATTCTTCAAGTACAGGTAAAAGATCTTCTTTTACTACAAATTTTATTTTATCCTCTTTAGCAAGGGTTTTATTATTTTGAATATATGGATGATCTTTGTTAATTTCAGAAGAAGATATGGCTGTATCAGCTGTATAAAAAATGCAGGATAAGCTATTCTTTTTAATTACTTCATATATATGCTTAACTTCATCTAAGGAAAAAGTACATTTATATATGAAGTCTTTTTTTGCTTTTTCTCTAATATAAGTTCCATTTGATGCTATGATTGGACCATCGATTCCAAGAAGGTCATAGTAACATTTTGCAGATGCAAATAGCCTGCCTGTAGTAACTGCTATTGTAATACCTTTATTGTGGGCTTCTATTATGGCAGATTTATTTTCATTGCTAAGGATATGATTGTTATCAAGAAGAGTTCCATCCATATCAATGCATATAAGTTTATATTTCATTAAATTTTCCTCCGTAGTTTAGATATATAGTATTGTTTGTATTAAAAAATATATTTCCAGAAATTCTGTAAGAATTTCATCAACAATTCTAAAATTAAGAACACAGTAATGATTTTATCACTAAGAAATATATAAGTAAATATTACAAAAACATTATGAATGTATGAATTTGTGGTAATAAAAATGAAAAAAGCTATGGATATTGGTATAATTAGTAGAATGTAAGTTTAAATTGAGTAAGGAGAGAGAGATGTATAAAAAAATTAGTTTGATTTTATGTATACTATGGATGGGATTTATATTTTACAATTCTAGTCAAGATGGAACTCAGTCTAATGGGCTAAGTTATAAGATTATTGATAGAATTATAACTATACATGAAAAGGCAAAAGAGTATAGTGGTAATCACTTAGTTTTTGCAGGTGGGAATGTATCAAATGCTGCTAATAATGAAAGGGTATCATTAAATCTTGAAATTAGAAAGGTAGCACATGCATTTGAATTTTTTGTACTAGCCATCTTATTAGCTAATGCTTTTTTTGCGTATAATATAAAAGGAAAGAAGGCTATTATTTATATTTTATTTATTGTTCTTTTTTATGCTGTTACAGATGAATACCATCAGCTATATGTAAAAGGAAGAAATTCAAATGTTAGAGATGTATGTATAGATTTTTTTGGTGGAGTGATAGGTATGACTTTATTTTACATAGGATATTATTCTAAGAAGCCAAAAAAGTTTTATAAGAGGAAGAAAAAGAGCTAAAAGATAATAATTACATTTGTATTAATATAATTGACAATATAAAAGATTAATAATAGTATTAAATAGAATGATAAATTGGTATAATTGTATGTATGTAAAAAAGGCATATACAATGAAATAGTTAAAAAAGTTAGGAGATCGAGAAATGGGAAACTTTAATTTCATTAAGACAAAGATTAAAGATTTATACATT
Organism: Clostridium cibarium; assembly: GCF_014836335.1. Lineage (GTDB taxonomy): Bacteria > Bacillota > Clostridia > Clostridiales > Clostridiaceae > Clostridium > Clostridium cibarium. The sequence continues at coordinate 30,378 of NZ_JACSRA010000003.1, forward strand.
ATAGAACCTAAAGTATTTGGTGATAATAGAGGATACTTTATGGAAACCTATAATAAAGAACACTTTGATGAAGCTGGTTTAACAATGACTTTCGTACAAGATAATGAATCAAAGTCAAGTAAGGGAGTTTTAAGAGGACTTCACTTTCAAACACAACATACACAAGGAAAACTTGTAAGGGTTACTAAGGGAAGTGTGTTTGATGTTGCAGTAGATTTAAGAAAGGGTTCTCCAACTTATGGACAGTGGGAAGGCGTTGTTTTAACAGATGAAAACAAGAAGCAATTCTATGTGCCAGAAGGATTTGCACATGGATTTTTAGTTTTATCTGATGAAGCTATTTTTAATTATAAATGTACAGATTTCTATGCTCCAGAATATGATGGAGGGGTTTTATGGAATGACCCTGATATAGGAGTAGAGTGGCCATTAGAAGGTATAGAAAATATATTGTTATCTGAGAAAGATAAAGTACAAAAGAAATTTAAGGAATTAGATGTTCCATTTGAATATAAAGGAGAGTAATTTTTATGAAAACTTATTTAGTGACAGGCGGAGCTGGCTTCATAGGCTCAAACTTTGTATTATACATGTTAAACAAATATAATGATGTTAAGATAGTAAACTTAGATGCATTAACTTATGCAGGAAATTTAGAAAATCTTAAAGAAGTTGAAAACAATCCTAATCATGTATTTGTACAAGGAGATATTTGTGATCAAGAATTAGTAACTAAATTATTTGATGATTACAAATTTGACTATGTAGTAAACTTTGCTGCTGAATCACATGTTGATAGAAGTATAAGAGAACCAGAAGTGTTTGCAAAGACAAATGTAATGGGAACTGTAAATTTATTAAACTGTGCTAAGAATGCTTGGTATACTGAAGAAAATGGATGGTTAGACGGAGTTAAATATCTTCAAGTATCAACTGATGAAGTTTATGGTTCTCTTGGAGATACTGGGTACTTTATGGAAACTACTCCATTAGATCCACATAGTCCATATTCAGCTAGTAAGGCTGGAGCAGACTTTATGGTTAAGGCTTATGGAGATACTTTCAAAATGCCAATAAACATAACAAGATGTTCAAATAACTATGGACCTTATCAATTCCCAGAAAAGTTAATACCATTATTAATTAACAACTGCTTACAACATAAAGATTTACCTATATACGGTGATGGATTAAACGTAAGAGACTGGTTATATGTTGAAGATCACTGTAAAGCTATAGACATGGTTGTAAGACAAGGAGTTCTAGGTGAAGTTTACAATGTAGGTGGACATAACGAAAGAACTAATTTACAAATAGTTAAGAAAGTTATTTCATATATTGGTGAAAATGTAGATAAAGAAGTAACAGAAAACTTAATGAAGTTTGTTGAAGATAGAAAAGGACATGACAGAAGATACGGTATAGCACCAGATAAGATAAAAGCAGACTTAGGATGGTATCCTGAAACTACATTTGAAGTTGGAATAGAAAAGACTATAAAATGGTACTTAGATAATAAAGAATGGATGAACAATGTAACATCAGGAGATTATCAAAAGTATTATTCTAAAATGTATAAATAATATTAAGTAATTTTAAAATGTTATGACTGTGGGGTAGATTAATGCAACACAGCCATAACATTTTATAAAGATATAGGAGAAGTTAATGCATGGGTGTTTCAGTAGTAATTCCAAATTATAATGGAGAAAAGTACTTAAAAGCTTGTTTAGAAAGCTTGATGGAACAGACTTTGAAACCTGAAGAAATAATAATTGTTGATAACAATTCTAAGGATGGTAGTATTGAATATATTAAAAATAACTTTAATGATAAAGTGACTTTAATATGTTTAGAAGATAATTACGGCTTTAGTAAAGCTGTTAATGAAGGTATAAAGAAAAGTGAAAGTGAATTTGTAGCTCTATTAAATAATGACACTCAGTTACATAAGGATTGGTTAAAAGAGCTATATAATTGTATGAAAAGTGATGAGCAAATTTTTTCCTGTTGTAGTAAAATGCTTAGATTTGACAACAGAGAAATAATTGATGATGCTGGTGATGAATATACTTTATTTGGATGGGGATCTAAAATTGGCGATGGAAAACTAAGTAGTGATTATGAAGAATCAAGAGAAGTTTTTTCATCATGTGCAGGAGCAGCAATCTATAGAAGTAGTATTTTAGAAGAAATAGGCCTTTTTGATGAAAATTTTTTTGCCTATTTAGAGGATATGGATATATCCTATAGAGCAAGGGTTTATGGATATAAGAATTATTTTTCAGCAAAAGCTAAAATTTATCATATAGGAAGTGCTACTAGTGGAAGTAAACATAATTCTTTTAAAGTGAAACTTTCAGCGAGAAATAATATATATCTTATTTATAAGAATATGCCAAACTCACAAATAGTTTTGAATTTTATATTTATATTTGCTGGAGTAGTTATAAAATGGATTTATTTTATAATGAAGGGGTTAGGCAGGGATTATATAAGTGGAGTTTTAGAAGGGTTGAAAACAAAATCGAAAATTCATAGGTTAAGTATGAAAAATAACCTATATAATTATAGACAAATACAAAAGATGTTATTTAAAAATACAATAAACCTTTTAAAGAGAGGGTAAAATATGATTAAACAAAATCAAAAGCTAGTAAATAATGCAATGGTACTTATTGACGCATTAGTTATAATTATTTCATTTTTATTTACTTGGTATATAAGAATTCATAGTGGAATTTTAGAGGTAGAAGGTGGAGTGCGTCCATTTAAAGACTACTTAATTCCAGTTCTTATAATGATTCCAATATATTTGATAATATATAATGCTAGAAGGCTTTATAATACAGAAAGAGTAGTTTTTTTAAGCAAAGAAATAGTAAATATCATTATTTCTAACATTTTGGGCATATTGGTATTTACAGGATTATTTTTCTTTACAAAACAAATTGATTATTCAAGATCTGTTCTTATTATATTTTTAGTAGTGTGTACAATTTTTACAACCTTAGAAAGAGTTTTTATAAGAGTACTTATGAGACGGATAAGAAAAAGTGGTTACAATACTAAATATACAGTGTTTGTTGGATTTAGTGATGGAACTAAAAAGTTTAATAAACTTATAAGAGATAATAAACACTGGGGATATAATGTTTTAGGTATTTTTGAAGATTTTGAAGTGGATTATAAAGATGTTGAATATTTAGGTGAATTATCTGAACTAGATAATTACTTAAGTGAAAATAGAGATGTTGATGAAATAATCATCACATTAGAGATGAAAGATTACGATAAGTTGAAGAAGATAATAGCTACTTGTGAAAAGCTTGGAGTTAGAGCTCAAATTATTCCAAGTTATTATAAGTATTTGCCTGCAAAACCTTATGTAGAAGAAATAGGTGGAGTTCCACTAATTAATATGAGATATATACCTTTAGATAACATATTAAATAAAGCTATTAAAAGGGCTATAGATATAATTGGGTCATCAATTGCACTTATTATTTTCTCACCAATCATGTTGATTGTTGCTATACTTGTAAAAACTACATCGAAAGGACCACTTGTTTTTAAGCAAGAGAGAGTTGGACTTAATAGGAAACCTTTTGTAATGTATAAGTTTAGAAGCATGAGAGAACAAGATCCAGAAGAAGAGAAGCAGGATTGGACTGTTAAAAATGATCCTAGAAAGACTAAGATAGGCACATTTATAAGAAAGACGAGTATAGATGAATTGCCACAATTTTTTAATGTTCTTAAAGGCGACATGAGTTTAATAGGACCAAGGCCTGAAAGACCATTTTATGTTGAAAAGTTTAAAGATGAGATACCAAAGTACATGGTAAAGCATCAGGTTAGACCTGGAATAACTGGATGGGCGCAGGTTAATGGGTGGAGAGGTGATACCTCCATTGAAAAGAGAATTGAATGTGATATTTATTATATAGAAAATTGGAGTTTAACTTTGGATATTAAGATTGTATTTTTGACTGTTTTTAAAGGGTTTATTAATACTAATGCTTATTAGGAAGAGGAGAGAGTAATGAAAATTATATCGAAGAAAAAGATATTTGTTTTGATTGCTACATGCTTATTTACTGGTTTGTTATTTGGATTGTTTAATAAGTATTATAGCGATCAACCTGGAAATGTGAATTTAATATTAGAATTAAAGTCTGAAAGTGTTGAACAATATCAGGTGTATTTTGATACTGTTGGAGATAAGGAATGGACAGAGCCTAATTCAGAAAAAAAGGATTATAAAGAGATATCAAAATTTGATAAGCTTAATTATAGTATACCTCCAGATACAAAAAATATAAGAATAGATTTTGGAAATAGTATCAAAGAATTAGATTTAAAAAGTTTTTATCTAAAGAAGAACGGCAAGCATAATTTCACAAAAGGTGAAATACAAAGCTTAATTGGAAAGACAAATGATTTAAAATTAGACTTTGAAGATGATGGCATTAAGTTGGAGGCAACAGGAAATGACCCTTATTTGGAAATATTAAATGTTGATGCTATTATTGAGCCTTTAAGTGGAATGCCAAGTTCATACAATTATATTATGGCAGTAGCTGCATTATTCTTTGGATTTATAACAGCAAAATCATTAACAGCACTAAAGGAATCTGTTAAGTTTTTAAAGTTATCTTTTGAAAATAGAAAAATAGTTAAGACTTTATCTAAAAATGATTTTAAAAATAAATTTGCTTCTTCATATTTAGGTATAGTTTGGGGATTTGTTAATCCTTTTATAACAATAGTTATGTATTGCTTTGTTTTTCAAGTGGCGTTTAAATCTGGACCTGTAGGAACAGTTCCATATGTATTATGGTTTATATGTGGCATAATTCCATGGTTTTTCTTTTCGGATGCATTGCCATCAACAACAAATGTATTCTTGGAATATAGTTATTTAGTTAAGAAAGTTGTATTTAAAATAGAAGTATTACCAGCAGTAAAGATAATATCAGCTCTATTTGTGCATATATTCTTTGTAGCTTTCATTTTCATTATTGCAGCAATGTATGGATATTATCCTGATGCATATTCAGTTCAATTTATATATTATTTAGGTGCAATGATAGTATTAGTGTTTTCCGTTACTATTTTTACATCAGCTGTAATACTATTTTTTAGAGACTTAGGGCAAATAATAAGTATAGTTATGAATGTTGGATTCTGGGCAACTCCAATAGGGTGGCAAATAGCTATCCTTCCAGGATGGGCACAACGAATATTTAAATTAAATCCAATGTATTATATAGTTACAGGGTATAGGGATACTTTTGTGGATAAATTTTATTTTTGGCAAAGACCGTACGAAACAATATATTTCTGGGCATTTTGCTTTGTAGTACTACTTGTAGGGATTAAGATTTTTAATAAACTTAAGCCACATTTTTCAGATGTATTATAGTGAGGTATTTATATGAGCGAAGTAATGATAAGAGTAAAAGATTTAGTTAAAAAATATAATATGTATGATCAGCCAATAGATAGATTAAAGGAAACCTTATCTTTAACAAAAAAGTGTTATCATAAAGAATTTGTGGCTTTAAATGGCTTAACATTTGATGTTGAAAAAGGTGATGCTGTTGGAATCTTAGGAAAGAATGGTTCAGGGAAGTCTACTCTTTTAAAGATGATAACAGGTGTACTTACGCCTACATCTGGTCAACTAGAGATAAATGGTGTTATATCAGCTATATTAGAATTAGGTACTGGATTTAATATGGAATATACAGGGGTTGAAAATATATATTTAAATGGAACTATGATGGGATATACTAGAGAACAAATGTCTAGTAGAATTCAAGATATAATAGACTTTGCTGATATTGGAGATTTTATAAATCAACCAGTAAAGATATATTCAAGTGGTATGTTTGCAAGATTAGCATTTGCAGTTGCAAGTAATGTTGATCCAGATATATTAATAGTTGATGAAGCATTAGCTGTTGGAGATACAAGGTTTCAAATAAAATGTATTGATAAGATGAAGAGTCTTAAGGAAAAAGGAACTACCATATTATTTGTATCTCATGCTACAGAACAAATTAAAAGATTTTGTAATAAAGCTATTTGGATAAAGGATGGAATAATAGAAGCACAAGGTGAGTCAAGTGAAATAGCAGATTTGTATGAAGACTTTATGAAGTATGGAACACTGGATAACCAAACAGATGTAAGGCTTAAAAATAAGAATCAAAAGGAAGAAGAAGTTGTTGTAGAAGAGGATGATGGAGAGTTTAAGATGCCTATTAATGAAGATACATTAGCATCTATCCATGAAGTAAAGATTTCAAGAGATAAGATTAGAACATTTGAAGATTTAGAAGTAGAAATAACATATGATATTTACAGGGAAAAAATTGATAGTTTTTTAGTTGGTGCAGCTATATATACACCTTCAAGAGATTACATTTTTGGGCCAAACACTTATTTAGAAAAGGTAGAAATTCCGAATACATTTGGTAGGCATAAAGTTATTTATAGAATTCCAAGAATACCTCTACTTGGAGGAACCTACACTATTGATGTGGGAATATTTACAGATGAAAGTATAGTTAACTTAGATTATAAAACAGCAATTTGCGAGTTTGTAATAGCTAATAAGTATTTTTCAGAAGGAAAGTTTTACATTGAACATGAGTGGAAGGTGATAGAATAATTAATAAGTAAATGAAAATTTCTGCGAAATAATATGCGTTGAAAAAATATTGTGAGAAATTTAAGACTTAGTATTATTCAATAAAAAATTATAATCTGTTTTATAATAATTATGTAAGGATGGTTAGTTTAATGAATGAAGATAAATTGCTAGATGTGGTTAGAATAGGTGGAGATCCTGTAAATAGCATTGAAATAACTAGTGGCAAAGTACATGAATTGAAATATAGATCAAATGAATATAACATAAGAAAATTAATGATTTTCTTATCTAATGTGAATGATTTTAAAGGACTAATAAAGGTAGACATATTTGAAGATGAATATGGAAGTTTAGTTGGGGAACAGATATTACAACATGTGGAAGAAGGATGGAATGAGTTGGAGTTTTCATCTGCTAGAGGTGTATTTGAAGAAAATCTTACAATAAAAATTTACCTAAAAGAAGGAGATAGAGTATTATTAGGTACAGATAAGTATGACAATGTTTGTATGAGATTGTTCTGTGATAAGGTGGATCGAGAAATGGCATTAGAATTAGATAAGGCTGTTAAGGATTTGAGAAAGATATATAATTCTAGTGGATGGAGAGGATTAGTTAGAGTTTATAGAGGAAGAGATATATTTTTAAATTTCTTTAGAGGGATAAAGAAAATAGGACCTTTATGTGTTGTTGTAATTAAGAATTTGAATGTATCAAATTTTAATAGGGCAAAGGATTTTATAAAAGAAAATGGATTTAAATCGTTTGTATTCAAGGCTTTAAGAAAGCTTAAGGGCGATAGATTGGATTATAAATTTTGGATAGATCAACATGTTATAAGTGAAGCTGAATTGGAATCTCAAAAATCTTATGTGTTTGAATATGAACCATTAATTAGTATATTAATTCCAACATATAAAACACCAAAACATTTACTAATAGAGACAATTGATTCAGTATTAAAACAAAGTTACAGAAATTGGGAGTTATGTATTGCTGATGGAGCTTCAGAGCTAGAGTACATAAATCAAATGTTGGATAGTTATGCTGAAAAAGATGATAGAATAAAAGTTAAGTATTTAGATGAGAATAAAGGAATTGCAGGAAATACACAAGAATGTTATTACATGGCAACTGGGGATTATATAGGGTTATTTGATCATGATGATCTGTTAGAACCAAATGCATTATTTGAAATAGTGAAGGCAGTTAATGAAGATAAAACTATTGATTTTATTTATACAGATGAAGATAAAATTAATGAAAAGAGTGACTATAGATTTGATCCTCACTTTAAACAAGATTATGCAGTAGATACTTTTAGAAGTTATAATTATATATGTCATTTTTCTGTTTTTAGAAAAGACCTTATGGATAAGATAAGTGGATTTAGAGATGGATTTAATGGAAGTCAAGATTATGATATTATTTTAAGAGCTACTGAACAAGCAAAAAATATTCATCATATTCCTAAAATTCTTTACTCATGGAGAGTACATTCAGGATCAACTGCTGGAAATCCAAGAAATAAGATGTATTGCTATGATTCAGCTAAGAAAGCAATAGACGAAGAACTTGTAAGAAAAGGTATTAAGGGAAAAACAAGAGATGGAAAATATATAGGAACTTATGAAGTTGATTATGAGATAATAGGAAATCCTAAAGTTTCTATTTTAATTCCAACTAAAGATCATATTGAAGATTTAAATAGAACAATAGTTTCAGTTATAGAGAAAACAGACTACAAAAATTATGAAATCATAGTAATAGAAAACAATTCGGAACAAAAAGATACATTTGAATATTACAAAGAAATTCAAGAGAAGTATGAAAATATTAAAGTAGTAACTTGGGAAAAAGGATTTAATTATTCAGCTATTAATAACTATGGTGCTCAATTTGCTACTGGTGATTTTATATTACTTTTAAATAATGATGTTGAAGTAATTAATAAGGAATGGTTAACCAAGATGATTGGATTAGCTCAAAGAGAGGATGTTGGGTGTGTAGGTGCAAAATTATATTATCCTGATAATACAATTCAACATGGTGGTATAATAGTTGGATTAGGTGGAGCAGCAGCACACGCGCATAGATGTTTCAAGAGAAAGGAATATGGTTACTTCTTAAGACTTGGAATTACTCACAATTTAAGCGCTGTAACAGGAGCTTGTCTTTTAGTTAAAAAATCTGTATTTGATGAAGTTGGCGGGTTAGATGAAACTTTTGAAGTTGCATATAATGATGTCGATTTCTGCTTAAGAGTATTGAAGACTGGTAGAGTTAATGCATGGACTCCATATGCAGAACTTTATCATTATGAATCAAAGAGTAGAGGAAAAGAGGATACAGAAGAGAAAGCAGCTAGATTCAAAGGGGAATTTGATAGATTTAGAGAACGTTATTCAGATTTCTTAGAAAAAGGAGATCCTTATTATAACGTAAATCTAACTTTGGACAAAGAAGACTTTACATTAAGATATTAGATTATAAAGGAGGAGCTATGTATTTATCTGTAATATGCCCATTATATAAAGGTGAACAATACATAGAAAAATTGACAAAATCCTTAAATGAACAAAAAAAAGTGCAAATTAAAGAAATTCTATATATCGTCACAGAGGTAGAGGGAGATAACAGTATTGAAAAATTGAAGAAAAAAAATGCTAGGTATATAGTTATTTCTCCATCTGTTTTTTCTCACAGTTTAACTAGAGAAAAAGCAGCTTATAATGCTAAGGGAGATATAGTTGTATTTATATCTCAAGATATTGAAATAAAAGATGATATGTGGTTGTATAAATTAACTAAAGATATAGATAAAGGAATATGCGATGCTTCTTTTTCAAAGCAAATTTGTGAAAATAGAACTATAGAACGATATACCAGAATGAAAAATTATCCTGATAAAAGTAGAATAGTATCAAAAGAAGATGTTAAAAAGTTGGGAATTATGGCATATTTTTTCTCAGATGCAGCGTCAGCAATAAAAAAAAGTACCTTTGTTGAATTAGAAGGATATGATGGCAAAGATTTGTTAACAAATGAAGATATGTATATTGCATACAAGCTGATAAATAATGGATTTAAGATAAAATATTGTGCAGATGCTGAAGTTATACATTCACATAAATATACATATAAATCTCTTTTTAAAAGATATTTTGATCAAGGAGTATTTTTGAAGCAACATAATTATATAAAAGATTCAGGAGCTAGTGGGAGTGCTATAGATTTAGTAAAATTTGTAGCTGTTAATTCAATAAAAGAGAAAAACTTTAGTGCTTTTTTTGATATAATTCCAAACTTCGCTATTAGATTTATTGGAGATAAATTTGGGAGTAAATATGAGAAACTAACTAAAGATAAGATATTGAAATATACAGCTAATAAAAATTATTGGATGAAATAAGTGTATAAAGTTTAGATGATATGATATAATTTGTATAGGTTTTGCCTGGTAAAACCATTACATAGATATATGTAGATTAAGAAAAGAGGGTGAAGTATTTGAAAGGTATTATTTTAGCTGGAGGGTCAGGTACTAGATTATATCCTGTTACAAAAGCTATGTCAAAACAAATGGTTCCAATTTATGATAAGCCAATGATTTATTATCCAATGTCAGTGTTGATGTTGGCTGGTATAAGAGAAATATTAATTATATCTACACCAAGAGATATAGTGAATTTTAAAGAATTATTTAGAGATGGTAGCGATTTAGGTTTAAATATTGAGTATGCTGTGCAAGAACAACCAAATGGGTTAGCAGAAGCGTTTATAATAGGTGAAGAGTTTATTGGAAATGACTCTGTAGCAATGATATTAGGTGATAATATATTCTATGGACAAAGTTTTTCATCAACACTAAAAAAAGCTTCAGATCTAGAAAAAGGAGCATATGTATTTGGTTACTATGTTCAAAATCCAAAGGCTTTTGGAGTTGTTGAGTTTGATGAAGAAGGTAAGGTTGTATCATTAGAAGAAAAACCAGAACAACCAAAATCAAAGTATGCTGTTCCGGGACTATATTTTTATGATAATACAGTTGTTGAGAAGGCTAAAAAGTTAAAGCCATCAGATAGAGGAGAATTAGAAATAACAGATTTAAATAAAGTCTATATGGAGGAAGAAACTTTAAAAGTTCAACTTCTAGGAAGAGGTATGGCCTGGTTAGATACAGGTACACATGCGTCAATGCTTCAAGCATCTAACTTTGTTGAGGCAGTACAAAATACTCAAGGAACTTATGTTGCATGTTTAGAAGAAATTGCATATAGACAAGGATGGATTAATGCAGATAAGGTTAGAGAATTATCAAAACCTTTGTTAAAGACTGGATATGGAACATATTTAGTTGATGTAGTAGAAGAATTAGAAAAGAAAAATAAATAAGATTGTAAGGTGAGTGTGTAATGAAAATAGTAATTACAGGAGGAAAGGGACAGTTAGCAAATGAATTTAAGACTATCCTAACTACTGGAGAAGCAGAAATAGCTAAGTGTCCAATAGATATTACAAAATGTAATACAATATATGTAGATGTAGATGAATTAGATATAACTGATTTGGATAAAGTCAATGAATTTACATTAAGAGAAAAGCCAGATGTTATTATTAATTGTGCGGCTTTTACTAATGTTGATGGATGTGAAAGTAATAAAGATGCGGCATTTAAAGTTAATGCTATTGGAGCTAGAAATTTAGCTATAGCAGCTGAAAAAGTAGGAGCAAAGCTTGTTCATGTATCTACAGATTATGTATTTTCAGGGGTAGGAAGTGTTCCTTTAGCTGAATATGATGTAACTATTCCTGCAAGTACTTATGGAGCTACAAAACTTATGGGTGAAAACTATGTAAGAGAACTTTGTTCTAAGTATTATATAGTAAGAACTGCTTGGTTATATGGTTATGTAGGTAAAAATTTTGTTTACACAATGATGAACTTAGGGAAAACTAAGGATTCTATAAAAGTTGTAAATGATCAAAGAGGAAATCCAACAAACGCTAATGATTTAGCATATCATATTCTTAAGTTAATAGGTACAGAAGAATATGGAGTTTACCATTGTACTGGGGAAGGGGAATGTAGCTGGTATGATTTTGCAAGTAGAATTATAGAGCTTTCAGGAGGAAAATGTAAGGTGAATTCATGTACTTCTGAAGAATATTCAAAGCAGTATCCAAATGCAGCAAAAAGACCAGAATATTCATCTTTAGATAATATGATGCTAAGAGCTACTGTTGGCAATGAGATGAGAAATTGGGAAGATGCAATAGAATGTTTTATAAAAAATGTGAAATCTAAGGAGCAATGTTAAGAGGTAAATTGATGCATAATATATGGGTGAAGAAAAAGTTACCAGAGGTGCTAGTAATTCTTTCTATTATTATTTTAGGAATTATAGTGGAGGTTTTTGGATTTAATTTCAAGTATTTTAGATTAGATTCTAATGAAAAAGGTATAGTGAAGATAAATGAAAATGATATAGTTGCTGATAATTTTACATTAGATGAATCTAAATTAACTATTACTGGTGAGAATCCATCATTTAAGATAAATGGAAGTAAGTATATAAATTATTTAAATATTAAACTTATGGACGAAAATAAGATCTTGAAAATTACTCCAGAAAAAGAGGGAATATCATTATCAAATCAGAAAACTTATAGTGGTGATTTGGCTTTAAAATCAAATTCATATATTAAAGTTAATGATTATAGTGATAATGTAAAGTTTAAAATAGGAATTGTGAATAAAGACAATACTGAAACAGGTAAAAAAGATAATTCTAGTATTTCAATGGAAGTTGATAGTGTATATATAGATAATACATTTACATTTAATGTGGCTAGATATATATTTATTATCTCTCTTGGGTTATTAGCGTTTTATTTTATTCATTATAGGAATATAGTTAAGGAAAAACTACATATATCTTTTGTTGTTATAAGTTTATGTATTGGTATGAATTTTGTGTTTATGATGCCAACATATTATTCTCATGATGAAAGAGAACATTTCATTAAAGCTTATGAACTTGCAAATTTTGATATTGTTGGAGAAAGTAAAGCTATTGGTTGGCCGGAAAATATTGATACTTTTTTTGGTTCAAATGGGATAGCGCCAATTTTTGATTCTTATAAAGAAAAAGTTGAATATCAAGATAAGTTCACGGATAATAATTATTCTAAGGATGCTATATATAAAACAACAGCTTCAACATATCCATTTGTTCCTTATATACCTGGAGCAATAGGTATAGGTATAGGCTTGTTGCTTAAATTGTCATTTATAACTAGTTTTTATTTAGGACGTATTACTGGATTAGTTATATGTACTATTTTGGGTGCTTTAATAATTAAGCATACGAAAATAGCAAAAAGACTTATATTTATGATTATGTTACTTCCAAGTGTCTTATATCATGGGGCTGCATATTCTGCAGATGCTGTTACATTAATATCTTCAATGGCCGCCATGGTAATATTTATTAATATTATTGGAGCTAAAGAGAGGAGCATAGGTTATAAAGAAATAGGATTCTTTTTAGTAGCTATTTCAGTTTTAATAATGAGCAAGTTTTCATATGCTCCATTATGCTTGTTAATTTTAGCAGTTCCTAAAATGAAGTTAAAAGAAAAACTCAATGTATGGACTATAAAACTAGGAACTTTGTTCTTATCAGGATGTGTAACAATATTAACTCTTGTTTATGGATTATCAAAAGATGCAAATCAATGGAAGGTACCAGGTGTAGATGTAAAAGGGCAAGTATTATTCATTTTTCATAATATTTTCACTTATTTACATATAGCTATTAATGAGTTTATAAAAAATATACAAGAGTATTTGCTAGTGCCAGGTAACTTGGCTTATACGGGAAATATCAAGGTGTTCTATATTTATATAATGGTATTTATATTATTTGTTGTAGCAATTATAGACAATGAAGAAAACATTATAAAAATAGCAGGTAAAGACAAATTGGTTATTTCTTTAGCAACAATAATTGCTTGGGGATTAGTTGATACAGCATTATATGTTACATTTACTCCAGTTGGAAGTAAAGAAATAGCAGGGGTACAGGGAAGGTATATAATACCTCTTTTACTACCTATATTACTGATTTTTAAGAATAATAAGATAATTACTAATTATAAAAAAGAAAATTTAAATTATTTAATAAGTGTCTTTTGGGTTTTTACATTAATTATATCGATGGGGATGCTATTTTCACAATATAATGGTTAAGATAAGCTTCTTTTACTGATTTTAGGGATTGGTGAAAGAAGCTTTTTTAAATGCAAAATTTCGAAAAAAAACGAATAGACACAAAAAAGAGAATAATGAGCTGTGTTTTTAACAAAGAATTAAAAAGCTACCAAATAAATGATAATATATAGATTTTTTTTTAGTCGTATTAAAAAATAAACAAAATGCGGAATGTTTACTCAATATAATAAATATGATAGAATTATAAAGGATATTATAAGAAAGGGGGGGAGACGAGTGAGTAAAAATAAAAAAAATCTTGCGTATTTTTTAATATTTGCGTTTATTTTCAACTTTTTACCTGCTTTTACAATCAAAGTCAAAGCTGCAAGTGATGATATTAGCATTGTATCCCAAACAAATATTACATTAGAAATGGCAAAGAAATGGGCAAAGAAGAATGGCGCTACTGATACTTTTGTAAATCTTGCTGATCTGTATTGGAAATATGGACAAGCTAGAGGAGGAGTTAATGCTGCCATTGCATATGTTCAATCTGCTAAAGAGACAGGATATGGACATTTTTCAGGAGTATTAGATGAATCTTTTCATAATCCTTGTGGATTAAAAACAAGTACAGGTGGATCAGATACAGATCCAAATGCACATAAAAGATTTAACAATTGGGATGAAGGTGTACAAGCTCATCTTGATCATTTAGCTTTATATGCTGGTGCTGTTGGATATCCAAGAAGTGATACATATGATTCTAGACAATTTGCTAGTATTAAAGGAACTGCTAGGACAGTTGTGGCTCTTGGAGGACGTTGGGCACCAAGTAATACTTATGGGTTGGAAGTGTTAAATTTATACAATAATTTAGCAATAATGCAAACTAATAGTGTTGGTCATAGTGTAATTGATAGTCCTGCATATAATAGTACTGTTACAAGCAATGAAATTGAAGTAACAGGTTGGGCTTTAAATCCAAGTGGAATTAAACAAATAGAAATATATGTTGATGGGCAATTAAAAGGTACAACCAAATGTACAATATCAAGGCCAGATGTAGCTAACGCTTATCCTGGATATATGACTGGAGATATAAGTGGTTATAAATCGACATTGGATATGAAGAGCTTAAGTAATGGGGTTAGAACTATTACAGTAAAATACTATGGAAATGATGGAACAATAGACAATGATACAATTAAAATTAATTTGAATAAACCTACACCTTTACAATGCATAGATATGCTTAATGTAGCTGGTAACAAATTGTCAATAAGCGGATGGGCTATTAATCCAAGTGGAGTAAAAAGCGTAGAAGTTTTTGTTGATGGAAAATCAAAAGGAAATGCTACTTATGGTATAGCAAGACCAGATGTGAAGGCAGTATATACAAATTATTTGAATGCTGATAAAAGTGGATTTTCTGCAAATTTAGACGTAAGTGATATTCAAGGTGGTACAAGAACTGTAAAGATAAGACAGACTGGAATTGATGGATCAGTATTTAGTTCAGAAGGAACGATAAATATTGATAGACCAGCGCCTATAATGAATATCGATTCACCATCTAATAATTCAACTATAAGTGGTAATTCGCTTTTTGTTGGAGGATGGGTTCTAAATAACTTTGGAGTTAAAGAAGTTCAGATTTATGTAGATGGAAAGTTTAAAGGAAACGCAGATATTAATTTAGCAAGACCAGACGTTAAGTCAGTATATCCACAATATACTAACGCAGCTAACAGTGGATTTTCTAAAACAGTATCTATAAGTGATATTGCTGGTGGAAATAAAATTGTTGAAATAAAACAAGTTTGTAATGATGGTAGTTCAGTTAGTATGAAAACAAATATTAACATTAATAAACCTAATCCTATAGGATGTATTGATGCACCAATAGATGGTGCTAAAGTTAATGGCAAAACCATTAATGTAAGTGGATGGGCACTTAATAGTTCGAATATTAAAAGTGTAGATATATTTGTAGATGGAATAGCAAAAGGATCAGCGACAATAGGCCAACCAAGACCAGATGTTAAATCAGTATACCCACAATATACAAATGCAGCAATTAGTGGATTTAGTAAAGAAGTAAACATCGAAGATGTAGCAGGTGGAGAAAAAATATTAAAAGTAGTAGAAACAGGAAATGATGGTACTGTATATACTAATGAAGCTAGGATAAATATAGCAAAATTACAACCAATAACAACTGTTGATACACCTGGAAATGGGCAAAGTGTGTCTGGCGATAATTTAACTATAAGTGGATGGACAATTAATCCAGCTGGAATAAAGCAAGTGAAGGTTTATATAGATGGAACTTATGTCCAAGATGCCTCAATAGGAATATCAAGACCTGATGTAAAGGCTGTTTATCCACAATATAATTATGCTGAAAAGAGTGGTTTTAGAACTAACTTAGATATCAATAATATACCAAATGGAAGCAGAAAAATCAAAGTAGAACAAATAGGAAATGATGGGACAGGTAGTTCTGTAGAAATTCCAATAACTATTAATAGGCCAGAGCCAATTGGATGTATAGATTATCCAGGATATGGAGAATCTATAGATGGTAGTACTCTTTCTCTTGGAGGATGGGTACTTAATGCAACTGGAATTAAGGAAGTTAATGTTTATATTGATGATGTACTCTTAGGTAAAGCAAATACTGGAATATCAAGACCTGATGTAAAGACTGTTTATCCACAGTACAAAAATGCTGATAAAAGTGGATATAATGCTAATATTGATATCAGAGATATAAAAGGTGGAGTTAGAAAACTAAGAGTTGAACAAGTAGGAAATGATGGATCAAAATCTAGTGTATCCATAAATATAAATATAAATAAGCCTACACCAATAGAATGTATAGATACACCAATATCTGAACAATCAATAAGTGGAAAAACTTTAAAAATATCTGGATGGGCACTAAATCCAAGTGGAGTTAGTAAAGTTGAGATATATGTTGATGGTAAATATAAAGGTGTTGCACAATTAGGAATATCAAGGACTGATGTAGCAAAAGCTTTTCCTCGTTATGCTAATGGGGATAAAAGTGGATATTCTGCCACAGTAGATATAAACGATGTTGCACCTGGAAGAAAAACAGTTGAAGTACGACAATATGGTAATGATGGAGGAACGCATTTTTCATTGGTATCAGTTAACATTCAAAAGAAGAATCCGATGGTAAATATAGATTCTCCAAGTAATAATAGAGTAGAGCAATCTGATAGTTTATATGTTGGTGGATGGACATTAAATGAATCAGGCATAAGTAAAATAAATGTATATGTCGATGATAATAAAGTTGCAAGCCCAACATTAACTATGAATAGGCCAGATGTAATAGCTGCTTTTCCAGGGTATCAGACTAGTCAACTTTGTGGATATCAACTTTCAATAGGAATTAGCAATTTAGCTGTTGGACCTAGGCATACTCTTAAAGTAGAATCAATAGGAATTGATGGAACTGTTGCAACATCAACAAGTACATTCTATTATAAGAAAAAGAATACTTTGATAGTAATAGATCCAGGTCATAATTACGGTGGTGACTATGGAGCAGATTCAAGTTTTAATGGAGTATATTATAGTGAAACAGAACTAAATATGCTAGTTGCAATAAAGCTTCAGAGTAATCTTCAAGCTCAAGGGTATCAAGTAGTTATGACAAGACGCCTAGGAGAAAGATCTATGGATGACCTAAATACAAGTTTGCGTAATAGAGCGATATTAGCTAATGATTTAAATGCTGACTTGTTTATTAGTATTCATCATAATTCAGCAGAGCCTAATACTACTGCTAGAGGGTCAGAAGTATATTATACTGAGAGAACTTCAAATGAACGAGATGCAGGAATGCCTCCACATAATCCAGATAAATTTACTAAATCACGTGATTTAGCTATAGGCACAGCGGAAAGAATTAGTTCAAATACTGGATTTGCAAATAGAGGTGGAAAAGGCGATGTTAGTAGCTTAGGATTTGGTTTATCCGTTCTTAGAAATACTAAGATGCCTGCAATACTTGTTGAATGTGGATATATTTCAAATCCAACAGAAGCTAGTTTGTTAGCTAACAATTCAATTCAACAAGCAACTGCTAATGGAATTACTCAAGCAGTAAAAGCAAGATATTAAATTAGAAATTGAGAGTGGAAGAAATGATTTGAAAATTATTTCTTCACTCTTTTTTTGTTTTTAGTAAGAGATAAGGAATGTTTTTTTATGATAAAGTTTTTAAGTATTTCTCTATGACGTTGTTGTTTATTAAATTAAAGCATGATATAATTTGATTGATTGTTTTGTGTAAAAATGCAGGAATGCATTCTAAAATGTTAATTATAGATTTGTAGTTATTTAGGGAAGAACAGAAATTTATTAGAGATGGAGAGAATAGAGGAGTTATATGAAGGAGGTAAGAATGGGAAATTATATAATAGTAGCAATATATCTAACACTTTCAGTAGCAGGGATGGTTCTATTTAAATTAGGATGTCAAAAAGACTTTTTGTTAAATGTATCTACGGGTGTTTTTAGCATGAAAATAAGTCTTTTGTCAATTGTGGGGTTATTATGTTATATTGGTAGCTTTTTGTTATATATGTTTTTGCTAACAATATTTGATATGTCATACATATATCCTATTACTACAGGAATAGTGCAAGTATTGACAGCTGTATTTGCTGTTTTTGTGTTTAATGAAGTCTTTACGGTTCACAAGGTTATAGGAACAATTTTTATATTAATTGGGGTAGTTTTAATTAGTATAAAAAAATAGAGTTGATATAATATTATATAAAAGCACGATAAGTGCTTTAATTTATTTTTAAGATATTTGTTATTTTGGAACTAAAAAAGTAGTTAAAGTATATGAGATATAGTAGCTAAGTGTAAGTGTGTAAACTTCACATATAGTATAAGTTATGGTAAAATAATTAGTAGGATATTTAAATTATAGAACTAATTTGTAAATATAAAGTTAAGAGATTATGTTGCAAATTGCAAATGATTTTGTGAGAGATAATTAGCTCGATGATTTTATTAGTAGCATAAGGTTTGATAGGAGTGGATAGTTAAATGGCTGTTTTAATTAGCGGAGGATTAGGATACATAGGAAGTCATACATCAATTGAAATATTAGAAGCAGGAATGGATGTTATAATTGTTGATAACTTATTTAATAGTAAGGAATTGGTTAAAGATAGAATTGAGCAAATAACGAAGAAAAAAGTAACTTACTATAATATTGATGAAACTGATGAAGAATCTTTAGAGGTAGTATTTAAAGAAAACAAGATTGATTCAGTAATACATTTTGCGGCATTAAAAGCTGTAGGTGAGTCTGTGGAAAAGCCATTAGAATATTATTATAATAATTTAATTAGTACTTTAGTAATACTAAAACTTATGAAAAAGTATGACGTTAAAGATTTTATATTTAGTTCATCAGCAACTGTATATGGAAATGCTGAAGTTATGCCTATAAAGGAAGATTTTTCATTATCGGTTACAAATCCTTATGGTAGAACAAAACTTATTATTGAGGATATGTTAAGGGATATTTATTATGCTGATAACACATGGAATATAGGAATTTTAAGATATTTTAATCCTGTAGGTGCACATATAAGTGGGTTAATTGGGGAAGAACCAAATGGAATACCAAATAATCTTATGCCATATATAACAAAAGTAGCTATTGGAGAGCTAAAAGAGGTTAGTGTATTTGGTAATGATTATGATACTGTAGATGGTACTGGTGTTAGAGATTACATACATGTAGTAGATTTGGCAAAAGGCCATGTTAAAGCACTACAAAAGTTGGCATCAAAACCAGGTTTGGTGACATACAATTTAGGTACAGGTAAAGGATATAGTGTAATTGAATTAATTAATGCATTTTCAAAGGCGTCAGGAAAAGATATACCATATAAAATAGTAGGAAGACGTGCTGGAGATGTAGCAAGTTGCTATGCAGATCCAACAAAAGCAAATGTAGAATTAAGTTGGAAAGCAGAAAAAGATATTAATGATATGTGTAAAGATTCTTGGAGATGGCAGAACAGTAATCCAGATGGATATAAATAAGAATTAGCAAATTTTTGTAGCTAAACATATTAAGTTTAACAAATTGAATAAGGTGAAGTTAGGTATTTAGCTGTTTAAATGCCTAGAGTTTTATATAGACAATAAATTAAAAAGGTGATATACTTTATTGGATATTTCGCAGTATCAAGAAGTAAATTTTAGTAATATATTTATGTTTTTATATAAATAGGAGGAACATATGAAGGAGCTATTGGTAATTGTACCAGCATATAATGAAGAAAAGAATATAGTGGGGGTAATCGATGAGCTTAAAAGAGATATTCCAGAGGCGGATATTTTAATTGTAAATGATTGTTCAACAGATAATACTTTAAATGTTATTAAGGAAAAAGAAGTAGATTATATTACAACTCCTTTTAATTTAAGGTATGCAGGTGGAGTGCAAACAGGGTTTAAATATGCATTACATAAAAATTACAAGTATGTAGCTCAATTCGATGGTGACGGCCAGCATGTAGCAAAAGAGTTAGCAAAGTTATATGAAATAGCTAAGTCTGATGAATGTGATATTGTTATAGGATCAAGGTTTTTAGAAGAAACTGATTATAATCATGCATTTTTTAGAAAAATAGGGACATCAATATTCCAAAAGATAATAAAGATGGCATGTAAAAGAGAAATAACAGATCCTACATCTGGGTTACAAGTTTTAAATAGAAAAGTATATGAGAAGTATTCTAAAATCAATAATTATCCTGAGTACCCTGATGCCAATTTAATAATAGAAATGCTTTTGCAAGGATATTCTATAAAAGAAGCACCAGTTAAAATGAAGGAAAGAATTTATGGGGAAAGTATGCATACGGGTATTTGGTCGCCTATTTCTTATATGGTAGGAATGTTTTATAGCATTTTTTTAATTTTAATAAAACACAAGAGATTAAAAAATTAGCTTTATAGAAAGAAGGAGATACAAATGTTAGCAAGTATATTTTTTATTATAGTAGCAATACTTTTTATGATATCAATAATATCAAAGGTTAAGAAAAAGAAGTTTTTTGAAAGAGATAGCTTTTTATGGATGCTAGGGTCAATAGTTGTGTTAATACTTGCAATTTTCCCTAATCTTATAATATATCTATCAAATTTGATAGGAATAGAATATGCACCATCATTATTGTTTTTAGTGGCTATAGTATTTATACTACATTTGCTATTTAGACAAAATGAGCAAGTTAGTTTACTTAAAGAACAAGTAAAAGATTTAGGACAAAGAGTAGTAATATTAGAAAAAATTATAGATGAAAACAGAATAAAATAAATAGAAAACAGATTTTAACAATCTGTTTTTATTTATTTATTTTTAAGTATCATTAATCCAGTAGCTATAATTAATGGTGCTGTTTGAACTTCAATGCGATATAATATATGCATTTGGATTACAATAAAAAATGACATTGCAAAAACCTAAAATTTTATATTGTTTTTAATTCAATTAACATACACTTTGAGTTATGTTAGAATATATTTAGTGATATGAGATGTAAAGGAGATATTATTATGAAAGTGAAAAAAGCTATTATACCTGCAGCAGGACTGGGGACAAGATTTTTGCCAGCCACTAAGGCTCAACCAAAGGAAATGTTACCTATAGTTGATAAACCAACAATACAATTTATCATAGAGGAAGCTATAGCTTCTGGAATAGAAGAGATATTAATAATTACTGGAAGAAATAAAAAGTGTATAGAAGATCATTTTGATAAATCAGTTGAACTAGAAATGGAATTGGAGAAGACAGGGAAGTCAGAGCTATTAGAGGTAGTAAGAGATATATCAGATATGGTAGATATTCATTACATAAGACAAAAAGAACCTAAAGGGTTAGGGCATGCTATACATTGTGCAAAGACTTTCGTAGGTAATGAACCTTTTGCAGTATTATTAGGTGATGATGTTGTTGATAGTGAAGTGCCATGTTTAAAGCAACTTATAGATTGTTATAGTGAATATAAAACAACAATCCTTGGAGTTCAAACAGTACCAAATGAAGATGTATCAAAGTATGGAATTGTAGATGGAATTCATATAGAAGATAGGGTATATAAGGTTAAAGATTTGATAGAGAAGCCATCAGAAGATGATGCACCAAGTAATGTTGCTATTCTAGGAAGATATATAATAACACCACAAATATTTGAAATATTAGAGAATACAAATCCAGGCAAGGGTGGGGAAATTCAATTAACAGATGCATTGAAGACATTAATTAGTCAAGAAGCCATGTATGCTTATAATTTTGAAGGAAGAAGATATGATGTTGGAGATAAACTTGGTTTCTTACAAGCTACTATTGAATATGCATTAAGAAAACCAGAATTAAGAGATGGGTTTATAGATTATTTAAACACTAAGCCATGGGAAAAATAAAAAGTAAGGATTTAATATATAATTTCATATATTAAATCCTTTGCTTTTATAATCTATTCTTTTTAGACTTAATTGAGATAAAATATCCTAGATAGGTCCAGAAAATAAAAGATATAAAACTTACAATATATATTAGGTTACTTTCAAATAAATTAACAAAAACAGAGCCGACTAATAAGGAAAATATAGTGAAATCAATCTTTTTCATATTTCCATAAGATCGATCTAAAATCTTAATTAAATATGAGAATGAAAATAATATTATAGATAAGAATACTATTAATGCAATTAATCCATTGGCTGTTAATATTTGTAGGAATATATTATGCAGTCCACCTGATTCTATTCCTGGTAATACTACACCTGGTCTAGCAGCATAAACAGTATTAACCAAAGCGGCATTTCCTACCCCAAATATAGGATTGTTTTTAATAACTAGCCAAGCTGAATACCACAGTTCATTTCTTGCAGATAGTAAATCATATAGTTTTTCATGAAATATAGCAAAACTCACTATACCTAATATAGCAGGCAAGATAATAAGTGCTCTTCTAAAATATTTGTTTTTAATTCTCATAAATACTAAGACAAAAGGAATTGCAATAATTAGAAAATATGCACTTCTGCCTCCTGAATATATAAATGGCAACAACTGAGACACTATGTTAATTACATAAAAAGTTTTTACTTTTAAATTACTATTTCTATTTTTTAGTAGTAAAAAATATGTTACTACTAAGCCAATACCTGAAGCTATAGCAAGGGCATTCTTATATATATACAAACCTTGAAACCCCTTACCATCACCAGCACCATAGATTACTTCATTAATTGTAAAGCTTATTCCGGAGAAGAATAAGATGTTTGAAGCAATAGAAAAAATAAAAGTGAATATCGATATAAAATGTGAGAATATATTTAATTCTTTTTGTAATTGTTTTTCGGTTTTATCTAAGTTGATAAAAAATATTCCAAGTAGAATTATACAGTTTTCAATCCATATTTTTAAGTTTTCAGTTGACTTATAAAAAAACAAGTTGGAAAATAACGTAATCATTAAAAATGTAAATAACGCTAATTCAATTAAGTTAGGTCTTCTTTTTATTATTTTTACTGAATGAATTAAGACTAATAGTAGTCCCCATACAATTGCAACCTTTGGAAATATACTTGAAATATAAGGTATTTCCTTTAAAATTGTTACAAAACATAAACTTATAAATAAATAAAATAAGCAAAAATAAATATTGTTGCTTAGAAAATTTTTGATTTTATCTAACATGGTAAATCTCTCTTTCTAATTTTATTAACATACATAATTATACTTTAGTAATAATTAAATTACAAAGGAAAAAAACCCGCTAAGCGGATTTTTATCTAGGGATCATACCTATTTTCTTTTGCATTTTTCTAAGTGTCTTATTTGCTACATAAGAAGCTTTTTGAGCTCCTTCCTTATAAATAGACTCTAAATAAGACTTGTCTTTTAAAAGTTCTTGAACCTTTTTTTGGATAGGTTCAAGTTCGGCAACTACTGCATCAGCAACATCAGATTTTAAATCGGAATATCCTTTTCCTTTATAATAAGAAACTAATTCTTCAGGAGAAGTTCTTTTTATAGCAGATAGTATATTTAAAAGATTCTTAACGCCTGGTTGATCATCAGTATAATTTACAATACCTAAACTATCAGTAACAGCTCTACTGATTTTTTTTCTAATAACCTCAGGAGGATCCATAATAAGTATAATGGAGTTTGGATTATCTGAGGATTTTGACATCTTTTTAAGAGGTTCTTGTAAATCCATAATCTTTGCACCTTCTTTTGGTATGTATCCTTCTGGAATCTTGAATGTGTCACTGTAAGTACTGTTAAATCTTGTAGCGATATCTCTTGTAAGTTCTAGATGTTGAGTTTGATCTTTTCCTACTGGCACTAAATCAGTATTATATAAAAGAATATCAGCAGCCATAAGAGAAGGATAATTAAATAAACCAACTCCTATTGAGCTTCCCATTTTTTGAGATTTATCTTTATATTGAGTCATTCTACTTAGTTCACCCATGTATGTATTGCAAGTTAGAAGCCATGAGCATTCTGCATGAGCTGGAACATGGGATTGTATAAACAAAGTATTTTTCTCAGGAGAAATACCGGCAGCAATATATATAGATAATAATTCTAATGATCTTCTTCTTAAGTCAGCTGGTTTTTGACGAACAGTTATTGCGTGTAAATCAACGATGCAAAAGTAGCAATCATAATCATCTTGAAGTTTAACCCAATTTTTTAAAGCTCCTAAATAGTTTCCGAGAGTTAAATCTCCAGATGGTTGGATTCCACTAAAAATAACCTTTTTATTTTCATTATTAAGGTTTTCAGACACTAAAAACACCTCTTCCTAAAGCTTGATTAATACCTATATTATAGGATTTACCAATTTAACTGTCAATGAAATTAACAGTATATAAAAAAAGCTGATATAAAAAATCAGCTTTAGTAATGTCTCTTTTTTTCATAGATAGTAGAAGTAATAAAAGCTATAGTTGAAAGTGTAAGTATTACAAGAATTGAATATTCACCATAGCTTAGAATAAGCAGTGACAATAATAGGAAGATTATAATACCTAACATCCATTTGGCTATATTCATTAATTTCACTCCTCTTTAGTTTTACGGTTATATAAATTAGTATTACCATATTAAAATTAATAATACATTTTAATTATATCGGTACATTTGCAAATGGCTAAATCCTTGAATATAATGTTCTATATAATAAATAAGGGGGCATTATAATTGAAAAATATAAGAATTTTAAGTACAAGAGATTTAGTACTTACAGCATTAATGATAGCTTTAGTATTTATTGCAGGAAGCATAATTAAAGTACCAACAGTTGGAGGCTTCGTACATGTAGGAGATTGTATGGTTTTTTTATCAGTAGTTGTACTTGGTAAAAAGAAGGGAGCCATTGCAAGCGCTTTTGGAATGCTTTTAGTTGATGTGATAGGTGGTTATTTTATGTGGGCACCATTTACTTTTATAATAAAAGGTACTATGGCATATATATCAGGGGCAATAATAGAGAATATATTAAAAAGAAAAGATGATCATATTGGATTTAAGATTGAATATATTTTTGCTTTTATAGTAAGTGGAGTTTTTATGGTAGTTGGATATTTTTTTGCAGGTACAATACTTGCAGGTTTTTTAACAGAGAGACTTGGTCTTATGGAAGGATTGGCTTTCGCATTTAAGGATATATTAGGAAATATAGTTCAAGTTACTACAGGAATAATTATTTCAATACCGCTTAGTGCTATTATTCTTTCAGCCAAGAAAAAAGTCCTTAATTAATATAAGTGAAAAACTCTAGCGCGGTAAACGCTAGAGTTTTTTTTATCTTCTATTACTTAGTTTTTCAGCTTTCCTTGCTTTTCTGCAATCTGGACATCTTACAGGATCATTTTCAAATCCTTTTTCTTTAAAGAATTCCTGTTCCCCTACAGTAAATATGAATTCTTTCCCACAATCTTTACATGTTATTGTTTTGTCTTCCAAATTAAATTAACCTCCTTAAAATTCATGGGTAAATTGACTTTAATAATTCTAACCTTACCTGAATCTTAAGGAAAGGGTTAGGATCATAGAGAATTACCATAATATATATTTATAAAATTTATAGTCAGTAAAGATGATATATTCATTTTGCCTTACGAATACTTTTATCTTTCTTATAGTAATACATTATGAAAGTAATTACAGGAATAAATATAAATATGAATATATTTATAAATTGTAATGATTTCAATGAAGAAAATAAGAAATATTGATCTTCAGTAAGTTTAAATGATATTGTCAAAACTACTAGGCTATATAAAAATATAAATAGCTTCTTATCTTTAATTTTATCCTTATATAATAATATTATTCCATATGAAGCTAAAATATACTTAATAAACCACATACATACACTTCTAAATATATAAAATAGCTCACCAAATTCTAAAAATGAGGCAATTTGTACCCTTTGACCTTCTACATATTCAGGATAGAAAATATCTGAAGCCATTTCATGGCCAAAGAATGTAATAGCTGATAAAAATGAAAGAGTAATAATTATTCCACAAAATACAACTGAAATACTGCTATATTTTGATAAGGAAGCCTTTTTATTTAAGTATTCTAAATATGGCAATGTAATAGCTATAGAAGAAAATGATCCTAAAATAAGAAATAGTGAAATCCATTTGTCGTATGAAAATCCATTGTGTATTAAAGGAAGTAAAAAGCTAAAGTCTAAATATTTTAGAACTAAAAGTGTTAGTATAAAGTCTCCAATTATAACTAATGTAACAGTTACTATAATTAGGCTAAGAATAGAATTAAAATTTTTACTTAATATATAGCCTCCTGAAATTATAATGAACAGTAAACAATACCAAATAGGCGTCGATAGAAAGAAGTTACTATGGATAGAACTTGATACTACTGAACTTGATTCGATAGCTGCTAAAAGTAATCCTAGAGCAAATAATAATTTAAGAATATTTCCTAGAAACGTATAAGATGAATTACTAATTATGATATTTAAATTATAAGTGTCTGTAGCCTTGCATATCTTGGTTAATAGTAAAAAATAAAAAAGTATAATGGCGGATGCAATTAATGAAATAAGCCATGTATCTCTTCCACCGTGAGTTATAAAAATAGAAGAATAACTGCGTAACGCAATTGTAGATGTAGCTATTATAAAAAACATAAAATGTTTTGTTGACATTTTGTTCACAAAAACTCCTCCTTAGATTTATTAGTATTAATATTTAATTTTAGTATTCTCTAAAAAGGGAATATTAAACCTTTTTAGAGGGATAATATCTTTAGGTGATGATTATGATTGAAGATGTAAAGTATGTTAAAGATAAGTTCGAAGGTTCTTTTGACGTAAAGTATAGGGAAATTACAACGAGCCTAGGACAATGTACATTAGTGTTTATTGATGATTTGTGTAGTACTCAATTTATCAGTGAATACATTGTTACTCCATTAAAAAATAGGACTAATGAATGTAATGAAATAGAAGATATATTAACGAAGGTATTGAATATAAATATTGCTAATTATGCTAAAGGATTAGATGATGCGATATTACATATATTATCAGGGGATATAATCTTACTATTTCATGAATATGAAGAGATAATATATTGTGAAGTAAAGGGATTTGTTAGGAGAGGAATAGCGGTTCCTGTAACTGAATCTGTACTTAAGGGACCTAGAGAGGGATTTACAGAACTTTTTGTAGATAATGTATCATTAATTAGAAGGAAAATTAAAAATGCAAATTTGAAATTTGAGCCTCTGTATGTAGGGGAAAATAGTCAAACAGTTGTGTGCATATCTTACATTAAAGGTATTGCTCCTGAATATTTGATTGAGTATGTTAAATCAAAGGTTAAAAATCTAGATTTGAAATTTATTTTAGATACCAATTATATAGAAGATACTCTAAGAGAGAAAAATAGTGCCTTTGATACAGTTGGATATACTGAAAAACCAGATGAAGTTGCTGCTAGAATATTAGAAGGAAGGGTAGCTGTAATGGTTGATGGAACACCTTTTGTAATAACCTTACCATACTTTTTTTTAGAAAACTTTCAAGCTCCAGATGATTATTATACCAATAAGTATTTTGCTAATTTTACAAGATTACTAAGATGGATTTCTTTTTTTATTGCAACTTTTTTACCAGGTTTATATGTAGCTGTATTAACTCATCATTTCGCTCTTATACCATCCTTATTTATTTTTAGATTAGCTGTTGCTAGAGCTGGAGTGCCGCTTCCTACTATAGTTGAAGTCATAGTTATGATGATAGCCTTTCAGTTAATTAAAGAGGCAGGTTTAAGATTACCGCAGCCAATTGGTGGGGCAATGAGTATTGTTGCAGCATTAATACTTGGAGATGCTGTAGTAGGAGCAGGAATAGCTTCGAGAACAACAATAATAGTTGTTGCTGCAAGTACATTAAGTTATTTCCTAACACCTAAGTTATATGGCGCTATGTCTATATGGTCTATAGTAATTACTATAGTAAGTTCTTTATTTGGATTACCAGGATTTTTTATAATATCGCTAATATTGTTAGCAATGCTTGGGGAATTAGAAACTGGGGGATTTCCTTATCTGTTCCCAATTGGTAGTGTTACAAGTCATAAATTCAAAGATATTATATTTAGGGGGAATTTAAATAAAATTTCTAATAATGTTATAGAGAAAGGTAGGAAAGATGGAAATGAAGCGAAGGGTAATTAGTATTTTATTTGTGCTAATTTTATCAATAAATTTAGGTGGATGCTTTAACTATAGAGAAATAAATAGGATTACCTTTGCTACATCTGTCATTTTTGATGTTGATGAATACAATAATGTGATTTTATATTTGGATTGTATGAGACCCTATAGAGATGCAGGAGAAAGTTCGGATAAAGGTAAAAGAATATTATTTAAGGGTCAAGGAAAGACTGCACTTGAAGCGATAAGGGATATAAATATATCATCAAGCAATAGAATAGATTTAAGTCAGATAAGAGCATATATATTTACAGAAAAGGTAGTTCGAAAGGGAATAAAGAGTTATATTAATTTAATAAATAATAATCAACAATTGAGTTTTAAACCTTATATGTTTGTTTTTTATGGGGATATCGAAAATTTACTGAAGATAAGTAATAATGATGAAGAATATTTAGGGATGTATTTAGATGAACTTATAAATAGGAATGAGCATAATGGACGTATTATTAAGTCAAATGTAAAAGACTATATGACTGATAGATTAACTGGTGATAATGTTAGTCTTATGAGTGCCTTACAGGTTAAGAATGACGAAACTCAGAGTAAGATTCAGTTAAATGGAGGAGTTGTAATAAAGGAAAATCATATTGTAGATAGGCTAGAAGAAAAGGATGCTTTAACTTATAATATCTTAATGGATAACATTAGGGAAGGTACACTTGAAGTTCATAATCCAGAAGAGATAGATAAATTAATTACTCTTGATATATTGGAAGAGGATAATAATACTGGAATAACAATAGAAGGTGATGAAATAGTATTAGAGAAGGATATAAATATTAGAGCAGCCATAGGAGAGATTCAAGGAAAACTTATTGTAAATGATGATGTTATAAATCAAATTAAGGCTAATGAAGAGTGGAAGATTAAAAATTATCAAGAAGAACTGTTTAAAAATTATAAAGAAAAAGGGATAGATATATTTGGAGTTACTAGGTTGTTACAAGAAAAACATCCTAATGTGAATTTAGATAATGTATTATCTAGAACAAAGTTAAAAACAGAAGTAAATTTGATTATTGAAGGTAGCAATTTAGTTAAGGGCAGTATGTGATTAAAAAACAGATTAATTGAAAGTTTTTCGTATTGATATAGAAAAGGAAAAGGGGTATCATATAATTGATTACAAAATATGATTGTTTTAGAATATAATTACATATAAGGTTGGGTGGGAAAATGCAAGAGGATACCTTAAATTATGAAGAACTCAAATTAGAATTTGAGAACTATCAAACTAGTACTGAACTGCAACTACAAAAGCTATCCAAAAGAAATATTAAACTAGAAGAAGACATAAATGTTCTTGCAAATATTGTTGAGATAAGCAAGTATATTAATTCCTTTTTAAGTAATGAAAATTTGATTGCAATGATAAATGACATGGTGTTGGGACTATTAGGAGTAGCGTATTCTACAATATTTATTGAAGAAAACAACATGTTAGAAATCAAGGTGACAAACATTAAAGGAAAGAAACTTAAATTAACTAGAGAAGAAAAAGCTTATATTAATTCAGGTCAGAATTATTTGTTAAATTATAAAGATGGCATTAGAAAATATGATGGTAGTGAATTTACAATATGTTCAGTTATGGGAATGCCTATAAAATTAAGAGAAAAGTTTTTTGGTTTTATATTAGTAGAACATCACAGGTATAATTTTTTTACTAAGGAACATGCAAAATTTCTTAAGGCTATATCTAATCAAATAGCGATTGCTTTAGAAAATTCTATGTTATATAGAGAATTACAGGAAACTGTAAAGAGAGACCCGTTACTCGGAATATATAATAGGAGGCATTTTTTTGAATTAGTAGAGAAAAAGGTAGATGAAAATAAAGAAATGCCTTTTGCAACAATCATGATGGACTTAGATGACTTTAAGAAGATAAATGATGAGTGTGGACACCAGTTTGGAGATAAGGTTTTAATTGAAACAACAGAAATAATTAAAGTTCATCTTGAGCCTAAGGATATTTTAGCGCGATATGGAGGAGAAGAACTTATATTATTTATAGAAGGTTTTAATGATATAAAAGATGTTTATAATAAAGTAGAAAGTATTAGAAGTAGTGTTGAAAACAATATCATAAGGGGAGACTTTATTTCCAAAACTATTACTGTGAGCTTTGGAATAGGATATTGTCCTAGGGACGGTAGAAATGTAAATCAAGTTATAAAAAAAGCAGATACATTGTTATATAAGGGAAAAAAACTAGGAAAGAACAAAGTTCTATATAAGGATATGTAGTGATTAGATTAAAGATTATCTTAAAATAAGATAATCTTTTTTGATTGGAGAAAATAAAATTGTTTAGTATAAAATAATAGTAAATATTAAAGAATGTTAAGAATATATTATATAGAGTGAAAGAATTAAGATAACTGCGACTGGAATTAATAATTAAATATGTGGAGGTATTAATATTGAATACATAAAAATTAGGTCAATAAACATAGATATTAAGTTATAAACGATAATTAGTTATTGTTTAAAATATATTGAAAAGGAGTGGTCCTAATGATACAAGTATTCTGCAATAAAAGAGGGTCTGGAAAGACCAAGAATTTGATTAATCTAGCAAATGAGCAGTTAACTGAGGCAAAAGGGGATTCCGTATACATTGATGATGATAATAGACATATTAGTCAAATAAATAGGAGGATTAGGTTTATTAATACTAATGAGTTTAATATAACAGGCTATAATGAATTTTATGGTTTATTATGTGGGATTATATCAGAAAATTATGACGTGGAAAATATCTATATTGACGGTGTATTTAAAATTAATTCAGGCACTACAAAGGAGTCATCAGAGTGGTTTAAAAGAATTTATAAGTTAACAAAACAGTTTGAAATAAATATTTATATGAATATAAATTATGAAAATCAAGAGATACCTGATTTTATTAAAGAGTATGTAGCTTAGATTTGAAAGTAATTAAATTTAGATAGATAAGATAGAAGTAAAAGCTTCTATCTTTTTTGATTTGGAATAAGATTACTGAAGGGGATAAAAATACAAAGCATAAGTTGATAAAACTAGTCTTTGAGGTTATACTATATATTATGTATAAATTAAAAGCAGGAGGTAAAATAATGGCTAATGTATTAGATGAGTTATTAGAACGTGGATACATAAAGCAATTCACTCATGAAGCGGAGACAAGAGAATTGCTAGAAAAGGAGAAAATAACTTTTTATATAGGCTTTGATCCAACAGCAGATAGTCTACATGTTGGACATTTTATTGCTATGATGTTTATGGCTCATATGCAAAGAGCTGGACATAGACCTATTGCTTTACTAGGTGGGGGAACAGCTATGGTTGGAGACCCAAGTGGTAAAACTGATATGAGAAAGATGCTTACAAAAGAACAAATACAACATAATGTTGATTCAATAAAAAAACAAATGGAAAGATTCATAGATTTTTCAGATGATAAGGCTCTATTAGTGAATAATGCTGATTGGTTATTAGGTCTTAACTATGTTGATTTTCTAAGAGATGTAGGGACACACTTTTCAGTTAATAGAATGTTAAGCGCTGAGTGTTTTAAGCAAAGATTGGAAAGAGGATTATCATTCTTAGAATTTAATTACATGCTAATGCAAGGATATGATTTCTATGTGCTAAATCAAAAGTATGGATGTAAGATGGAACTTGGTGGAGATGATCAATGGTCCAATATGATAGCTGGTGTAGAATTAGTTAGAAGAAAGGCTCAGGGAGAAGCATTTGCTATGACATGCACACTTTTAACTAATAGCCAAGGTCAAAAAATGGGTAAAACTGTAGGGGGAGCTTTATGGTTAAACCCAGAAAAGACGTCTCCATTTGATTTTTATCAATATTGGAGAAATGTTGATGATGCAGATGTAGAAAAATGTTTAGCATTGTTAACTTTCTTACCTATGGATGAAGTTAGAAGATTAGGAGCTTTAAAGGATGCTGAGATTAATAAAGCTAAGATGATTTTAGCTTATGAAGTAACAAAGCTTGTACATGGTGAAGAAGAAGCTAAGAAGGCAGAAGAAGCTTCAAAAGCTCTATTCTCAGGGGGAGCAGACATGAGTAATGTTCCTACTGTTACAATTTCTAGAGATAAATTAGGTACGGAATTACTTGAAGTTCTTGTAGAAAATAAGATTGTGCCATCAAAAGCTGAGGGCAAAAGACTAATTCAGCAAGGAGGCCTTTCCGTAAATGGGGAAAAGGTTACAGACTTTAAGAGAGTTATAAACGATGAAGATTTTAATGATGGATTTGCGTTAATTAAAAGAGGAAAGAAGAATTATAATAAGATAGAACTAGCTTAGTTTATAGTGAAAAAGTGCTTAGATTAATTTCTAAGCTTTTTTCATATAACGCTAAAACAAACTAATTTCTTATAAAATGGGAAAAATAAATATAAATAATCACTTAATATTTAAGGAATTATATACGATAACTATAGTAATAAATTGGATTAAGGGGTAGGTATATATGCCAGCAATTTGGAATGTAGGTACGTTAAATCAGGCTAATGAAAAAAAGGTGTCAAGTAAGTTGACTTTTGAAGTAGGGGAATCATTTAAAGGTAGAATAGTTAGTGAAGGCGATGGAAATGAAGTTGTAGTAAAATTAACTGATGGATGGCAGTTTTCAGCAGAGCTAACGGGTGAGAATATTTCTAAAGATGGAAGAATGGTTCAATTTGAAGTTGAAGGTTTTGAAGATGGAAAGCTAAAACTAAAAATAGTAGAAGGGCAACAAGGAAAAGAAAAAACTTCATCCGGTGATATTGTAGATGATTTTTTAAATAAAGAAGGTATATCTAAGAGTGATTCTGATATATTGAAAGCAATGGTTAAACATAATATTCCGCTTACTAAGGAAAATATATCATTTGTTAAAAGTGTACTTACATTTAGTGGAAAGATAAGTAACAATTCAAATGAGATAGAACAATTCATAAATAAATTTATATCAGGGAGAGGAATAGATTTAGAAAGTGTAGAAGGGCAAAATATCAAATCTACTTTAAATAATTTTTTCGATAGCTTTAAAACAATGGGAGAAAAAGACATTTTACTTTTCTTAGAGAATGATATTGAATTTACGAAAGAGAACATAGATAGCTATAATAAGCTTTTTAAAGAAGATGGGAATATGAAAGAATTTTTTGAGAAGATTTCAAAAGAACTTGAAAAAATGGATCTACCTAAAGGTAATTTAGATGATATAAATTTAGAAGAGAATATAAATTCTAAGTCAATTGAGTCAGAAAATGAACAAAGTGTTTTATCAAAAAATATTGCATCGAAGATATATGACGCAAATGTTCCAACTAAAGAAAAGTTAAGTATTCTTTCATTGATTAAGTCAATAAGTGGTAATGAAATGGAACTTGTAAAGGATTCGTTTAAAGACATAATAAAAGAAACAAAAAATAACTTTAATAGTAGTGAAGTTAAAGGTATGCTTGTAAAATTAGAATCTATGACAGATGAAGATATAATGAATAGCATTAAAAAGACTATAGCAAATGAGGGGATTACAAAGGATTCAATTGATAAAGTTGTATCAAATATATTAGGTAAAGAAGTTCATCTATCAGAGAGCAGTTCTGAAAAATTAATGGATATTATTAATCTTAAATTAAGTGAAGAAAAGCCTTCAACTAAGGAAAATGGCGGAGCTAACACTAGCAATAATAATATTATTAATAATGGAAAAACTACTGAAGAAGGTAATTCTGTAAAACAAGGAGCGACTTCAACTAAAATTAATGAAGCTTTTTCTACGACCGCAAAAGTTAGCAAAGAAGATATAATACAGAACAAGGGAATTCAGAATTCCAATATAGCAGATAAAAAGGCTGTAATTAATGAAGCCATAAAGAATAATAGTATCCAGACAAATTCATCTTCAACAGAGATAGTTAAAAGTGAATTAAATCAAAAGATTGAGAATATGAAGGAGATAATAAAGGATATTATGATACATACTCAACTTAAAGGTGAGGGTATGGAGAAGGTGATGGATTTTATTAAGAGTAATATAAATGATTTTAAAATGTTAAATTCTATAAGCAATGAGTATTATTATTTGGATGTACCTGTAAATAAGTCAGGAAAAGAGTATCCTTGTAAGCTTATAATAAAGGATAATAGAAAAGATAATAAGAAAATTGATAAAACTAATGTTAAGGTAGTGGTGGCTGTTAAAACATTAAATATAGGAACGGTAGACGGATATTTAACAGTGCATGATAAAAATCTTACAGTAGATTTAAAATGTGAAGAACAATTTGTTAAACCAATAGAATTGAGTAAGGATAAGCTAGTTAAAATGTTACAGGAAATTGGTTTCTTTGTTAATATTACAGTAAGCAAAAAGATTGAGGAAGTTAATTTGACTAGTTGTAGGGATTTCTTTGATAAATCTAATCAAAATGCAATTGATATAAAGGTTTAATGAAGAATGTGTTGACCTAATATCATTTAAGATATAAGATAAGTAGAGAAATAAAAGTAGGAGGGGTGATAATGTGAAGCAAAGAAGAAAGGCTGCGGCTTTAAGTTATGAACAGAATTTTGAGGCTCCAGTAGTTACAGCAGCAGGTATGGGTTTAATAGCAGAGAAAATTATTGAAAAGGCTGAAGAAAATGATGTTCCAGTTGTATATAATAAAGAGTTAACAGATCTATTATGTAATGTAGATGTTGGAGATTCCATACCACCAGAATTATATGAAGCTGTTGCTCATGTTATTGCCTATGTTACAGATTTAGATAAAATACTAGAAAGGTGATTAGCTTAATGGCACTTTACGCTATATCAGATTTACATCTGGCATTTAATGATGATAAACCAATGGATATTTTCGGTGAGAAATGGAATGAACATCATAAAAAAATAAAAGAAAATTGGATAACAAAAGTAAAAGATGAAGATACAGTTCTGATAGCTGGAGATATTTCATGGGCTATGAGAGCTGAAGATAGTTTGACGGATTTGGAATGGATAGATAATTTGCCAGGTAAGAAGATTATTTCTAAAGGTAATCATGACTATTGGTGGGGAAGCATAAGTAAGTTAAATTCTATGTTTGAAAAAACAAAATTCTTACAAAACAACTTTTTTGTGTATAGAGATTATGCTATATGTGGAACTAGAGGTTGGATATGTCCTGGTACAGATAGATTTACTGAAAAAGATAAAAAGATATATTTGAGAGAATTAATTAGGCTAAAACTTTCTTTAGATGAAGCAAAGAAAGCTGGTTATAGTAAAATAATAGCTATGCTCCATTATCCACCAACGAATGAAAAATTTGAAGAATCAGGATTTACTAGTGTTATGGAAGAGTATGTTGTGGAAAAGGTTATATATGGGCATCTTCATGGACCTTCATTAAATAGAGTTCTAAATGGTTACTTTAATGAAGTGGAGTATATAATGACATCAGCAGATTTTATAGATTTTAATCCTAAGATGATTATAGATGATTAAATGAAAAGGCTGTTTTAGTAGAAAACAAATCTAACTAAAACAGCCTTTTTATGAGATGAATTATCTAACAATAAAGATAGAAATTAGTTCTCATCTGTTAATTTGTTAACTAATGAAGATAAGGTTTTATTAAAATCATCGACATTAGTTGCTTGCATATCCATTGTAGCAGCGATCTCTTCAGCAAGAGCAGTGTGCTCTTGAGATATTGAATTTGCAGCTTCCACAGAAGTTAGAACTTCATCTTTTTGAGCTGCAGCCATAGCCAAGTTTTCGATACAATCATTTATTTCAGTTGTGGCCCCATCTATAGAAGTTTTAATACTATTAAAACTATCTTTAGTCTCTAATAAAGTAGATTGTTGGATATTTATAGCCTCATTACCAGCATTCATTGCATTAGATGCGTTTATTATGTCAGTTTTTATTTCATCTAATATTTTGGTAATACTTTGAACTGCTTGTTTTGAGTTTTCTGCTAACTTTCTAACTTCACCAGCAACTACTGAAAAGCCTTTACCAGCTTCTCCAGCTCTTGCAGCTTCAATAGCAGCATTTAATGATAATAAATTTGTTTGACTAGCTATTTGGCTTATTGAATCAGTAATACTATTAACAGATTCAAGTTTTGAGACTAGTTCGTTTACAGTTGAGCTAGAACTAGTAAATGCACTTTGAAGGTCATTCAAAGAGGAATCTAGTTTTTCAATTTTACTAATGCCTTCATTAGACAAAGAATCAGTATCAAAAACTGCAATTTGAACGTTAGTTATATTGTAAGCTAACTTTTCCATACTACCACTAAAATCTCTAAGGAGACTAGTTGCACTATCCATTTCTTGACTTTGCTTAACCGTTGCATTACTTAGTGTGCTTGCAGAATCAGAAATGTCATTGATTGAATGTGCGATATTATCGCTTGTAGTTTTTAATATATTGACTTCAGAAACAATATCTTGCGAAATTCCTGAAGGTTTTGTAATTACCTCTTTAGTATCATTATTTATGGTACTACTAGTATTAGTGGCTTCATTCTTAGTAAAAAGACCCATAAAAATCTCCCCCTCTTTGTCTGGATGTATATATTATATCATAATAATATATTCGGATAAAAATAAAATTTCTGAATATTCTATATCATATTGTTTTTAAGTGAATCCTTGCCATTTCTGGCTAAGTCCTTAAGTTTCTGAGAAGCGCCTACAGTAGAAAATACCTTAGAATACCATGTTAGAGCTTCCTTTTCGTTATTAGTCCTTCTATAAAGTTCCCCAATTAAATATGAGATAGAATCTCTTTGCATACCGTAAATTGGGAAATCCTCCATACTATATGCATCTAAAAAGGCAGTTATAGATTGTTTTAAAAATGCCATTTCCTTCTCTACATCTTTTTTTAGTCTATACATCCATGCTAATTTTAGCAAAATCATAGCTTTTGTACTATTAGGCTTCTCAATAATCATAGATGTTACAAGAGCTAATTTATATCTTTCTATTGCATTATCTACAGTTAAGCTTTCAGGATAAACTCTTGGGGTCCATTTTTTAGTTATACCGTCAAGCACAAGTTCCTTTTGGAAGCTTTTTATCTTTGGGAAATCTGCTTTCATAGAGGAATATCCACAATGATTGCACATCCAAACGTCGTAAAAATAAGGATTTACTACTGAATATCTTATGAAAAAGTCAGAGTCCTTGGATGTAATTCTCGGAGAATTAACCTTTACAATTTTCACCTTGAATTTGTTTTCACATATTGGACAGACAATTTCTTTATCATATGTATGTTTTAGTACATCGTTATCAGTCATTTCTATTACCTTTCAATTTACATAATTTTTATAATGCAATTATAACATAATTTTTTTATTTATAAAAAAAAACTTTTTGATATAATATAATGTAGAAGGAATAAATGAGGGTGGTTTTTATGGCAAGTACGAATTGGAAGAGCTTTCTCATGCCTTATGAACAAGCGGTAGAAGAACTTAAGGTAAAGCTTAAAAGTATTAGAAAAGAATATAGAAGAAATAATGAGTACTCACCTGTTGAATTTGTGACAGGAAGAGTAAAAGAAGTATCTAGTATATTAGAGAAGGCCAATAAATTTGAAATACCAATAAGTAGAGTTGGATATGAATTAGAGGATATTGCAGGTATAAGAATTATGTGCCAATTCGTAGATGATATAGATACTGTCGTAGGAATATTAAGAGGCAGAAAAGATATGCAAATACTCTACGAAAAAGACTATGTAAGAAGTGTAAAACAAAGTGGTTATAGAAGTTATCATATGATAATAAAATACCCAGTAAATATGGCAAGTGGACCAGTTGAGATTTTAGCAGAATTCCAAATTAGAACATTAGCTATGAATTTTTGGGCTACTATTGAGCATTCATTAAATTACAAGTATAAACAGCAGATTCCTTTTGAATTAAAAGAAAAGTTAAAGAGTGCAGCAGATGCAGCATTTAAACTAGATGAAGAGATGTTGGAAATAAAAGATGAAATAAAGGATGCTCAAAAGTTATTTGAGGTAAAATCAGATATAATTTCTACTATAATGAGTCAAATATTAACCCTTAAGTCATTGGGAAGAGTCGGAGAAGCAAACAGACATGAAAGATCTTTGAATAAGTTAATTGAAGAAGGAGAAGTATGGCAACTTAATAATTTATTATTTGCTATAAATAAGGATATAGATAAATTTGGGGAGAATTAGTGGAATTTTAAAAGAAAGAACTCGTAGAAATATTTTTACGGGTTTTCTTTTTAATTATTAAGTAATAATAGTTATTATATGATACAATGTAAATGTAATAATATATATGGGAGAAAAATTATGGATGATAGAATTTTATTAAAACAAGTTAAAGAGAATCCTATGGTAATTGAGAATATTAAAAATCCAAGTTTTGAAGTTATATTGGCAGCTATTAGGAAAAACGGAATAGCAATTAAGTTTGTAAAGAATCCATCTTTTGAATTGAAGAGAGAGGCAATAAAGAGTAATCCTTTAGCAATTCAATACATTGAAGATGTGGAAGATGATTTAGGAAAATTAGCTGTAAATTTGCTTTGGAATTCATTAAAGTTTATAAAAAATCCATCCTATGAAGTTCAAAAAGAAGCAATTAATACTAGAGGATGGGCAATACAATATATTGAAAATCCCAATGAGGAGTTATGTTTATTAGCTGTAATTAGAGATTATGATGCTATAAAATATATAGAAAATCCTTCGGAAAAAGTGCAAATTAAGGCTATAGAAAATTCATGGCAAGCTATAAAATATATAAAAGAACCTTCATTAATCGTAAAAAGAAAAGCGATTGTAGAAGATGAAGAAGCTATACATTTTATTCGTAGCTATGATATAGATCAGCTAAAGATTTTTATTGGAGATAACATAAAGATAGTTAAATATTTGTATGAATCTATAGAGCCAGAGCTAGTAGTAGAAGTATTAGTGAACAAATTAGAGAATGATGAGTTTACAAAAGAATATATGAAGGACTTTTTGGAATTGGAAATTTTAGAAATGGATAAGATTAGTTTAGTGTTAGAATATGGAACTAAAAGAGAAAGAAAGTTATTAGTTGATTATAAACTTTCCAAGTAGAAGAGGTGATGAAATGAAATATTCAGAAGTTTTAGGGACTATAAACTTGATAATTGAAACAGATGAGGTTCCACTAATAGTTGGAGAAAGTGGGATAGGAAAGACTGCTTTGGTTCATGAACTAGCAAGAGAAAATAAATATCATTTAGTTATAATAGATGCTAATCTTCTTAAAGAAGGAGAAATTGGTGGACTTCCAACAGTAAATAATGGGGAAACGGTATATGCAACTCATTATAAGTTAGTTGAAATAAAGCGAGCTCTAGAAGAAGGCAAAAGAGTTTTATTATTTGTAGACGAATTAAACAGATGTGAACATGCAGTGCAACAAGAACTTATGAACCTTATATTAAATAGAGAGATAAATGGATACAGTTTGGGGGGAAATGTAAGTATAATAGCAGCCATGAATCCATCAAGTAAATATGATAATTTTAGAGATAGTGAGTATCAAGTTGTGGATATGGATCTAGCTCAAGAAGATAGATTTGTTTGGATAGAGATGGATTCGGATATAAAGGAATGGATAAAGTGGGGAATGGGGAAAGGTGAGATTCATGCAGATATAATTGAATTTTTATCTGCTTTTCCTGAGTATTTTCATACTCCAGATTCAAGAGAGAACTTAAAGGCAACACCAAGAAGTTGGGAAAGGGTATCGAAGGCCTATAAAATATATAAAGCACCTGGAAGTAAATATTCATTAAATATATTTTTAAATGTGGTTAGAGGTAATGTAGGGGAAAGTATATGTATAGATTTTGCAAATTACATATCAAATATAAAAAAACAACTAATATCTCCTGAAAAGTTATTTAATTATGAAGTTTTACCTGTTGAAATAAAAGAGGAAGTAGAAGGTGAATCTCATTCAAGGTTATACATTTTGATGAAAAATTCATTAAGTTATGTAGAAAGGAAGGACAATGAAAGTAATATTATTAGGCTGTCAGAAATTTTAAAGCTTTATCCAAGAGATTTAAGGCTTGGAATTATGAAAGAAATCAGAAAAGATTATAGAAAGGATTTATATGAAAAGTTATTAGATTGTGATGAATTTCTAGAGAGCTTCTTTGAAATCTATACTAGAGTGTAGGTGAAAAATATGTTTGAAGAAAAAAGGCAAAGACTTTTAAAGAAAGCTATGGATATGAAGTTTACAGAAGATTTGAAGAGTGACTTTACTAAAGAATTTTTTGATTTTGTAGGTAGTGTAATAATAGATATGCTAGATGGTGAAGATGATTTTTTCGGAACATTTATGTTAAGGATTGAAAGAAGTATTAGGTTAGATATTAGTTGGCCTATATCAACTTTGCCAAGGGTTTCTGGATTTATAATGTATTTTAATCCAATTTTATTTTTGCAGTTAACAAAAAAAGAAATGGTGGCATTATTTAAACATGAAATATATCATATTATGTATTCTCATTATGAGAGGGTAAATAGCTTGAAAAATAGTTATAGTAGTGAAGCAATTTCTATAGCAATAGATATATCAGTTAATCAATTTATAAAAAATTTACCTGCAAATGCAAAGAAAATAGAAGGTGTTAATAGGGAGTATAACATAGATTTAAAAGGTGATAGAAGCATAGAAGAATATGCAAAAGCTATTCAAGGATCTATTAATAAACGGGTGACTAATAGGGATAAGAATGTAAAAAGTGATACTATAGTTAGAGAAATTGATATTACAAAAGCGCATAAGTTATGGGAAAATAGCGAACTGGCAAAAAAAACTGTAGAAGAAAATGCTAAGAAAATAGCTATAGGTATTAATGGTGAAAATGCTCCGGAAGATTTAAAGAAAATAATTAAATCATTTCATGAAAAAGAGGAATTATCTTGGGAACAAATTTTAAGAAGGCTCATTCCATCAGTAAAAAGTGATTATAGAAAGACAATCACGAGAAGGGACAGAAGGCAACCAGATAGAATGGATTTAAGGGGGAAACTTCCGAACAGTGTTCCAGAGATAATAATTGCTATAGATATAAGTGCTAGTATGACAGATGAAGATATTAGAAAAATAATGATAGAAGTATTAGCTATTACCGCCAATAGAAGAGGTAGAATAAAGGTTATAGAGTGTGATGATGAAATACGTAGTGTATATTCATTAAAATCAGTAAAGGATATAAGAAAAAGAACAGCTAATAACGGATCTACAAAATTTTCTCCAGTTTTTGAATATATTAAAGAAGAGGGACTTAAGGATAGTATAGTAATATATTTTACAGATGGAGTTGGAGAAGAAATATTATCTATTAGGCCTATAGTTAAGAAAATTATATGGGTAATTATAGGAGAAGAAAAATTGTCTTTAAAAAATCATTATGGAATAGTAAAGAGAATAAAAAGTAGTAGGAAAGTTGGAGAAGGAAAAAGTACTGCGCTAGATATGGTAAGAGAAGTAATACATGATTGGGCTAGATAATTTTAATATTGTTGTGATAGAGGGCTAATTTATTAAGTTGGTCCTTTTTTATGTGAAAAATTTTTACTTTTTCAAAAAAATATAATTAAAAATAAATTTGGTTTAAAAATACTAAAAACGAACATTAAATTATGCAAAATAAGTCGATATTATGGTATAATTATCGCATTAACATAAAATAAACAATCAGGGGATACATATGGAAAATAAGGATTCAAAAGAGCTTAAGATACTAAAGATAGTAATGTTTATATTACCTTTTATTTTTGGAATTTACTATGAGTTTACAGCGTTTTTAACATGTGCTATATTATGCACTTATTTAATCTATTTAATTTCAAAAAGAAAATCTGTTAAATTATTTATTAATGTTGTTGTTATTTCAATTATAATTTTTGTAATTACATATCTATTAGTGACGGTTTATTCAATAGATAAGGGAATGGCATTTGTTGGATTTTTGAAAATAGTACCTATTATTCCGTTTTTAGTTATTTTAATGCAATTTGAAAAAGAACAATTAAATGAAGTCTTTTCTGTAATTCCGTATTCAGGAGGAAGCATGGTTTTAATATGCATAGGAGCTTTGCTATTTCCGAATCTTAAAGAAAGTTTTTATATGGCAGATAGATTAGGTGGATTCTTTCAGTATTCTAATACTTTTGCCTTATTTTTATTAATTGGATTTATAGTAATAGGCTACAAGAAAGAGATTGGCTTTAAAGAACAAGGTGTTTTATCAATTTTACTAGTAGGAATTTTAATGACAGGAAGTAGAAGTGTTTTTGTTGTTACAGTAATATCACTTATTGTTCTATTTATTAGAAATAAAGATTTACGTAAGTTTTTAATGACGCTATCTATAATTCTATTTGTTTTTTCTATAATCTTTGTAGCTGTTACAGAAAGCTATCAAAGTTTTGGCAGATTTTTAACCATTTCTTCAGAATCAAGTACATTACTTGGAAGATTGCTTTATTATAAAGATGGAATAAGACTTTTTATGAACAAACCACTTGGTTTAGGATATATGGGATATTACTATATGGAACCATTAATTCAGACTGGGGAATATTCAATAAAATATATACATAATGATTTTTTACAAATAGCTTTAGATGCAGGGATAATTGCAGCTATTGCATTTATTATTTCAATTGTAAGCAGCTTATTTTCAAAAGGCCTTAATAAAATGCATAAGCATGTAATTATAGTTATAGCTGGATTATCTGTTTTTGATTTTAACCTGCAATTTTTAATTGTTTTTTTAATACTTATAATGGCTTTAGATTATAGACAAGCTTCTTCTAAAATTATTTTTATTAAAAAAAGAAGAAAGTTAACAATTTCTTATGGAGTTTTAGGGGCAACTGCAATTTTAAGTTTATATTTTTTTATAGCATTTTTTGCTGAATACAAGGAGAGTTATAAAATAGCCGCTGAGCTATATCCTGGAAATACTGTAGCTAAAACTAAATTGCTATTAAGTGCAGATTCAAAGGAAAAAGCTAGGGATTTAGCTGACGATATATTAGAAAGAAACAAGATGTCTTACCTTTCTTATAATGCAAAGGCTTTAGTGGCAGCAATGGATGGAAAGTTTGAAGATATGGTCTTTTATAAAAAGAAAACATTAAATATAGCCAAATATTCTATTAATGAATATGAGGATTATATAAAACTTTTAGCAAGAGCTATTAACTATTATGAAAGGGTGGGAGATGATACTTCAAGAGAAAAATATGTAGGATATATTAAGGAAGTTCCTAATATGCTTAGAAATATTGAAGAACAAACAGATGAATTAGCTTTTAAAGTTAAAGACAAACCAAACTTTGAATTATCAGAGCAAACGAAAAAATATATTGAATTTTTAGGGGGAGAATAATGAAAAAGGGATTTAGTACAATGGTTGCAGTAATAATGGCTGCGTTACTAACAATAATGTCAACATCAAAAACAGTTGAGGCGTTAGCTACATTAAGTGGGGATGAAATAATCAATATTACAGATACATATTTTTTACAAGCATTAAGAGATAAAGGGGTTGATACTAATAATGATGGCAAAATTAGTGTTAGCGAAATGGAAAAACTGCAGAGCTTATCTATATATGATAATACTGGGCAGATAGCGGATTTATCAGGAATTGAATATGCTAAAAATATAACTTTTCTTAACTTAAATGTTTCTTCGAAGATAAGAAATGTTAATTTTGTTAGTAATATGCTTAAGCTAAAATCTTTAGGAGTATATATAAATGATGATACTGATAATTATACATTAGATATAAATCAGATTAGTAATTTAACTGAATTAGGGAGTCTTGATCTTAATAGGTGTGGTATTAGTGATATTAGTGTATTGAAAAGTTTAACTTCTTTAATAAGTTTATCATTAATGAATAATAAGATAACAGATATAAGTCCATTAGGCGGGCTAATAAATCTATATACTGTTAATCTAAATTATAATAATATTACAGATATAACACCGTTGAAAAATTTAACTGGTTTAAGTGTAGCAAATTTATCTGGAAATAATATTTCTGATGCAGCAAAGTTTGATGTGCTTAGAATATCAGTTG
Organism: Clostridium cibarium; assembly: GCF_014836335.1. Lineage (GTDB taxonomy): Bacteria > Bacillota > Clostridia > Clostridiales > Clostridiaceae > Clostridium > Clostridium cibarium. The sequence goes on from NZ_JACSRA010000003.1 coordinate 75,278, forward strand.
AACAAATGTATAAGGGACAAAGAAAACTAGGTGAGGTTCTTCCTAATGGATTATTAAATGGAGTTTTGGTATCTACAGATACAAATAATATTATTTCATTAGGGGATACGGAGAGGTCTGAAAATATTATTGGGCTAAATCAAGGCTCTGCAACAATAAAGTTACAATATGGAGATTTAACAAAAACATCCACTATAAAGGTAGATGGAATTGATGCAGATCAGCCTATTGAAGGAAGTACAGATGTTACTACAGAATTCTATGATAAAGTAGCATTAAATTCAAAGGGTGAGTTATGGAATTTATCAGGTAACGGATCTAATATGGTTATGAATGGCGTGAAAAAATATGTAGCTTATGATGCTTATGAAGGAGATTGTACATATCTAGAAAGCCGTAAATTAGCAATAGATAATAACAATACTCTTTGGGCTTGGGCTGGAGATATATATTCAACTGTATCTTTTCAAGACAATAAAAGAGAAATGGAAAATGTAAAGTATGTTAATACTCGTTATGCAGTAACATATAGTGGAGAGCTGTGGGATTATTGTAAAGATGATGGTAAGCTGCTTGATAATGTAAAACAAGTTGAGAGAATAAATAACTATATTAAAGGACGAGATGTACAAATAGGAACTGAGGTATTAAAAACAGATAATACTTTATGGGTTAGACGTGATGTAAACCTTCAAGAAACTTCTAAAGCTTTTGCAAAAGTTGATGATGAAGTAAGAGAACTTGTTAGTGGTGGGAGATTCTTGAAAGGTGGATATATAAAAAATGATGGAAGCTACTGGCAAGGTAATGAAGGGGCTACAGGAAATATTGAATTTACAAAGATCACAGATAACGTTATGTCAGTAATAGAAGAGTTTATCGTTAAATCAGATGGAACTGTAATGTCGCCGGATAATAGTAAAGTTGTATTAACTACTGGACTAAAAGAGGTAAAAGACAATCAATATTTAGTTGATAATAATAATACATTATGGTCTTGGAACTCCTATTCAGGAGCAGTAAAAATTACAGATGGGTTTAAAGAATTTACTGAAAGTGGATTTATGAAAGTTGATGGCATTCTCTATGACTATAATAATAAGCCAATAGATTATATACAAAATGTATTTCGTTATAATGTTATGAATGGCGAAGTGAAGCTAGGAGCCGATAATGTGCTTTATTCATCAGGAGTTAAAATATTAACTAATGTTAATAAGATATATCCATATATTTATGGAAGTCAGAGAATTTATGTAGCAAGAATGGATGGAAGTATATGGCAAGTGGGTGACATGGTTCCTACAAAATTGATGGATTTAAGTTTTGATATAAATCATGATGGGATAGTAAATATGACCGATTTGGCTTTTGCTGGAAGTAGGTATAAAGCTACATCAACTTCAGGAAGTTATAATAGTGAGTGTGACTTCAATAAAGATAATATAATAGATATATATGATATAGTAACTCTAGCTAGAAAATTATAGATTTAATAAATAAAAACTCCTTAAGATACCAAAGAGAAATTTTTGGTATCTTTTTGTATAAAATGTTGTTGTTTACTAAAAAGACAACAATTATAATTAAATTTGTAAGGGGTGGAATAATGTGAATAAAAAGAGATTGAGTTTTATATTAATAATTTTGCTTTCAGTTTCATGGATTCTTAGCGGTTATGTAGAAAAGGTAAATGCATTAACTATTACGTCAGGAGACTATGAGTTTGATCAGGAGACAAGAACAATAGTAAAATACAAGGGGGCAGATACTACTGTAGTAATTCCAGATAAGATAAATGATATATCAGTGGAGTCTATAGGAGAGAAAGCTTTTGAGAAGTGTTCTAATATTGAAGAGGTAGTTTTACCTAATGGGTTGAAGAATATAGGCGATTTTGCTTTTCGCTATTGTAATAGTATCAAAGAAATAAATATACCTGAAAGTGTTATATCTATAGGAAAACTTGCTTTTGGAGAATGTTCTAATATTCAAAATATCTTATTACCTAATGATTTGGGAAAAATAGGTGAAATGGCTTTTAGTGAATGTACTAGTATTACTAAAATAATAATACCTAAAAATATTGTTGAAATTGGAAATTTTGCCTTTGATGGATGTACTGGTATTCAAGAAGTCATAGTGCCAAGTAATGTTAAAAGAATAGGAATTTATTGTTTTCGTGATTGTAATGAAATAGCAAGCCTAACAATTGAATATGGAGTTGAGGAAATAGGAAGAGGTGCATTTACGGGGTGTAAAGAAATACAAGAAGTTACTATCCCAGGAAGTGTTTCTCTGATAGGAGAATATGCCTTTAATAAATGCGATAATCTTAAGAAGGTTGAAATAGATAATGGGGTTAAGAAAATAGGATCAAGTGCATTTGCTGAATGTATAAATCTTGTTGAAGCATCAATTCCATCATCAGTAGAAAGTATAGGTGATAGTGCTTTCCAATACTGTCATTATTTTAAAACTTTAACTATGGGGGAAGGAATAAAGAGTATTGGTGAATATGCATTTAACGAATGTGATATAGAAGATATAACTATACCTAATAGTGTTACATCCATAGCAAAATATGCATTTTCAAATGCTGGGCCTACTAGTATATGGATAAGCAAAGCTTCACAAATAGAACCAGAAGCTTTTGGATATATGGATAATCCAAGTAATATATATGTTACAGGAAATCCAACAGAAGATGAGATAAATTCCTTCAAAAAGAATTTTAGTAGCTATATAGATTTTAATAGTATAAAGTTTGTTAGTGTTTTATGCAAGGAAGATATAGATAATAATAAAAAAGTAGAAATAGCTGATGTGGCAAGTTTGGCTGTTAATTATAATGCTTTAAAAGGTGATAGTAAATATAAAAGTGAAATGGATATAAACGGGGATGGAATAATTGATATCTATGATTTAGTAAGAGTAGCTAAAAAATGCAATTCATAGTTAGATCTAATAGTAAAGATTAGCTCTTTTCTATTAAGAAAGCGAATTAAGGATAAACAATATAAATTAAAGAGTAATTCTGATATAATAACTGTGTTAATTATAGGTTGTAGTAGTTAAAATGATAAAAAATATAAATAATGAGGTGTCTTTTTGAAGATTATAGAAAATACAAATAAAAGAAAATTCAAATTAGAAGAAATTATTCAGAAGTATTACTGGATTTTTATTGTTATAGAAGTAGTATTTTTAGCTTTCATATGTTTTTGGAATTTAGGTGAGTTTCCAGTTAGAGATTGGGATGAATCTAGACATGGTGTGAGTGCTTACGAAATGATGAAGAATAATGAAAATATAATTAATACTTATAATTACGAGAATGATTATTGGAATCTAAAACCACCTTTAAGTTTTAATTTAATAATTATTGCATTTAAAGTGCTTGGTACTACCATATTAGCTTTTAGGATCCCTTCAGCAATAGCTATGGTACTGACAGGAATTATAGTAGCTTTTTTTATTGGAAAAAGATATGGCAAAGTAGAATCATTGATTTCATTGATTGCATTTTCAGCTTGTAGCCCTTTATATAGGATTCATACAGGAAGACATGGAGATGCAGATGCTTTATTTATTTTATTTTTTACAATTTCAATGATATCTATGTTATGGATAGAAAAAAGCAAAAAAGCTTTATATATGTGTGGATTTTCTTTTGCCCTAGCATTTTTGACAAAGAGTTGGCATGCATTTGTTATTGTGGCTATTGGAGGATTATTCTTAATATTTACTGGATATATAAAGAAATATAGGATAAAACAATGGATATTATTCTTTTTGTCTTTTGCTGCCCCAATTGGATTATGGATTATAGCCAGAATCGTAGAAGATGGAACTAAGTTTTTAGTAGAAATGGTGAGATATGATTTATTAAAACGAAGTAGTGAGGCAATAGAAGGAAATAAGGGGTCTATATTTTATTATGCCAGATATATATTATTAAATGGTACTTCACTTGTTATTGCTTTAGGGCTAATTATAGTGGTTGGATGTCTATTCTATTATAAAAATTGGATGATGGTGAAAAGTGATGTTATAGGATATAGTTTATGGATTGTAGTTCCTTTTGTATTGTTCAGTGTAGCTAAAACTAAATTGGACTGGTATATAATACCTATGTATATTCCAATAATAATAGTTGGATCAATCCTTTTTGGAAAACTATTAAGTGAAACAAGCGTTAATAGAGTAATTAAAATAGGCTTAAGTATAATACTAGCTGTTGGACTAAGTTATGAAGGATATAATTTAATTAAATATATTAATAATCCACCGAAAGACGAATTGCAAACATTTATGATGAATACATTAAAAAATAACGAAAATATAAGAGGTAGAGAAACATATATTCAAGTAGAAGACTCGGAAGGTAAAGGATGGAGGCAAAGTCAACTTTTAGTTGGAGAACTATATGGAGATTTAAAGTGCAAAGAAGGTGGAGTAGAAGGATTTGCTGCTAACCAAGATGCTATGCTAATAACGAAAAAAGATATGTACTTACAAAATGCTGAAATATTTAAAAACTACGAAGTTGTAAGAGAAAACGAAACTTATATTATAATTAAGAAACAATAGATAAAAAGATTTTGGTGAAATATTTAGATATTTCACCAAAATCTTTTTTTATTTATCTAAGAATATATAATCATTCATTTGTTTTGCTGTTTCATTAATATCGAAGACATAATAGTATATTCCATTAATCATTTGTCCTTCCCCGCAATCATCTCTTGGAAACCTATCTTGAATTAACTCATGAGAAGAAAGAGAGTTTATCTTAAAAGCTAGAGATATAATGTCTGTAGAAGTCATATTAGTATTTATAAGTGGTAATAATTCTTTTAAAAAACCAGGGTAAGAGGTAGGAGAAGTACTTTTAAGTTTATTAAATAAAGCAGTAAGAATAGTTCTATGTCTATGACTTCTTTCAAAATCTCCGCCAGCTGTATATCTTATTCTGGAGTAAGCAAGAGTTTGAGATCCGTTTAATTTTTGTGTTCCAGAAGATGACAGTTGAGATGTACTATTTTCATTTATTAATTTTAGTTCCTCGTCAGTTATAGTTATATCAATTCCTCCAATGGAATCAATGAGTTTGGGAAGTGAAGAGAAATTTACAGATAAAAAATCTTTAATATTTAAGTTGAAGTTTCTATTTAATGTTTTGATTGCAAGGGTAGGGCCTCCATTTTCAGTTCCATCAACTGAGCCGAATGCATAAGCATGATTAATTTTATCTTTACCATCTCTTCCAGGAATCTCAACATAGGAATCTCTTATTATCGAAGATATCTTTAATTTATTATGTTTTTTATCAATAGTAAGTATCATAATAGAATCAGAGCGTCCAATTTCCTCGTCTTTTGAATCAATACCAAAAATAGCTATATTTCTAATTTCATCTAAATCTACCTCGTTGGTTATATTTGGACTGATTTCCAAGTTACTAGTATCTAGTTTGACTGTATTAATTTTGCCTAATGTTTTAAAAGTGTAAGTAAAGAATGCTATAAATAGGATAAGAATTAGAATAATTATTCCAATAATTATTTTGACTGGTTTAGTGATTTTTTTTTGCTTTCGCATAAGCGATATATCCTTTCATTGATAAATAATCATAATATTATATGAAATATTTGGAAAATGTTTACAAGTAATAAATGTGTTTAATAATTATTTAATATTTACAAAGCAAAGACTAGTATATAATATATAAAGTAAGGTAATTAAAATGATTAAGGAGTTACAGTATGGAAAAAAAGAGCAAAGTAAAATGGAGTACTAAGAGGAAAGTAATAGTTATATTATCATCTATTATAGGAGTTATATCACTGTGCATATTAGGAGTAGTTGGTTATGGATATTACGTTTATAGCAAGATGGATACGGTACAGATAAATAGAGAAGAAGTTCTAAATGAAGAAGGAAAAAAAGAGGAATCTAAACATATTATTAATGTAGCTTTATTTGGAGTAGATAGAGGAGAAAATGATGGCGGAGAAGATGGAATGAAAGGTCTATCTGATTCAAATATTATTTTGACTATAAATGAAGATAAAAAGGAAGTGAAAGTATCTTCAATTATGAGAGATACTTACGTTACTATTCCAGGTTATGGTGATAGTATAATCAATCAAGCTATGTATGAAGGTGGACCAGAACTTATGCTTAAAACTATTAATACAAACTTCAATTTAGATATTGATAAGTTTATAGGGGTTAACCTAAATACCTTACCTCAGCTAATTGATAAGTTGGGTGGATTAGATTTAGAAGTAGATAGTGATGAATTTAAGTTTATCAATAGTTATATTGATAATATTAACGGTAAGAACAATACCAACATAGCTCATTTGAAAAGTCCAGGAAAACAACATTTAAATGGAACACAGGCAACAGCTTACTGTAGAATTAGGTATACAGAAGGTACGGATTTTAAAAGAACTGAAAGGCAAAGAAATGTATTAACACTTATAGCTAAAAAGTTAAGTGCCATGTCAGTTGGTGAATTAAATTCTTTTGTACTTGAAGAATTGCCAATAGTAAAAACAAATCTTAGTTATGGAGAAATTGTTTCAATAGGTAAAGCTATATTAAATATAGGGACAGGAAATATACAACAGAATAGATTTCCAAATGATGGGGATCACTGGAGTACTGGTACATTTGGTGATTATAAGTTAAATATAGATAAGCAAGCAACAACTGAGAAGATGCATAAGTTTATTTATGAGTAAAATAAAAAAAGTGGATTTTTAATAAATCCACTTTTTTATATTAGTGACATCCGCCACCACAAGAACCACAGCCACCTTCTGGAGCTATAACTGGTCTTAATGAAAGACCTCTTCCTTCATTCTCTTCAGATGAAAGAATTATAAATCCTCCAAATTCATCTATTAGAGTTTTTTCAGCTATAAAGTTAATATCATTAATTGTTTCAGTTATATCAGAATCAGTTGATTGACTTACTGATATATTGAAAGCAGGGCCGCTACATGCGTAACCAGCTAAGTTGATTCTTATATTATAACCTTCAACTTTATTTTCATCTAAGAATTCCTTGAATTCATTATATGCTTCATCACTTATTGTAATGTTCTTCATAAAATTCACCTTCTTTAATTGATAATTTTTATTATTTAGTATAGTATAACATACTACTAATTAATTTCAAGAAGTTTTTATAAAGACTATTCAGGCAGTAATAAAATAGGTATAATATTATATAAATGGGTAAAAATCTTCCGGAGAATATATACTAAAGATACATTATAAGACTAAATAAGGGGATTAAGTTAATGAGACCATATGAAGGTGTTTTTATTGCAAGTAAGATAGAAGAATATAATTTATTAATCAATGAAGCTAAAAGTGGTGAGTGTAGCATTTCTAAAAGAGAAGGTATAAAAGAAGGATATCTTTATGAAAAGGATGAAGAGATAAAAACTAGAATTCCAGAGCTTTTACAAAGAAATAAACTTTCTATGAGGGTAGGACCAAAGGAAATTCAAGGGTGTTATGAGGCTATAAAATGGGCTAAAGGTAAAGTTGCTATAGTTGGACTAGGCCTTGGATATCTTGCTCAAGAAATGTCTAAGAAAAAAGATGTTAAAGAAGTTATAGTATATGAAATAAATTCAGATGTAATTAAGTTATATAATAGAAACTTCTCCCAAAATGAAAAGATTAAAATTATTGAAGGAGATGCTTATAAAGCAACGAAACAGAAATTTGATTTTTTCTTTGTAGATATATATGGTTATGAGTTAAGTTTAAGGGTAGTAGAAGATTACATTAAATTTAATGAAATACATGAAATACAAGAGTATTCATTTTGGGGAATGGAACATTTTCTTTTAAGCTGTTCGTATGAAGAAATAGTATGGGTATATATACCAGAACTTTGGATGGAAATGAGTAAAGATATTTCAAGAGAATTAGAAAAATCAGGATATATGGATTACTATAAGCAGTTAGATGAAAAGTTAGTTAGTGAAGTATTAGCTGCTTTCAAGGTAGTGTTAAATGAAGGTGAAGATGAATAAAAAGAGCCATAAGGCTCTTTTTATTTTACAACTATATTAACAAGTCTTCCTTTGATTACTATAACTTTAACTACAGTTTTTCCTTCAGTAGTGCTCTTTATAGTTTCATCATTTAGTGCAGCAGCTTTTATTCCTTCTTCATCTAGATCGGAAGCTACATTTATTCTATTTTTAATCTTACCATTAACTTGGATAGCTATTTCAACTTCATCTTTAACTAAAGCATTAGGATCAAATAATGGCCACTTTTCATTAAATACAGATGTTGTATATCCTAAATCACTCCATTCTTCTTCAGAGAAATGAGGTGCAAATGGTGCAAGTAATTTAACAAAGTCAGTGCAAACTTCTTTTAAGAAGTCTAAATTCTTAGTTCCCTCTTGCATATATTTAGATAGTGCATTAACAAATTCCATCATTCTTGCAATAGCAGTGTTAAATTGCATTTTATCTCCGTCTTCAGTAACACCTTTAATGGCATTATGTCTCCAGAAGTTTAATTCTTTTTCAGCTTTATCTATTGAAGATTTACCATTTCTAGCCTTTATAGCATCATTAGATGATTCTAAAGTTCTTTCAATTCTATCCACAAATCTTGCAACAGATTTAATTCCATCATCGCTCCAAGCTCCACCTTCAGTGTAAGCAAAACCAAACATTAAATACATTCTAAACACATCAGCACCATATTGGCTAATATAAGTATCTGGAGAAATTGTATTTCCTTTTGATTTACTCATCTTAAGTCCATCAGGTCCTAATATAAGTCCTTGATGAGTTAATGATTTAAATGGTTCATCAAACTTTAAGTATCCCATATCTCTTAATGCCTTAGTTATGAATCTTGCATAAAGAAGATGCATACAAGCATGTTCAGGTCCGCCAACATATTTATCAACTGGAAGCATTTTATTTATTACTTCTGGATTAAATGGCATATCAGCATTTTTGTTATCAGGATATCTTAGGTAATACCATGATGAACATACAAATGTATCTAAAGTATCGCATTCTCTTGTAGCTTTACCACCACAATGTGGGCAAGTTGTATTTAAGAATTCCTCGCTTTTAGCAAGTGGTGATTTACCATCTGGAGCAAATTCAACATCATAAGGTAATTTAACTGGAAGATCCTTTTCAGGGACAGGAACAATTCCACACTTATCACAGTAGACAACTGGAATTGGAGCTCCCCAATATCTTTGTCTTGAAACTAGCCAGTCTCTTAATCTATAATTAACTTTTTGAGAACCTAAATTTTCTTTAGCTAATTTCTCAACTATTTTAACTTTACCTTCTTCTGTAGTTAAACCATCAAATTCACCAGAGTTTACTATAACTCCATATTCGCAGTAAGGAAGTTCAACTTCTTCACCTTTCTTGTTAGTTATAACTCTTTCTATTGGTAAATTAAATTTAGTAGCAAAAGCAAAGTCTCTTTCATCATGAGCAGGAACGGCCATAACAGCGCCAGTACCATAGCTTACAAGAACATAATCAGAAATCCATATTGGGACTTCTTTTCCGTTTATAGGATTTATAGCATAGGATCCAGTGAATACTCCTGTCTTTTCTTTTGAAATAGATTGTCTTTCGATTTCTGATTGTTTAGCTGAAACTTCTTTATATTCTTCAACCGCATCTTTATATTCAGTAAGAGTTAATTTATCAACTAATTTATTTTCAGGTGCTAAAACAACATAAGTAACACCATTTAAAGTATCAACTCTTGTAGTAAATACATTAAAGCTTAAATCAGAATTTTTAACCTTAAATGTAACTTCAGCTCCAGTGGATTTACCAATCCAGTGTTTTTGCATAGCAACAGTTTTTTCTGGCCAATCTAAATCATCTAATTTATCAAGTAATTCATCAGCGTAATCAGTTATTTTAAAGAACCATTGAGTTAATTCCTTCTTAGTAACTTCACTTGAACATCTTTCACACTCACCATCAATAACTTGCTCATTAGCAAGAACTGTGTTACATGATGGACACCAGTTTACAGGAGCTTTTTTTCTATAAGCTAAACCTTTTTCATAAAGTTTTAAGAATAACCATTGAGTCCATTTATAATAATCAGCGTCACAAGTTACAACTTCATTTTCCCAGTTAAACATAGCGCCCATAGCTTTTAATTGTTGTTCCATAGTTTTTATATTTTTGTAAGTAGAATCTTGTGGATGAATTCCTGTTTTTATTGCAAAGTTTTCAGCAGGTAATCCAAAAGCATCAAATCCCATAGGTTGGAATACATTGTATCCTTCCATTCTCTTCATTCTAGCCCATGAATCAACTGGACCATAATTGAACCAATGACCTGCATGTAATTGACTACCTGATGGATAAGAGAACATTTCAAGAGTATAAAGTTTTTTATCTAAATTTTCGGCGTTGAATTTATAAAGATTATTATTTTCCCAAATTTCTTGCCATTTCTTATCAATACTAGTTCCGTATTTTCCCATGTTTAATTCCTCCTTAAAATAAGTAAAAATAAAAAACCTTTCATCTCTAAAATAAGAGACGAAAGGTGTATTTCCGTGGTACCACTCTAATTAGGATATTTAAAATATCCTCACTTAAAACTATAACGGGTTGCCCGTACTTGCTTCTAACAAGTATAGCTCCTAGACAAGTTCCTATACTTTTAACATTATCTTTCACCAACCGATAACTCTCTAAAGATAAAATATATAGTACTACTTCTACTCAACGCAAACTATAAAATTATTAACAATATAAGTAATTATATAGTTTTAAAGGTTTAAAGTCAACTAGAGGAGTCCATATTAAGAGTTTTTAGTTTCTTTCGAGCTCTAATTATTCTTAAAGCTACAGCATTAGGCGTCATACCATACATTTCTCCAATTTCTTTAAGACTTTTATTGTTGAAGAACTTTTCAATACAAATATTTTTATCTATTTCTTTAAGATTACAAATTTGATTTTTTATATTTTGCAGTTTTTCTTTTTCAATTATGTTTTTTTCAACATCTTCTTTTGAACACATAACTAGATTTTCAATAGTTATATCATAAAAGTGTTTTTTCTCCATTCTTAACATATCTATAGACGTATATTTAGCAATTGCAGAAATCCAATTTTTAAATTTATCATCAGAGTAATCAAAATGATTTATACAATTCCAAACTTTAAAGAGAACGATATTAACACATTCTTCACTAAGCTCATTTGAGCGCAAATTTGAATATGCTATTCTATACACTAGATTTCCGAAGTTGTCTAACACATATAATAAAGCATCTGGATTTTGAAGTTTTAATTGATTTATAAAATTAGAATTGTTTATCATAGCATATTCTCCTTATAAAAATTTGCCCAATATGAGGTTTATAAAAAAATAAGCTATGGCAATTGCAAATATTGAAAAGTATATAATTTCAATAATTCTACCTACAGAAAATCTCTTATGAATAAAAGGTCTAGCTCCAAGATTCATAAGTAAATTTCTAACTTCGATCATATCAAGCATTGTGCCTATTAAATAATAAGTAGTTACATTTTCATTAGACCAGTAATCTATATCAATTATCAAATTATCTCTAGAGAGCTTTAATCTATTTTTATCTAATTTTGATATTCCTACTGATTGTATATATTTTATTGGAATAATTCTTCGGTGTTGAAGTCTGAAAAAGTTATCGAAAGAATACGAAATGAAATAATCCTTTGATATATATATTTGACAATAAAATACTGAATAAAATATCGAAAGAGTAGCATCTCTATTTTCCATTCCAGTACCAATTTGAAAAAACTTTTGGCAAAGAATTTCTTCGTCCTTTAATGGACAATCTTTACGAGCTGCTTCCAAGGCGAGTTCTTTCAATACTCTAGCATGCTTTACTCCATGAATTACATCGTCCTTTTTTGAGCCTAATTTTTCTTCCATTCTTTTTATGTTTTCTAGAGAGTTATCTATTTTTAGTCCGTAATTATTTTCAGTGAATCTTTTTATATTTTTATATAAACTTTTTTTAATTCTATTTTTTTGATTATCTGATAAAAAGACATTGGGCAAACTGCGTTCATCCACATCAATTAAATCTTTTTTACTCATGATATTTTTCTCCTTTAAATTATAACAAAATTAATCTATATTATTATAATCGTAATAAAAGAATAAATATTTCAGGTTATGTATAGAAATTTCCTTTAAAGGGGGGGGGTGACTTTTTTGTATATAAAAAATGTATAACACTTATATATATTATGTATTATTAATAGTCATATATTTTTGGTATAATTAAAAAGAAACAAAAAATATTTAATTATAGTATATTATGAGGTAGAAAAATGAAACTTAATTTTAGAAATAAAGAAAATGGTATAAAAAATATTAAAATTGCAAAAATTACTATATTATTTATCACAATTGTATTATTTGTAATTGTTGGAGTGGCAGTAATTAATAATAAGGTTTCAACAAATGAAAAAGTGGTACAAGCTACAGATAATAATTCAGAACAAAGTGAAGATAAACCCTCCTTACATAATGAAGAAACTGAAGATTCTATAAATAAAGAAAGTAATAGTAGCGTAGAAAATGTTGCATATTTAGAAAAGTATATAAAACAACAAATAAAAGGGCAAAAGCCTGATGGGGCTGATGGGAAGAAAGTTGCCTATTTAACTTTTGATGATGGTCCATCAGAAACAGTGACACCACAGATATTGGATGTTCTTAAATCTGAAAAAGTAAATGCAACTTTCTTTGTTATAGGAAAATATGTTGATAGAAGTGATACAAATAAAAATTTAGCAAAGAGGGAAATAGCAGAAGGAAATACAATTGGTATACACTCTTACTCACATGATTATAATTATTTATTTCCTAATGGAAAGATAAGTTTAGAAAATTGTATGTCTGATTTTGATAAAACAGATAAAGCTTTAAAAAATGTTTTTGGACCAGATTTTTCAACACGTGCTATAAGATTTCCTGGTGGACTAGAGACATGGAGTAAAAAAGATCCACAAGGAGCAGAAAATGTGGACAAGGCTCTACATGAAAAAGGTTGGTATCAAATTGATTGGAATTCATTATCGGGAGATGCAGAAAGTGGACATAAAAATGCAGCACAATTAACTCAGGAAGCTATAAAAACTATAGGTAAAAAAGAAAAAGTTTTGATATTAATGCATGATACCTATGGAAAAGAAGAAACAGCAAAAGCTTTACCAGGAATAATACAATATTTGAAGCAGCAAGGTTATGAATTTAAAGCTATAAAATAATTAAAAAACGCAAAATAAAAGGAATGAATTCTATAGAATTCATTCCTTCTTAGTTTATTAAATAAGCAAAAGTAATAGATTGTGAAAGTGTCATAATTTTAATTATTTTTCTTAGATTGGAGTTCTTTATATGTATAGAAAGGTATTCCTATCAGCATTAAAATAAATATCCACATAGCAGAAGTTGCTCCTGATCCATAAATAATATATATAGAATATAAAAATGCTAATATTGATAGGAATCCGTGTTTTATAAATTTTGCAAAAGTTAATTTATTACCAGACTTATAAGTTAGTAGTATTTCTGCGCAAGCACTTAATGCATAGGCAGGAATAAATGATAAAGTTGCTAAATTTATCATAAAGTTAAATGCATCTGATAAACTTGAAGAATAATTAAGCATTAACAATAAATTTGTTAGTATGCTTGATATTACAAGTGCAGCTACAGGTGTTTTGGACTTTTGATTGACTTTACTAAAGAGTTTAGGAAATAATCCATCTTCGCCAGCAGCGTATGCAGCTCTTCCAGTAGTTAGTATCCATCCACTTGCAGTTCCAGCAGCAGAGATAGCTATTCCAATAGAAATAAATGAGCCACCCCAAGATTGCCCTGTAATATTATTTATTATAGCTGAAAGTGGGGCATCAGAACTAGCAAGCTCCCTTTGAGATAATCCCCCTATAGCTAAAACTGATAGCAATATATATATAATGGTAGCTAAAATTGTTCCGATAATTGTGCTCTTTTTAATATTTACCTCTGGATTTTTTATTTCACCACCAGATAATGAGGCGCTTTCTAGTCCGATAAAAGACCAAAGGGTAACGGCTATAGCGTTTGGAAGAGTTCCAAAGCCTTGAACATCTGGTGATGAGTAAGTATTTAAATATTCTGGGTTAAATCCATATATAGCTATAACAACAAATACTAAGATAGCTGCAAGTTTTAACGTAGTCGTAATTATTCCTACTATTCCAGCTTCTTTAACACCCTTGCAGTTAATAAATGTTAGTATCCATAAAAATGTTGATGATACTAAAAATGCAACGGTACTATTAGTAGATAAGATAGGAAAGAACGGAGTTAAGTATCTAATAATAGCCGTTATAATTGCAGCATTTCCTATCCAAGAACCAATCCAAAAAGTCCAAGCAACTAAAAAAGCGGTAAATTCACCAAAAGCTTTATTTGTATATATTATAGGACCTCCTGTAGAAGGATATTTAGTTCCGAGTTTTGCAAAACTTAATGCCAATAGAAGAGAACCAAAGCCTGTTATTATCCAAGCTAATATAGTAGTATATGGACTTGATACACTAGCTAAGGTTTGGGGTGCGGTAAAAATCCCTGACCCTATCATATTTCCAATAACAATAGCAGTAGCGGCGGTAAGTCCTAGCTCTCTTTTCAATTTATTTTTATTATTATTCATTGTATTCTCCTTCAGTAAAAATAAGTCAGACTTAATTATAAGGTACATATAATATTGAGACAAGCTATTTTATACGAATTATGAAATTTCATGTATTGGAATAAAATTAGGATAAATTTAATAAATATACTATGGTTATGGATAAATATTAGGCAAAAGGAATTAATAAAGATTTTTTTAAAAAAACACTTTACAACTAATAATAATTATTATATAATAAAACATGTAAGGAACACGCGATACAAAAGATGAGAAAATGAGATTAAAATTAAATTTAAATTTATAAATTAAGGGAGGATATTGATTATGAAAAAATTTGTATGTACAGTATGTGGTTATATTCACGAAGGAGATGTTGCGCCAGAAAAGTGTCCAGTATGTGGAGTAGGTGCTGATAAGTTTGCAGAACAAAGCGAAGGAATGGCTTATGCAGATGAACATCATATAGGAACAGCTAAGGGAGTAGACCCAAGAATTATAGAAGGATTACAAGCTAACTTTACTGGAGAATGTACTGAAGTAGGGATGTACTTAGCTATGTCAAGGCAAGCTGATAGAGAAGGATTCCCAGAAGTTGCTGAAGCTTATAAGAGAATTGCTTTCGAAGAAGCAGAACATGCAGCTAAATTTGCTGAATTATTAGGAGAAGTTGTTGATGCTGATACTAAGACTAACTTAGAAAAGAGAGTAGCGGCAGAACATGGAGCTTGCCAAGGTAAGAAGGATTTAGCTACATTAGCAAAACAACTTAATTTAGATGCAATTCATGACACAGTACATGAAATGTGTAAAGATGAAGCTAGACATGGGAAGGCATTCCAAGGTTTATTAAATAGATATTTCAAATAAAAATATAATTAGAAAGTTAGCTGATATTTAAAAAAATTAGACTGTTAATAATGCTGTGGTTCTCTTTATTTAGATAACTTAAATAGAAGATATCTATTTGAATGACGTGGCAATTTTAGAAATAACATTTTTGTAAAATAAAAACAGAAGAGATGTTTTCGATAATGAAAATATCTCTTCTGTTTTTATTTTTAGCTAATTTAGATTTTAGAGAGAACGCAGAATAATTTTCGTAATGAATCATCAGCAGGGTTACCGTTTTAGTTTTAGTAAATTTTCTTAATTGCCTATTCACAGTAACATCTATTCATATATATCCTGCTTTATTAATAATACATTAATCTCTTACCATGAATTGGATAATATCGATAATTTTATGTGTTATTTTAGGCACCATCGATTAAGATAAGTTTATACAATATAGTTATTTAAATTAAGTAGATGTAAGTTGAAATTTATTGATATAAATTAATTATATTAATAATGAGGAAATATTATTGAATAATAGGAGAAAGTTGTTAACAATATGGAAACATTTATGTGATAAAATTAGTGATGTTAGCTGGAGAAAATGTTAATAATGTGAAAAGTTATATGCATATAACTTTTCAAGGTTAAGATTATAGCTAAAATAATTTTATAAGAAATGAACGAACTTATTAGGGGGATAAAATGAAGGTAAAAAAGTTAATGGCGACAGTATTATTATTAGGCATGGTTCAAACATTATTGCCTAGTGTTGATGCTAAAGCAGCAATAGTTGATGAGATGAAGTGGAAAATACACACAGCTACATCTATGGAAGAAATAGGTAATTCAAAGTGGCAATTTTTAATTGGAGACTACAATAGAGATGGTAGAGAAGATTTATATTGCATAAGGAAAGATGCAGGAAATCATACAAGTGTTCATATATTAGATGGATATTCAAATTATAAAGAAAATATGTTACATAAGGAGCTTCCAATAGAAGCGACAGGAGACAATTGGACATTTGTATTGGGAGACTATAATGGCGATGGTATTAAAGATTTATATTGCGTAAGAAAAGATAGTGGAGAACATACTAATGTGCATATATTAGATGGAAGTACAAATTTTCAAACATATATAGTTAGCAATATATTACCAATAGAAAATACAGATGAGAATTGGGATTTTAAAGCAGGAGATTATGACGGAGATGGTAAGGATGACTTATATTGCATAAAGAAAAATGGAGGAGAACATACAACTCTGCATATATTAAGTGCTAAAAGTGATTTCCATGAATTTTTATGTCGAGTACCATTACCAATAGAAAACACAGGAAAGAACTGGGAGTTTGGGGTTAGTGATTATAATGGAGATAAAAAGCCAGATTTTTATGGTATAAGAAAAGATGGTGGAGCTACTACAAATGTACATGTAATGAATGGTAGCGATAATTATCAATCGTTTTTACTGCAGACAACTACAATAGCAGGGGCTACTGATGATAAAACTGATTTTATGGTCGGTAAAGGAAGATTTAATATATATTTTGTTAATAAAAATGGGACAGGCAGTGGAAAAACTGAATTGCATATGTTTGGATTGGATGAATTAGTACAACCAGAGAAGCCTAAACAAGAAGATAAAATAGGAAAATCATATAGAGTAACATATTATACTACATTAGGTGGTGGATCTGAAACAGCTTCTGGAGTTTCTCTTAGAGGGAAGAATATAACAAATTGTAGATATATAGCAGTAGACCCAAGAGTTATTCCATTAGGGGCAAAAGTGTACATTGACTTTGGTGCAAATCATACTGTAACACATAATGGGATTACTACGGATTTAAATGGGTATTATCAAGCTGTTGATACAGGTGGTGCAATTAAAGGTTATAAAATAGATGTATTTTTAGGAGATGGCAGCTGGGAAAATGATGCCAATAGGTTAGGCGTTGGCCAGGCAACTGTTACTATAGTAGGTTAGTAATAATAAAATAAGTTTTTTATATCAATACACTGTTTATTGTAAGAATATAACTAGTTTATCATAAAAGTACTTAAGCGTTTGGATTAATATAAATCAAATATTATTATCCACTACATAAAGGTAACTTATGATGAGTTAGATATTATTAAATAAATTATATATAGTATGGGGGATAAAATGAAGGTAAAAAAGTTAATGGCGACAGTATTATTATTAGGTATGGTTCAAACATTATTGCCTAGTGTTGATGCTAAAGCAGCAATAGTTGATGAGATGAAGTGGAAAATACACACAGCTACATCTATGGAAGAAATAGGTAATTCAAAGTGGCAATTTTTAATTGGAGACTACAATAGAGATGGTAGAGAAGATTTATATTGCATAAGGAAAGATGCAGGAAATCATACAAGTGTTCATATATTAGATGGATATTCAAATTATAAAGAAAATATGTTACATAAGGAGCTTCCAATAGAAGCGACAGGAGACAATTGGACATTTGTATTGGGAGACTATAATGGCGATGGTATTAAAGATTTATATTGCGTAAGAAAAGATAGTGGAGAACATACTAATGTGCATATATTAGATGGAAGTACAAATTTTCAAACATATATAGTTAGCAATATATTACCAATAGAAAATACAGATGAGAATTGGGATTTTAAAGCAGGAGATTATGACGGAGATGGTAAGGATGACTTATATTGCATAAAGAAAAATGGAGGAGAACATACAACTCTGCATATATTAAGTGCTAAAAGTGATTTCCATGAATTTTTATGTCGAGTACCATTACCAATAGAAAACACAGGAAAGAACTGGGAGTTTGGGGTTAGTGATTATAATGGAGATAAAAAGCCAGATTTTTATGGTATAAGAAAAGATGGTGGAGCTACTACAAATGTACATGTAATGAATGGTAGCGATAATTATCAATCGTTTTTACTGCAGACAACTACAATAGCAGGGGCTACTGATGATAAAACTGATTTTATGGTCGGTAAAGGAAGATTTAATATATATTTTGTTAATAAAAATGGGACAGGCAGTGGAAAAACTGAATTGCATATGTTTGGATTAGATGAACTAGTACCAACAACTCCAACAGAAACTTCAGAGCAGAAAGTTATTAATGAAGCAATGAAACATTTGGGTAAACCATATGTATATAATACTACAGGCCCAGATACTTTTGACTGTTCAGGATTTACTTCTTATGTGTATAGGCATGCTTTAGGAATTGAGATAGGTAGGGATACTTATGCTCAAGTTAATTCGGGTAGAGAAGTATCACAAAGTGAATTAAAACCTGGTGATTTAGTATTCCCAAAGAAGGATCACGTTGGAATATACATTGGAAATGGGAAAATGATACATGCTCCGCACCCAGGAGATGTGGTTAAAATAGCTAATGTATATGCATTTTGGAAAGCAAGAAGAATAATAGGATAAGAAATAAAAAGTGAACCATGCTAATGAGTTTTGGTTCACTTTTTATTTTAAGCTTTAATTATCGTTTTAACAGCATTTATTAATATTTCTTCATCATAATAATGGATAAAGTGATCAGAATTTTTAACTACTACTTGGGATGACTTATTTGACCAAGAGAGCATTTCTTCTTGCGATTGAAACCAAGTCTTGTTAAATTCTTTTGAAAAGGATTTTCTGTTTCCAGCAGTAATAATATATAGAGGTGTATTTTTAAAGTTTATATCTTCCTTTAATACCAATGAACAATTAGATGAAAAATTTTTAATTTCTTTTATCATATATTCATTATAAAAGTTTTTAATGTTAAGACGTTTTTTTAGTGATATTAGTTCTTTGGTAGATGTATTTCCTGAAATTTTTTTCTTTACACTTGGAATTAGTGTTATAAGTCTATAAATTCCTGTAAATTTAAAGAAGGTAGCTATTCGTAAATAAACTATAGATGGAAGTTTAATTTTAGCCTTAAAAGTAGGATTAACCCCATCCTCCATTATTATACCTTGAACTTCGTGAGGATATAATTGAGCATATCTTATAATTTCTATGCTTGCCATTGAGTGACATAAAAAAATGTATGGAGGTGTATGACCATTCTCTTTTAATGAATATCTAATATCATTTACAAGATTATCTAGGCCTATAGAGGAAGAAAGATCTGGGCTAAAACCATATCCATATCTTTCGTATAAAGCAGTATTTGAAAATTTTGAAATTTTGTCTTGAAGATTGTAAAAATCACAATATGGGCTAGTAACTCCTAAGTTAGAAGCAATAACAACAGTAGTGGGCCCAGTACCTTTGGAAAATACATTAATGTTACCATGGGGAGTTTTAACTAATTGTCCTGGGTTAACAAAATTTTTATTTTGATAAAATAAAATAATCTCTTCTAATATTAATCCTATTGTGAGTAGGGATACTATTATGAGAACTAAATATAAGAAAACCATAGTCCAACCTCTTTCCATAATTTGCTATAATATAAATATAGGATATTTTAATTAATAGGTCAACTGTAGTTCACAAGTATTATTTGCCTAATTTACATAAAAAATATATAATTTTATGTAATCATAATTCACCTAGGAGGAAAAATAAGAATGATGTTTTTAATATTTTTGATTGGTGCACTTCTGATAATAAATGTAGCATTTTGTTTATCTTTAATTTTTATCGAAAGAAAAGATCCAACAACAACCTGGGCGTGGTTATTAATAATGATTATACTGCCAGGTTTAGGGTTTATAATATATATTTTACTTGGTCAGAATTTAAGTAGAGAAAAATTATTTAAGGAAAAAACTTTTAATGATGCAGTAAAGAGAAGAGAGTTATCAAAAAGCATTTTGGAAGATGGGCAAAGACATCATGTAGCAAGTGAATATCTAGATTTAATTAGGATGAATTATAATCATTGCGGAGCTAAGTATACTACAGGAAATTCTGTGGATATATATTATGATGGTGAAGACAAATTTAGAGAATTGATTAAAGATTTAAAAAAAGCACAAAGATTCATTCATATTCAGTATTATATATTTAGAAGAGATTCAATTGGAAAGAAGATAATAAACATATTAGAGCAAAAAGCAGCTCAAGGAGTGGAAGTAAGATTTTTAGTTGATAGTATGGGATCATATACTTTAACAAAAAATCTTATGAAAAAACTTACTGAGAATGGAGGGAAGTTTGAAATATTTTTTCCAGGGGTGTTGCCGCATATAAATACACGTATTAATTACAGAAATCATAGAAAGATTGTGGTAATAGATGGTGAGTATGGATACATTGGTGGCTTTAATGTAGGCAAAGAATACATTAATGAGGATAGGAAGATAGGTTTTTGGAGAGATACTCATATCAGAATTAAAGGAGAAGCAGTTAATGAGTTAACTGATAGATTTCTATTAGATTGGTGTTATGCATCAGGAGAAAATATAGATAATTTTGAAAATTTTTATCCTGAGAAGACGTATAATGATGGAGATATAGGGATACAAGTAGTAACAAGTGGACCAGATCACGAAGAACAATATATTAAACACGGTTATTTGAAAATGATTAATAATGCTAAAAAGAGTATTTTTTTAGAAACTCCATATTTTGTTCCAGATGAACCAGTGCTTGAAGCATTAAAATTATCAGCTTTATCTGGAGTAGATGTGAGAATAATAATACCAGCAAATCCAGATCATATATTTATGAAGTGGGCAGCAAATTCATATATAGGAGAACTATTAGATTTAGGAGTGAAGGTGTATGAATATGAGAATGGTTTTATTCATGCCAAAACTATAGTGGTAGATGGACAGGTTTCTACAGTAGGAACAGCTAATATGGATATCAGAAGCTTCAAACTTAACTTTGAGGTTAATGCGTTTATTTATGATGATAGGATAGCTAGAAATTTAGAAAGACAGTTTTTTATAGATATTGAAAATTCTAAAGTAATAACAAAAGAAAATCATGATGGAAGAAGTAGACGTACAAGAATAAAAGAATCACTAGTAAGATTACTTTCTCCAATTTTATAAAAAACAGTAAAAATTATTGACAATATTAGTGAAATTGATATAATAATAAGAAAAGGATAAAAAAATAAGGGAAAATATACAAATTTAATAATGGAGGACACTATGGAAGGAATGGTTAAAGAAGTATTAGCAAAATCTTATAGCTTTTTTTACTTTATATTCTGGGGCTTTTATTTTAGCGCTGGCTATTTATTTTGCAAAAAAAAGAATAAATCCTTTCTAATGAGTGTATAGTTGTTATTAGTGTATAATAAATTGTTTTAAATGATTATTTGAGAGAACTCATTAGTGAGTTCTCTTTTTTAATATATAAAAAAAGAGGGGGCAATAAAAAATGATAGTAATATTAAAACAAGGAACAACACAAAAAGAAATTGATAACATTACAGATGCGATTGAAAAAAAAGGTGTTAAGGTTAATCCCGTTATTGGTAAAGAACTAATAATACTAGGCTTAGTTGGAGATACAAGCAAGATTGATCATACACAAATTGAAGCCAACAGAAATGTTGAAAAAGTTATGCATGTGGCAGAGCCTTTTAAAAAAGCTAATAGAATGTTTCATCCTGAACCATCAATTATAGATGTAAATGGAAATAAAATTGGTGGTAATAAAATTGCAATGATTGCAGGACCATGTTCTGTTGAAAGCGAAGAGCAAATTACATCAATTGCTGAAGATGTTAAGAAAAGTGGGGCAAATTTCTTAAGAGGTGGTGCTTTTAAACCGAGAACTTCACCTTATGCATTTCAAGGATTGAAGTATGAAGGATTAGAATTACTAAAGAAGGCGAAAGAGAAAACAGGACTTCCAATAGTAACTGAAATTATGTCGCCATATGATATTGATAAGTTTGTTGAAGATGTAGATGTAATACAAGTTGGAGCAAGAAATATGCAAAACTTTGATTTATTAAAAGAACTAGGGAAAACAAATAAAACAATTCTTTTAAAGAGAGGATTGTCAGCTACTATAGAAGAATGGCTAATGTCAGCTGAATATATTATGGCTGGGGGAAATGAAAATATAGTTCTTTGTGAAAGAGGAATAAGAACCTTTGAAACTTATACAAGAAATACCTTAGACTTAAGTGCTGTTCCAGCTATTAAGAAACTTAGTCATCTACCAATAATAATTGACCCAAGTCATGCTACAGGAAAATGGTGGATGGTTGATCCACTTGCAAAGGCAGCTATTGCAATTGGTGCAGATGGATTAATTATAGAAGTTCACAATGATCCAGCAAATGCGTTATGTGATGGACAACAATCAATCAAGCCTAGCGTATATAACAATTTAGTTACAGAATTAAGGTTAATAGCTAAGGCTATTGGTAGAGAAATTTAATATAAGGAATGATTAAACTATGGCAAGAAAATTATATGTTGATCTAAAAGAGAATAGCTATAATATTTTTATTGAAAAAGGGATATTGAATAAAATTGGTAGAAAGATAAAAAATATCTATAATGGGAAAAAGATATTTATTATAACTGATGAAAATGTAAATAAGTATCATGGAGATAAAGTTAAAGAGTCTCTTGAAGGTGCTGGGTTTAATACAAAGATTATGGTATTAAAACCAGGTGAAGAGACTAAGTCTTTTAATACTCTTCCTAAGATATATAATGAATTACTTGATTTTAAGCTTAACAGAAAGGAACTCATAATAACTTTAGGTGGTGGAGTTATTGGAGATTTAGGGGGCTTTGTAGCTTCCACATTCTTAAGAGGGGTAGCTTTTATACAAGTACCAACATCTTTATTAGCTCAGGTAGATAGTTCTGTTGGAGGAAAAGTAGCTGTTGACCTTGAAAGAGGAAAAAATCTTGTAGGAAGTTTTTATCAGCCAAAAGCTGTTTTCATAGATCCAGAAGTACTTAGTACATTACCTGAAAAGTTTTATAGAGATGGTATGGGTGAAGTGATTAAATATGGATGTATTAAAGATAAAAAATTATTTGATATGTTAATAACCTTGAAAGATAGGAAAGAAGTTATGAATAGCATAGAAGATATAATTTATACATGTTGTTCTATTAAAAAAGATGTAGTAGAAAAAGATGAAAAAGATCTTGGAGAGAGGATGTTACTAAATTTTGGACATACATTAGGGCATGCGGTAGAAACTTTCTATAACTTTACAGGATTTAGTCATGGAGAAGCTGTTTCTATAGGTATGTATAATATTTCAATTTTAGGTGAAAAGCAGGGGATAACTAAAATTGGAGTTTCAGATAGGATTAAGGAGATTTTGGTAAATTATCAATTACCATATGAGATTAATATAGAGCATAATGAAAAAATAGTAGATACTATAGCGTTAGATAAAAAGAATCTTGGGGACAAATTAAAGATAATACTACTAAAAGATATTGGAGAAAGTATTATATATGATACAACACCTGATTTTTTTAAGGAGGTGAATTAATGGGGAGTATAAAGATATATCCGAATAAACTTAATGGAAAAGTGAAAATACCACCATCGAAGAGTATGGCTCATAGAGCTGTAATATGTGCAGCTTTAGGAGATGGAATAAGTAAGATATCTAATATAGATTTTTCAGATGATATTATAGCTACAATTGAAGCTATGAGGGCTCTTGGAGCAATAATAAATAACATATCAGAAGATTCTATAGAAGTAAAAGGGATTAATTCAAAGGATATTTTATCATCAAGAGAATACGAAAGAGTTATAGATTGCAATGAATCTGGCTCAACATTAAGATTTTTAGTTCCGATTGCCTTAGCATTTGAAGGTGTCACTAGATTTGTTGGAAAAGGAAATCTTGGGAAACGTCCATTAGATACTTACTATGAAATGTTTGATGAACAAGGTATTAATTACACCTATAAAGAAGATGTTCTTGACTTAGTTACATCTGGATTGCTAAAGTCTGGAGAATTTAGAGTTAAAGGAAATATAAGCTCTCAATTTATAACAGGGCTAATGTTCTCTCTACCTCTTTTAGAAGGAAATTCAAAAATAATTATAACAACAGAATTAGAATCTAAAGGATATTTAGATTTAACATTATCTGCAATTAAAGATTTTGGAATAGAAATTGTTAATAATGATTATAAGGAATTTGTTATAAGAGGTAATCAAAAGTATAAAAGCCAGAACTATAGAGTCGAGGGGGATTATTCACAAGGAGCCTTTTTCTTATCGGCAGATGCATTAGGATCAGATGTAAAGGTAGTAGATCTTAAAGAAGATTCCCTTCAAGGAGACAGAGAGGTAGTAGATATACTTTCTAGAATGGGAGCATCTATAGCTAAAGGAGAGGACGGTTTTGTTGCTAAAGGTAATGAATTAAATAGTACTTTAATAGATGCGGCACAATGCCCTGACATAATTCCAGTATTGGCATTAGTTGCATCTTTAAGTAAAGGTAGAACTGAGATAATTAATGCCGAAAGACTTAGAATAAAGGAATGCGATAGATTAAAGGCTGTTAAGTTAGAATTAAATAAGTTAGGTGCAAAGATTTGTGAAAAAGAGGATGGGTTAGTTATAGATGGTATAGATGAACTTAGTGGTGGCATAGAGGTATGGAGCCATAAGGATCATAGAATAGCAATGACACTAGCAATTGCATCAACTATATGTAAAGATCCAATAATTATAAAGGATTATGAATGCGTATCTAAATCTTATCCACATTTTTTTGATGATTTTAAGATGTTAGGAGGATGTTTTGATGAGTGGAATGTGGGGAAATAATTTAAAGATATCCATATTTGGGGAGTCTCATGGAAATGCTATTGGAGTTACTATAGATGGACTTCCTTCAGGAATAGATTTAGATTTATGCAAAATTGATAAAGAAATGAAGAGGAGAGCCCCAGGTAGAAATAATTTATCCACAGCTAGGAAAGAAAGTGATGTTCCAGAGATTTTAAGTGGATATTTTGAGGGTAAAACAACAGGCACTCCGCTATGCGCTGTTATTAGAAATGTTGATACTCGTTCAAAAGATTATGGAAAACTTAAAGATTTAATGAGACCAGGGCATGCAGATTATACTGGAGCTATAAGATATGGTGGATTTAATGATTATAGAGGTGGAGGACATTTTTCGGGAAGGATAACAGCTCCATTAGTATTTGCTGGTGCAGTATGTAAGCAAGTATTAGCATTAAAGGGAATAGAAATAGGTGCACATATAAATAGTATAAAAAATGTAAAAGATAAAAGTTTTAATTACACAAGTATATCCAAGGAAGATCTTCAAAGTTTTAGTACAGAAGAATTGCCATTAGTTGATAGATCTAAAGAAGAGGAAATTAGAAAAACTATATTAGATGCAAAGAAAAAAGGTGATTCTGTAGGAGGAACAATAGAATGTGCTGTAGTTGGTATAGAGCCAGGTATAGGAAATCCATTCTTTGATTCTGTAGAATCTATATTATCACATCTTCTATTTTCAGTACCGGCAGTAAAGGGAGTTGAGTTTGGTTTAGGTTTCGGAATAACTGAAGTTTATGGATCTGAGAGTAATGATGACTTTTACTATGAAGGAGATAGCGTAAGAACTAGAAGCAATAATAATGGGGGAATATTGGGGGGAATAACAAGTGGTATGCCAATAATATTTAAGGTAGCCATAAAACCAACTCCATCAATATCAAAACAGCAAGATACAGTAAATATTAAAGAGGAAAAAGAGGATACATTAATTATTGAAGGAAGACATGATCCATGCATAGTCCAAAGAGCAGTCCCAGTTGTAGAAGCCATAACAGCTATCGGAATACTTGATTTAATAAAGGAGAGATATGGATGGCAGATTTAGAAGACTATAGGAAAGAAATAGATAATATTGATAAAGAATTAGCTATTTTATTTGAAAAAAGAATGAATATGGTTCTTAAGGTTGCAGAGTACAAAAAAGAAAATAATATTGAAATATTTCATAGGAATAGAGAAGATATGGTGTTAGAAAAGGCTATAAAAAATCTACAAAACAAAAATTATTCAGATGAAATAGTTAAGTTTTTCAATGTTGTTATGGAAATTGGAAAAGGGCTACAAAGAAGGATGATAGAAGATGTTAAAAAGTTATCAGAAATAGCAGTAAAAAAATCTGAGATAGATAAGAATAAGAAGATTGGATTTCCTGGTGTAAATGGCTCTTTTACAGAGGAAGCTGCTATAAAGTTTTTTGGCGACAATAGCAATAGAATTTCTTATGAAGGGTTTGATGATGTATTTAAGGCAATAGGGCTAGGCCAAGTTGAATATGGTATAGTTCCAATTGAAAATTCATCAACAGGGGCTATTTCTGAGAATTATGATCTTTTAAGAAACTACGGTTTTTATATTGTAGGAGAAGAGTGCATAAGGATAGATCAAAATTTAGTTGGTATTAAAGGGACTAAGGTTGAAGAAATAACCGAAATATATTCACATCCTCAAGGAATTGAACAAAGTAGTGATTTTTTAAAGAAACATCAACATTGGAAAATGATTCCGTTTCATAATACGGCAACAAGTGCAAAACTTATAAAAGATCTTTCAGATACGACAAAAGCTGCAATTGCAAGTAAAAGAGCAGCAAAGATTTATGGACTAGAAATAATAAAAGAGTGTATAAATAATCAAAAGGATAATTACACAAGATTTATTATTATATCTAAAAAACTAAATATAGTTCAAAATTCAAATAAAGTAAGTGTAATGTTTTCACTTGAAAATGAAGCTGGAACATTATATAGATTACTTAGACATTTTGCAGAAAATAATATAAATATGATTAAGATTGAATCAAGACCTATGAAGGATAGTTCATGGAAATACTTTTTATATGTAGATTTTGAAGGGGATATAGAGAGCGAAGAAGTAATTAGTGCTTTAAAACTCATAGAAAGAAATTCTGCATATTTTAAATTATTAGGGGCTTATGAGAAAAGAATAAATTAAGGGGGAGAATCATGGAGTTTTATGGTTTGGTTGGGGCAAGATTATCCCATAGTCTTTCTCCAGAAATAAATAATAGAATATATGAGCTGTTAAATGTAGAAGGAGCTTATAAACTTTTTGAGATTTCTAATGAAGATATAGGAAAACTTGGTGAAGCTATTAAGTTATTAAAGATAAAAGGGGTTAATGTAACTATACCATATAAAGAAGTAGTAATGGATCAACTTGATGAAATATCTAAAGAAGCTCAGGCAATTGGAGCTATAAATACTATATTGTTTAAGAATGGAAAGTTATATGGATATAATACTGATTATTTTGGATTTGGTAGTATGCTTTCAATAAATAATATAGAAGTAAAGGGTAAAAGTTGTGTGATTTTAGGCACTGGTGGAGCTTCAAAAGCTGTAGCTACATATCTTATGGATGAAGAAGCTAAGAATATTTATTTAGTAAGTAGGGATAAAAATAAAGATATTAAGATAAATCCTAAGATGAAATTGATAGATTATGCTGAATTAAAGGATATTCATGGAGATATTATAATAAATACTACGCCTGTAGGAATGTATCCTAATGTAGGGGTATCACCGGTAACTAAGGATATATTGAAAAAATATGATACTTTAGTAGATATAGTATACAATCCTGAAACAACTGAATTTATGAGACTTGGACAAGAACTTGGAAAGAAAACTTGTGGTGGTTTATATATGCTAGTTGGGCAAGCTGTTAAAGCTGAGGAATTGTGGCTTGATAGAAATATTGACATGAAAGTATTAAATAAAATTTATGAGGAAATAGAAAATAAGTTTAAATAGGGGGAATAACTTATATGATGTCAATAAAAGATAAGGTGATTTTAATTGGTATGCCAGGCTGTGGTAAAAGTACTTTAGGGAAATATCTTTCAGAGAAACTTAATTATAATTTTTATGATATGGATGAACATATCCAAAAAATTTCCAATAAGACTATAGCACAGTTATTTAAAGAAGGAGAAGATGTCTTTAGAAAGTGGGAGACAGAATCCTGCCTAGAGTTAGCTAAAACAAAAAAAGCGGTTATAGCTTCAGGTGGTGGGGTTGTAAAAACTGGTAAAAACATAGACATATTAAAAAAAGATTGTATAATTTTATTTATTGATAGACCTGTAGAAGAAATAGTTCAAGATGTTAATGTTAGCACTAGACCATTATTAAAGGATGGTACATTTAAACTATATGAATTATACGATGAGAGATATAAACTTTATAATGGAGCAGCTGATATTATAGTAAAAAATGTCGGATCTATAAATGATGTTGTTAATAGGTGTAAAGAAGAACTTATGAATAGATTAATGATTTAGGAGTGAAACTCTAGAAGAGTTTTTACTATATATTATTTTAGGACAGTAGGATAGAAGAAAAAAATTTATTAGTACAGGAGGATATGTAATGATTATTATTATGAAACCAAAAACTGAGGAAGAACAAATTAAAAAGGTAATTAGTATAGTTGAAGGAAAGGGATTGAAAATAAACCTTTCAAAGGGTATGACCAATTTTATAATTGGTTGTATTGGAGATACATCTGTATTAGATCCTAGCAAACTTTTAAGAATAGATGGAGTTGATAAGGTGTTAAAGGTGCAAGAACCTTTCAAAAAGGCTAATAAGTTATTTAAGCAAGAACCAACAATAGTTGATGTAAATGGGGTTAAAATTGGTGGTAAAAATTTAGGAATCATGGCTGGACCTTGCTCAGTTGAATCAGAAGAACAGATTATAGAAGTAGCAAAGAGTGTTAAAGCATCAGGTGGTAATTTCTTAAGAGGTGGAGCATTTAAACCTAGAACCTCGCCATATAGTTTCCAAGGGTTAGAACTTGAAGGATTAAAATTATTAAAATTAGCTAAAAAGGAAACAGGGCTTCAAATAGTAACTGAGCTTATGTCAACAGATTATATAGATGATTTTGTAGAAAATGTTGATGTGATCCAGATAGGTGCAAGAAATATGCAAAACTTTGATCTATTAAAACAAATAGGTAAGACAGACAAACCAATTCTTCTAAAACGTGGATTATCTGCAACTATTGAAGAATGGTTGATGTCAGCTGAATATATAATGGCAGGTGGAAATGAAAATGTTATTCTTTGTGAAAGAGGAATAAGAACCTTTGAACCTTATACAAGAAATACATTGGATTTAAGCGCAATTCCAGTTGTTAAGAGATTATCCCATTTACCAATAATAATAGATCCAAGTCACGCTGGAGGATACTGGTACTTGGTAGAACCAATGGCAAAAGCTGCGATAGTGGCTGGAGCTGATGGGCTTATGATAGAAGTTCATAATGATCCGGAAAATGCATTAAGTGATGGACAACAATCAATAAAACCAGAAAACTTTAGAAGTTTGATGGAAAAGATTAAAGTTCTTGCAAAACTTGAATCTAAAGAGATTTAGGGGGAACGGCATGAATATTGTAATTGTAGGACTTGGAGTAATTGGTGGCTCGTTTGCTATGGCACTTAATAAAGTTGGCTACAAAGATGTTTATGGGGTTGATGTTGATGAAAAAACTTTGAAAAAGGCTGAAACTCTTGGGATAATTAAAGCTGGATGTACTTCAGGAGAAAAATTTTTCGAAAAAGCAGATTTGATAATTTTATCTATTTATCCAAAGCTTGTAGCAAGGTTTATTGAGAAAAATAGAGACAATTTTAAAAAAGGCTCTATAATAACTGATGCAACTGGGATAAAAGGAATGTTTATTAAAGATATAATGAATATTTTGCCAGAAGAGATTGACTTTGTTTTTGGACATCCTATGGCTGGTAGAGAAAAAAAAGGTATCGATTTTGCTACAGATAAAGTATTTCAAAATGCAAATTATATAATAACTCCTATTGAAAGAAATAAAGAGAAAAACATTAAAGTTGTAGAGAATTTAGCCAGGGAAATAGGGTTTAAAATAGTACGTAGAATAACACCAGAATTTCATGATGAAATGATAGGGTTTACCTCACAACTGCCACATGCTATGGCTGTTGCTCTTATTAATAGTGATGAAGAAAACAGAGATACTGGTAGTTTTATTGGGGATAGTTACAGAGATTTAACTCGTATAGCTAATATAAATGAAGAACTTTGGAGTGAACTTTTCCTGGGAAATAAGAACAATTTGTTGAAAGCAATAAATAATTTTGAGTTAGAGTTAGATTTGATAAAGAAAGCCATATACGATGATGATAAAGAGAAACTTATGGAGTTTTTTAGAAAATCAACTATACGAAGAGAGAAATTATAAATCTCCATTAAAAATTTTAAAAGTGGCATTGCCACTTTTTTATTTTTTTCAAGAAAATTTCAAAGAACTCTTAGGATTTGGCAAATATATAGTATTAAAATATATAATTCATTTTAATATATAAAATACAATATTAAACCTAAATTGACTAATTTATCTATAATATAATGCAAATGTTAGATAGAGGGATAAATATGTCAAAAAATAAAAAAAGTATAAAAATGTTTTTAAGTTTTATGCTATTAATTTTAATGGTAATAACAACTATACTAGGGAGCTCTATTGTGGCTGATGCAGCTCCAATTAGTGGACAAGCTATTGTAAATGAAGCAATGAATCATTTAGAAAAACCATATGTATATGGAGAAACAGGGCCTGATAGGTTTGACTGTTCAGGGCTTGCATTATATGTATATAAAAAAGTAGCTAATATTGATATTGGCCGAGATACATATGCACAAGTTAAGGAAGGTAGAGAGGTATCGCAAAGTGAACTACAACCTGGAGATTTAGTGTTTCCACATGCTTGACATGTAGGCATTTACGTTGGTAATGTGGACAAATGATACATGCACCTGAAACAGGAGATGTAGTAAAAATATCGCCAATTTAGAAGTTCTGGAGGGATAGGAGAATAATAGAAACTCCTATTAGATCTAGTCTTGAAAATTTATTATTCAATGCAAATCTATATCATGATAAGTATAAAGATTTAAGAGATACTTTTGGGCATGATGTTAATCAATTTAGTAATCATTTTTATAGTAATGGAATAAAAGAAGGACGTGGAGCATCAGAAGTATTTGATGTAAGATACTATTTAAGCAAGAGCCTTGATCTTATAGTTGCTTTTGGAAAAGATAATTACCAAGCTGCATATGATCATTTCTTAAGTGATGGTTATAAGGAAAATAGAAAACTTTCACCTGTATTTGATATGGCATATTATATTAAGAATAATCCAGATGTAGCAAATTTTTACGGAAATGATCATAATGGAGTTATAAATCATTTCTTAGTATCTGGAATGAAAGAAGGCAGAGTTGGAAGTGAAGATTTCAATATAAAGGTATATAAGAAAAATTATAAGGATTTGGAAAAGGCATTTGGAGGAGATAATAAAGCATATTTTGATCATTATCTTCAATGTGGGATAGCAGAAGGAAGAATAGCAAAATAAATAAAAAAGGTGGATTAGCCACCTTTTTTTATTTGTTTTCTTCTATCAATTCATAGATTGTCTTAGAAGTTGTATCTTCCATATTATATCCAAGCAATTTAACAATTCTTTCAAGCTTTTCTTCAGAATCTGTTTCTATTTCAATGTATGGAAATGGGCAAAAGGTAGTATCGTTTATATCTATTTCTACTAAGCCATCTTCTAACTCATAGCTTTCTCTATATTTTTTTATAGATTGCTTAAGTACTAAGCCAAGAGATGTATAAATACCTTCAGCAGCAATTTTATTGTCTACTATAACTTCATTTTCTTCCATTTCCTTAAAACGACCTTGAGATAAGAGCTTTTTTGTGGTCATAAAATATATTTCTCTTTTATTTAGTAGGTCATCTATAGTTCTTATTCTAGCGTAGCCTTTATTATTTAACAGACGCCCATCTTCAAAATCATAGATATCATTAGTTTGATTTTCTTCTTTAACTTTTTTTGCACCACTTTCTAGAAGTATGTGTCTAATATGTGCAACATCAATTTTAATTATTCTTGTTTCTAGTTCATTCATATTATTTTATCTCCTAAAGTTTAAAATATGATTAGTTTATTATACCACAAATAGATATATAAAATTATTTTACCCTTTTATTTGATAAATACAATTAGTATAATGGAGTTATATAAAGTTTTGTTATATTAAGTAAAAAACAATAGGAGGAAATAATTATGGCTAAACATTTACACATAATGGCAGAGGAAGGATCTATAGCAGAAACAGTACTTTTACCAGGAGATCCTATGAGAGCAAAATATATAGCGGAGAATTATTTAGAAGATGCTAAATGTTATAATACAGTAAGAGGAATGTACGGATATACAGGAACATACAAAGGAAAGAGAATATCAGTACAGGGTACAGGTATGGGACTTCCATCTCATTCAATTTATGTTAATGAATTAATAAGATTTTACGGGGCAAAGAGATTAATTAGAATAGGGTCAGCAGGTTCGTTAAATGATAATGTTAAT
This sequence comes from Clostridium cibarium, assembly GCF_014836335.1. Lineage (GTDB taxonomy): Bacteria > Bacillota > Clostridia > Clostridiales > Clostridiaceae > Clostridium > Clostridium cibarium. The sequence goes on from NZ_JACSRA010000003.1 coordinate 108,319, forward strand.
GTTAGAGATATTGTATTAGCACAAAGTGCTTCAACAAATTCAGGAATTAATAAGAGAAGATTTAATGGTATGGATTATGCACCTACTGCAAATTTTGAATTACTATTAAAAGCTTACAATAAAGGAATAGAAAAAGGAGCTAATGTCAAAGTAGGAAATGTGTTATCTTCAGATTTATTTTATGATGATACAAATGGATCTATTAAGTTATGGGCAGATTATGGATGTCTAGCTGTGGAAATGGAAACTGCTGAATTATATACTGTGGCAGCTAAATATGGAGTCGAAGCTTTAGCAATACTTACAATATCAGATCATGTGTTTAAGGGCGAAGAAACTACTCCAGAAGAGAGAGAAACTACTTTTACTCAAATGATGGAAATAGCATTAGAGTTAGGTTAAGGTATAGATTACTATGGGGGGAAAGTTATCGGTAAAAGAAATAATTAGGAAAGTTATATTTTCTATTTCGCTAATTGTTTTTATAGTGTGTGCTTATAAGTTGTACAATATATGGAGTGGATATCATAATAACTCTAAGGCATATGATGAGGTCAGGGAATATTCTCCAGAAAAGATTGATGAAAATGGTGGAGAGAAGTTTAAATTTAAGGCAGAAGATTATCAAAAGTTGTATGAAATGAATAATGATTTTAAAGGATGGATTTATATACCTGGTACAAATATCAGTTATCCTTTAGCTCAAACTAATAATAATGATTACTATCTGAATCATAACTTCAAGAAAGAAGAGAATAGTGGTGGTTCAATATTTATTTCATCAAATAATACTCAGCCTTTTATTGATAAGAATACGATAATTCATGGACATCATATGAAAGATGGAAGCATGTTTGCAGATTTGATGAAGTTCAAAGAAGAATCATTTTCAAAAGATACCTTTATTTATATAAATACAAAAGATAAATTGCTACAGTATGAAGTTTTTTCAGTATTTTTTGAGAAAGCTAATAATGAGTCATATCAAGATAGGTTTTCGTCTTATGATGAATATGTAGCTTATACTAATAAATTAAAAGAAAAATCAATGTTTGATTTAGGAAGAGCTAAATTTACACAGGAAGACAAAATAATAACTTTATCAACTTGTGATTATGATGTTGATGATGGAAGATTACTTGTATGTGCAAAGTTAGTTTCCAGCTCAGATTATTAAAATCAGCCTTATGGCTGATTTTTTATTTTAGTAAAAGATGATTATGATTTAACGCTAGTTTATTTTTTAGTCAGTTTAATGATAAAATAAGATATGTAATAAAATATGAGGTGAAGAAAAGTGGATTATATTAGTGATATAAATATAAGTGAAGCAGTTATACATATATTAGACTCTAATGGAGAAGAACCTATATTAAATGAATATAATTTACAATTAGATGAAGATACATATAAGTTTCTATTTAAGCATATGGAAAAATGCTTAAAAGATGAAGAATTAAAATATGCTGTATTTAATTCTGAAAGAAATATAGCAAAGGAGATAGTTCAAGATTATTTGAATGGGATAGATAATGATTTGATAAAATTATCTAAGGAATTAGCTAGACAATTATTTTTAATTATGAAGGGCAACGTAAATATACCTTCTTGTGATTTAATTGTAGCATCAATTATAACTGATCAAGGGCCTATGATAGCTATTCTTAAGATGGATTATGTAAGAAATTTTACTCATCAAGTAGATTTCGTTGGAGATAAAATAGGAATAGGGATAGTGCCTCAGTCAGCTGGACTTCCAGGAAGCAGCCAAAAGATACAAAAAGCAGCTTTCATTAGGCCAATAAAAGAAGAAGATACATATAATTTGATGGTATTAGATAAACAAAAAAAGAGTAAAGATGAAGAAGATTATGGAGCTAATTACTTTGTAAGTAGTTTCTTAGGTTGTTCTATAATAACCAATGAACGGGATATGACTAAAACTTTTTTAAAGGCAACGGAAAATTGGACTAGAAAGAATTATGCTAATGATGCGGTTAAAGCAGAATTAATTAGAACAGCTGTGAAGAGTAAACTTAAGGAGGAAGACACAGTTAATATAGATGAACTTTCAACTGAATTGTTTGGAGATAAATTATTTGAGGGAGAACTTCAAGCTAAAGAAGATTTCTCAATTTTTGTTAAAGGACAAGGGCTAAATGAAAATGTGAATGTGGATAAAACATGGGTAGAGAAAAAGTTAAAAAGAGTAAGATTAAAGATTGATAAGGAAATAGATTTGTATATAAATCAGGAAACATATCATGATAATAGTAAGTTTGAAATTCAGCGCAATGGTGATGGAAGTATTAATATGATAATCAAGCATGTTATAAATTATATAGAAAAATAGATTATGTTTAACAAAGGAAGAATTAATAATAGAAATAGGTGAAGTTTTTGAGAGAGTTTGATGAATTAGTTATTAAGGCTCAGGAAGATGAACGAATACATGAAAGATTAATTACTGATAATGAATTTTTTATAATTAAAATGGCTTCAAAGGTTACAAGTAAGTATATAACTAAAAATGATGATGAATGGTCTATTGCGTTAAATGCTTTTAACGAAGCGATAAGAAATTATAAAATTGAAAAAGGTAGTTTTTATAGTTTAGCTGAATTAGTTATTAAGAGGCGAATAATTGATTATATAAGAAAAGAATCTAGATCTAAGAATGAAATTTCAGTAGATTCATATGTTTTTCAAGGTAACTCACAATTTGATGAAGAGGATGAAAAGATTAATTATGAAATTGTAAAAAAACTTTCAGAAACTTCAATTGAAAGTTCTGCCAAACTGGAAATTGAAGAAGTCACAGAAAAATTAAATTTATATGGATTTTCTTTTCATGACTTAATTAAAGTTTCGCCAAAATCAGAAAAAACCAAGTATACTTGTGCCAAAGCAGTAGCATATATAATAAAAAATGAAATTGTATATAATGAACTTATTGAATGTGGAAAACTTCCTATAAAAAATATTGAAAAAAATATAAAAGTACCCCGAAAAGTTCTGGAGAGGCATCGAAAGTATATAATAGCAGCAGTTGTGATAATGTCCGGAGATTATCCACACCTTGCTAGTTATATGCGTTTTATCAGAAGGGAGTTAACATAAATGAAATGTATAGTTGTAGAAATTAAGAATAAAAATGCAGTTGTACTTTCTGATAATGGTAGCATAATCAAAGTGAAAAATGATAATTACCAAATCGGGGAGGAAATTCAAATGAAGAGAAGCATTGTGAAAAAGTCAAAGATAAAAATAGTTGCAGTTGCAGCAGGATTAATTGTTTTCTTAACTGGAGCGAGCGGAGTTTATGCATATAATAAACCATATGCTTACGTAAGTCTTGATGTAAATCCATCAATAGAATACACAGTTAATGCCTTAGACAGGGTTATTGATGTTAATGCTGTTAATGATGATGGACAAGAAATAATTAATAATATTGATGTTGAGAATAAAACTATTGATGAAGCTATAAAAAATACTGTTTCTGAAATTGCGGAGCAAGGATATATTACAGAAGAAGCTGGAGGAATTGTAATTTCTACATCTAGCGAAGATGAGAAAAATGCATCTGATGCTGAGAAGTTAGCAGATGAATTAAAAACAGATGCTGAAAAAACCCTTGAAGAGAATAATTTAAATGCTGAAGTAGAAGCTCTTAGTGTTGGAAGAGAAAGAGTTTTAGAAGCTAGAGAATTAGGTGTTACACCTGGAAAATTAAATTTAGTTGAAAAACTACAAAAGAGTGCAGCAAATCCAGACGATATATCAATTGAAGAATGGCTTAATAAACCCGTAAAAGATATAATGAAAGCAACTAAAGCCAATAAGGAAGAGCAAAGGGTTAAGACTGAAGGAACTGCTACTAATACAGAAGATCAAGAGCAACAAGGAGAAAGTGAAGCTACTCAAAGTGAATTAACGAACTCAACAAATTCAATGAATTCAGTTAAAGAAAAAAATGAAAATAAAGAGGTTAAAGAAAAAGTTAATAAAAATAAAGAAACAAGCACTACTCCAGCAAAAGAAAATGTAAATAAGGCAGAGGAAAAGAAGTCAGAAAACAAGTCTCAAGGTTCTCAAGGAAATACAGAAAAAGGAAATAATAAGGAGAATAAGAAAGATAAGTAAGTAAATTAAAGAAACACAGCATACATATTATAATGAATGCTGTGTTTTTATTGTAAAAAATAATTTGTTTAGTTAACAGAAATTAAGCTTTGTTAACTGAACCGAAAAGTTCCATCTTTTCTTTTACAGTAGCCTTTATAGCTTCAAATCCTGGAGCAAGAAGTTTTCTAGGGTCAAATCCCTTACCTTCTAAGTCCTTACCAGCTTCAACATACTTTCTTGTAGCTGCAGCAAATGATAATTGACATTCAGTGTTAACGTTGATTTTAGCAACTCCAAGAGAGATAGCTTTCTTAATCATATCTTCTGGAATTCCAGTACCACCGTGAAGTACTAATGGCATTTCTCCAACAGTATTCTTAATGTTTTCTAAAGCATCAAATGCTAAACCAGCCCAGTTTGAAGGATATTGTCCGTGGATATTACCGATACCAGCAGCTAACATTGTAACTCCTAAATCAGCGATTTGCTTACATTCATTTGCATCAGCAATTTCACCAGCACCAACAACTCCATCTTCTTCTCCACCTATTGAACCAACTTCACATTCAACTGAGATTCCCTTAGCTGAAGCGTCAGCAATAAGCTTCTTACTTTTTTCGATATTTTCTTCTATTGAATAGTGAGATCCATCAAACATTACTGATGAGAATCCAGCTTCAATACAAGCATAAGCTCCATCAAAGCTACCGTGATCTAAGTGTAATGCTACAGGAACTGTTATTTTTAAATCTTGAAGTAATCCGTTAACCATACCTACGATTGCATGGTAACCACCCATATACTTTCCAGCACCTTCTGAAACTCCAAGGATAACTGGTGAATTGTTTTCTTGTGCAGTTAATAGAACGGCTTTAGTCCATTCTAAGTTATTAATGTTAAATTGACCTACAGCATATTTCCCATCTCTAGCCTTGTTTAACATTTCTTTAGCTGAAACTAACATAACTAAACCTCCAATTATTGTGAATATATTTGGGAAAAATATATAATGTATTTCTCCCACCACTCTTTATTATAACTTCAAATTGTTAAAAAAGAAACAACTTCTCAGAATTTTAGTAATTGTTTTTCATTAGTTTTAGCAAAACAGCTTTTTGAGCATGTAGTCTATTTTCAGATTCATCGAAGATTTCATTTGAGTGTTCATCAATTATGTCACCAGTTATTTCTTCTCCACGATGAGCTGGCAGACAGTGGAGTACAAGTGCATTGGATTTTGCTAGTTCCATTAATTTTTTATTTATTTGGAAGCCTACAAAAGCTTCTTTTCGTATTTTGGCCTCATCTTCCTGCCCCATACTAGCCCAAACATCAGTTATTACGACATCAGCATCTATAACAGCTTCCTCAGGGGAAGTTGTTATAATAAATTTAGTACCTTCTAATTCTGATAATTCTTTACCACGAGCTATATATTCTTCTTTAGGCATATAGCCTTTAGGACAAGCGATTGAAATATTCATTCCAATTTTTAAAGTGCCTATTATAAGGGAGTGAGCTATATTGTTACCATCTCCAATATAAGCAACTTTCAAACCTTCTAGTATATTTTTATATTCTCTAATAGTCATTAAGTCAGCAAGTACTTGACATGGATGCTCTAAGTCTGTTAACCCATTAATTATAGGAATAGAAGAATATTTGGCTAAGGTTTCTACTTCTTCTTGGGAGTATGTTCTTATCATTATCCCTTGAATGAACCTTGATAATACTCTAGCTGTATCTTCTATAGGTTCACCTCTACCAATTTGTAGATCTCTACTGCTTAAAAATAGTGCATTGCCACCAAGCTGATACATTCCAACTTCGAAGGATACTCTAGTCCTTGTTGAACTTTTTTCAAAAATCATTCCAAGACTTTTCCCTTTTAAGTGCTCATGTGGGATGTTATGTTTGTGCTCATACTTTAATTGGTCTGCAGTATTTAGAATATCTAAAATATCATCTTTTGATAAGTCATCGATTTTTAATAAATCTTTTTTCATAAAAAAGCCCCCTCTTGTTGTTAATTTTTAGTCAATGTATAAATTTTACTTTAGTAACTCAACTAAAATATTTGCCCCTTTTAAAATCTCTTCTTCGCTTATAATTATAGGTGGAAGAAGTCTAATGACATTTGTTCCAGCTGTTAAAACCAAAAGCCCTTTTTCTATCGCTTTTTGTTGAATTTCAGAAGAGTTTCCTTTTAGCTCTATACCTATCATTAAGCCTATACCTCTAACTTCAACTATCTTGTTTAAATTTGCAGCTGTTAATTTATCTTTTAATAATTTACTGTTTTTAGTAACTGAATTATAAGTCTTATCATTACATATTTCATCTAATACAACTAATGCTCCAGCACATACTGCAGGATTACCTCCAAAGGTTGTTCCGTGATCACCTGGATTAAACACATTAGATAATTTTTCATTACAAAGTACTGCTCCAATAGGAAGTCCAGCCCCAAGTCCTTTTGCAAGTGTTATAATGTCTGCTTTAACGTCGAAGTTATTAAATCCAAAAAGTTTGCCAGTTCTAGCAATTCCACTTTGAACTTCATCAAAGATTACAACTATATCTTTACTATTACAAATAGAAACAACTTCTGTAACAAAGTCTTTATGAAGGGGATGAATTCCCCCCTCTCCTTGAACAGCTTCCATAATTATTGCACATACATCATCTGTTAATTTAGAATTAAAGTCATTAATATTGTTTGCTTCAACGTAATCAAATCCCTCTGGGAAAGGGAAGAAGTAATTATGAAATTTTTCTTGACCATTTGCAGTTAAAGTTGCTAGAGTTCTTCCATGAAAAGATTGTTTTAATGATAAAATTTTATTTCTATTTTTTCCGTATTTATCAAAACTATATTTTCTAGCAAGTTTAAGTGCTCCTTCATTGGCTTCGGCACCAGAGTTGGCGAAGAAAACCTTATCCATTTTTGCAAGTGAAGTTAATTTATTACTAAGTTCAACGGTAACTGGATTTAAAAATATATTAGAACAGTGTTGTAAAGTATTAATTTGATCATTTACAGCCTTTGTCCATTTAGGATGTGAATATCCTAAGGAATTAACCCCAATTCCACTTGTAAAATCTAAATATTTATTTCCTTTTGTATCATATAAATAAACCCCATCTCCTTTAGAAAGAATAGGAGAGAGGGGAGCATATGTGCTCATAAGTGAATTTTTCATTTAATCATCTCCTAATAAATCATGGTTCCAATACCTTCATGAGAGAATAATTCCAAGAGTATAGAATGAGGGATTCTGCCGTCAATAATATGTGCTCTTTCAACACCCATGCGAACAGCTTCCACGCAACAATCTATTTTAGGAATCATACCACCCTTAATTATTCCTTCAAAAGATAACTTTGGTACTTGATGAAGTCTTAATACAGATATTAGAGAAGCAGGATCACTAGGATCTCTTAATACCCCGGGAACATCTGTTAATAAAACTAATTTTTCAGCTTTTAAAGCAGCTGCAATTTTGGCTGCGCAGAGGTCAGCATTTATGTTATAAAGTGAATTATCATTTTCACCTAAAGCAACACTTCCTACAACAGGAATGTAGTCTGAAGACAATGCCATATTCAATATATCAGGATTAACAGAAGTTATTTCGCCAACATATCCTAAATCAACAGTTCCTTCTAATTTTTTTGCTTTAAGAAGTGAGCCATCCATACCGCAAATACCAATAGCTTTTCCACCGGCTTTTTCAATTAAAGAAACGAGATCTTTATTAACCTTTCCTCCAAGGACCATTTGAACTACTTCAATAGCTTTTTCATCTGTATATCTTAGCCCGTTTACAAACTTGCTTTTTTCTCCAAGACGTTCAAGAAAACTTGTTATATCTGGACCACCACCATGAACTACAATTGGCTTAAATCCAACACATTTCATTAATACAATATCATTTATTACAGTTTCTCTTAGTTCCTCACTTACCATGGCGTTACCGCCATATTTAACAACTATTATCTTTCCATTATATTGTTGTATATATGGTAAAGATTGAACTAATATATCAGCACGATCACTATGGTTCATCTTATTATTCCTCCTAAATTAACTTCTATAATCACCATTGATTTTTACGTAGTCATAACTTAAGTCACAACCCCAAGTGGAGACTTCGTAATCACCTATAGAAAGTTCAACTTTAATTAAAATCTCTTTTTCTTTAAGGATTTTAAGAGCTTCATCTTCATCAAAATTTACAGATGAACCATTTTTACATACTATAATTGAACCAGCCAAACTTTCAAAATAAACATTTACTTTATCTGGGTCAAAATCTACTCCTGAATATCCTAATGCACAGAGGATTCGTCCCCAATTAGCATCACAACCAAACATAGCTGTTTTAACTAAACTAGAATTAATTACACTTTTTGATAGTAGAAGAGCATCTTCTTCACTATTTGCACCAATTATTTTGCACTCTAATAATTTAGTCGCACCTTCTCCATCTTGAGCCATTTTTTTTGCTAAATTTATGCTTATATATTTTAATGCTTCTAAAAAAGCATAGTAGTTTTCGTTTTTTTCTGTAATTTCATCATTTTCTGCTAGACCATTAGCTAATATGAATAAACTATCATTAGTACTTTGATCTCCATCTACACTTATTCTGTTAAAACTAACATCGGCAGAATCTTTTAGAGCTTCCTTTAAAAGAGTAGGAGAGATGTTTATATCAGTAGTAATGAAAGCAAGCATTGTACACATATTAGGTTCTATCATTCCAGAACCCTTTGCCATAGAACCGAGTGTTATAACTTTATTCCCAATTTCTATATTTATAGCAAGTTCCTTTTTTACTGTATCAGTAGTCATAATTGCTTCAGAAGCATCTTTATAACCTTCTTTAGAAAGAGATTCTGTTAATTTGCCAACATTTTGTTCAATAGCTTTTATATTAAGAGGTACCCCAATAACCCCAGTTGAAGCTACTAATACATCTTCTGTATTAATATTTAATGCTTTAGCTTCAGAAGATGACATACGTTTAGCCTTTCCAAGGCCATCATCACCATTGCAGGTATTTGCATTTCCACTGTTTATTATTACTGCTTGAGCAAACCCGTTAGATAGATGTTCTTTTGAAACATATATAGGAGCCCCCTTTACTTTATTGCTCGTAAATACTCCAGCAGCTGAAGCAGGTTTTTCTGAATAGATTAAGGCTAAATCCTTACTTTCTTCATTTTTCTTCAAACCACAATGAATGCCTGAAGCTAGAAATCCTTTTGGAGCAGTAACTCCACCTTCAATTACATTTATATTCAAATTAATTGCCCCCTTTTTATTAAAAGGATGGTGAAATAAAGTTTAATCCTTCTTTTTCATCAAGTCCTAATAGAATGTTCATATTTTGTACTGCTTGCCCTGCAGCACCTTTAACCATATTGTCTATTGCACTAACTACTATTATTTGATCTTTTCTATGATTTAAGTGAAGTGATATGTGGCAGTAGTTAGAGTACCTAACATTTTTAGTACAGGCTACTTCGCCTAAAGGTAGTACGCTAACAAATGGTTCATCTCTGTAAGCTTCAATATATAGATCATGAATTTTCTCTAAATCAACTTGGTTTTTAGGTGTACAGTAAATAGTTGAAATTATTCCTCTACTTATTGGAAGTAAATGAGGAGTAAAGGTTACTGTAACATTATCACTTGCCATAAAACCAAGGGTTTCTTCAATTTCAGGGGTATGTCTATGACCTCCAACTTTATAAGGTGCAAAGTTTTCGTTTAATTCTGCAAAGTGGCTAGAAAGCGTTAACCCTCTACCAGCGCCAGTAGCACCTGATTTAGAGTCGCAAATTATTCCCTTAGTTTCAATTAAAGAATTCTTAAGTAGAGGCATTAATCCAAGTTCTATAGAAGTTGGATAGCAGCCAGGATTAGCTATAAGCTTAGCTTTCTTAATTTTTGTTCTATTAAATTCAGGCAATCCATAAACACTTTCTTTATGGATTGCAGGATGAGAAAAATCTTTTTCATACCAAAGTTTGTAATTTTCTTCCTTTGATAATCTAAAGTCAGCACCCATATCAATACAAATTTTTCCGTGATCTATACATTTTGATGCTATATCTTCACTTAATCCATGTGGAAGAGCAGTGAAAATTATTTCGGATTTTTCTAGTACATCCTCAATAGTTTCACATTTTAAATTAGTTTTATCTATGAATGTTTTATATATTGATGATATTTCTTCTCCTTCAAAAGATACTGAACTTATTGCTGATACAGTTACATCCTTATGATTTAAAAGTATTCTGAGTAATTCAGCTCCAACATAGCCAGTAGCCCCAATAATACCGACTTTTATCATTTTATAGGCCCCCTTTAGTTTCTTCTATAAATTTTTTTAAAGCATCTAGTTGTATATTTACAGATTGAGAAGATGGACCACCAATAACCTTTCTTTCCTCAACACATGTAAATAAGTCTATTGCTTTATATACATCCTCTTCAAAAATAGGAGAGAATTCTTTGAGCTTTTCTATAGAAAGATCTTCGATAGCTTTATTTTCTTTTATGCAGTGAAGTACTATTTCTCCAACTATTCCATGTGCAGTTCTAAAAGCTTCACCCTTTTTAACTAGGTAATCTGCAAGATCTGTAGCGTTAGTAAATCCACCAGCAGCCCCTTTTCTCATAGTGTCTTTATTAACTTTCATTGTTTTTAACATTCCGGTAAAAGTTTTAAGAGAAAGTGTAATAGTATCTAATGCATCAAAAAGACATTCTTTATCTTCTTGCATATCTTTGTTGTAAGCTAGAGGTATGCCTTTCATCACAGTAAGAAGAGTCATTAAATCTCCATATACTCTACCAGTTTTACCTCTTATAAGTTCAGCTACATCAGGATTTTTTTTCTGAGGCATTATAGAACTTCCAGTACTATAGGCATCATCAAGTTCTATAAAACTAAATTCATTAGTACACCAAAGAATAATTTCTTCAGAAAATCTTGATAGGTGCATCATAATCATAGAAAGAGCTGAAAGTGTTTCTATTACATAATCTCTATCAGAAACTGAATCCAAACTATTTAAAGTGATTTTTGAAAATCCAAGGTCTTTTGCTACGGCAATTCTATCGATTGGATAAGTTGATGTTGCTAATGCACCTGAACCTAAAGGCATTTCATCAGTTCTCTTGTAGCAATCTTGTAAACGACCAATATCTCTTTTAAGCATTTCACCATATGCAAGCAGATGATGAGCTAGAGTTATAGGTTGAGCTTTTTGCATATGAGTATATCCTGGCATTATAGTAGATATATTTTCCTTAGATTTATTAAATATAACTTCTTGAAGTGAAAGAATATCAGATATAATATCTTTCTGAGCTTTCTTTAAATACATTCTTAAATCTAAAGTTACTTGATCATTTCTGCTTCTACCTGTATGAAGTTTTTTTCCACAAGGTCCTATATAATATGTTAGTGTTCCTTCTACAAAACTGTGAATGTCTTCTGAAGATGAATCTATTTCAATAACCCCATTTTCCATGCGAGTTAAGATTTCATTTAATCCACTTTCAATTTTATCGCTAGATGCTTTTGGAATTATACCTTGTTTCCCTAGCATCTTTACATGAGCTAAACTTCCTTCTATGTCTTCTTTATACATTCTTGAATCAACTCTGATAGAAGAGTTGAAATCATTAACTAAATCACTTGTTCCTTTTTTGAATCGTCCGCCCCAAAGTTTCATTTATTTTTCCTCACTTTTTATTTTTGCATTCATTTTGGCATGAACGACTATTGGAAGACCAAAAAGATTAACAAATCCAGCAGAATCCTTTTGATCATATACAGCGTCTTCACCAAATGTTGCATATTCTTCGCTATATAATGAATAAGGAGATGTCATGCCTGCATTAACTACATTTCCTTTATATAATTTAAGTTTTACTTCTCCAGTTACTGTTTCTTGAGTTTTTAGTACAAAAGAGTGTAGAGCTTCTCTAAGTGAAGTAAACCATAATCCGTTATATACAATATCTGCAAATTTTAAAGCAACTTGCTCTTTATAATGGGCAGTTTCTTTATCTAAGCATAACTCTTCTAAATCTTTATGTGCTTTATAAAGGATTGTTCCACCTGGAGTTTCATAAACACCTCTAGATTTCATACCAACTAGTCTATTTTCAACCATGTCGGTAATTCCTATTGCATTTTCTCCACCTAATTTATTAAGTTCTTCAAGAAGTTTAACTCCATCCATTTTAACTCCATTTAAAGCTACAGGAATTCCTTTTTCAAAAGAAAGAGTGATGTATGTTGCTTTGTCTGGTGCCTTTTCAAGGGTAGTAGAAAGTTCTAAAATCTTTTCATAGTTTGGTTCATTATTTGGATCTTCTAAATCTAGCCCTTCATGACTTAGATGCCAAAGATTCATATCTTTACTATAGTTTGTTTCATAGCTTATTTTTATAGGAACCTTTTTTTCTAAAGCATAAGCTATTTCTTCTTCCCTTGATTTTATGTCCCATATTCTCCAAGGAGCTATAATTGGCATTTCTGGTGCAAATGCTTTTATAGCTAATTCAAATCTTACTTGGTCATTACCTTTACCAGTGCATCCGTGACAAATAGCATCAGCACCTTCTTTTTTTGCTATTTCAACCATTCTTTTACCTATAAGAGGTCTTGCAAAAGAAGTACCTAAAAGATATTTTCCTTCATATATAGCTCCAGCTTGAATTGTTGGGAAAATATAATCATTTACGAATTCTTCTGTTAAGTCCTCTATGTAAATTTTTGATGCTCCTGTTTTTAAGGCTTTTTCTTCTAAACCTTCTAGTTCGGATTTTTGTCCAACATTTCCAACGACTGCGATAACTTCGCAACCATAGTTCTCTTTAAGCCATGGAATTATTACTGATGTATCAAGTCCTCCTGAGTATGCTAAAACAACTTTATTATATTTTTTCATTACAATAGCCCCCTTAAATAAAACGATAAATTTTTCTAACTGTTTATAATTATACATACATTTAAATAAATATGCAATAATTATTCATAAAAAATGAGTAAAATTTCATAGGCATATAGAAAAAATGCTTAATAACTAAAGTTACGTAGCGGATTGTATGCATAAAAATAAAAAAAGAATATTTCTATAGTATAGTTATTCATAGTATGACTTGTGTTATAACTTTTATACTAAGAAATCATTGGTGATTTAGATGAATGTTTATTGTATAATTAGGAAATAGTTATTTCTAAGCATGTGGTATTAAATGTAAGTTTAAGATTGTTTTAAGAAAAAAGACATGTTAGATTTAATAAAAAAGGATAGTATATTAATATTCAAGATAATTTAAAGGAGAGTCAGAATGATTGAGGTAAAAGAAGTTTCAAAAGTATATAAAATGGGAAAAGAAAAAGTAGTAGCGTTAAAAAATGTTTCATTAAAAATTGAAAAAGGTGAGTTTGTTGCAATAATTGGTCCTTCAGGATCTGGAAAGTCAACACTAATGCATATTGTTGGGGGGTTAGATTCTCCTACAGTTGGAAATGTATATATAGAGGGAAATGATATTAGTAGATTAAAAGATAAGCAACTTTCTAAATATAGAAATGACAAGATAGGTTTCGTGTTTCAAGCATTTAACCTAGAGAATAGTCAAACAGCTCTTGAAAATGTAATGATGCCATTAATCTTTGCAGGAATATCAAAAAAAGAGAGAAAGGAAAGGGCATTAAAAGCGTTAGAACAAGTAGGCTTAAAAGAATATGTAAAACATAAACCAAATGAAATGTCAGGAGGACAAAGACAAAGGGTATCTATAGCAAGAGCATTAGTTAACAATCCAGAGATAATATTTGCAGATGAACCAACAGGAAACTTAGATTCTAAAAGTGGTGAAAACATAATGCAACTATTTAATGAAATTAATGCAAAAGGATATACAGTAATTATGGTTACTCATAATCCACTTGAAGCTAATAAGGCAAAGCGTGTTGTTAAGATCAAGGATGGTGAAATTATATCTGATATTATAAAAGAAGAGGAAATAGCCTTAGGAGGAGAAAAAGATGAAGCTTAAAGAGTATGTACTTATGTCCCTAAGGGATTTATGGAGAAGAAAAGGCAGAACTATTCTTACTTCCTTAGGTATTACCATTGGTACCTTACTTATAGTAACTATGATGGGAATAGTGCTAGGTCTTCAAAATTTTATGGTGAACACTGTTAATAATGAAGATACTGCAAAAAATATTAAAATTCAACCTTATAAATATATGACAGATGAAGAGGCTTCGGATGCAGATCTAAGTACATTACAAGATGAATATGGGAAAAAACTTGACAATAAGTTAATAGAAGAACTTAAGAATACTGAAAAAACAGAAAGCATAGTAGCTTCAATATCATATGATCCAAGTGCGTTAAGGGTTAATGGGAAAGAATATACAGGAGAAATATCTTGCATTGGTTATAATGATGGCGTAAATATTTATCCAAGTTCAGTAGTGGACAAAGTAAGATTCGAAAAAGGTAATGATGAATTAAAGCCAATTAAGGTAGGTAAAGAAATAGATAATAATTCAGGCCAAGCTCTTATTGGTAAAGAACTTTTAAATAACTTAGGGTTATCAGAAGATGAAATACTTAACAAAGAGATGGAAATAGTTACAAGTTCATCAAGTATAATAAAAACTAATAAAACAACTAAAAAGGTTACTGTGGTTGGAATTATTGATGAAAATTTTGAAAATGGAAGGAAGGTAGTTATATCTGCAAGGGATGCAGCTGAACTAAAAGGATATAGCACTTTGCAGAAAGATTATATGGAAAACAAGGGGTATGACAAGGTTGAGGTTACAGCAAAGGAAATAAGTGATGTAGAAGCTTTAAGTGAAAAAATTAAAGATTTAGATTATTACTCTGTATCTTCGATTGATATGGCAGAAGAAGTAGAAGAAAGTCTTAGTGGTATAAATACAGCTTTCTTAATACTTGGAATAATAGTATTAGTAGTAGCTGCGATAGGAATTGTTAATACCATGACTATGGCTGTTATTGAAAGAACAAAGAGTATTGGTGTTATGAAATCAGTAGGTGCAGATAGTGGCGCTATAAGAACTATATTCTTAGTTCAATCTTCTTTGATAGGATTAATTGGTGGAGCATTTGGAATTTTAATTGGGTCAGGAGTTAATGGATTAATTCAGATGTTTGCAACATCTAAGATATCTGATGCAGGAATGAAGATGTCAATTACAATAGGTTTGCCTTGGTATTGGCTTTTAGTAATATTAGCTTTTGCAATGATTATAGCATTAGTTTCAGGAATATATCCAGCAAATAAGGCATCTAAGTTAGATCCAATAGAAGCATTAAGAAGATAGGAGGGAGCAGTAAAAATGAAATTAGTAGATAAAATAAGCATGGCTTTCAGAGATTTAATGAATAGAAAAGTTAGATCAATACTTACTATTATTGCTGTATCAATAGGATCCCTTTTATTAGTAGTAATGATGGGAATTGGTGATGGAATAGTAAATAAGATGAAAAGTATGATTAGTAGTTTTGGGGATACAAATGTAGTGCAAGTAATGCCTATAGACTCAAACAAGATGAAGGATGCATCAAATAATAAATCTAGTATGTCAATTAGAATTAATGAAGAAGGGACATCAGCTAGCTCAAAGGATTTTAATAACAAAAAATCGGAGTATACAAAGAAAATATCAGAGGAAGATATAGAAAATATAAAGAATATAGATGGTGTGGACAAAATAGAAGCATCTATTAGTGGGAAAGCTACTAGTTTGAAACTTGATGGAGGATCAAGTTTGGATAAAAATATATCTGTCACAGGGGTAAATCTAAAATATAATAGTGATTTTAGTAAAAAGTTGGTGGCAGGTAATTCTCTAGTAAATGCAGATACAGATGTTTTAGTAGGAGAAAATCTTGTTAGTAAGTTAGGGATTAATGACAATGAAGAACTGCTAGGAAAGAAAATAAAAATTAAAGTAGAATATCCTAAGATGAATGGAATTCAAATAAAAGAACCAAAAGAAATAGAAGGAACTGTAGTTGGAGTGCTAAATAAAAAGGATTATAGAGATACTATTGTTATGGCAGATAAGAAGGCAGAAACCCTAATATCATATTTTACAGATAAAGAAAACTACATAAGTGAAAACGGCTATAATAGTGTTAGTGTATACGCTAAAGAGGGAACAAGCTTAGGTACATTAAGTAGTAAAATAACTCAAGAATATGGATATGAAACTTTTAGTTTAGATATGATTAATAGCATGCTTGATGTTCTAGGAACAGTAGTAAAAAGTGTATTATCTATAGCTGGAATAATAGTTCTTATAGTTGCAGCTTTAGGATTAGTTAATACTATGACTATGACTTTGCAAGAAAAGAGAAAAATGATAGGTGTAATGAGATCTGTAGGCGGATCAAGATCAAATATTAGAATGATATTTATATTCCAATCCGTAATGCTTGGTTTGGCCGGAGGGGCACTGGGAGGATTATTGTCTTCTGGTGGAATTATTTTTACTAACGAATATATTACAAAGAGTAGTAATTTCATAATATCATTAACTGCAAATAATGTATTTATATCTATAATAATTACATTACTAATTTCAATTATAGCTGGATTAATTCCTGCAAGTAAAGCGGCAAAATTAAATGTAGTAGAAGCGGTGGCTGAGGAATAAAAATAGTAATTATGGGAAATACTAAACCTACAATATGATGTTGTAGGAGGGATAGTATGACACAATTGAGTTGTTGTGCGGATAGTTGTGGACATAACAAAAATGGCTATTGTTGTTTAAATTGTGTAGAAGTTGGAGGGGATCTTGCTAATAGTTCTGAATCAACTTGTTGCAATAGTTTTGTAGAGAAGTCAGGATCATTTACAAATGATACACAGTTGCCAAGTCCATACTCAGATATTAAATGTAAAGCAGAAAATTGTATTTACAACAGTGGCTATCACTGTGAAGCATATAATATAGATATTTCAGGTCATGCTGCTTCATATGTAGATGATACTTTATGTTCAACATTTACTTCTAAATAAAAATGAGCTGTCTAAAATATAAATTTTAGACAGCTCATTTTTATAATGGGAGTAATTAAGTTATTAAAAAATATTTTCAATATTTGGATTATGAAGATGTTTTATATTTTTAGCAAAATTTTTTAATGAATTTACTGCTATGATAGATTCAGTATAATCTCTGCAAGAAGTATATAAAGATAATTCAACAGCTTCATCCATCAAGTTATCAAAGTCATTATGATTTATATAAATTGAAGAGACCATTTGATTTTTATCAATTAGGTCTATTATCTCATTAGTAGAAGAATAGGCTTTTTCCCATTCTTTATTACTAATTAATAATTCTATTTCTTCAGTACGATTACTTATAGTATCGCATAATTCAATTAAGGAGTTATTAGCAAAGTAAACAAAGCAAAGTAGTGAGAAAAATATAATTACAGACATTATTGTACTTCTCATTTATTACACTCCTTTTCATAATCACCATATAGCTGATATTTAAAATTTCCTTGAGTATCGTACATAGCTATTAAAATATCATCCATAGAAGATAAATTATGTTTCTTTAACAATTTATTTATCCATTCTTTATCCTTACCTATAGTAGTTAATGAATTAGTATTTATTTTGCCATCGGTAATTATTATTTTAGGTAGTAAAGGTGGCTTATTATTTGATTTACTTTTAGAAGAATTATTATCCTTTGGAAGAATGGATAATTGACCATTATTTTCAAGTATTGCATATTGAATTTCTTCCAAGTCAAAGTATCCTGCAAGACGGATTTCTTCCATTAATTCATCAATATTAATTTGCTGTTTCTTTAAAACTTTATAGTTGAGCTTACTTTTATAAACTAATATGCAAGGTTCCCCATCTACAACTTTCCTTATGAATTGACTTTTTAATTCAAGTAGTGAAAGAAGAGTCTTCATAAAAAGCAAAGTAATTATAGGGATTATACCTAAAAGTAATGGAAATCTTGTATCCTGCATGGGAAGCGATGCTAAATCTGAGATCATAATGGTTATTACAAATTCATAAGGTTGAAGTTCACCAATTTGACGTTTTCCCATTATTCTCATAACTACGACTACCAATGTATATAAAATAGCTGTTCTGATAAAAACTATGAACATAATTAAACACCTCTTTAAATTATTATTTCTCAGTCCTAGAAACTATATTCTATATCTTATATCTTTGTAGGAGTAACACTTGGGTATATAATGGAATAGAGTGAGAATTTATGCTACAAATCTAAGGAGAGGAAAATTTATATGGAAGAAATAAAATTACAATTAGGAAATACAAACATAATTAATGCTAACAAGGAGACTACTTTTAAGGAATTAGCAGATAGATACTATAAAGATAAAAGCATAGTCCTATGTGAATTAGAAGGAGAGTATTATGAACTAAGTAAAAAAGTCCCTGAGGCAGGTAAGATAAACATGATTTCTGCCAATAGTGAGATTGGTTGGAAAGTTTACTCAAGAACACTTCAATTCATTTTTATAAAGGCAGCTTTAGATATATTTCCAAATGCGAAGATTACGATAGAACATTCAATATCAAAAGGGATATTTGGAGAGATACATAAAGAAACTCCATTGACTGAAGATGAAATAATATTAATTAAAGAGGCTATGAAAAGATTAATCCATAGAGATATACAAATAAAGAGGGTAAAGATTGATAAAAAGAAGGCTATGGATATATTTGAAAAGTACGGTATGCAAGATAAGGTTATGCTTTTAAAGCAGATGGATTTTAATGAAGTGAATTTATATGAGTTAGATGGAAGATATGATTATTTTTATGGACAAATGGCATATTCTACAGGAATAATAGAAGCTTTCGATTTAATTAGATATGCTCATGGGTTTATTTTAAGAAATCCTAAAGAAGGGGATATTAGTTCGCTGCCTGAATTTAAGGAACAGAAAAGTCTTGCAAATATTTTTTATGAAACAGAGGAATGGCTTAGGATACTTGGTATAGGTGAAGTTGGAAGTTTAAATGAAAAAGTCATTAATGGAGATTTGAAAGATGTAATATTAGTTTCTGAAGCCTTACATGAAAAGAAGATTGCTCATATAGCAGACCAAATAAGTAAGAAAGAAGATATAAAGATAGTACTTATAGCAGGGCCTTCTTCATCTGGAAAGACTACCTTTGCGAATAGGCTTGGAATTCAATTAAGGGTTAATGGGCTTATTCCAATTTCAATATCTCTTGATGATTATTTTCTAGATAGGGAAAGGACGCCTAAGGATGAGGAAGAAAATTATAATTTTGAATCTATTTATGCTATAGATTTAGATTTATTTAATGAAAATTTAAAAGGTCTTTTAAAAGGTGAAGAAGTAGAAATTCCTAGTTATAATTTTAGGACAGGAACTCGTGAATGGAGTGGAAACAAGATAAAGTTGCCACAAAATGGAGTCATAATTATAGAAGGGATACATGGATTAAATCCAATACTTACAAGTGAGATAGAGGATAAAAATAAGTTTAAAATCTATATTTCAGCCTTAACTCAGCTAAATATAGATAATCATAATAGAATTGCAACTACTGATGTCAGAAAGATTAGAAGAATAGTTAGAGATTACTTGTCACGAGGATATGGTGCAGAAGATACATTAAATATGTGGTCATCAATCAAAAAAGGGGAAAAAGAGTATATATTTATATATCAAGAAGAGGCAGATGTAATGTTTAATTCAACATTAGTGTATGAATTAAGTGTACTTAAATCTTATGCAATTAAAGAGTTAGATAAAATTAAGCATGGAAGTCCATCATATAATGAAGCTGTAAGGTTAAAATCATTTTTGAATTTTTTTAAGGAAATTAAATTTGAAGATGTACCTGAGAATTCTATTTTAAGAGAATTTATAGGTGGAAGTTGTTTTTATAAGTATTAAATAAAATGAACTATATCCTGACACTTGAGTAAAAAGAGTGTTTGGAGATAGTTCATTTTTTAAGTTTCGCTTGGATTTTTAAGTTTTTTTATGATAATTCTTAATTTATGAACAATAATGTAAATTTATATTGATTTAATTATAAGTTTTGCTTAAACTAAAATGAGGAATTTACAAGGAACGAAGGAGAAAATATATGACAAATCTAGGCGTTTTTGATATTTTAGGACCTATTATGGTTGGTCCTTCAAGTTCGCATACAGCAGGAGCAGCAAGACTTGGAAAGGTCGCTAGAGCTGTTTTAGATGGAGAACTTGAAAGTGTTAAGTTTTATTTACATGGTTCTTTTGCTAAGACGTACAAAGGACATGGAACTGATAGGGCATTAGTTGCAGGAATATTAGGAATGGAACCTAGTGATATAAGACTTAGAGATTCATTAGAAATAGCAAAGGAATATGGATTAAGGATAGAATTTATTGAAGCAGATTTAGGAGATGTCCACCCTAATACAGTAAAGTTTATAATGAAAAGTGTAAAGGGTAGAGAATGCGAAGTTATGGGATCTTCAATAGGTGGAGGTAGTATTAAAATTACCGAAGTCAACGGAAATAATGTGGAGTTTACAGGAGAGTATCCTACATTAATTATTTCCAATAAAGATGTACCAGGATCTGTTTCGAAGGTTACTTCTATACTTTATGAAGAGGGGATAAACATAGCGTTTATGAAAGTGTTTAGAAATCAAAAAGGAAAAGATGCTACTATGGTTTTCGAAGTGGACTATAGAGTTGAGAAAAATGTTATAGAGAAAATCGAGAGTATAGATTCAATAAGTAGAGTTATAAGTATTCATCCTGTTAAGGAGGGAGAGTAGTATGAAAATAGCTAGAAGTGGTGACGAATTAATAAAGATTTGTTTTGAAGAAAATATCTCCCTAAGTGAATATGCTATAAGATATGAAATTGAGAATAGGGAGATAACAAGGGAAGAATTATATATAAAGATGAAAAAAAATCTCAATGTTATGATAGAATCTGCTAATAGTGGAATGAATAAAGAAATATATTCAGTTAGTGGGCTTATAGGTGGAGATGCATATAAGATAAAAAAATACTTAGATAAGGGAAATACTCTTATTGGTGAAACAATGGTATTAGCAATGGCAATGGCATTATCCTCATCAGAAGTAAATGCCGCTATGGGGAAAATAGTAGCTTGTCCTACAGCTGGATCTTGTGGGATATTACCAGCAGTTATTCTTACAGCAGGTAAAAAACTTAATAAAAGTGAAGATGAATTAATTACTGCACTTTTTGCAGCATCTTCAGTAGGAATGATAATTGGAATGAATGCTACATTATCTGGAGCAGAAGGTGGATGTCAAGCAGAGTGTGGATCAGCATCGGCAATGGGGGCAGCAGCGGTTGTTGAAATGATGGGTGGTACTCCCAAAATGAGTTTAGATGCAGCAGCTATAATTTTGAAAAATGTTTTAGGATTAGTTTGTGATCCGGTTGCAGGACTAGTAGAAATACCTTGTGCAAAGAGAAATATATCGGGAGCTATAAGTGCATTAAGCATAGCAGATTTAGTAATGGCTGGTGTAGACTCAAAGATACCATTTGATGATGCGGTTTCAGCTATGTATAAAGTAGGAAAGTGTTTGCCAACATCATTAAGGGAAACAGCTGAAGGTGGAGTAGCTATAACTAAGGCAGGACTTGAACTTAGAAAGAAAGTTTACGGAGAAGAAGAATAGTGATAAAATAAAATACGAAAATTAAATAAAATTACTAGGGGAGCTGAATTAAAGCTGAGATTGAAGAAAGTAATCTTCTAAACTCTTGAACCTGATGTGGTTAGAACCACCGGAGGGAAGTAATAAAACTAAAATGTTTATTAGTATAGCCTTCAAAAGCTATACTTTTTTTATTACAGATTTAATTTATGCTCAGCTTTTTAGGAGGCTTTTATGAAAAGAAGAAACGTAGCTTATAAGTTAGCTATGAGCGGTATATTTATTGCTATTTCAACTGTTTTTGGAACTTTTTCAATACCAATCTTCGGAGCTAAAATGTCACCAGTCCAACATTTTATAAATGTTGTTTCAGCTGTTATTTTAGGGCCAGTTTATGCTTTGGGAAATGCATTTGTAACATCTCTATTAAGGAATATGTTGGGAACAGGTAGTTTGCTGGCTTTTCCAGGGAGTATGATAGGAGCGTTACTTGCTGGACTAGCTTATAAGAAGTTTAAAAGAGTAGGTTTAGCATTACTTGGTGAAGTTATTGGAACAGGAATTATAGGGGCATTAGCTGCATATCCAATTGCAACCTTATTGTTAGGTAAAGAAGTTGTATTGTTCGTGTATATTGTACCTTTCAGTGTAAGTTGTATTGGTGGAGCAGCAATAGCATATAGTTTTTTTAAAATACCAGCTATTAGAAAATTGTTAATAGAAGAAAGGGGAGAACAATAATATGAAGACAGCACTTACAATTGCAGGTTCAGATTCTTCAGGAGGAGCAGGGATACAAGCAGATATTAAATCAATATCTGCAAATGGAGTTTTTGCTATGAGTGTAATAACTGCTGTAACTGTACAAAACACTATGGGGGTTTTTGGGGTCCAAGATATCGAAGCTGAAATTATCGAAGCTCAAATAAAGGCTATTTTTGATGATATTGATGTTAATGCTATAAAAATAGGAATGGTATCTAAGATTGAATCAATCAAAGCAATTAGTAAAGGATTGAGAAGACAAAAAAACTTACCGCCTATAGTTGTGGATCCAGTGATGATTTCTAAAAGTGGATTTAAGCTTTTATTAGAAGATGCTAAAGAAACTTTAATAAAAGAATTATTTCCTCTAGCAACACTTATAACTCCTAATTTACCTGAAGCAGAAGAAATTTTAGACGATAAAATAAGTAATGTTGAGGAAATGAAAAAGGCTTGTATTAAATTAAAAGAACTTGGACCTAAATATGTATTAATTAAAGGTGGACATCTTGAAGAAGATGCTACTGATGTGTTATATGATGGGGAAAAGTTTATATATTTAAATCAAAAAAGAATAGATACTAAAAATACTCATGGAACAGGATGTACTCTTTCCTCAGCAATAGCAGCTAGCTTGGCAAAAGGTATGAATATTGAAGAAGCTGTGAAAGAAGGAAAGAGATACATAACAGTTGCTATTGAACATGGATTTAAATTAGGCAAAGGTGTTGGACCTACAAATCATTTTTATGAATTATATAAAAATGCTAATTTAGAAATAAAATAAAGAATTATAAGGAAAGTGAAGGTTGATTTTATCTCCATTTGAAAAGATCATTTCTTTTTTTGAAAGAGTTAAATGAATACTTTTACTTTCTTTTTTGTCTTTATTTTTTACATATAAAGTATAATCGAAAGGATTTTCAATTATATTTTCAATTGTAAAACTGAAAGAGTTTTCATGTGAATTAGTAAGTTTAATACTATGAGATCTTATTCCTATAAATTGAACATCTAATTTAATTGTATCTTTAAATGATAATTCATATCCCCAATTCTCAGCATAAATAGTATTAGAGCCAGTTTTTTTACAAGTAGAAATATTCTTACAACCAGTAAGTTTTGCTTCTTCCAAAGACTGTGGTTTTTCAAATAAATCTTTTTTATCTCTTTTACACAAGGTTGATCCTTTATCATAAATTATTATATTATCACACACCCTAAAAGCTTCTTTAATATTATGGGTTACAAAAATTACATCGGCTCTAAAATCTTTTAAAATATACATTAATTCTTTTTCCATCTCACTTCTAAGGTGATGATCTAAAGCTGAAAAAGGTTCATCTAAAAGAAGAATATCTGGAGAAGTAATTAATGCTCTAGCTAGAGCAACTCTTTGTTGTTGCCCTCCTGATAATTGAGAAGGGTATCTATTTTCTAATCCATTTAGGTCTAACCTTTTTATGTAGTTTTTAATTAAATTATTCTTTTCATTTCTATTTGTTTCATTTAAAACAATTTCAATATTTTCTGTTATTGTCATATTAGGAAATAGAGCATAGTTTTGAAATAAGAATCCAACATTTCTCTTTTGAGGAGGTAAGTTAATGCCTTTTTCGGAATCAAAAAGAGTTTTATTATTCAATACTATTTTCCCAAAGGTGGGAGTTTCTAGCCCAGCAATACAACGTAAAGTCATACTTTTTCCAGATCCTGAAGCTCCCAAAAAGCCTAAAATTTTATTTTCTTCTGTAAATTTTGCTTCAAGCTTAAAGGTAGGTAATTGTTTTTCAATATCAATATGTAAAGACATGTTATCTACCTCTCTTTTCCATAATTTTAATTTGTATTTGTGACCAATAATTTAATAGCAATATCATAAATAGGGATATTGTTATTATTATTATGACCCATAGAATTGCCTCATCCATGTTTCCACTTTCTACAGCAAAAAATATGGCAAGTGGCATTGTTTGGGTTTTACCTGGAATATTTCCAGCTAACATCAATGTTGCACCAAATTCCCCCATAGCTCTAGCAAAGGATAAAACAATTCCTCCTATTATGCCAGGTTCAGCAAGGGGAATAGCAATTTTATAAAAGATTTTCTTTTCACTTAACCCTAAAGTTCTAGCAGCAGAAATTATGTTTTCATCAATTTGTTCAAAGGCAGATCTTGTTGTTCTATACATCATTGGGAATGATACCACAGTAGCAGAAATAACAGTGGCAAACCATGTAAATATTATAGATGTATTAAAAAAGCCCAGGAGCTTTCCAACAGCTCCATTTTTACCACATATGACAAGTAATACAAATCCAACTACAGTAGGAGGAAGGAGAAGAGGAAGGGTTAAAATGCCATCAATAAATCCCTTAAAGTGCCCTTTATAATTTGCTACTATATATGCTGTTAATATGCCAAGTATAAATGTTATAAAAGTTGATATTAATGAGGTTGATATAGAAATCAATAAAGGTGATAAATCCAAGATGCTCCCTCCTTATAAAAATTAGTTTACAGATTTATAACCATACTTTTTAAAAATTTTTTGCGCTTTATCTGTAAATAGAAAGTTTTCAAACTCTTTTGCTATATACTGATTCTTAGTTGTATTAATTATACCTACAGGATAGTTAATTGGAGAATGATATTCAGAAGGAATTTGTTCAATGATCTTTACTGAATCATTACTTAATGCGTCGCTTAGATAGACAAATCCTACTTCTGCATTACTAGAAATTACCCAAGAAAGTACTTCTTTAACGTCTTTTGCAAATACCAGTTTAGGTTGCAATGAAGTTTTAATATTAAGTTTTGTAAAAACTTCATCAGCATATTTGCCAGCAGGTACACTGCTTGCTTCGCCAACAGCTATTTTCTTAACAATGTCACTAGTTAAGTCATTAATCCCTGTTATTTTAGAATCTTTTGGACCTACTAATACCAGTTCATTTTTAATTAAATCTTTATCTGATGAATCTATTAATAAGCCTTTATCCTTTAATTGTTTCATCTGACTTTTACCAGCAGATATAAAGACATCACAAGGGGCGCCTTGTTCGATTTGTTGCTCTAGAGAGCCAGAAGCACCAAAATTAGTTACTAAAGTAACGTTAGGGTTTACCTCTTTAAAAGACTTTTCTAAATCAGCCATGGCTTCTTTTAAGCTAGCAGCAGCAGATATATTTAATTCAATTGAAGCACTGGCTGTAATTTTTTTATTACTACAGCTAATAGAGGAAAAAGGTAGTATAAGAATTATCAGTAAAGATAGAAATTTAATTAATTTTTTCATATTATCCCTCCTAAATTATATTTTTTTTAAAATCATTTCAAAATCCTGATCTGTAACTCTTTTTACATCAAAAGATAAGTTGTTTTTATCACTATGACTTCTAAGCCAAGGTGGTACATGGCAACATCTAAGCTTAAGTGCATCAAAGGCTGTAGTTTCAATAAAAGGCAATAAGGCTTTTTTTGAAGAAAGTTCTGGGTTTTCAAGTTGGGCTTTAATTAAGTCTAAATAATATTCACCTTCTTTAATTTTTATAATTTTATTCTTATTCTCATTGAACTTTAGTTCTTCTTCAGCTTCGTGTTTCATTTCCTGATTTAAAACCTCATCTAAAATTCCTTCAGCTTTACCAGGTAACTCCCAGATGCTAAAATCTTTTGAATAAAAAACGCTATAAGGAATACCATATCCTTTTTTGACAACAACAATTTTGCAGTCATCAAATTCATCAATTAATTTTAAATAACCATGACGTAAGGCTCTTATCCCTTTAACATCTTTCATATCTACATCTAGTTTTTTGTATATGATCCACATCTTTTCTTTTTTATGAAAAATCTTAAGTTTAGTTGCTTCTAAGAATGTTGCTATTTCATCTTTTGCATCAAGAAATACTGCTATTTTTTCCATGAGATTCCTCCTTTTTAAAACAAAAAAGACCCAGTGTTAAACTGCGTCTTTGCATTTGAAATATTTAATTATTTCTAGTTTATCTCATATAATTGGTTTGTCAAGATATTTTTTCAAAATATTTCAAATTTTAATTTTTATAAAGTAAGATTGACGTTATTGTTATTAACATTTATTCTTAATATTAAAATAACAAAAAATGTTAATAGAGAGGTGTTGTTAAATGAGTACAATCAAGACAAAGTACGGCTATTTAAATGGGGCAAGCATTACTGGAAGATATAATTCAGGGGAATATGAATGTTGTACCGTAAAAGAAAAAAGTAAAGTAAATATATTAGGGTACACATTTATACCTTTGTATGAAGAGATGAAAGAAAGAAGAAAGGAGTTACCTGCAGTAAAGTTTTATAAAAGTGGAGATATAAAAACTATATCTTTAAATGAGCAGGTACGCATAAATACTAGTGCAGGTGATTTTCCAGTTGAAAAGATAGTATTTTACGAGAGTGGTGAAATAAAAAGATTATTTCCTCTGGATGGAAGATTGTCTGCTTACTGGTCTGAAGAAGATGAGTATAAGTTAGCTACAAGAGATAGAGTACACACAGATATTGGTGATTTTTATTCAAAATTCATATCATTGCTTTTTTATAGATCAGGAAAAATTAAAAGTGTTACTTTATGGCCAAAGGAAAGAATAAAATATAAAATACAAAATAAATTTATAAATATAAGGATAGGGTTATCTTTCTATGAAAATGGACAAATCGAATCTTGTGAACCAGGAGTACCAATAGCTATAAAAACTCCAGTAGGAATAGTTGAAGCTTTTGATAAGAACGCCTTAGGAATTCATGGAGAGGATAATTCTTTGAAACTTAATGAAGATGGAAGTATTAAGTCAGTAATTACTAGTACGAATAAGATAGAAGTCAAAAATAAGGAGGGTGATAAAATAATATATTCTCCTAAAACCATAAAAAAGTATGTTGGCGATATTAATACGATAATACCAGTAAAGTTGGAGTTTTATAATAATTCAATAAAAATAAATAATTATGAATATAAAATTAAAGAAAATTCCTTTGAAATTCTTTCATCATTAGGGAAGACATTAACCTTAAAGGGTGATTTGTAAAAAGAATCCGTTTTCAATTTGTAAATTATTTTTAGAAAATGGGGGTAAATATTTTTATGATAAATATGCAATAAATGATATATTTTAACATTATTGTGTGATATTATAAATACAATAAACTATAAGTAAATAAAACTTGAAGAAGACAATGGGGTCTAAATCTTATCGACTAGTTAAGATTTGGGCCTTAATTTTTTCTTCATATTAGACAAAGGCGTCTTTCAAAAATAGGGAAAGGCGCCTTTCTGCTTTACTAATAATCAATATACTGCTTATAACTTCTTAAATAAATGAGAAGGTATATAAATTTAAAAATAAAAGGAGGAAATGTAAATGAGACAAGTTGCAATTTACGGAAAAGGTGGTATAGGAAAATCAACTACCACACAAAATTTAACAGCAGGTTTAGCAGAGTTAGGAAAGAAAATCATGGTTGTAGGGTGTGATCCAAAGGCTGATTCTACAAGATTATTGCTTGGAGGGCTAGCACAAAAAACAGTTCTTGATACTTTAAGAGAGGAAGGAGAAGATATTGACTTAGATTACATCATGAAAGATGGATTTAAGGGTATTAAATGTGTTGAATCAGGTGGGCCAGAACCAGGAGTTGGATGTGCTGGTAGAGGCATTATAACCTCAATAGGTATGCTTGAAAGATTAGGTGCATATACACCAGATTTAGATTATGTTTTTTATGATGTATTGGGGGATGTTGTTTGTGGTGGCTTTGCAATGCCAATTAGAGAAGGTAAAGCACAAGAAATATATATAGTTGCAAGTGGTGAGATGATGGCATTATATGCAGCAAATAATATTTCAAAAGGTATAAGAAAGTATGCCAAAACAGGTGGAGTTAGACTTGGAGGAATTATTTGTAACTCAAGAAAAGTTGATAAAGAGTTAGATCTTTTAGAAGCATTTGCTAAGGAACTTGGAAGCCAACTTATTCACTTTGTACCAAGGGACAATATGGTTCAACGAGCTGAAATTCATAAACAAACAGTTATTGAATTTGATCCAAAAGCAGATCAAGCTGAAGAATATAGACAATTAGCAAAGAAAATTGATGAGAATAAGATGTTTGTTATTCCAAAACCAATGACACAAGAAAGATTAGAAGAAATATTAATGGAATATGGATTGATGGATATTTAATTAAAAATGTGAGGAGTGTGTGTTGAGATGTATATGATTCGTGCAATATTAAGACCTGAAAAAGTGAATATAGTACTTTCGGAATTATTAGATGCGGGTTTTCCAGAAGTAACAAAGATGAGTGTTTTTGGTAGAGGTAAGCAAAAGGGAATAAAGGTTGGAGATATTCATTATGATGAATTACCAAAAGAAATGTTGTTACTTGCAGTAAAAGATGAAGATAAGGATGATGTTATAAGAGTTATAATGAAAAATTCTAGAACTGGAGAAAAAGGTGCATTTGGAGATGGCAAGATTTTTGTCTCACCGATAGAAACTGCCTACACAGTAAGTAGTGGTAAAGAAGGATTATAAAAAATAGGAGGAAAAGCTCATGAAAGAAGTTATGTGTTTTATTCGTTTGAATAAAGTAAACAAAACTAAAGAATCTCTTGCAGAAGCTGGCTTTCCATCAATTACTTGTATGAAAGTTTTAGGAAGAGGCAAAAAATCTATTGATCAAGTTTATGTTCAAGGTTTTATAGATGCTGGTGAAGAAATACCTAGTCCTTATGCTGAAAATTTCACAGAAAGAGGAAGGTTAATTCCTAAGAGATTTATAACTCTTGTAGTAAATGATGATGAAGTTAAAACTGTAGTGGACACAATTATGGATGTTAATTCTACTGGAACTCCCGGTGATGGAAAGATATTTATACTACCAATAAATGAAGTATATAGAGTAAGAGATGGTGAAAGCAATGAGAGTGCAATTTAATTTTGGAGGTGATGCTAATGAGTAAGGTAGATAGTGTTTTAGAAAACTATAGTGCTAAAGTTTATAAAAATAGAAAAAAACATATGTTAGAACTTGTTGAAGATAAACAAGAAATTGGAGCTAACAGTAGAACTATGCCAGGGATGCTTACCCATAGAGGTTGTTGCTATGCTGGATGTAAAGGTGTTGTACTTGGTCCTATAAAAGATGCGGCAATAATTACTCATGGACCTATAGGGTGTGGATATTATTCTTGGGGGACAAGAAGAAATAAGGCTATAGCTAAAGAAGATGGAAAGAATTTTCTAGAATATTGTTTTTCAACTGATTTACAAGAAAGTGATATCGTATTTGGAGGAGAAAAAAAGCTAAAGCAAGCAATTAAAGAAGTTGTAGAGATATTTAATCCTAAAACAATATTTATATGTGCTACATGTCCAGTTGGTTTAATAGGTGATGATTTGCCAGCGGTTGCAGCAGAAGCTAAGAAGATGTATGGAATTGAAGTTGTATCATTTGCCTGTGAAGGGTATAAAGGTGTTTCTCAATCAGCAGGACATCATATAGCAAATAATTCAATAATAAAAAATTTAATAGGAACAAGTGACTATGAACCTAAAAAACACTCTGTAAATATTCTTGGAGAATATAACATAGGTGGTGACGGTTTTGAAATCGGAAGAATTTTAAAAAGTATAGGCTATGAAGTTATATCAATCATGACTGGTGATGGTAGTGTAGATGATATAAGAAAAGCCCATACAGCTGATTTAAACCTAGTTCAATGTCACCGTTCGATTAATTATATCGCAGAAATGATGAACATTCAATATGGAACAAGTTGGATGAAAGTTAATTTTATAGGAGTTGATTCAACTATACAAACTCTAAGAGATATGGCAAAATTCTTTGACGATCCAGTACTAACAGCTAGAACTGAAGAGGTAATAGAAGAAGAACTTGAAAATATTAAAGATGATATTGCGGTATATAGAGAAAAGTTAACTGGCAAAAAAGCAGCTTTATTTGTGGGAGGCTCAAGGTCTCATCATTATCAAATGTTATTAAAGGATTTCGGAGTAGAAACAGTACTTGCAGCTTATGAATTTGCTCATAGAGATGACTATGAAGGTAGAGAAGTTATACCAACAATCATAGAAGATGCAGATTTAAAGAATATAGAAGTACTAGAAGTAGAAAAAATTGAAGACAAATTTAAGATAGTGAAGAGCCAAGAAGATATAGAAGAATTAAAGACACAACTTAAAGATTTAGAAGACTACCCTGGAATGATGAGAGATATGAATAAAGGTTCTGTTGTAGTGGATGACTTAAATCACTATGAAACAGAGGAATTTATAAAGAAACTCAAACCAGATGTATTCTTCTCAGGTATAAAGGATAAGTTTGTGATCCAAAAGGGCGGGGTTTTATCTAGACAATTACATTCCTACGATTATAGTGGACCATATGCTGGATTTAGAGGAGCTGTTAACTTTGGTAGAGATTTAACTATGGGCTTATATACTCCAGCTTGGGGATTTACATGTCCACCATGGAAGAAAGAGCCTATATTAGAAGGAACTTTTGGAGGTGAGGAATAATGTTAGATTTAACACCACAAGAAATAAAAGAAAGAAAAGCGCTTAAAGTTAATCCAAGTAAGACATGTCAACCAGTTGGAGCGATGTATGCAGCTCTTGGAGTTCATAATTGTATGCCACATAGTCATGGATCACAAGGATGTTGTTCATATCATAGAACTTTTTTAACAAGGCATTTTAAAGATCCAGCAATTGCTTCAACTTCAGCATTTAGTGAAGGTGCTTGTGTATTTGGTGGAGGAAGCAACTTAAAAACTGCTGCTAAAAATATATTTGATATATATGATCCAGATATTATTGCGGTACACACAACTTGTCTTTCAGAAACAATAGGTGATGATATTGGATCTATTATAGAAACAATAGATATACCAGAGGGGAAATATATGGTTCATACCAATACTCCAAGTTATGTTGGCTCTCATATTACTGGATTTGCCAATATGGTAACTGGTTTTATAAGAGATTTATCTAAATCTACTGGTGTTTCAAATGGAAAGATGTGTGTAATACCTGGTTTTGTTAACCCTGGTGATATGAGAGAAATGAAAAGATTATTAAAACTTATGGGAGTAGCTTTTACAATGCTACCTGATACTAGTGGAGTAATAGATGCGCCAATGACTGGCAAATATGAACTATTCCCTAAGGGAGGAACAAAGATTGAAGATATCATAGCTCTTGGAGACTGTGAAAAAACTTTAGCTCTTGGAAGTTTTGCATCAGAAGCTGGAGCAACTGAACTAGAGAATACTTATAAAGTTCCTTATAAGAAGTTATATATGCCAATAGGTGTTGGATCTACTGATGATTTCATAATGGAATTAAGCAAATTTAGTAAAGAACAAGTGCCTTATGAAATAGAAGAGGAAAGAGGACAATTAGTTGATATAATGGTTGATTCTCATCCTTATTACAGTGGAAAAACAGTAGCAATATATGGTGATCCAGATACGGTTATAGGATTAACTAAATTTGTGCTTGAGCTTGGAATGATCCCCAAGTATGTAATAACAGGTACTCCAGGAAATGCATTTGAAGTAGAAGTAAATTCATTATTTGAGCAATTTGGGGTAGAAGGCTGTATTTGTAAACAAGCAAGTGACTTATTTGAACTACATCAGTGGATTAAGAATGATAAAGTTGATCTACTTATTGGAGGAACTCATGGAAAATATATAGCTAGAGCTGAGGATATTCCTCTAGTAAGAGCTGGTTTCCCAATATTAGATAGATATGTGCATTCATATATGCCACTAGTAGGGTATAAAGGAGCAATGAGATTACTTGAGCTTATACTAAATGCTTTAATGGATAGACAAGATAGAGATTGTTCAGAAGAAAATATGGAGTTAGTAATGTAACAATCATGGATAGACTTAACGAAGTTTCTAAGGATTTAAAGAAACTTCGTTGAAGTTTTATCTAATAAATAAATGAAAGGTGTGATTTATTTGGGAGAAAAGGTATCAGGTGATTTGCTCAAAGAGAGAGAAGAATTTATTTTTTGCAAGAATGATAGTTGTAGTGGTGAAATGAAATGTGATAGTGATAGTTTATCAGGTGCAGTAAGTCAAAGAGCTTGTGTATATTGTGGAGCAAGAGTTGTCCTAAATCCTATAACAGATGCTTATCACATCGTTCATGGTCCAATTGGATGTGCAAGTTATACATGGGATATAAGAGGGAGTCTTTCAAGTGGTGAAGAGCTTTATAGAAATAGTTTTTCAACTGACTTAAGTGAAGAGGACATAATATTTGGTGGAGAAAAGAAATTAACTTCCGCAATAGAAGGCATTATGGAAAATCATAGTCCTAAAATAATATTTATATATGTAACTTGCATAGTAGGGGTTATAGGAGATGACGTTGAAGCAGTTTGTAGAAAAGCAGAAGAAAAATATGCTATTCCTGTTATACCTGTAAAAGCTCCAGGGTTTTCAGGTAATAAATCTAAGGGATATAAGGCTGCAGGTGATGCCTTAATGAACCTATTTAGAAGAAATATTTATCCAAAAGTTAATGGAGTAAATATACTTGGAGATTTTAATTTAGCTGGAGAAATGTGGATAATACAAGACTATTTAAAGAAAATAGGTGTTAATATAGTGTCTACGATAACAGGCGATGCCAGTTATGATAAGTTAAAAAGAGCAAGTAGCGCAAGCTTTAACATAGTTCAATGTGCAGGATCTATGACAGCTCTCGCTAAGAAAATGGAAGCTGAAATGGATATTCCATTTATTAAAATAAGTTTTGTTGGACTAGAGGATACTAAGAATTCTCTGCTTAAAATTGCAAGCCTTTTTGGAGATAGGAAAACTATAGAAAGAGCAAAAGATCTTATAAGTAAAGAAGAAGAGCGAATTATTCCTATACTGAACTCTTACAAAGAAAATCTTAAAGGAAAAAAAGCTGCTATTTATGTAGGTGGAGGATTTAAAGCTATTTCATTAATAAAACAATTTAAAGAATTAGGAATGGATACAGTTCTAGTTGGGACACAAACAGGTAAAAAAGATGATTATGAAGTAATAAATAATCTAGTTGATAACGGAACAGTGGTTTTAGATGATGCAAATCCAGCAGAACTAGAAAAGTTTATAAAAGAAAAAGGTGCCGATATATTAGCAGCAGGAGTAAAAGAGCGACCTCTTGCTTATAAGCTAGGTTTAGCTTTTTGTGATCACAACCATGAGAGAAAACATCCTCTTGGAGGCTTTATAGGAGCAATAAATTTTGCAAAGGAAGTAAACGAATCAGTTAATAGTCCAGTTTGGAAGTATGTTAGGGAAGGAAGGTAGAACTATGAAAGAAGATTATAAAAACTTAACAGTTAATCCTTGCAAGATGTGCATGCCTATGGGAGCTGTGAATGCTTTATATGGAATTAAAGGAGCAATGACAATATTACATGGTTCTCAAGGGTGTAGTACATACATTAGAAGACATATGGCAACACATTATAATGAACCAATAGACATAGCTTCTTCTTCTTTAACAGAACAAGGAACTGTTTATGGTGGAGAGAAAAATTTAATAATTGGGGTAGAAAACTTAATTAAGCTATACAATCCAAAAGTTATTGGAATAGCAACGACTTGTTTGGCAGAAACAATAGGTGAAGATATAGTGCGTATTTCTAAAACTTTTAAAGAAACTCATAGTGAAAGCAATGTGGAATTAATACCAATTTCATCGCCAGGGTATGGTGGTACACAGTATGATGGGTTTTGTAGAGCACTTAGGGCAGTTGTTGAAAATTTAGATCTAGATGATACAAAAAATAAAAAGATTAATATTGTAACAAGTTTAATAAGTCCTGCAGATGCAAGGAGGCTTAAAGAAATATTAAATAGTTTCAATATAGACTATATTCTATTACCTGATATAAGTGAAAATCTTGATGGAATTCACAAAATAAACTATGAAAGACTACCATCTCATGGTACTAGCATAGAAGAGATAAAGATGATGGCTGGAGCAAGAGCAACAATAGAAATTTTTAGCTTTGTAAATGATGAAAATTCCGTTGGAAAATATCTAGAAGATAATTTTGGCGTTGAAAATTATAGAGTAAACATACCAAGAGGACTTAGGGATACTGATAAATTTTTAGAGGTGTTATCGAAGGTTTCGGGAAATCTTGTACCTGAAAAATATAGAGATCAAAGAGGTAGATATTTAGATGCTATGATAGATTCTCATAAATACAATAGTGAAGGAAGAGCGGTTATATATGGAGAACCTGATTTTGTATATTCTATATCCAGAATGTGTTTGGAAAATGGTGTTATGCCAGTATTGATAGCATCTGGAGAAAAATGTCCTAGCTTGAAAGAGAAACTTGAAGAAGAAGTTAGGGAACTTGGAAGTAGATTATTCGTTCATAAATATAAAATCATAGATGAAGCAGATTTTAAAGATATAGAGAAATATTCAGTAGATTTTGAAGCTAATGTTATGATAGGAAATTCAGATGGTAGAAGGATAGAAGAAAAGCACAATATACCACTAGTAAGAGCAGCATTCCCAATACATGATCGAGTAGGTGGACAAAGAATTATGTCTATAGGGTATGAGGGATCATTAAATTTAGGCGATGAAATAGCAAATGTAATTTTGGGAAGAAAAGAAAGAAGTTTTAGAGAAAATTTATATGATGAATTATATAAAGGAGAGAAGGTGTCACAATTGGATAATCAAAAAATTAGTATAGAAGAAAAAACAAAAACTCATCCATGCTTTAGTTGTAGCTCGGCTCATAAATATGCGAGAATGCATCTACCAATAGCACCAAAGTGTAATGTAAGTTGTAATTATTGTCTAAGAAAATACGATTGCCCAAATGAAAGTAGACCAGGAGTTACAACAGAGGTTTTATCTCCTAAGGAAGCTTTTGAAAAATATAAGTATGTTAAGAACAAGATGGATAACCTTAAGGTTATAGGAATAGCAGGTCCTGGAGATTCTCTAGCAAATTTTGATGAGGTAAAAGAGACATTAACATTAATAAGGGAATATGATAATGAAGTTACTTTTTGTTTATCGACTAATGGTTTAATGCTTCCTTTTTATGCACAGCAATTAATAGATCTTGGAGTTACTCATGTAACTATAACAATGAATGCTGTAGATCCAACTATAACAGCTAAAGTTTACAAATATATAAATTACCTAGGTGTTACTTATACTGGAATTGAAGGAACTCAAATATTACTTAATAACCAGCTTTCAGGACTTAAGTATTTAACTGATAGAGGAATTGTATGTAAAGTAAATATAGTTATGCTTAAAGGAATTAATGATTATCATATTGAAGAGGTTGTTAAAAAGGTTAAAGAATATGGGGCTAGTATTACAAATATTATGCAGATGATACCTGTTAAGGGCAGTGTATTTGAAAATATGCCATTAGTTAGCAACAAAGAAATAAAAGATTTAAGAGATAAGTGCAAAGAACATTTAAGCCAAATGTATCACTGCAAGCAATGTAGGGCAGATGCAATTGGACTACTTGGAGATGATCAGTCTTTGAAATTTAGAAAAGAAGAAAAAAATCATACTTTATTAAAATTCGCAGTAGTATCAAAGAGTGGAATGGTTGTTGACGAGCACTTTGGACATGCTACAGAATTTTATATTTATGAATATAAAGATAATATGCCTATGTTTTTAGAAAAGAGAAACGTAGAAAAATACTGTAATGGAAAAGAAGTATGTGAAGAAGAGGTAGATAAATTTGAAAAGATAGCTAATATGCTATAC
Organism: Clostridium cibarium; assembly: GCF_014836335.1. Classification (GTDB taxonomy): domain Bacteria; phylum Bacillota; class Clostridia; order Clostridiales; family Clostridiaceae; genus Clostridium; species Clostridium cibarium. Next base: position 144,834 of record NZ_JACSRA010000003.1, read on the forward strand.
GATTGCGATGGTGTAATCTGTCTTAGAATTGGAGAAGAACCAACCAAGAAATTGCGAAATTTAGGCATAGACATATTTATGACTTATGAAAGAGTTGAGGTGGCTGTAGCCTTTGCAGCAGAAGATATTTTAAGTGGGAAAAAGAGTAAAAGTATTCTTAATGTAAAATAACATTTGGATTTTCCAATTAGAAAGGTAGGATATCATGAAAGAGAGACAAGTTGAGATTGTAGATAAAACATTAGTTGCACTTTGGGACTTATATAGAGAAAAAGTCAAAGGGAAAAAAGAAAAAGTTAAGGAACTAATTAAATTAATATATTTAATTGGCAGTGATTATATTGAAATTACTCCGGAAATATATGAACAATTATTTCCTCTTCCAATAGATGTGGAGTTTAGGGTAAATGTAGTTAAAGAAATTCACATACCAAGAGGAAAATATATAGAGTCAAGTATTAAGGTGAATAGAAATATAAATAATCTCAACAATGTAAGAATAGTAGGGTTGGACGATTTGATGAACTATTCATATGAAGAAAAATTACTAAAACTTATGGATTCCTTTGGAAAGGGCATGGAACTATGTATTGGTAATGAATATGGATGCTCAACTGCATTGACTCTTGAATGGATAAAGTTAGGTGGACATAAAGTTGTTACTAGTTTTGCTGGTATTGGAGGATATGTTCCTTTGGAAGAACTTTTAGGAGCAATTGAATTTATACAAAAAATCAATTTAAGAGGAAATCATGTTCTTTTTCCCACTGTACTAAAAATTTTTGAAGAAATTACAGGTGAAGAATTACCTTCTAATATGCCTTTCATTGGGAAAAACATATTTAATGTTGAATCAGGGGTGCACGTTAATGGAATTTCAAAGGATGTTCATACTTATGAACCTTATGATCCCAAAAAGATAGGGAGGGAAAGAAAAATAGTAATAGGAAAACATTCAGGAATAAAATCCTTAAAAATTAAATTGGATGAGTTAAATATAGCTTATGAAGATGAAAAACTTGAAAGTTTATTGGAAGTTATACGAAAAGAAAGTACTAAAATGGGAAGAGGGCTTTTAGATGATGAAATAGAAGCTATATATAATAAGGTAGGTGCTAAGGTATGAACAGAGAAATATATATTGTTGATACAACATTAAGGGATGGGGAACAAGCTCCAGGAAAAGCATTTACAGTGAATCAAAAGGTTGAAATTGCAAAGTATCTAGATTCAAATGGAATTTATCAGATAGAGGCAGGAACTCCTGCTATGGGGAACATAGAAAAAGACTGCATAATTCAAATTGTAGATGCTATGGAAAATTCTTTTGTTTCAACTTGGAATAGAATTAATAAGAATGATATAAAACATTCTATTGACTGCAAGCCCGACATTATTCATTTAAGTGTTCCATCATCTGAAATACAAATATATTCAAATTTGAGAAAGGACAAAACTTGGGTAGAAAATAAACTAAAGGATTGTGTATATTTTACTAAAGAGCAGGGGTACGAAGTAACTATTGGATTTGAGGATGCATCAAGAGCAGATATTAAGTATCTTATACATTTGTGTGAAGTGCTTGGAAAATTGGATGTTCATAGGGTAAGGTATGCTGATACTGTAGGGATATTAAGTCCTTCAACAACTAAAAAAGCAATAACTACGTTAATTGAAAATACTAATATGGAAATAGAGATACATGCCCATAATGATTTTGGTATGGCAACAGCTATATCTATAGAAGGGGTTAAAAGTGGAGCTAAATATGTTAATTGTACTCTAGACGGAATAGGCGAGAGAGCTGGCAACTGCAACATACAAGAGTTTATTAAAGCTACTAAAGGATTTTTTCATAATATTCGTCAGTTAGATGAATGTTAAAATATTTAGTTTAATATATTGTATAAAAATGTGATAATTATTAAGGTAAGTCTAAAATCACTTTCTTTAATAATTATCACATTTTATTGTTCCGGTAAAAAATCATGATAATTAGATTAAAATATTGTAAAATAGAGAAGAGTTAAAGATGACATAAGGAGGAGGTAATTAAATGAATGATAGGGAAAAAGCGCAGTATGCTCTAAAGAGGTTTTTTGGATATGATAAGTTTAGATTTGGACAACTAAATATAATAATAAATATTTTATCTAAGAGAGATGTGTTTTGCATAATGCCTACTGGTGCCGGAAAATCTATTTGTTATCAGATACCAGCGTTAATTTTAGATGGTATTACTATAGTTATATCGCCTCTTATATCATTAATGAAGGATCAAGTAGATGGACTGAAAGATAATGGAATAGAAGCAGCTTACATAAATAGTACTCAAAGTATGGATGAGATAAAAGAAATTCTTAAGGATGCTTCATTAGGATTATATAAGTTAATTTACATAGCGCCAGAAAGGTTGGAATCTAAAGTTTTTATTAAAATGATTAAATCCCTTAAAATATCTCAAGTAGCAGTAGATGAAGCTCATTGTGTGTCAGAGTGGGGACATGATTTTAGAGTTAGTTATAGATACATAAAACCATTTATAGAAAATTTAGATAACAGACCAGTTTTATCAGCTTTTACAGGTACTGCAACAGATGAGGTTAAGGAAGATTCAATGAAGCTTTTATCTTTGAACAATCCATATATTTTTACTGGAAATATAGACAGAGAAAACTTAGCCATTACTATATATAAAGAAGAAGATAAATTAGAAGGTATTAAAGATATATTAAGAGAACATGATTCAGAATCTGGAATAATATATTGTTTATCAAGAAAAGAAGTAGAAAGTTTATATCAATACCTAAAGGAGTTAGGTTATAGTGTAGGAATTTATCATGGAGGGCTTAATGACGAAGAGAAAAAAAGAAATCAAGAGGATTTTCTTTATGAGAGGTTCGACACTATGATAGCTACAAATGCCTTTGGGATGGGAATAGATAAATCTAATATAAGGTATGTAGTTCACTGTACTATTCCAAAGAATTTAGAGAGCTATTATCAAGAGATAGGCCGAGGGGGAAGGGATGGTACTCCTTGTGATTGTTATTTGTTTTATAATAGAGAAGACATAAGAAGAGTTGAATTTATTATTAATAATAGTAGTAATTTAAATAGGAGAGAAATTGCACTTAGAAAACTACAGGCATTAATAGAGTTTTGTGAAGAAAAAAGATGCTATAGAACTAATCTTTTAAGGTATTTTGATAGTAAATGGACTAGAGAGTATTGCACTAATTGTAGTAATTGTCTAGAAAATGATGAACTTAGAGATTATAAGAAAGAAGCTCAAATGATATTATCTACAGTATATAGAACAAGAGAAAACTATGGAATATCAGTACTTATAGATGTATTAAGGGGAATTAAGGGACCTAAGGTAATTCAAAATAGGTTAGATGAATTAACGACTTTTGGATTAATGAAGGATTATAGTACAACTTTTATTAGAGGACTAATAAAACAAATGCTAGTGCAAGATTTTGTAGCTCTTAAGGAAGGCACATATTCCATGCTTAAGCCTACAAAAAAGTCCATGGAAATTCTTAAGGGCGATAGAAGTGTACTATTATTAATAAAGGATGAAGAAACTGCAATAAATAAAGAATTATTTAATATTATTAAAAGTTGGAGAATGGATAGAGCCAATAGAGATGGTATTAAGCCGTACATAATATTTTCAGATGCAACTCTAATTGAGATAGTTAATAAGCTTCCAAAGAATAAGGAAGAATTATTTGAAATTAGAGGGGTCGGAGAAAAGAAAGTTCAAAGGTATGGGGAAGAATTATTAAAGATTATAAATAAAAGTGCAACTTAAAAATGAATTTCAGCTAGGGTATTCAGGTATAGTATCTATATAGAAAAAGTATTTTCATTTAGTGATGTTAAAAGATATACCGCCAGTCGATTTTTACTGGCGGTATATCTTTTATTTTGCTTTAATTGTTGTAATATCATCACGGGTGATCTCAATTTCACTGTTATTTATTAACTTAACATTAGTTGCCTCTAAAGGAATAGGTATAAATGCTTCATTCTTATCAGTATCAACTACTGCTATCAAAGTCTCGTCAGGGTAACTTCTTTTTGTAATTCCATCTTCAGTATATTCGAAAGAAATTTTAGATTTATCAAGATTGTCCTTGGTTATTTTTACGATAAAGAAATTTTTTTGTATACCAATAATTTCTTGGAAATTATAATAGTGAGCTGCATAAATATTAGCTATAGAATTAGGATTGCTAGTTAGCTGAGAAGGAGCAGCTCCATAGTAATTACGTACTAAACTTGAAGGCGCAGGTTGAATTGGTAATACAGCTTGAGTTTGCCCTTCGTAAGCCTTAATCTCAGAGTTAAAATCCTTTTTCCAGGAAGCTAATGAAGTTACATAAAAGCGCAATGTTAGTGTTAAAGTTATAATAGATAAAGCGAAAATTGTGGAAGTTAGAAAATAACTTTTTCTAAACTCTAAATAGGTAGCAAAACCAATCACTGAGGTGCTAATAAAAGTACAACTTAAAAAGAAACTTCTATCAGGACACTCGGGCATAACATTCATCGCCAATGCGCTCACCATTCCAATGAAAAATAAATTTAGGTTAGGTAATAATTTTTCTGTTGGAATATTGTGCTTTATGCATTTTAGAGCTAAAAATACTGCTATTGATACTAGTGTTAATAAAAATCTGAAATTATATATTTTTATTAGTCCATTAAGGTTAGAAGGATAATAGTTTGTTAAATTCAGCATTACTAACAAAATAAATAATAATATACATAATCCTGATAATACAGTAGGTATTTTACTGCATTTGATTTGTTCTTTATATTTTGCAAAAGTAGTTTTTGATTTTGTGTTTATAAGTACTATTCCAGAAAATAAGATAACTCCTATTATAATTTTAATAATATTAACTTTCCTTAATATAGGTAAGGATTCAGCCGCTCTTAAGAAATTTCCAGGAGCTAATACTAGGAATAAACCACCAATTAAAAAGCATGAAAATACCAGTGATTTCTTCTTGTTGAATTTACCAATACATATATCTAATAAAAAATAAGCGCCTCCACATATAACTATCATCTCATGAGAAGCACCTGAAAAAAGTGCAACTATCATTAATAAAGCAGTATTAAAATTATCTCTAGAATATAAATTTAGCAATAATAAAAACAAAGTGCTAGGCCATAAATAATTAATGCTTCCAGAGAGCCAAATTGTTGTTTCGCCAAATACTGGAGCAAAGAGCCAGATTGTAAAGAAAGCTAAAAGTAAAATATAAGGAGTTTTCTTTGCTTGTATTAAATTTAATATTAAATAAATAAATAAGCAAAAAACAAGTGAATTTACAATAGAATAAACATTATATCCAATGAATAGAAAAGTTTGAATAAGAAAATGAACCAACACTCTTCCAGTCCAATGAGTATACAATAATTTTTGAGAGTTTAATATATCGCTAAAGGATTGAATTCTTATGTTGGTCCATGGAATATTGCTGTAATTATATTCGTCAGCATTATAGTGCATATTACTTGTTAATATAAACATTACTAGAAATATTATTAAGTATAAATAGAAATTGGGGTTTTTTATAATATTACGGATAGATTTCATAGTTTCCTCCTTTGAACAAATATTACAATTGTAGTTAACAATAAATGCATGGCAAATATTATACAATATAATTTATTGAATTTCAAATAGTGAATTGCATTATCCATGGTAGTAAAGAGATATAATAATAAGCTGATATATTAATTCTAGTTAATTAAGCTATAAGTGAGGTTAATTTATATATTTAAAAATCTGGGGAACAAATTATTAATTCTTAATTGAAAAATACAACAAAGTTTCATATTAAAGTCATACATCTAGCCTTTTTATGAATATATTTTAGTAAAAGGAGGGAGTGTGTATGAACTTCAAAGAATTTATAAAAAATGATAGAGAAAATAGAAACAAGGAGAAGTTTGAGGGAACTTTTTTAGATTACTTAGAAATTGTAAAGAAAAATCCAGATGTGGCAATGTTATCGCACAAGAGAATGTACGAAATTATTAAGAGTAAAGGGGTTGAAGTTTTAAAGGGGGAGGAAAACCCTAGAGTAAAAAAAATATATGGAAATGAGACAATAAGAAAATACGGATTTTTTAAAGATGATTTCTATGGAATTGATAAAGTTATTATGAAATTGGTTAATTATTTCAATTCTGCAGCTATGAAAGGTGAAGAATCAAGACAAGTATTATATCTAGTTGGACCTGTTGGAGCAGGTAAATCTTCTTTAGTTGAAAGTTTAAAAAAGGCATTAGAGGATTGTTTACCAGTGTATTCCTTAAAGGGTTGTCCGATGCATGAAGAACCTTTGCATCTTATACCTAAACATTTAAGATCTAAATTTGAAGACTTGCTTGGAGTACAAATAGAAGGAGACTTATGTCCTGTTTGTAGATATAAATTAACCAATGAATATGGCGGAAGATATGAAGAATTTCCTGTTGTGACAAATACTTTTTCTATAAGGTCAAGAAAAGGTATAGGGGTAGTTCCACCTGTAGATCCTAATAATCAAGATACATCTATACTTACTGGATCTGTAGATATATCAAAGATGGATTTGTATTCAGAAGATGATCCTAGAATATTCTCCTTAAACGGAGCATTTAATGTAGGTAATAGAGGACTTGTTGAATTTATAGAAGTATTTAAAAATGATGTAGAATATCTTCATACAATTATTACTGCAACCCAAGAGAAATCTGTTCCTTCACCAGGAAAAGGTTCCATGATTTATTTTGATGGAGTTATAGTTGCTCATTCAAATGAAGCTGAGTGGAATAAGTTTAAGTCAGATCATACTAATGAAGCCATTTTAGATAGAATAGTTAAGATAGAAGTTCCGTATTGTCTAGAGCTTGATGAGGAAAAAAAGATATATGAAAAAATACTTAAAAAGAGTAATTTTAAAGCACATATAGCACCTCATACAATTGAAGTTGCAGCAATGTTTGCTATACTTTCTAGACTTAGTCTATCAGCAAAAGCAGATCCAATGACAAAACTTAAGATATATAATGGGGAAGAAATAGTTGAAAAAGGGACAACTAAGAGAATTGATATTATGGAACTTAGAGAAGAAGCTGGCCCTTATGAAGGAATGAAAGGAATATCAACAAGGTTCATAGTTAAAGCAATAGATAATGCGTTGTCTAATTCTGAATATGACTGTATAAATCCATTGAGTATTATGGAAAGTATAATAAAATCAATAAAGGAAATGGATATAGGTGCTGACGATAAAAAGAAGTATTTGGGATTTGTACAAGATACCATTAGAAAAGAGTATAACAAGGTTTTGGAAAAGGAAATTACAAAGGCATTTATACATTCATTTAGAGAGCAAGCTGAAAGTCTATTTAATAATTATATTGATAATGCAGAAGCATTTGTTAATAAATGTAAGATTAAAGATACTTCAACCGGTGAAGAATTAAATCCAGACGAAGAGTTCATGAGAAATATAGAAGAACAGATAGGAGTATCTGAATCTTCAAGCAAAGGGTTTAGAGCTGATGTTACTTCATATATGTTTTATTTGGTTAGAAAAGGTGTAAAGATAGAATATACTTCCTATGAACCATTAAAAGAAGCTATTGAGAAGAAACTTATGGCCTCAGTTAAAGACCTCTCAAGAATAGTAACAAAATCTAGAGTAAGAGATAAGGAACAAACTGAAAAATATAATGCTATGGTTGATGAGATGAAGAGTAAAGGCTACTGCTTACACTGTTGTGATGTTATATTAAAATACGCTGCAAATAATTTGTGGAAGGATTAATAGGATAATGGCAATCTTTAGGGATAATAGTGAAAATATAGTTGATCACGATAGATCCATTGAAGATAGAAGAAGACATAGGCAGTTAGTAGATAAATCAATCAAAGAAAATTTAGGAGATATTTTATCAGAGGAAAGCATTATAGGTGAAGGTAAGAATAAAAAATTCAAGATACCAATAAGAGGGATAAAAGAATATCAATTTGTTTATGGAAAGAATTCTAAAGGTGTAGTTTCAGGAACAGGTGAAGAAAAAAGAGGAGAAAAAATTGGAACAGATGACCCAAGAGCTGGAAGTGGGAATAAGGGAGCTGGGAATAAAGAGGGAGAGGACATATACGAGACTGAAATCACATTAGAAGAATTATTGGATTATATAACTGAGGATTTAGATTTACCAAACTTAGATAGAAAGAAATATTCTGAAATAGTGACGGAAACATCAGGGAAGAAGCAAGGTTATCAGAGATATGGAATAAATCCAAGATTGGCAAAAAAGAAGACGGTTATGTCTAAGATTGCTAGGAAACAAGGGAAAAAAAGAGCTTTGAAAGAAGAAAATATAGATGAAGAAATTGAGAGATTTCCTTTTAAAGAAGAGGATTTAAGATATTATAGAGTAAAGAAAAAGCCAAAGCGGGAAAGCAATGCGGTTATGATTTTTATTATGGATGTATCGGGTTCAATGGATAGTTCTAAAAAGTTTTTAGCTAGATCATTTTTCTTTGTGTTATCTAAATTTTTAAGGAGAAAATATAACAATATTGCCTTTGAGTTTATTTCCCATACAACTGTTGCAAAAAAGGTAGATGAATATGAGTTTTTTCATAAGGCAGAATCGGGGGGAACATATATTTCTAGTGGGTTAAATTTAGCATTAGATCTTATAAAAGAAAGTTATTCACCTAATGTGTGGAACATTTATCCTGTTTATGCTTCAGATGGGGACAACTGGACAGAAGATAATGAAAAGGCTATGACAGCTGTAAAAGAATTAAGTAAGGTAAGCAATATGTTTGGATATGCAGAATTATTACCATCAACCTATTCTACAACAATGTATTATAGGTTTTCTAAAGAGATAAAGTTAAATAATTTTGTACCTGTTATAGTAAAGGAAAAAAAGGATTTGTGGGAAGCGTTAAAACTTATGTTATCTAAAGAGCTAAAGGAGGAGTAAAGGTGGATTATAATCTTAATGATTTGATGAAATGGAATGAAAAAATAGAAGAAAAGGCTATTGAACTAGGATTAGACTTTTATCCTCAAGAGTTTGAAATAATAGGATTTAACGAAATGTTAGGATATGAGGCATACCTTGGTATGCCTTCTAGATATCCACATTGGAGTTTTGGAAAGTCATATGAAAAAAACAAAACTTTATATTCATTTAACCTGACTGGTTTGCCATATGAAATGGTAATAAATTCAGATCCCTGTCTTGCTTACTTAATGAGGGAAAATACGTTATTATTGCAAATACTAACAATGGCGCATGTTTATGGACATAATGATTTCTTTAAAAATAATAGAATGTTTAGAGAAGGAACAAAAGCTAGATATTCTTTAGAATTATTTAAGTTGGATTCAGATACAATAAGAAGTTATATTAATACCCCTGGTATTGGATATGAGAAGGTTGAGAGAATTTTAGATTCAGCACATTCTATAAAATTAAATGTAGGACGTGTAATTGGACAAAAACAAAGGACAGATGAAGAAATAAAAAAAGATATTATTGAAAGTTATAAGCAAAAAGTTGAGAATAGAGGGGTATTAGATTCAAATAAAGTTATAGAGTTACCCGATTTAGATAAGGTACCACTAGAGCCGTATGATGATGTGGTAGGATTTATAATTGAACATGGAGATTTAGAAGAGTGGGAAAGAAGTATATTAAAGATAGTGAAAAGGGAAGCTGAATATTTTTTACCTCAAATAGAAACAAAGACTATGAACGAAGGATGGGCCAGTTTCTGGCATTATACCATATTGAAAGAATTAAATTTAGAAGAAGAATTGCATTTTGAATTTTTAAAAAGACATAATGATGTAGTTGCTCCTATAGTTGGAGGGCTTAATCCTTATTTTGTTGGATTTAAGATTTTTAAAGATTTAGATGAGCGGTATGGCAGAGATAAGATATTTGAAGTAAGAGAAATAGAAAGAGATTCTTCATTTATCAGAAGGTATCTAACAAGAGACTTGTGTGAAGAATTGAATTTATTTCAATATGGAAAAAGAAGCTTTGACTATGTAATTGAAGAAGTTTCAGATGAGGATGGATGGGAAGAAATTCGAGATAATTTAGCTTTTAATAGTGGATTAGGTATGATTCCGTATATTAGGGTTGTGGACTTAAATAAGAAGAACAATATGTTAACATTAGAGCATGTATTTGACGGACGTGAGCTTGAACTCATATATGCTAAGGAAACATTAAAGCATATACAATGTCTATGGGGACATACTGTAAGGCTAATTAGCAAATCAAAGGATGGAAATAACTTTATAATAAATTGTGATGATGGAAAAATAACTATAATTGATAGTAACAAATCTTAAGCTAAGGGAATAATTTATAGATTAGAAGGAATACTTAGGAGAAATGTAATGGATCTAGAAGGAAGTAAAACAGAAAGATGTCTTTATAAGACATTTGCAGGAGAGTCAAGAGCAAGAAATAAATATTCATTCTATGCTGAGCATGCAAGGTGTGAAGGTTATAGATGGGTAGGAGAAATTTTTGATGAAACTGCCAATAACGAGAAGGCTCATGCGAGAGAAGCCTTTAATAGATTCTTAAGAAAAGTAGGCCCTACTGAGCAAAATTTAATGGATGCTGTAATGGGAGAAACAGAGGAGAGCAAAAAAATCTATAAGGAATTTGAAGAAATAGCAAGAGATGAAGGATTTATTGAGATAGCTGATTTTTATAAGGAACTACAAGAAGTAGAAGAATTTCATGGAGAGAGATTTTTAAAATTAGCAAATGAAATAAAAAATGATGCTATGTTTAAAAGTGACGAAGTTTCTTTATGGCAATGTATGAATTGTGGATATATCCATGAAGGAAAAGAAGCTCCAATTGTCTGTCCTTTATGCAAGTATCCAAGGGCGTATTTTAAACCTTTAGAAGAGAAAGAGTAACTATCGGGAGGTCGTATGTTTTATAGAGTTCCTGAAGAATTTTTCTTCCCTGTAGTAATTGAGGATGATTTGGATTTTTTAGATAAGGAAGATAAAATAAATTGTTTTCATGAAGATGCAGGAATAAAAGGTGTTTTTGAAGAGGCGGATGAAGAGTATTTACAATCTGAAATAGGTGAATAGAGCTGTTAATAGCAGCTCTATTAATTTTCTAAAATACATATTAATTATAGGGAGAGATTTGATTTGGGATATGATAAAGTTATACATGGACATTATGAAGACTTAAATAACTTAAATACATTGCTTAGAAATTACATAGAGATATATAGATTGTTAGTTAGTAGTACTTCGGAGTTAAATACTATACCTTTAGCAAAAAAAAGTGAGGTTAAGGATGCGTTAGATAGGATAAAAGAAGTGGGAAATTTAATAGATGATCTTTTGGATGTTATTGGAAAGTGTGAGGGGTCTTATGTTAAATATTGCTTTTTAAAGAATGAAGTAATATATGAAAATACTCAAAAGGAAAATATTAAGACAGAGATACATGATGAGTTGGAGTATCATAATTAAAATAAAACTGCCTCATATCTGAGACAGTTCCTTTTCAACTGTATTTAGAGCTTCTTCAATAACATTATGCATGTCATAATATTTATATTGAGCTAATCTTCCACCAAATATCACATTAGTTTCAGAATCAGCTAAAATTTTATATTTATTATATAGAGAATTATTTTTATCGTCATTTATTGGATAGTATGGCTCATCACCTTTTCTCCAGCATGCAGGATATTCTCTTGTAATTATAGTCTTTGTACTGTAGTTATTTTCAAAATGCTTATGTTCTATTATTCTGGTGAAAGGAGTTTCATAATCTGTATAATTAACCACGGCATTACCTTGGTAGTTTTCTAAGTCAAAAACCTCATTTTCAAATTTTAAACTTCTATATTCGAGCATACCGTATTTATATTCATAAAACTCATCAATCATTCCTGTAAAAACAATCTTATTCGCGATTTTTTCTAATTCATTTCTATTATGAAAAAAATTAATATTAAGTTTTACTTCAATGCCTTCTAATAATTTGTCTATTAACAAATTATAGCCTCCAATAGGAATTCCTTGATATTTGTCGTTGAAATAATTATTGTCAAAAGTAAATCTTACAGGTAACCTTTTTATAATAAAAGGAGGCAGTTCGGTAGCTTTCTTTCCCCATTGCTTTTCAGTATATCCTTTGATTAGTTTAAAATATATATCTTCTCCAACTAATTTAATAGCTTGTTCCTCTAAGTTCTTTGGTTCTTTTATATTGGATTTTTCAATTTGTAAAGAGATTTTCTCTTTAGCTTCTAAAGGTGTTTTTGTTCCCCATAGCTGATAAAATGTATTCATATTAAAAGGTAGATTGTATAATTCTCCTTTATAATTAGCAATTGGGGAATTTATATATTTATTAAACTCAACAAAATTGTTAACATAGTCCCAAATCTTTTTGTTACTAGTATGAAAAATATGAGCACCATATTTGTGAACATTAATATCATGAATTTTCTCGCAGAAAATATTTCCGCCAGTAGTATTTCTTTTATCTATTACTAAACAAATTTTTCCTCTTTTTTTTGCTTCGTGGGCGAATACAGAACCAAATAGCCCGGATCCTACAATTAAATAATCATACTGTTTCAAAGCTTTTACTCCTTACATTTAATCTGTTAGTAGTTTTGAAAAAACATTTTCTACAGCTTTTTCAAACTTCATTTCTTCGTTAGAAATAGTTTCTCTATAGTAATTAAATTTATTCGTTTCAGTATCAAAGTTATTAAGCAGAAAATGAATTTTTTCTATTATTAAATCTATATTTTCATCTTTATCTTGAAATTTATATTCCTCTGAAATTGGAATATCCTCATAAAATTGAGCTGAACCTTTTAAATTAGTGAGAATGCAACATCCTGAAATAGCAGCCTCTCTAGGAATTCTGTCTTTACCAGGGTGATTACCAAAATCTATATATACTTTACTTTTTTGCATTAATTCAGCCATTTCAGCTGGAGTATAATTAATTAAAGGTATCCAATTAAGGTCTGGTACTTTTTTTATTAACTTTTTAGTAAATTCCAAACCTTTATTAGGATTATATAAAACATTGTTTTCTCTTATGTAATTAGAATTTTTACATTCATCAATGAAAGTTTTATTTAAGTAATCTGATAAATAATAAATTTTGTTCTTGTCAATTTCAAGTTCAGATAAAAAAGAATTTGCATATTCCGACTGAACAAAATGGATAAGTTCTGTATTTCTGTAGAGATAGGTTATTTCTTTAGAGTATGATCCGCTTGGAGTATCTTCCCAAGTTAATCTGCTTAGGAAATTATCTACGCTTAACCACCAAATAATTTTTTGAGAAAGTGGGAATATGTCCATATATGGAAAATGTATCTCGGGAAGTATTAGTATATTATTTTCGGTATCTTTGATTTTCGTAATATATTTATTATTATAAATTTCATAATTGGGGTGAATTGGATTGCTCTCGATGTCGCCAACATAAAACATTTTTGCATTTATCCCAATTTTATTTAGTTTATAGCAAAGTTGATGTAATAATTCAGGACCTCCAGTTGCAACTTTTGCTGGACATAAAATGTAAATATCTTTCATAAATTAATCCTCTCATTTATAATATATTCAGGTAAATTATAACATTGTTTCAGAAAGTATTACAATGTGAAGTATAAGAATCAATAAATTTTGTTGTAAAACTTTAAGCAGATAAAAAAAATCTTATCTGTTAAAAACAGATAAGATCTTTTGCATTTTTTATAATTTTAAACTTTCTTTAAATGTAACTTACTTACCATTAAATAAGAACCTAAAATCATTAATATTACAGCCACAAACGATGGGATAGATATCCAAATACATATAAGCGCAAATAATGCTAAAAAGCAACCAACTATTGTTATTGGAACTCCAGTGAACACACCATCAAAAGATGAAGTATTAAATCTAGCTAATCTAAATGCTCCACATATTGGAAGTGTTATTAATAGTATTATACCTAATACCCCATATGGGCCAAATGTGTTAAGATTAAAAAGAAGATATATTAACATTGAAGGTGCAACTCCAAAGGATACTAAATCTGCTAAAGAATCCAATTCTTTACCCAATTCACTTGAAACCTGTAAAAATCTAGCAACTCTTCCGTCGTATCTATCTACTAAACCAGCTATAAGTATAAAAATACTTGCTAAAATATAATTACCTTTATGTGTATATAGTAAAGAAATAACTCCACATGAAAGGTTTACAAAGGTAAAGATATTAGGAATACAACTTTTTCTCATATAATCACTCCTAAAAACATTATTACAATGAATAATTATAGCATAGAAATTAGTAGAATATAAGAGTTACATTATATATTAAGATAAACTTAATGTTATTTTTGGATAACTATGGCGAGATAGGGGCAATTGAGATTCTCGACAATATATGGTATTGGTGATATAATCCTTTTAGGATTAATTAATGGAGGTAATTTATGAAGAAGGTTAGATTCATATATAACCCTTATTCGGGAGAAAATATAATTTTACATGAATTAGACAATGTTTTTAAGCTACATCAGGAGAAAGGATATCAAATTGTTCCTTATAGAATACAAAAAGACAAGGATATTTCAGAAGCTTTTGATATTGTAGATGAATCTTACGAGTACATACTAGTTGCAGGTGGTGATGGAACAGTAGATTCAGTTGTAAATGCTATGATGGATAGAGAACTTAATATACCAATAGCTATATTGCCAGTTGGAACTGCAAATGACTTTGGTACTTTTCTAAATATACCTCAAGATATAACTGAAGCTTGTGAACAAATTTTGTCAACTGAGCCGACTCCAGTTGATATAGGTAGAATTAATAATAAATACTTTGTAAATGTAGCAAGTACAGGTTTGTTTACAGATGTATCTCAGAAGACAGATGTAAATCTAAAAAATACTATAGGAAAGTTAGCCTACTACCTTAAAGGGTTAGAAGAGATTCCTAATTTCAGAAAGTTAAAGGTAAAACTTAAATCTAAAGAATTAGAGTATGATGGAGAAATGTACTTGATTCTTGTATTTAACGGACAAACAGCAGGTAGTTTTAAGTTAGCAACTAGAGCTGATTTAACAGATGGATATCTTGATGTTATAATGATTAAGGCAGTGGCAATACGTGAAATACTTCCTTTGTTTATAAAGATACTCAAAGGTGAGCATTTAGATTCGGATAAAGTTATATACTTTAAAACAGATGACATACTAATAGAATCTAATGAAGATATTTTAACTGATATAGATGGAGAAAAAGGACCAGATTTTCCACTACATATCCAATGTATAAAGGGTGGAATTAAAGTTTTAGGAATAAAATAAAATAGAAATTAATAATAATAAGTAACAATAATATATGTTTGGAGGAACTCTTGTGAATTTGGCATATTACACTTTTTTGTTGCTTATTATTTTTTTTCTCTACCTATTAGTAAGAAAGAATATGAAACTTTCACCTAAGAAAATAAGGTTGTACATGGGCGTGGTTAGTATTTTGTTTATATTAAGATACATAGGATTATTTCTGTTATCGCTAATAAAGAGTGGGAGTTTTGTTTATTTTCTAAAACCATTATTATTTTTAAATCATTTAGCTATACCACTAATGGTATTAGCTTTATCATATGTATATTTAAGATGGGATAAACTTAACTTTAATTTTAATTATATAATAGCAGTTGTATTTTCTATCATATATTTTACAGGTATGTTTTTGGTTAAAGGAAGAATTACATTTAATTCAACCTATGGATATGTTATTAATATAAATAATGAGACGTTGCTATATTTCATATCTTTAATTATTGTAGGAACCTTATTAGTTTTTTGCGTGTATTTTTTTGATAAACCTAATAATAATAGGCATGGAATGTTTTATTTAATAGTGGCCCTTACTGTGGTAATAGTAGAGAATATATTATATCTAGGTGGAATTAGATTGTTTCCATATCCTATAATTGGAGATGGGATTTTTATAATGATAATGAATTTAGCAGTAAATACTTTTAAAAAACAAACTATAAAAGCTGTTTCAAGTAAGTAACTTGAGACAGCTTAAAATTATCTTTTTTTATTGTATCTAGAATTTTTACTATGATTTGATCTGTTGCTAGTTTTTTTAGAATAGTTAGTACTTGCATTATGTGAATTAGGTGGTTTTTTATTATTCTTGCTAAACTTAGGGGGAGTAGCAGGAATTAAGCAATCCTTACCATTACCAATCAAATCTTCTCTGCCTGCCATAATTAATGCCTTTTTTACAATTTCATAATTTTTTGGGACTGCAAATTGTATTAATGCTCTTTGCATATTTTTTTCTTCTTGAGTTTTAGGCGTATAAACTTTCTCACCAGTTAATGGGTTAACACCTGTGTAATAAATGGTTGTAGATAAACTACCTGGAGTTGGGTAGAAATCTTGAACTTGTTCTGGAGTATATCCCATCTGTTTTACATACTGTGCAAGTTCTATAGCAGCATTTAAATCTGAACCAGGATGAGATGACATTAAATAAGGAACTAAGAATTGTTTTTTATTTATTCTTTTATTTATCTCAAAATATTTATTTACAAATCTATCATATACTGCTCGTGTAGGTTTTCCCATTTGAGCTAAAACTTTCGGAGCAACATGTTCTGGAGCAACCTTTAATTGACCACTTATATGATGTTCGCATAATTCTTTGAAGAAGGATTCATTTTTATCGTGAATTAAATAATCATATCTAATTCCAGAACGGATGAATACTTTTTTAATACCATTAATAGATCTAATCCTCTTTAATACAGAAAGATACTCAGTATGATCTATTATTAAGTTTTTGCAAGGTTTAGGGAACATACATTGTTTGTTTCTACATGTTCCATGCTCAGCTTGTGTTTTGCAAGCTCTGTGTCTGAAGTTAGCAGTAGGGCCGCCTACATCATGAATATATCCTTTAAAATCAGAAAGATTAGTTAAAAGTTTTGCTTCATCTATTATAGAATCGGCATTCCTAGTTTGAATAACTCTTCCTTGATGGAAAGTTAAGGCACAGAAGGAGCATGAACCATAACAGCCTCTATGACTAGTTATAGAAAATTTCACTTCTTTTATTGCTGGAATGCCACCTTCAGATTCATATGTTGGATGGTAAGTCCTCATAAATGGTAAGTCATATGTGAAGTCCATTTCCTCATTTGTAAGTGAATCTTGAGGAGAGTTCTGAACTAGATATCTGTCCCCATGTTTTTGAATAATCCCTTTTCCTCTAATATTATCCTGTTCATAGTATTGAATTTTATATGCTTCTCCATATGAATCTTTATTATTAGCTACATCTTCATATGATGGACATATTATATAATTATCAAGTTTTTCTATGTCTTTAGTTAAATAACATGTTCCTTTAATGGAAGTCATATTTGAGATAGTCGCACCGTATTTAAATAATTCTGCAATTTGAATTATTGTTTTTTCACCCATTCCATAAATTAATAGGTCAGCTTTAGAATCTAATAGGATACTCCTTCTGACTTTATTACTCCAGTAGTCATAGTGAGCAAATCTTCTAAGGCTAGCTTCAATACCTCCAATTACTATTGGAATATCCTTAAAGGCTTCTCTAATTCTATTACAGTAAACAATAACTGCTCTATCAGGTCTGAATCCAGATTTGCCACCAGGTGAATATAAATCGTCGTGTCTTTTTTTCTTTGCAGCTGTATAATGATTAACCATAGAATCTATATTCCCAGAGTTAACTAGAAACCCATATCTTGGTGTGCCTAGTTTTTTAAAATCATCAGTATTATGCCAATCAGGTTGAGCAATAATCCCAACAGTGAATCCTTGAGATTCTAAAGTTCTTCCTATAATTGCAGTACCGAATGAAGGGTGATCTACATATGCATCTCCAGTTACAAGGATAAAGTCTAGAACATCTATATTATGTTTTTTCATATCTTCTTTACTAATAGGTAAAAAATCTTTAGCTAAAATCATTTTCTTATACTCCCATTCCTTTTATATTCCGAAAGTTTCATCTTATAGTATCATACAAAAAGTTCATATTCAAATTAATAATATTTCTAATGTTAAGAGAAAAAGCCTTTGCCTTTTAGAGAAGTTAATTATATAATAAAAATATATAATTTATGGAGGCAGACTTAGGTCTGCTAATTTTATGACTAAATTTAGAAAAACAAGGTGGTGTAAATAATGGATGAGGGACCTCATAAACTGAAAAAGAGAAAAATGAATACAACATTTTTGAGGGAAACCATACATTATTTATTGTAGAATAATATTTGCTTCCCTCAAAAGGAAATAGGAGGAAGTTTAAATGAAAAGATTATTAGTTTTTCTTTATACTGAAATTTTAGGGAAGAAGATTTATGATGAATTTAATGATGTACTTGGAGAACTTAAGGATATATATGTAACTACTGAGGAAGGATATCCAAGAGTTATAGGCTACAAAGTTAAAAGAGAAGGTGTTACTTTTCATTATGAATTTAAAAATATAAATTTTTATGAGGATAAGAGTAAAGTTAAAATTAAAACTACAGGAAGTAGAGAAATCCTTCCAAGAACTTACTCATACCTTTTATCTGAACATTTATTGGATAGAAAGATAGTTGATATAAATGGTAAGAAAGTAGTTAGAGTTAATGATTTAAGAATAGCGGAGATTGCAGGAGAATATAGAGTTGTGGCTGTAGAAACAGGTCCAGCAGCTATGTTTAGAAGAATGGGAACTCCAAAGCTTGGAAAATTAATATATAAGACTTTTAGGAAAGAATATGAAGATAGAGTATTAATGTGGGATGATGTTGAGTCAGTAGAAATGGTAAATAATAATCTGCAATTATCTGTTCCATATAAGAAATTATCGACTCTACATCCAGCTGACTTAGCAGATATACTAGAAGAGCTTGATGATAAATCTAGAAAGCAGGTTTTTGAATCATTAGATGAGGATTTAGCTGCAGATACTTTTGAAGAGATAGAAGATGAATACAGAGGAAGTATAATAAAGGATTTGTCAGTAACAAAAACAGCAGAACTTCTTGAGAACATGGATAATGATGAGATAGTTGACCTTTTAGATGACCTAGAAGAAGAAGAAAGAGATAAAGTACTTTTCAACCTAGAAAAGGAAGATGCTGAAGAAGTAGAAGAATTATTGAAGTATGAAGATGAAACTGTTGGAAGTATGATGTCTAAGGATTTTATATCTTTTGGATTAAATTTAACTGTAGAGGAAACAATAGATATATTAAAGGAAATGCAACCAGATGAAGATGTTATGTATTATATATATGTAACAGATGAAGAGGATAAAATAGAAGGTCTTGTAATACTAAGAGATTTGATTCTTAGCAAGGGGACTGTAAAACTTAAAGATATAATGGAAGATAATATAACTACAGTAAGACATGATGAACCAATTGCAGAAGTCATTGAACAAGCAGCGAAATATGATTTGTTATTAACACCAGTAGTAGATGATGAAGGTAGAATCATTGGAGTAATACAATTACATGATATTGTAGATGAGGTATTATATCCTTTATGGAAGAAGAAAAATAGAAAAACTAATAATAATTAATATTATAAAATACTAAGTTAAATTTAAGCAAAATTGTTGACATTTTAAGAGCAAAGAATATAATAATATATAAAGGATAGTAAATTACTCAGAATTAAAAGCTATGAAAAAGGAAAGTAGCATTAATTAAGATTACAGAGAGAAAAGGTAGCTGGAAACTTTTTATCTACAATTTATGTGAAGTGCCCTTTGGAGTTGAAGCCTGAAATGATCAGTAGGGTTTTTCGGTGCCACCCGTTACAGTGGAAGAGTATATTTAGTACTTGCAAAAGTGGGATTAATTATAATCCAATTAGAGTGGAACCACGGATGTTACTTCGTCTCTATAATTATTTATAGAGGGGAAGTTTTTTATTATATAAAATGCTTTAGTTTTAGGAGGAATTGAAATGATATATTATAACGGATTAGATCTTATAGGAAATACGCCTGTATTAAAAGTAAAGAGTTTAACTCAAGAGAATAGCGCAGAGGTTTATGTAAAACTTGAAAAATGGAATCCAGGTGGAAGTGTAAAAGATAGAGCTGCTCTAGGTATGATAGAAAAAGCTGAAAAACAAGGGATTCTAAAAAAAGGTACGACAATAGTTGAACCAACAAGCGGAAATACTGGTATCGGATTAGCTTTAGTAGGCAGATTAAAAGGATATAATGTAATAATTGTTATGCCAGAAACTATGAGCAAAGAGAGAAGAGATCTTATAAAAGCTTATGGAGCTGAACTTATATTGACTGATGGAAGTAAAGGAATGAAAGGTGCTATAGATAAGGCATTAGAGTATGAAGATAAACCAGGATATTTTATACCTCAACAATTTGAAAATATAGCTAATCCTGAAAAACACTATGAAACAACAGCTGAAGAAATATATAAAGATATAAATGACCTTGATTATATAGTAGCTGGAGTAGGTTCAGGAGGAACAATAACTGGTGTAGCAAAGAACTTAAAGAAGAAAATACCGGGCATTAAAGCTGTAGCTGTTGAACCTGCTGCATCACCAGTATTAAGTGGGGGTAATCCAGGAGCTCATAAAATTCAAGGTATTGGGGCAGGGTTCATTCCAGGAAATTATGAAAGTGAATATATTGATGAAGTAATTCAAGTAGATGATTCAAATGCATTTAAAGTTGCAAAAGAATTTGCAGAGAAAGAAGGAATTTTAATTGGAATTTCTTCAGGAGCAGCAATTTATGCAGCATTAGGAATTGCTAAAAAGGTAGGAAAAGGGAAAAAGGTATTAGCAATAGCACCAGATGGAGGAGAAAAGTATATATCAATGGGGTTATACGACTAGTAAATAATTATACAAAGGAGTTGTAGGCTTTGTTCAAAAATTTGAACTATGACTTAAAAAGGGTATTGGAAGATGATCCAGCAGCACGAAGCAAGCTAGAAGTGTTTTTATTATATCCATCTATCCACGCTTTAATTGCATATAGATTTTCACATTTTTTATATAAGAATAAAGCATTTTTATTGGCTAGGATAATATCACAATTTTCAAGATTTTTTACTGGTATAGAAATACATCCAGGAGCAACTATTGGAAGAGGTTTGTTTATAGATCATGGAATGGGTGTAGTAATAGGGGAAACAGCTGAAGTTGGTAATGATGTTACTATATATCATGGAGTAACTTTAGGGGGAACAGGAAAAGATAAAGGGAAAAGGCATCCGACTATAGGTAATAATGTGGTTATAGGAGCAGGTGCTAAGGTTTTAGGTCCTATATATGTAGGAGATGGTGCTAAAATTGGTGCTAATTCGGTTGTCCTAAAGGATGTAGTGCCAAAATCTACAGCAGTAGGAGCTCCTGCTAAAAATATAGTAAAAACAGATGCCACTATAATTGAAATAAAATCAAGAAAAGGCACAAAACAAAAGTTATATAATGATATGATTATTTAATTGAAAAAACAGCAACTTTAAGTTGCTGTTTTTTCAATTAGAATATAAAGGAGATTGTACAAGTTAATATACCGCTTAGAATTAAAGAAAACTTTAAGATACTTAAAGGAAGTATATTTCTTATTGAAGAGACATCTCTTTCATATTTGGTTTTTCCAGAAGTATCAGTAGTTGTAAATTGGGTGTTAGAATTACTATTTGCTTTAAAGTATAAGCCAGTAGAACCTGTTCCAATACAAGAGAATACACCGATAATAGTTAGTATAATACCCTCCATGAACAATATGTCCACAAAAGCATATTTTTTTATATAGTTTATTATCATGCCTATTATAATAGTAAGAACACAAATGCAAATGCTTAATATGAAGCATTTGCATATAGTAATTAAATTATCTCCATTCATTAATCTCTCCTCCATTAAATAAAAGTATAGTTTGGAAATTGAAGTTCTTTTACTATATTATACAGGGTATATATGTAAAGTAAAACTGTTAATGGGAAATAAGAGCGGAAACTAGCTATACATAGACTTTTATATTGAAGTAGAATATAATATAAATGTTAAAAATCAAAAAAGGTAGGTGGAATAATGTTATCGCCATTAGCTGTTAAGTTGATAAAAATAATGCCTGAAAGTTTTGTAATTGCATTTGCAAAGAGAACTGTAAAGAGCTATTTAAATAAATATTGTAAATTTAATATCGAAGGATTTGAAGAAGTTAAGTCTATAAAAGGACCTATTATATTTATAGGTAACCATCTTAGTAATTCTGATGGATTGATTTTAGATAAAATACTAAAAAAAGATTTTGATCCTTTCTTTGTAGCAGGCGTCAAATTATCTGATGATCCTATAACTAATATAGGGACAAAAATAGTTAAGAATATTGCCGTTAAGCCTAATACAGCAGATAAAGAAGCTATAACTAATATGGTTAAGACTGTTAGGGGAGGAAGTAATCTTGTTATATTTCCAGAGGGTACTAGGAGTAGAACTGGTGCAATGATAGAAGGTAAAAAAGGAATATTGTTACTTGCAAGAATGACTAAAGCTAATATTATTCCTATAGGAATGAGCGGAACAGATAAACTTTTACCAATAAATGATTCTGGAGACATGGGAAGTGAAAAGTGGCATAATGCAGATGTGAATGTTAAGTTTGGTAAACCAGTAGTACTTGATAAACGAGAAAAAGATGAGGATAAGCACGATTATGATGAAAGATGCTTAAATAAAATAATGAGGTCAATTGCAGATTTATTGCCTGAAAGCTATAAAGGTGTGTATAAATAAATGAAGCAAAAAACAAAAAAGATACTGGAAATACTGAAGGAAACATATCCAGATGCGAAATGTGAATTAAACTATGAAACACCATTTCAATTATTGGTTGCAACTATTTTATCGGCGCAAACTACTGATAAAAAAGTTAATGAAGTGACTAAGACACTTTTTGGTGATTATCCAGATTTAGAAGCTTTTTTGAAAATTGAAAGTGATGAATTAGAAGAGAGAATTAGGCAGATCGGACTTTATAGGAGTAAAACCAAGAATCTAATTATGATGTTTCATCAGCTAAAGGAAAATTTTAATGGTGAAGTTCCAAAAACAATGGAAGGGATAACTTCACTAGCTGGAGCTGGAAGAAAGACAGCAAATGTAGTATTGTCTAATGCTTTTGGGGTTCCATCTATTGCTGTAGATACTCATGTGTTTAGAGTATCAAACAGATTAGGTCTTGCGGATTCAGACAATGTACTTGAGGTAGAAAAACAGCTTCAAAAAGAGCTTCCAAAGAAAGAATGGTCTCTTGCACATCATTTGCTAATATTTCATGGAAGAAGATGTTGCATAGCTAGAAAGCCAAAGTGCGAGATATGTTCATTGACTGAACAGTGCCAATATTATCGAGAAATAAGCAAGTAGAATAAAACCACTTTAGTAATGATTTAACAATGCAGTGGTACTTAACTAATAAAAAAAGATTGAATATAATTATATAGGATAATAAATGTTATATTAATTAGGAGGCACGGTACAGTATGAAAGTTGGAGTTATAATGGGGGGAATCTCTTCAGAAAGAGAAATTTCATTAAAGAGTGGAGAATCAATAATTGAAAATATTGATAGAAATAAATATGAAATAGTACCTATAGTTATAGATAAAAAAGTAGATGTTGTAGAAAAGGTGAAAGGTATAGATTTTGCTTTACTTGCACTTCATGGGCAATTTGGAGAAGATGGAACAGTTCAAGCTGTACTTCAAACTTTAGATATTCCTTATTCAGGTTGTGGACCATTAAGTAGTGCGGCTTGTATGGATAAGGATATGACTAAAAGCTTATTAAAGGCAGCAGGAATTAGAACAGCTCCATGGATAAATATTAGAAAAGGCGAAAGCATAGACTATGAAGAAATAAATAAACTTGGTTATCCGGTTGTTGTAAAGCCAACTCATGGAGGATCGAGTGTTGCAACATTTATCGTAAAAGAGAAAAAAGATATAGAGAAGTCAGTTAAGGAAGCTTTTGAATGGGATACAGAAGTTATGATTGAAAAGTTTATTAAAGGGGAAGAAATCACTTGTCCTATATTAAACAATGAAATGTTCCCAGTTGTTGCAATAAAGCCTAACGCAGAATTTTTTGACTTCACAGCAAAATATCAAGATGGTGGAGCTAATGAATTTGTTATTGAACTGGAAGCAAAACTTCACAAAGAAGTTCAGGAAATGGCATTAGATACATTTAAAGCTTTGAAATGTGTAGTTTACTCAAGGGTTGATATGATAATAACAGAGGATGGAATACCTTATGTACTTGAAGTGAATACATTGCCAGGAATGACTAAAAATAGTCTTTTCCCTAAGAGTGCTGCTGGAAAAAATATTAGTTTTAGTGGATTATTAGATCTAATAATAGAAGAATCTTTAAAAGAAAAGAGATAGAAAAGGTAAGGATAAACATTTCTAAATGTTTATCCTTTTTTTTAAGAAATAATTAAGAAGTTATAAAACTTTATATTAAGATGTTATATATAGAATAAAATTATCCAATCTGATAATATTTATGATATGAATATTAAGATAATGTGGAGGGTGAGTTAAATGGAAAAGATATTAATTGTAGATGATGAAAAAGAAATAAGAGATTTAGTTGAAATATATTTAAAAAGTGAAGGATACGAAACTATAAAATGCGGAGATGGTGAAGAAGCTTTACAAATTCTCAGTTGTGAAAAAGATATTGATTTAGTTGTTCTAGATATAATGATGCCAAAGTTAAATGGAATAGAAACGTGTCTTAAGATTAGAGAGGAAAGGGAAATGCCAATCATAATGCTATCTGCTAAATCAGAAGATGTAGATAAAATTTTAGGATTAAATATGGGGGCTGATGATTATCTGACCAAACCTTTTAATCCTCTAGAATTAGTAGCAAGAGTAAAATCACAACTAAGAAGATTTTATAGGTTAAATCCAAGCGTTAATTCAAAGATTGAGGAAGATACAAAAAATTTAATCCAAATTGAAGATTTAGAGGTTAACTTGGAAACTCATGAGGCCTTTATAGATAAAAATGAAGTTAAATTAACTCCTACAGAATTTGATATTTTAGTACTCTTAGCAAAAAATCGTGGAAAGGTATTTTCTATTTCAAATATTTATGAAAGTGTCTGGAATCAGGAATTCATGGAGTCTGATAATACAGTAATGGTGCATATAAGAAAGATTAGAGAGAAGATTGAAGAGAATCCAAGAAAGCCTAGATTTATAAAAACAGTATGGGGGGTTGGGTATAAAATTGATAAATGATAGAAATAAAAAGAGACCACTTATTGAAAGAATTTTGAAGAGGATATATAGGAGCAGAATTTTTAATCCTACAAGAAAATATTTTGATATACTAAGAGAAAAGATAGAGAAAAGCATACGATTTGAGGTTATGGTAGTTGTTGCAATATGTTTTGTCTTGTCATTCATTTTTTATGGATTTCTAAATAGTGCTATGAAAAGTGAAAATAAACAAGCATCAATAAGTTATGATTCTCAAAGTGTAGAAAACTCTGCCAAAAGTTATGTAGATAGATTGCAAAAATCTGATGGGAGTGTAACTTTAAAGAATGAAGAGTTTTTTAAACAATTTTTTGCTACGATCGGGTCAAATGCTGGAACTAAGGCATATATAACCGACCTAGATGGAAATGTAATAAAAAAATCATCTAATGTTGTAGAGGATAAAATAGATTTGTTTTCACTTATGTCTGGGGTGAGTACTGTAAATTATGATAATAATTCTGGAAAACAGCTTAAGTTTGTGTATCCTGTAAGAATAGGTGAGGATAGATGCTATTTTGTATATGAAGATTCGCCAAAATCATATATTAAGTACAAGTATTACGAATCTAGTAATTCATTTTTAGCATTAATACTTTCTTGCATAGTTTTTATAGTAGCATTTATTATAATAACAAATAAGAAAATGAAATATTTAGATGAAATAAGCCTTGGATTGAAACAAATTGCAGGAGGGAATTTAGATTATAAAATTCAGGAAAAGGGCAGTGATGAAATAAGAAATTTTGCAGCTAATATAAATTATATGTCTAAAGAGATTAATAAAAAGATAGCAGCAGAAAGAAGAGCAGAAAAAACCAAAACTGATCTTATAACAAATGTATCACATGATTTAAGAACGCCTCTTACATCTATTATGGGATACATAGGTTTAGTCAAAGATGGTAGGTATGATAATGAAAAAACTAAAGATGAGTATCTAGATATAGCATTTAGCAAAGCAGAAAAATTAAAAGTTTTGATTGAGGATTTATTTGAATATACAAAGCTTAATAATGATGGAATAAAGATAAACAAAAGTCAGGTGAATGTAACAGAATTTTTATTTCAGTTAATAGATGAGTTAACGCCACTATTTGAAGAAAATAAGTTATCTATAATAAAGAGTAACGTTGAAGAAAAGGTATTAGTAGATTTAGATACGGATAAGATGCTTAGGGTATTTGAAAATTTGCTTACTAATGCTATTAAGTATTCATATAAGCCAGGAAATATAATTGTTGGAGTATCAAAAAAAGATGGATATGCCACTATTTCAATAAGAAATAAGGGGGAAAATATACCTCCAGAGAAAGTTTCAAAGCTTTTTGAAAGATTTTATAGGTTAGATGAGTCTAGAAATGGGAAGAGTGGAGGATCGGGACTTGGGCTCGCTATATCAAAAAATATAGTAGAATTGCATGGTGGTCAAATTTGGGCTGAGTGTTATGGAGAAGACATAAGCTTTTATGTAAAATTGGAAAGCATAAAATATTAGAAATGTGAGTAACTTTTTTGAAAGAAATAAATATTCTATTATAGAGAGAATAATTTATTACTTTTGGAGGAAAAATGCAAAATAGAAATCCCAATAGCTTATTTGGCATAGATATCAATGAATATTCACAAAATGTAAACTTTACGACTTTAGCTACAAGGATAGATTTTTTATACTTAAGATCTTCAGGGTCAGGAACCGGACGGTTTAGAGTAGATAAAAAGTTTTTAGAGTTTGCGCGTCAAGCAAGAAATTTTGGCATACCAGTTGGAGCGTATCATTTTGGTATACCATCATATGATTTGAATACAGCAGATTTACAGTGTGATGATTTTATTGATATATTACAACGTGGTTTTGGAACTAGAGATTATGGAGATCTTTTCCCTGTACTTGATATTGAAACACCTGTTGATAAAACTATTTCTACAGCAGCTTTGGTAAATTGGATAGATAGGTTTAGAAAAAGGTTTGAAAGAAAGACAAGAAGAAGATTAATGCTTTATACAGGAGCTTTTTTTATAGAGATATACGATAATTTTCAGGTTCCGGGAAGAGGATTTCCGTTAAGAAATATGCCTCTTTGGATTGCTATGTATACTAAAATTCCAGGAAATCCACCTTATCCAAAAGATCAGGGAGGATGGACTAGATGGAGAATATGGCAGTATAGTGAAGATGCAAATGTTAGAGGTGTTGGAAACCCGGTAGATGCAAACTGGGGACCAAATAATATTGATTTATTAACACAACCAAGTAATGTAACAGGGCTAACAGCAAGGAGAGATGGAGGGAACATTGTAGTTAATTGGAATAGGGTTCCGGATGTGGATTTATTAGGCTACAACTTATTTGTTAATAATTATTGGGTAGGAACTGTTGATGAAGGAGACACACAATTTGTTATTAAGAAAGGTACTCTTAATGTACCAAGTGGATCTAACATCACAATAACTATTGAAGCTTTTGATTATGATGGTGAAACATCTAAGAGGAGAGCAAGAGTAGTATTGTAAAGAAGCTTATGAGAGGAGTTTTCATAGGCTTCTTTCATTTTTAAAATTAACTATTTAAGATAATAATAATTTTAATATATGCATTTATGAAATAAAGAATTTGATATAAAAGTTTTCCTTATTTTACATAATGATATCTTATAATTTCTTTCGGTATAATATATAATTAAAAGGTAATAATATATATTTTTATATAAACAATCATAGAAGGGGATGAAGTTTTGGGAAGTCAAGTAAAGAATATATCTATGTCGAAAAGTAGAAATTTTCAAATTATCATATTAGGAATTATAGTTATTATTTTTTCGGGTTTTTTAGCATATTCCATGTCTAATCAAGGTCTTATAAAAGACTGGGAGAATAAAGTTTACCCAGGCGTTGATGTCAAAGATGTAGAATTAGGAGGTAAAAGTAAAGAAGAGGCAAGTCAAATATTAAATGATAATTTTAAAACTAAGTTAGGAGAAAAAAAACTTAATATAAATGTTGGAAAAAAGACTTTTAGTTATACCTATAAGGATTTGACAGCAAATTATAATATAGATAAGGCTGTAGAGGAAGCACTTAGCTATGGGAAAGATAAATGGTTTTTTCAAAAAGGTTCTATAATTAGAAATAATAAAAATTATGAAATTGACTTAGATCTTACTTATGATGAAAATAAAACGCAGCAAATAATTGAAGAAGTTAAGAAGAAAGTTAATGTATCGCCTAAAAATGCAAGAATTTCTGTTAATGGTGATAAGATAGAAGTAGTTCCTGATAGTAATGGGTATGAATTAAATACTGATGGAATTGAGGAAAAATTCAAGAATGCTATAAATAATGACATACATGGTGAAACTAATATTTCATTAGACATGAAAGAGAAAAAAGCAGATATTACGAAGGAACAATTATCAAAGATATCTGGAAAAATGTCCACATTTTCAACAAATTATGCTGTTGGAGATAGAGGGAGTAATTTAGAAATTGCAGCATCATTAGTAAATGGTACTATTTTAATGCCAGGACAAACCTTCAGTTATTCAGATATATCCCAAAAAGGTCGTGGAAAATATTCTTTTGCTGGTGGGTATGTAAATGGTAAAGTTGAACAAGTTGAGGCAGGTGGAATATGCCAAGTATGTACTACTTTATACAGGGCAATAATGAGATCAAATATTAGGTCTGTTGAACGTCATAATCATATGATGCTAGTTGGTTATTCAGAACCTGGATTGGATGCAACTGTTTCTTGGGGGTCTTTAGACTATAAGTTTAAAAATACTTATGATTTTCCAATATATATTGAAGGCATAGGTGGGGGCGGAACAATTACATTTAATATCTATGGAAATCCAAATGCTTTGGGTGGAAAGACTTATGAATTAAAAAGTGAGAATTTAGGAACTGATGCAGAAGGGAATATTAGAGCAAAATCTTATCAAGTAACTTATCAAAATGGAAAAGAAATAAATAGAGAACTTATATCCACTGATAGTTATAAGCAACATTCGTAGTATTAAGAAGTATAAGAGGATAATTTATGAATATAAAGATGATATGTATAGATTTAGATGGAACCTTATTTACAAACAAAAAGAAAGTGATAACTACAAATTGTAGACAAGCCATTAAAGAAGCCCATGAAAAAGGAATAGAAATAGTAATAACAACTGGAAGGATATACAATAATGCAGTACAAATATCAAAAAGCATAGGTGTAAATTGTCCAGTAATTGCAGCTAATGGAGCAGTAATAATGGATAGAGGGTTTAAGCGAGAGATATTTTGTAATAAACTTGATTATAAAAAATGTATTGATATTATGAGAATGGCAAAAAAGCATAAAGTTACGGTGCATTTTTATACAAAGGATACCATTATTACAAATGGCTTGCTTGGATATATCATAGGAAGTATATACGTAAACTTTAATAAAGATAAAGAATATGGCATAAATCTTGATAAATGTATAAGTTATAAAAAATCAATTGAAAAGTTTAGAAAGTATAGTGAAGAAATAGTTAAATGCGTCATCTACTCTAAAGATAGAAGAAGAATAATATCATTTAAAAAAGAGATTGAAGAAAAAAGTGATCTAGCTATTTTTGGTTCAGGAGAATATTCTATTGAATTAAGCTCTAATGGAATTTCAAAGGGAAAGGCAGTAGAAATATTAGCTGAAGACTTAAAGAT
The DNA here is from genome assembly GCF_014836335.1 of Clostridium cibarium. Lineage (GTDB taxonomy): Bacteria > Bacillota > Clostridia > Clostridiales > Clostridiaceae > Clostridium > Clostridium cibarium. The sequence continues at coordinate 174,989 of NZ_JACSRA010000003.1, forward strand.
AAAAAGAGAAGAGATAATGTGTATTGGTGACAATGAAAATGATATTTCTATGATTAAATATGCAGGAATAGGTGTTGCTATGGGAAATGCAGTTTCTAAATTAAAAGATGTTGCAGATTATATAACAGATACAAATTATAATGATGGAGTTGCAAAAGCAATAAAAAAGTTTGTTTTAGATTAAGAAGTGATATATGTAAATAAACAAAGGATATAGTGCGTTATTATATTAAGTTGCTTGTAAAAGGTTTTGACTAATTACATATTTATGTAGTATCATTTGAGTAATATTAAATAGACGGTTGTATGGAGGATAGAGCATTGAATTTAAATATAGTTTTATATCAACCTGAAATACCACAGAACACAGGTAATATTGCAAGGACATGTGTATTAACAGATTCAAAATTACATTTAATTAAGCCATTAGGCTTTGAACTAGATGAAAAACATTTAAGAAGAGCGGGTTTAGATTACTGGAAAGATTTAAAGTTAGAAGTTCATGAAAGTTATGAAGACTTTATGGATAAATACGGAGATAATAGAATATTTTTAGCTTCAACTCATGGGGGAGAACATTACGATGAAGTCTCATTTAAGGAAGGAGACTTTATAATGTTTGGAAGGGAATCAGCAGGGGTTCCTGAAGAGGTCCATAATGCACTTGAAAATATTAGAGTACCAATGATTAAGAGTAGTACTAGAAGCTTAAACTTATCAAACACAGTTGCTATAATTGCGTATGAAGCGTTAAGACAATTTGGATTTCCAAACATGAAGTAAGTTGGAGGGGAATGAGGAAAATGGATAAAATTAAAATAATCACAGATAGTTCAGCAGATTTACCCAAAGAAGTTTTCGATAAATTAGATATAGATGTATTACCACTACTTATTAATTTTGGAGAAGATAGCTATAAGGATGGAATAGAAATAAATACTAATGAATTATTCGCTAGAATAGATAGAGGAGATGTTTTTCCAAATACTTCACAAGTAACACCAAATAGGTTTGAAGAAACTTATAGAAAATATTTAGATGAAGGATATAAGATAATTTCTATCCATCTTTCATCTGGAATGAGCGGAACATATCAATCAGCATGTTTAGCTAAAAATATGGTTGAAAGTGAAGATGTACATGTTATTGATTCAAAATCAGTTACTGCAGGGGTAGCTCTATTAGCTTATAGAGCAGCTATACTAAGAGATTTAGGTAAAACCGTGGATGAAATAGTTGCAGATTTAGAGGAGAAAAAAGAATATCTTTGCTCTTCTGTATGTTTTGAATCTCTAGATAACTTAGTCAAAGGTGGAAGAATATCAAAGACAGTAAGTGTTGTAACTGGAGTTCTCGGAATTAAATTAATATTAGAAGTAAAAGATGGATTAATGACAGTAAAAGATAAGGTTAGAGGAAGTAAAAAGGCTGTTAAAAGAATACTTCAAGATTTAAATGAATATGAATGTTTGGAAGGAATGCCAGTAGTGCTTTTAAATTTAAATAATGAAGATGTTCATAGTCCTATAGAGGAATATTTTAATGAACAAGGAATTGATTTTATAAATGCAAAAGTAGGTTGTACAGTTGGAATTCATTCAGGAAACAATGTAACAGGAATATTCTTCTTTTCGAAGAAAAAAACTAATTGATAAATAAGTAGAGGAGCTAAAGTGAAGCTCCTCTATTTATTTAGAATGTGAAAATGTATACATGGGAGAAATAAGCAGAATGATTATATTGTGAAGTTGGGGTGGAGTATGTGAAAATAGATTATTCTTATAATTTGGCACAAGAACAAAAATTAGCATTGACTCAAGAAATGCAATTATCTATTAAGATACTGCAAATGTCAGCTAATGAACTTAGAGAATACATAAATGAGGAGTATGAAGAAAATCCTGTATTAGATATAAAGGATGATTTTATTTCTAGTGAAAATAAGAAAAGTACTGATTTAGATAAGTATGACTATAAAGAAATGATAAAGTATTTGGAATTTGATAATTATGGAGCTCAAAGTTATGGAAATTATGAAGAAGAAGTATCACCTTTTAATTTTATCTCACAAAAAAAATCTCTTAAAGAATATTTGCATGAGCAGGTAATGGAAATAGAGGGAAATGAATTCAAAAAAGAAATTGCTGATTATATAATTGAGAGTTTGGATAATAGAGGCTATTTGGAAATTGGAATTAATGAAATATCAGAAGAACTTAATTTAGATAGTAAACTAGTGGAGGAAGCTTTAAAAATTGTTCAAAGTTTAGAACCATATGGTATAGGTGCAAGAAACTTAAAAGAGTGCTTGAATAATCAATTAAAATATCTAGGATACAATGATGAAAAGCTGTACGTAATGGTAGATAAATTTTTAGAAGAGTTAGCAGATAATAAATTTAAAAATATAGCGTTAGCTTTAGATATATCTCCTAGAGAAGCTCAAAGATATGGAGACATAATAAAAAAGTTGGAACCCAAGCCATCAAGGGGCTTTTATACTGGAGAGGAAGTTAAGTATGTATTACCAGACGCTGAAATAAGAAAGATACAAGATGAATTTTTAGTAATAATGAATGATAAATTAGTTCCCAGTTTATCTATAAGTAATACTTATAAAGAAATAGTTAATAGTGATAAAGAGAGTGATGCTACTGCATATGTAAAAGAAAGATTGGACAAGGCGTTATTTATAATTAAAAGTATAGAGCAGAGAAGAAGTACATTATATAAAGTATTAAAAAAAATAGTTGAAAATCAAGAAGATTATTTCAAATACGGAATTAACTACATAAAACCAATGACGTTAAAGTATATTTCAGAAGAAATTGGGATGCATGAGTCTACTATAAGTAGAGCTATAAAAGATAAATATATCTTAACTGCTTTTGGTACAGTAAAAATTAGAAGTTTATTTACTACAGGAATGACTTCGACCAAAGGCGAGGATGATGTTGCGGTTTTTAGAATAAAAAATAGCATAAAGGAACTTATTAATGGGGAAGATAAGACAAAACCTTTTTCAGATCAATATATCTGTGATTATCTAAATGATAAAAATATAAATATATCAAGAAGAACTGTAGCAAAATACAGAGAAGAATTACAAATCAAATCATCAAGCAAAAGAAAAAGAATATAGGAATAATCTTCAGTAGACTCACATAAAGAGGTTAGTTTACTGAGATTTTCTTTGTATTCCAATAATAAAAATAGCATGAATCTTTATACACAATAAGAAGAATTTTTAAAAAATTCATATAAACTCTTTTAAAATCTATAATATTGCATTATAATGATACATGTGGGACGAAAAAAAAGAGAGTGGGACGTTATAAGCCCAAAGGAGTGTTTACATTGAAGGAAATATTACGACTTCAAAAGAAGATAGTTCCTGAGCTTGTAGAAGTGTTAGAAAAAAGGTACAATATACTAAGAACTATTTACTATAATCAACCAATTGGCAGACGAATACTGGCAAATGAACTAAATCTTGGTGAGAGAATAGTCAGAACAGAAATTAGCCTTTTAAAAGCGCAAGGACTTATTGATATAAATACTCCAGGTATGACTGTGACAGATAGTGGTGAAGAGATAGTTAATGAGCTTAAGGACTTTATACATGAGATAAAAGGATTATCAGAAATTGAAAGCCAAATTAAATCTTTATTACATTTAAGAAAAGTCATCATTGTTCCAGGAGATGTTGATGAGAATCCAATAATTTTAAAAGAACTAGGTAAAGCTTGTTCGAATTATGTTAAAGATATTATTAAGGATAATAGTATAATTGCTTTAACTGGAGGAAGTACGTTGAAAGAAGTTGTTGAAGCCTTTCCAAGGTTAAATAACTTTTCAAATATATTAGTAGTTCCAGCAAGAGGCGGCATGGGAAGAAAGGTAGAAACACAAGCTAATACCTTAGCAGCATCTTTTGCCGAAAAGATAAATGGAAGCTACAAAATGCTCCACATTCCTGAAAATCTTTCTTTAGATATTTTAGATTCTTTATTAAAGGAGAAGGAGATTAAGGAAGTAATTGATTGTATTCATAAAGCAGACATATTAATTTATGGTATAGGTAATGCTAGAGATATGGCAATTAAAAGAGGAGCAGCAGAGGAAGAGATTAATAGACTTATAGACTTAGGTGCTATAGGCGAGGCTTTTGGTTGTTATTTCAATAAAGACTCAAAGGTTGTATCTCAAACTACCCCAATTGGAATTAATATAAAAGAGGCAAGAAAAATTAACACACATATTGCTGTTGCGGGTGGGAAAAATAAAGTCGAGTCAATAATTTCGACTCAACGTAATAATACTAATGGTATTCTTGTTACTGATGAAGCTGCTGGTAGAGAAATCTTAGAGATTTTAAAGAAGACCATGAATAATTTAATTTAGTTTATAAAAAATAATTTTTATAAATACATTTTTAGGAGGTAATTTTAATGGCAAATGTTAAAGTAGCAATTAATGGATTTGGACGTATTGGACGTCTTGCATTCAGACAAATGTTCGGAGCAGAGGGGTATGATGTTGTTGCAATCAACGACTTAACAGATCCTAAGATGTTAGCACACTTATTAAAATATGATTCATCTCAAGGTAGATATGAAGGAACAGTAGAAGTTAAAGAATCTTCTATCGTTGTTAATGGAAAAGAAATTAAGATTTATGCTGAAGCTGATGCTTCTAAACTTCCTTGGGGAGAAATCGGAGTAGACGTTGTACTTGAATGTACTGGATTCTATGTATCTAAAGCAAAATCTCAAGCACATATCAATGCAGGTGCTAAGAAAGTTGTTATTTCAGCTCCAGCTGGAAACGATCTTCCAACAGTTGTATTCAATGTAAACCATGATATATTAACTGCTGATGATAATATAATTTCAGCTGCATCTTGTACAACTAACTGTTTAGCTCCAATGGCTAAAGCACTTAATGATTTAGCACCAATTCAAACTGGTATTATGTCAACAATCCATGCTTACACTGGAGATCAAATGGTATTAGATGGACCACATAGAAAAGGTGACTTCAGAAGAGCTAGAGCAGCAGCTGTAAACATAGTTCCTAACTCAACAGGAGCTGCAAAAGCTATCGGATTAGTTATTCCAGAATTAAACGGAAAATTAATCGGTTCTGCACAAAGAGTTCCAGTTCCAACTGGTTCTACAACTATCTTAGTTTCAGTTGTTAAAGGAAAAGACATTACAGTTGAAAGCGTTAATGCTGCTATGAAGGCTGCTTCTAATGATTCTTTCGGATACACTGAAGAAGAATTAGTATCTTCTGATATCATTGGAATCAAGTATGGTTCATTATTCGATGCAACTCAAACAATGGTTTCTAAAATCGGAGAAGATTTATACCAAGTTCAAACAGTTGCATGGTATGACAATGAAAATTCATACACTAGCCAAATGGTTAGAACTATAAAGCACTTCGCTAACTTCTTAAAGTAATTTAAGTATTTAGTTACAAGTATTTAAAGATTAAAAATAAGTCTGGTTTTGTAGTATAAGGCTATAAAGCCAGACTGTTTTAAAATAAAGAAATATTATGAGGTGAAAATAATGAGTTTTAATAAGAAAACTATCGAAGATATCCAAGTTCAAGGTAAAAAAGTATTAGTTAGATGTGATTTTAATGTGCCATTAAAAGATGGAGTAATAACTGATGAAAATAGATTAAATGGAGCACTTCCAACTATAAAGTATTTAGTAAACAATGGAGCAAAAGTAATTCTTTGTTCACATTTAGGAAAAGATGCTTCTAAATCTTTAGCACCAGTTGCTACAAGACTTAGTGAAATGTTAGGTAAAGAAGTTGTTTTTGCTAGAGATGAAGAAGTTGTAGGAGAAAATGCTAAAAAAGCTGTTGCTTCTATGAAGGACGGAGACGTTGTATTATTAGAAAATACAAGATGCAGAAAAGAAGAAACTAAGAATGTTGAAGAATTCTCTAAAGAATTAGCTTCACTTGCTGATATATTTGTTAACGATGCATTTGGTACAGCTCACAGAGCTCACTGCTCAACTGTTGGTGTAACTAATTACTTAGATACAGCTGTATGTGGATACTTAATTCAAAAAGAATTAAAGTTCTTAGGAGAAGCTGTAAACTCACCAGTTAGACCTTTCGTTGCTATACTTGGAGGAGCTAAGGTTTCAGATAAGATTGCTGTTATAAACAACTTATTAGATAAAGTTGATACATTAATCATTGGTGGAGGAATGGCTTACACATTCTTAAAGGCTCAAGGATATGAAATCGGAACTTCATTAGTTGAAGAAGATAGATTAGACTATGCTAAGGAAATGATTGAAAAGGCTAAAGCTAAGGGAGTTAAGTTCTTATTACCAGTAGATCACAGAGTTGCTACTGAATTTAAGGATGTTGAAGCTACAGTTACAGCTGATGAAAATATTCCAGCAGGAAACATGGGACTAGATATCGGACCTAAGACTGATGCTCTTTATGCAGATGCTATAAAAGATGCTAAGACAGTTATATGGAATGGACCTATGGGAGTATTTGAATTTGAAAACTACAACAAGGGAACTATTGCAGTTGCAAAGGCTATGGCTGATGCAGATGCTACAACAGTTATCGGAGGAGGAGACTCTGCTGCTGCTGTAAATATCTTAGGATTTGGAGATAAGATGACTCACATATCAACTGGTGGTGGAGCTTCTCTTGAATTCTTAGAAGGTAAAGTTTTACCAGGAATCGATGCATTAAACGATAAATAATAAGACAGATATAAAATTAAATTTTGAGGTGATTTGAATGAGAAAACCTGTTATAGCTGGAAACTGGAAAATGCATTATACTCCAGAAGAAGCTGTTAAAGTTATAAATGAATTAAAACCATTAGTTAAAGATGCTACTTGTGAAGTAGTAATATGTCCAACTTTTGTTTGTTTAGATGCTGCTATAAAGGCTGCTAAAGGATCAAATATAAAGATTGGTGCTCAAAACATGCACTTTGAAGAAAAAGGAGCTTTCACAGGAGAAGTTGCTCCAGGAATGCTTGAAGCTATGGGAGTAGACTATGTTGTTTTAGGACATAGTGAAAGAAGAGAATACTTCAATGAAACTGACGAAGCTTTAAACAAGAAGGTTAAGGTTGCATTTGCACATAACTTAATTCCAATGCTTTGTTGCGGAGAAACTTTAGAACAAAGAGAAAATGGAACAACTAATCAAGTTATTTCTGCTCAAATTAAAGCTGATTTAGATGGATTAGACAAAAATTTAGCTGAGAAAGTAGTTATAGCTTACGAACCAATCTGGGCTATAGGAACTGGAAAAACTGCTACTAAGGAACAAGCAAATGAAACAATAGCTGCTATTAGAGGAGTTGTTGCTGAAATGTTCGGTGCTGAAGTTGCTGATAAGGTTAGAATCCAATACGGTGGATCAGTTAAGCCAAACACAATAAAAGATCAAATGGCTATGTCTGATATAGATGGAGCTTTAGTTGGTGGAGCAAGCTTAGTTGCTACTGATTTTGCTCAAATCGTAAATTTCTAGAATTTTAGATATTAGTAATAAAGAACCATGCAAATTGTTAAGCTGTTAAAGGTGATTTGCATGGTTTTTATTATTTTGCCATTAACTAAAGTATTCTGATAAGAAAGATAGACTTTGTATTGAGGAAATAAGTGAGTTTATGGTATACTTGAATAAAAATCAAAGGGAAAGAACCCTTTTAGATATGTGGAGGATTTATATATGAAGATATCTACAAAGGTTGAATACGGTCTTGTAGCTTTAATAGACATAGCAACAAATTCTAGTAGTGGTGAAGTTGTTACTGTAATTAGTATTTCTGAAAGACAAGGAATTTCAAAAAATTACCTAGAACAAATTTTAACGCCTCTTCGCCAAGCTGGGATAATAAATGGAACAAAAGGAGCTCAAGGGGGATATAGCTTAACTACAAAGCCTGAATATTTAAAAATTTCAACAATATTAAATGCGTTAGATAGTAATTTGATTAATGTAGTTTTTGACAACAGCATGAAGTGTGATCAAAATGCAATTAACGTAATAAAAAATAACTTGTGGGATAAATTGGATGAAAGTTTTAATAAACTTACAGATAATATTACACTTGCAGATCTTGTTGAGGAATATAAAAATGGGACTTTAGATTCGGCTATGTTTTATATTTAGGTATACCTTTACAAAGTTGCAAAGGTATTTAAAAAATAATATAATAAAATTGTGTTAAAGAATAAACAATAACAGTATAGAGATAAATATAATGGAGGTATAGGCATGGCAAAGAAACCAGTTATGTTAATGATAATGGACGGTTTTGGAATAGCACCAAAATCAGAAGGAAATGCAGTAGCATTAGCAAAGAAACCTAATTTCGATAGATTAATGAAAGAATATCCAAATTCTGAACTTCAAGCGAGTGGAATGGCAGTTGGTCTTCCAGAAGGACAAATGGGAAATTCAGAAGTAGGACATTTAAATATAGGAGCAGGAAGAATAGTATATCAAGAACTTACTAGAATTACTAAATCAATTGCAGATGGAGATTTCTTTAGTAACGAAGCTTTACTAAAAGCAATGAAAAATGCAAAAGAAAATAACACTTCATTGCACTTGATGGGATTGTTATCAGACGGTGGGGTACACTCACATGTTGATCATTTAAGAGGTCTTTTAGAGTTTGCTAAAAAAGAAGGACTTCAAAAGGTTTATGTTCATGCATTTATGGATGGTAGAGACGTACCTCCATCATCAGGAAAAGATTTTGTTGAAAAGACAGAAGCTATGATGAAGGAAGTTGGTGTAGGAGAAATAGCTACAATAAGTGGTAGATACTATGCTATGGATAGAGATAACAGATGGGAAAGAGTTGAACTTGCTTATAATGCATTAGTATTAGGTAAAGGTGAAACTGCTTCTTCAGCTGTTGAAGCTATGGATAAGTCATACCATGACAATAAAACAGATGAATTTGTATTACCATGTGTAGTTACAAAGGACGGAAATGCAACAGCAACTATAAAAAATGGAGATTCAGTTATATTCTTTAACTTTAGACCAGATAGAGCTAGAGAGTTAACTAGAGCTATAAACGATAAGGTTTTTGAAGGATTTAAGAGAGAAACTTTAAATCTTACATTTGTAACTATGACTCAATATGATAAGACTTTAGAGGGAGTTAATGTAGCATTTAAGCCACAAACTCTTGCTAATACTTTAGGAGAATATATTTCTTCAAAAGGATTGAAGCAACTTAGAATAGCAGAAACTGAAAAGTATGCTCACGTTACTTTCTTCTTTAACGGTGGAGTTGAAAAAGAAAATGAAGGTGAAGATAGAAAAGTTATTCCATCACCTAAGGTTGCAACATACGATCTTAAACCAGAAATGTCAGCATATGAAGTTACAGATGAACTATTAAATAGAATAGATGAAGATAAGTATGATATGATTATACTTAACTATGCTAACCCAGATATGGTTGGTCATACAGGAATTGTTGATGCTGCAGTTAAAGCAGTAGAAACTGTAGATGAATGTTTAGGAAAGGTAGTAGATAAGATACTTGAAAAGGATGGTACATTATTTATTACAGCTGACCATGGAAATGCTGAAACTATGATAGATTTCTCAACAGGAAATCCATTTACTGCACACACTACAGATCCAGTTCCATTTATTTGGGTAACAAACAATGTTAATGGAAGAAATCTTAAAGCTGGAAAGCTTGCAGATATTGCTCCAACAATGTTAAATGTTATGGGAGTTGAAGTGCCAGCAGAAATGACTGGAGAATGTTTAATTTCTGAATAAGATAAAGCATGTAAATTAGAAAGCTATCTCTGAAAATGAGATGGCTTTTTTATTTTGCTATAAAAAGAGCAGAGAAATATATACCATAATCAAATTATTGGGAATCTGTATTAAAAAAGTGTTGGTAATGTTTAGAAGTGATCAATATGGATAGTATTAAAATGAGGTGATTGTTTTGATACAGTTTGATCCAAACTTGATAAAATTAGAATATAAGATAGATTTGATAATAAAAAAGGATTTATTTAATAAGAAACAGATAAAGTGTTGTCCAATTTGTGGATCTACAAATTATATAAAGTATGGAAGTTATAAAGAAATTCAAAGATTTAAGTGTAAATCAAAAAGTTGCGGTAAAACTTTTTCATTAACAACTAATTCAATATGGAGTTATTCGAAGAAGAGCTCTAAAAAGTGGATTGAATTTATGGAGCTGATGATGGAAAAAAGATCATTAAGATATTGTGCAGAAAAATTGAAAATTAGTTTAGGAACTGCATTTTACTGGAGGCATAAGATACTAAATGGATTTATGAAAGAAGTAAATCCAAGTGAGCTTTGCGATAATGTTCATATTGGAAAAGGTGCAGTAAAAGAAAATTTCAAGGGAAAACGAAATATAACGACTTCAAAAAGAGAAGATATTTGGATAATAGCAGCTAGAGGCAACAAGGATTCAATATTAGTAACTCCTATATGCAAAAAAGTTTGGAATTTCCGAAGTTTTCAGGAAAAGATATATTCAAAAATATATAAGAATTCATACATTACTGCATATGGAGATAGATATTTACAAGCAATAGCTAAAAAACATAACAATGGAATGAAAAAGAAAAAGGGTAAAGTTGATAATTGCATTAAATATTTCAGAAGTAACTTAAATATATGGATGAGTTGTTTTCATGGAATAGGAACAAAATATTTAAAGAAATATTTAAGTTGGTTTATACTATTTTATTTAGAAAAAAAGATTGATTATATGGATATAACATATGAGTTATTAAAAGAAAATAATTTCCTTACAACCAAAAAAATCAGAGATATAAAAGAAAATATGTAAATGCTAAAGAAACAACATTTTCTTCATACAGAGCTTTAGTAATATTAGTAAGGTATCACTTCTTCAGGGCTTTATTACAGAATTGTAATAATTTATTATACCTTTTTGTAATATTGAAATATTATTATCTATGTATAGTAAGTAATATTTGAGAGGGGAAATAGTAATGATAGTAATAAAAACAGAAAATTTAAGTAAAGTCTATGGAAAAAAAGACAATAAGGTTGTTGCATTAGATAATGTAAATATAGAGATTGAAAAAGGAGAGTTTGTGGCCATAATTGGAGCAAGTGGATCAGGGAAAAGTACACTTCTTCACCAAATCGGAGGGGTAGATGGGCCAACTGGCGGAAAAGTAATTATAGATGGTAAAGATATTTATAGTTTAAATGAAGGAAACTTAGCAGTTTTTAGAAGAAGAAAAATTGGTTTTGTATTTCAATCATTTAATTTAATTCCAGTGTTATCAGTAGAGGAAAATATTAAGATGCCAGCACTTTTAGATCATCAAAAAGTCGATGAAGAATATTATAAAGATTTAATTAAAACACTTGGACTTGAAGATAGATTAAATCATTTACCATCAGAACTTTCAGGTGGACAGCAACAAAGAGTAGCAATAGCTAGAGCATTAATTAATAAGCCAGCAATAATATTAGCTGATGAACCTACAGGAAACTTAGATAGTGAAAATTCAAAAGAAATTATGGAGATGTTAAAAGTATCTATTAGAAAATATAATCAAACAGCAATAGTTATAACACATGATTTGAGTGTTGCTGAAAATACAGATAGGATTATCAAAATAAAAGATGGAAAAGTAGTTAAATAGGAGGAGAATGCTATGAAGAACTATAGTGAAATATCTAATAGATATATGCAAGAAAATAAAAAAAGATCAGCATTAACTATCCTAGGTATAATTTTAGCAACTGTATTAATATTTGCAGTTGGAACCTTTTTACTAAGTTTTAGAGATTCAATGATTGCAAGTGAAAGAGCTCAAGCTGATTATGAATTTAAAATTAAAAATATAAATTCAGAACAAATGGATAAGATTATCAATAATGCAGAAATTAAGGATAGTTCCATATATGAATCTGGAGATCAATATTCTATTTCAGGTAGTGATAAAATAGTTTCGTTAGAAAAAGGAAATAAAGATTATTTTGATAAGATATATACAAATAAAATTTTGGATGGAAGAGAACCAGAGAAACAAGGAGAAGTAATAGTTGATGTTAATGTGAAAAACATTTTAAAGGTTAAAGTTGGGGATAAGATCACATTAGCAAATAAAGATGGTAGGACTACAAATATTAATATAGTAGGTGTATCAGAGCAAAAACTTTATATTTCAGATGGACCATTAGTTTTCACTGGATATACAGATAGTTTCGATAGTAGTAAGAATTATAATGTTTATGTAAATTTAAAATCATCTAAAAATAAACAGGATATAATAAATAAAGTTATAAAAGACGCAAGTATAGAGTTGAAAGACGGAACTTTAGCAAATAATAATGAGTTGCTTTATCTAACAGGAAATGGAGCTTCAGAAGGCATTACTTCATCTTTATATAAGATGGCTGCATTTGTAATAGTTGTAATAATGATATGTACAATTACAGTTATATATAACTCATTTAATATATCAGTTATAGAGAGAATAAAATATTTTGGAGTGCTTAAGGCTATCGGTGCAACACCTAAACAAATAAAGAGGATTATACTAAAAGAAGGAGCCATAATGGGAGTAATTGCACTGCCTTTAGGCTGCTTAATAGGATATTTTTCTCTTGTAATAGGAGTTAAGTTATTTATCGGTGATAGTTTAATGTTTATGGATAACTTTAAAGTGCAATTTTATCCAAGCATTATAGCTGTGACAGTAGCTTTAGTATCATTAACAATATGGATTTCTATATTGGGACCAGCTAGAAAAGCGAGAAAAGTTTCAGCAGTTGAAGCTATGAGGAATAAAAATGAAATAAAGCTTGGTAAATTAAAGAGACGAAGAGGAAGACTTATAGAAAAAATATTTGGTATTGAAGGAAGTCTAGCATATAAGAATATTAGAAGAACGCCAGTAAGATTTATAATAACAGTTATAGCTTTAACTATATCAATTATAATGTTTAATGTATTTTATGGATTTTTGGATTATGCGAAACAATCTGTAAATCAAATGTATGGAGATATATTTTTTGATTCTCAATTAGGGAAAGTAAATCAAGAAGGATTTACCCAAAATGAAGTAAATGAGATTAAAGAAAAAGAATTTATTAAAGATACCTATGAATTCAATATGCAAGATACTAGAATGCCTATTTCAAAGGATTCATTAAATAAGGATTTTGAAGAGAAAACAGAATTTAAGTCTATGAATAAGGAAATAGATAATTTCAGTATACTAAATAATACTAGCACATATATATGTGGAGACAAGGAGATTAAACTAGCAGAAAAATATATATCAGAAGGAAAGTTTGATTTAGAAAAACTAGAAAGTGATGGAATAATTTTAATTGATGGTAGAAGTGTAACACATAAAGATGGGACTAAGGAAATAGTAAGGGTTACTAATTACAAAGTTGGAGATAAGATAAAGGTACCAAAATTAAAGAACTATAATAATAAAAACCCGGAAGCAAGTGATGAAAAAATAAATGAAGCTATAAAAAATAATCAATATTATGAGGTGCCTATAGTAGCAATATTGGAAAAAGACCCTTTAGAAGGACAATTTTTATATGGTGATAAAATTGAATTTATGATGCATAAAGATATTTATACTAAGTATTTTGGAGAGTTTTCACCAAATAAACTATTTTTCACTTTTAATGGGGATAAGGAAGCTAGAGAAAATGCTGTGAAGTATTTTGATGAAGTAAAAGATAGTAAGGGATATAATTATGCTGATATTGGAAATGAAATGAAAAAGGTTGAACAATTATATGGACAAATAGAATTCTTTGTATATTGTTTTATAATTATAGTAACAGTTATTTCAGTAGTTAATATATTTAATACAATTTCAACTAACTTATTATTAAGAAAAAAAGAATTCTCTACCCTTAGGGCTATAGGAATGAAGGAAAATCAGCTTAGAAAGAGCGTAATGCTTGAAGGAACTCTTTATGGAATAATAGCTTCCATAGTAGGCGGAATAGTTTCAGCACTATTACTTGGCTTATTAATAAAACTTGGAGGAGGTATTGCAGATATCAAGTATAATTTTGCAGTAATACCATTTGCAGCTTCTATAGTAGTAGCTATTGCTGTAACTTACCTTTCAACATTAGTTCCACTAAGAAGACTTAAAAAACTTACTATCGTTGAAGGTATAAGTGATGATGAATAAATAGAAATTTGTAAAAGGACTTTTTTAAGTCCTTTTTTGCTGTGAAAATAATGTATAATATTAGTAAAGAACTATAAGGAGAGGGTAAAATGAAGATTTTATTAGTAGAAGATGATATGACGTTAGCCATGGGCATAGAATATTCGTTAAAAAATGAAGGCTTTGAAGTAGTTCATGCTTCAACATTAAAAAAAGCAAGAGAAGATTTTCAAGATTTAGATATAGATATGATATTGTTAGATGTAACTTTACCAGATGGAAGTGGATATGATTTTTGTAAAGAGGTAAGAGGAAGTAATGAAACCCCTATAATCTTTTTAACAGCTTGTGATGAGGAAGTTAATATAGTTTTAGGATTAGATATGGGGGCAGATGATTATTTAACTAAGCCAGTTAGGGTTAGAGAACTTATTGCAAGGATTAATGCTGTAGCAAGAAGAAAATCAGTAGGAACAGAAGAAAAAATTACTTATAGAGATTTAATAGTATTTCCACTTAAGTATGAAGTATATAAGAGTGGTGAGAAGATTTTTTTAACTTCAGCTGAATATAAACTTTTATTATTGCTATTAGAAAATAGGGGCAACGTATTAACAAGAAAGCAGCTTTTAGAAAAACTTTGGGATATAGAAGGTGACTTTATAGAAGAGAAGACATTAACAGTTTATATAAAAAGATTAAGAGAAAAGCTTTTAGAGGATAAAAGTAATCCTTATATTGAAACTGTAAGGGGAGTAGGATATAAATGGATTCATTAAAATTTTATAGAAATCCAGAAGCTAGAAAAGTAACAGGTAAGTTCATGATTATTTTGATTATTGGGATAATTGCTATAGGGCTAGCTTCATTTATTATTGCTAAAAATATAAGTAAAACTCTCATTAATCAGAATGCTGTTATTTTATCTAATATTTTAGAAGGTAAAAAAGATACTGATATAATAAAAAATTTCTATGAGAAAGGAAGCTCAGAAGAAATAAGTAAGGCTAAAGAGTTTTTAAGTAGTTATGGATATGATGAGAATATTACTTTAGATTCAGATGAAATAGTACAAGGAATATTAAAGAACATGTTGTTAATATTCATTCCAATATTAGTAGTGTTTTTAGTAATATTGTATTTTTGTTTTGTAAAAGAATTAAAGAGAATTTATATAAAGATAAATGAGATAGTTGAAAGTACTGGAGCTATGTCAAATGGGGAGTTTAGAGAGATTGATGGAGACTATAAAGAAGGGGAGATGGCATTATTAATATCATCCCTTAATTACATGGGAGATAGGGTAAATAATTCAATTGAACTCTTAAGATATGATAAAGAAAAGTTAAAAGACTTTTTATCAGATATATCACATCAATTAAAAACACCACTAGCATCCCTAGTCATGTTTAATGACCTTTTAAGAGAAAATGAAAATATGCCTTATGAAGATAGGGTAAAGTTTTTAGATAAGTCAGAGGAACAACTAGGAAGGATGGAATGGCTTATTATGAATCTTTTAAAGGTAGGAAGAATAGAAGCAAATGCTATTAGATTTGAAAAGGAAAAACAACCTTTAAAAGAGACTATAGAACTAGCTATTTCTTCATTATTGCAAGAGTCCAAAAAGAAAGATCAAGAGCTGATTGTGGAAGGCGAAGTAAATGCAGAAGTCATTCATGATAAGGAGTGGCTAGCAGAGGCTTTATCCAACATAATAAAAAATGCTATAGAGCATACAGACATTGGGGGAAAGGTGAAAATACAAGTAAATAAAGGACCATTGATAACAAAGATATACATTAAAGACAATGGAAGAGGAATCTCTGAGGAATTACAGAAAAAAATTTTTAAGAGGTTTTATAAAGGAGAAAATAGTAGTAATCCTAAAAGTATTGGGATTGGCTTATCTTTATCTAAGAGTATTATTGAAGAAATGGATGGAGAAATTAAACTTATTAGTGAAGAAGGAAAGGGAAGTACATTTATTGTTAGCTTTTTTAACTAGTAATAACAAGTAGGCTGCATAGGCGATATTCTTATAGCATACAAATATAATGAGAGCAATAATTAGGTATAGAGGTATATGAAGAAGTATCATTGTTATTCTGCTCCTTTTGACGAGAAAACAGAAGAGCTCTTTAAAGAAGCTGTTTTTTTAGGACAAGGGAATAATGGAGTTGTTTATAGTTTGCCTGAAGACAAAGTCATAAAGCTTTTTGTAGAAGAAAAGGTATGTCTAGATGAATCTAAAGCCCTTGCTAAAGGAAATGGCTCTAAGTATTTTCCAAAAGTATATGAGTTAGGTAAGTTATATATTGTTAGGGAAAAGGTTGATGGATTGCAGCTTGATAAATACATAAAAAAATATGGCTTAAATAAGGATCTTATCTATAATATATATAAACTAACTAAAGAGTTTAAAAAATTAGGGTTTTCTAAAATAGATACTAGATGTAAAGATATTATGGTAGGGGAAAGAAATAATGTGAAGATTATTGACCCTAAAAAATGTTTTTCAAGACATGTAGATTTCCCAAGGCATCTAATGAAGGGACTTATGAAACTTGAAGTGCTTGATGAATTTTTTATATTTATGTATGAAATAGATATAAAGGTTGGAAAAGAGTGGAGATATAAATTCGATAAGTATTGGGCAAAAGAAAAGTTAAAATCAAAGTATAAGAGAAATAACGAAGAAGACTTTCTTTAATTTTATCTAAAGAAATTTTTGCAATAAATAGAGAATAGATTAATTAAGTTTTACAAATACTATTCTTGTTATTAAACTAGATAATTTTAGGTAATATAAGAAATTAAAGGAGGGACTTTTGTGAAAAGTTATGTTGAAATTGTTGATATCGTAGGAAGACAAATATTAGATTCTAGATGTTTTCCAACAGTTGAAGTTGAGGTTTATTTAGATGATGGAACTATAGG
>NZ_JACSRA010000040.1:0-22318 GCF_014836335.1 Clostridium cibarium
CTAATGAACCGCCGTATACCGAACGGTACGTACGGTGGTGTGAGAGGTCGGTAGATAAAATAATTATCTACCTCCTATTCGATTATGTAAAAGTTATTTGATAGGAGTAATGTTTTTTCTTATTAAATCCATAAAAGTTTCTGGAGTGACAATAGTAACCTTAGGATTCTTATTTAACTTTTTTACAACTTTATTAAGATCATCTAAGCTTTTACTCCAAGCATGAACATAAACAAAGGTGTAACTATTAGGGTTATTAATACCAATTTCACCACGACTAATTCTATCATTAATGTTTTTAACAAGTTCATCTTCGCTTTCAATGCCATTCCAAAGTAAATCTCTACAGGATATTATGGGTTTATTATTTGAGTAAGTAATTTCTCCTTTATAATTATTATGTTTGTGATAATCGAGATAAAATAAGCCCTGAATATCATTCTTAGCAGTAAAGTTATCCCAAAGTTTAGTGTTATAGAAAGAAGAATCATCTAGGATTAATAAATATTTTTCATCTACATTTTTCATATAATTATTTAATCTATCTATATAAATTTTAAGTGCATTACTATCAAATTTACTGGGGTACATATATCCAGTTCCAGATGGAGGCACTAAAAAATAATCATTATAATATCCAGAAGAAGCATTTTCATAATATAATTTATAAACAGTAGGTGCTAGATAATATAATGATGGACTTAATGACCAACCTAAATTAAATTTCCCTCTATAAGAAGAACCATACCATTTAGGAGAACTATAATTTGTGCCAAGATTCCATTGTTGATTATCACCATCAGATATAATAAATGTTACATAATGGGTGTCTTTTTTTATGGGAGTGTTTTGTAATGCTTTTTGAGTAATTGGAACAGAAGGGAAAGCATTTAATACCGTTAAATTATAAGAATAATCTGCAGCTACAATACTAACGCCATATTTTGAAGCTGTACTTACATTTATAAATTCATCGGGGCCCCAACCGAGACAAGTTGAATCTTTTTCAGCAGATGAAAAAATTTTTTCTCTAAGAGAAAAATCCTTGATACTATCTTCATAAAATATTAAAGATTTTGTCATTATGCCATAATCTCTTAGTGCAGTATCTTTATCAGGAGATAGCTCTATTATTATTGAATGATTTAAACCCAAACTCCACAAGTTATCATAAGCCCAATATTTATCTGTGTTTCTTAAATCATCTTTTAGTTTAGTTATACCATGTTCTATTACTTTATCTTGGATGGTTTCATCAATTGCAATAGAATTAGTTAATGAAGCAAGGGAACAAGCATTGTTTATAGAAGGATCAGTTATGGATTTATTAGCATAAAGAATATATCCATAAACATAACTTTTAAACTTATCAAGTAACTCCCAAGGATTTGAAATGGTCTCGTAAAAAATTCCATAATTATTTTTTAAGTCATCTAACCAAATTTGATAATCAGGTTCAGAGGAATTAAGAGTGTATATTTGAGATGAAGAATTGCTATTAACTAAACCTTGTAGGGTAGCAATCATGGTTCTTTCAGCTGAAGTCATATTATCTTGAGAAATAACGTATAGGCTTGTTGGAGTTATTTCATTTTTTATGAAATTGGATTTGTTTTTATTTAAAGAACACATTGGAAAAGAACTAGAGGATAAAGTTTTTTTCCAATCACTCCATTTTAGTTTGTGGATATTATCATTTTCTTTACTATATTTATAGAAGTTTTTTAAGAAATTTATTCTTTCATCATTATAAAAAGATATAGTTTCCTTTTCATTAAAATTTGCTAAATGTAGCTGCCTTTTTATAATATCATCTATCATAACGTTTTTTGAGTTAGTAATAATATCATACATAATCATAAATGTAGTTGTTCTTCCTATACCTTCCTTGCAGTGAAAGTGAAACCATGAATTTTTAGGTTTTGAATTTACTGTATCTACAAAGAAATTAACCATATCATCTGTTGGTATTTTTCCATCAGTAACAGGAATACGAATATATGATAGTGATGAAGAATCAACAAGCTGATTTTCAGAAACCACTTTTGTCGGAGTTATGGTTATTTCAGGATGATTAAAAAATGAAATAGGTGTATCTAATTTTATATTACTTAATCTATTATTTTCGTCTAATATAACTTTTTCTTTTGATAATCCCATGTTAGCATTGTTATTATAATTAGCAAAGCTTATAGGAATTTCGTTGATGAATCCGTGAGATTCTTGTCTTAGATCAATAATTGTTATAGGAAGAGAAGTATCTATGGCATTAATGATTAATGGTAGATTATACTCTGAAAATTGGTGACTGCCAGAAATATTTAATGCACCTAAGCCCTTAAGATTAAAATCTTTATTGCTTTGAAAGCTTGTTAAATTTGAAGTTTTACGAAAATTTTGTGGCATATCATTATATTTTAAAGTATCTAAAATCAGATTTACATTGTTAGAATCTAAAGATAAACTGCATGCTTTTGTTAGTATAGTTTCTAACTTTAGATAGTTAAAGGTAATTAATAATATTAATAAAGAAGATATAAATAGTTTTGTTTTTTTCTTCAAGTATGGTCACCCCATCTACAATTTTTTGCTAAGTTAATAATGATAATACAGATATAATATTTACTTTTTGAACAACTTCTATACAAGAAGAAATTAATAAGCTTTACATATTAAAAATAACTTAATAAGCATGGTTGACATATCAACTATTTTTCAGTATATTAGTATGAGTGACATTTTCAGGACGATGCAGATGTTGTATATAGAAACATTTACTAGAAAAAGCAGAATAAATTAAAACAATAACTAAGGAGTTGAATATGAATAAAGAAACAAAAGAATTAGGCTATGAAAGTGTAGGAAGTTTATTGTTGAAGTTCTCAATACCTTCAATAATAGGAATGCTTGTTAATGCATTATATAGTATTGTAGATAGGTTTTTTGTTGGTAGGGGAGTTGGATCATTAGCCCTTTCTGGAGTTGCAGTAACATTCCCTATATCAAATGTTATTATGGCTTTTGGAATGCTTGTTGGAGTGGGTGCAGGGGCTGTAGTTTCAATAAAGCTTGGACAAAATAAACATAAGGAAGCTGAAAAGATTGTAGGTAATGCCCTAACTCTTGTAATTATTTTTTCAGTATTGATAACTATTTTTGGAATTATATTTTTAGAGCCAATCCTTAATATATTTGGTGCTAGTGCAGAGACTATGCCTGATGCGAAAAAATTTGCATTTATAATACTGTTAGGTGTAGTACTTCAAAATATAGGATTTGGTATGAACCCTATAATAAGATCAGAAGGTGATCCTAAAACTGCCATGAAAACAATGCTTATTGGAGCAGTACTTAACTTTTTAATAAATCCATTATTTATATTTGTGTTTAAATTAGGAGTGAGAGGATCAGCACTTGCAACAATATGCTCACAGGCTGTTTGTTCCGTATGGATATTATATTATTTTGTCAAAGGTAAGAGTTTATTAAAAGTTAAAAAGGAAAACTTGAAGTTATTTAAAGTTCATGTAAAAGAAATAATATCAATAGGGATGTCTCCTTTTGCAATGCAGATAGCTGCTAGTTTAATTACAATTACATTTAATAGAAGCCTTTCAAAATATGGCGGAGACATTGCTATAGGAGCTTTTTCTTTAATTAACAGTGTTAGTATGCTTATATTAATGCCTGTGTTCGGAATTAACCAAGGAGCTCAGCCAATAATAGGATATAATTATGGTGCTAAAAATTATGATAGAGTTAAACTTACATTAAAGTATGCATCAATTGCAGCTACTATAATTTGCTTATTTGGGTTTATTGTTGTTGAATTATTCCCAGCACAAATTATAAGTATTTTTAATGAAAGTGACGAAAGTCTTGTGGATATTGGTGCTAAGGGAATATCTATATTCCTTTCTATGCTTCCGGTAATTGGAGTGCAAGCTATATGTACAAATTATTTTCAAGCTATAGGAAAAGCAAAAATATCTATGTTTTTAAGTCTTTTGAGACAAGTTATTGTACTTTTACCACTTATACTGATCCTTCCTAAGTTTTTAAATTTAACTGGAGTTTGGATATCAGGACCAGCATCAGATTTTATTTCTGTAATTATTACAATTTTATTTATACTCCATGAAATGAGATTGCTTAATAAGGAAAAGAAGAATCTTGTAGAGGAATATGCAAAATAATTTTTATAAGGATAGGATAAGTTTAAAGTTATCTTATCCTTATTTTTATAAAAAAAATTGTCATAATTTTATTAAATCAAAGAAAATTGAAGAAAAGGAAAGAATATTATAAAAAAATAGACTTTAATTACAATATATATATAAATATAAAGGTAGCATATTAGGAAAAAGTTACATATAATATTATTAAAGTTAAGATAAAGTCGATGATAAGAGAGAGTAAATATTGGAGTTTAGTTTCCAGAGAACTTGGGATGGTGTGAACCAAGTACTGTAGCCTTTGTTGAATGGGTCTTTGAGACGACACTTGGAAAGTTTTAGTACAGGTGTACGGAGAGTCTACCGTTAAAAAGACAGGGTATCGATTAACTTCCGTACCTGATAAAGATGTGTAACATAGGTGGCATAGCGAAATTGTGGTATTTCGTCCTTTTGGATGAAATACCTTTTTTTATTTATAGTCACTTGTTATATAAATTTGGGTGGCAACACGAGTCACTTCGTCCCAATGTGTGGATGAAGTGGCTTTTTTTATTAAATTATAAGTAATTAGGGGGTTATGTATATGATTAGTACCACAGAATGCGATTTTAAAAAGAAAAAAGGTGATAGAAAAATATTTTCATTTATAAGTGAATATAGAGGAGATGAAATTACTCCTATCACTCTATTTAATGGATTAAAGGGCACTCGTAGATTTATTTTTGAAGGAGGAAGCAGGGAAGAACACTTTGGTAGATATTCTTTTTTAGGGGAAAATCCATATAAAGAAATTCAAGGAGAAACTCTAAAAGAAGTAAACGAGATAAAAAAAGAAGTTTCTTTAGAGTTTGATGAAAAGGGAAATCCTTTTACATTTAAAGGTGGAGCTATTGGATATATGGGGTATGATTCTATAGGCTTATATGAAAGAAAACTTAAGTTTGAAAATGATGATGATCTAAATGTTCCAACCATCAGGTTTAATTTTTATAAAAGATATATATGTTATGATCACTTAACTCATAAGGTTTATGTAGTAGATAGCATACTTAAAGATGATAATAGGAGTTTTCAAGAAATTAGAGAAGAACAAGATGAGTATTTTGAAAAAATTGCAAACAATTATTTTATAATAACAGAAAAAAGAGAACCTAAGAAGGATATAGAATTAAGATTTTCTGTAAGCAGAGAAGATCATAAGAAAAATATAGAGAAAGTTAAAGAATACATCAGAAAAGGAGATATTTTTCAAGTAGTTATATCAAGAAGAATGTATTGTGATACAGAAAAGTCACCACTTGAAATATACAGAAGGCTTAGAGAAGAAAACCCTTCACCATATATGTTTTTAATAGATTATGAAGATTATCAAGTTATAGGCTCGTCTCCAGAAAGTTTAGTATCAGTAAGAGACAAGGTGGTTACCACCAATCCTATAGCTGGAACTAGAAAAAGAGGACTTACTTCTGAAGAGGATTTAGAGCTTGAAAAAGAATTAATAGAAGATGAAAAAGAAAGAGCAGAACATGTAATGTTAGTTGATTTAGGGCGTAATGATATAGGCAAGATAAGTAAAGCAGGAACAGTTGAAGTAAAAGATTTTATGAATATAGAAAGATTTTCCCATGTAATGCATATTACAACAAAGGTTGTTGGAGAACTTGAAGAAGGTAAAGATTGTTTTGATGCATTAGCATCATGTCTTCCAGCAGGAACTCTATCTGGAGCACCTAAGATTAGAGCTATGGAAATTATAGAAGAGCTTGAAAATAAAAAAAGAGGAATTTATGCAGGATCGGTTGGTTACTTTTCTTATGGTGGTGATATGGATATGTGTATAGCGATAAGAACCCTTGTTTTAAAAGATGGAATTGCCCACTTACAAGCTGGTGGTGGACTTGTATATGATTCAGTTCCAGAAAATGAATGTTTAGAAATTGAAAATAAGCTTATGGCACTAAAGGAGGCATTGAGATGATAGTTTTAATAGATAATTATGATTCATTTACCTTTAATCTTTATCAATATTTAAGTGAATTTACAGAAGTGAAAGTTTTTAGAAACGATGAAATTACAATAGAAGAAATAAAAAATCTTAAACCAGAGGGGATAGTAATATCACCAGGGCCTGGAAGACCAGAAGATGCTGGTATATCAATAGAGGTAATTAAAAATTTAGGTGTGGAGATTCCTGTTCTTGGAATATGTTTAGGGCATCAAGCTATTGCATCAGCCTTTGGAGGCGGAGTTGTTAGAGCTAAAAAGATATTTCATGGTAAAAGCTCAAAGATACAAATAAGGGGAAATGATATTTTTGAAGGAATTAGTAGAAAACTTGAAGTTATGAGATATCATTCGCTAGTTGTAGAGAAAGAAAGCTTGCCAGAAGAAATTGAGGTTATTGGAGAAACCGTAGATGATGAAGTAATTATGGCCATTAAGCATAAGAAATTACCTATATATGGCCTTCAATTTCATCCAGAATCTATATTTACGCCAAAAGGGAAAAGAATGTTAAAGAATTTCGTGGAGGGGATTTGTAATGAAAATTGATGAAGGGATTTTAAAGATTATAAATGGTGAAAATCTAACAGAAGAAGAAACAAGGGCTATAATAAATGAAATTATGAGAGGTGAAGCTAATTCAACTAAGGTTGGAGGATTTCTAATTGGGCTTAGAGTAAAAGGTGAGACTTCTGATGAAGTTTTAGGAGCAGTTAAGGCACTAAGAGATAATATGATAACTGTTGATATGGAAAATAGAGAACATCTAATAGATACTTGTGGAACTGGTGGAGATGGAGGTAAAACCTTCAATATATCAACAGCTGTAGCTATAGTTGCAGCTAGTGGAGGGGTAAAGGTAGCTAAGCATGGAAATAGAGCAGTATCTAGTAAAAGCGGGAGTGCAGATGTATTAACTGAGCTTGGGATAAAGGTTGATTATACAAAAGATGAAAGTAAAAAGATTATAGAAGAAAAAGGAATGGCATTTTTATTTGCACCACAATATCATAAGGCTATGAAAAATGTTGCAAAGGAAAGAAAAGAATTGGCTACAAGAACATTATTTAATTTAATAGGACCATTAGCAAATCCAGCACCTATTACTGGGCAATTGCTTGGTGTTTATGATGGTAATTTAGTGAAAATGGCAGGTGAGGTTTTATTAAATTTAGGACTTGAAAGAGCTATGGTAGTTCACGGTGATGATGGATTAGATGAAATAACTACAACTACTACAACAACTGTATGTGAAGTAAATAATGGAGTGATAAAAGAATATAAAATAGATCCTGTTAGGTATGGAATAGAAAAGGTGGGAATTAAGGAAATAGAAGGTGGAAGTCCAAAAGAAAATTCGGAGATTATTATAAATATTTTAAAGGGTGAAAAAGGACCTAAAAGAGATATTGTAGTATTAAATGCAGCTGCAGCATTTTATGTAGCTAAGGTTACCAATTCAATAGAAGAAGGAATAGAACTTGCAAATAGCCTTCTCGATTCAGGTAAAGCTTTCGAAAAGCTAAGGGAAATACAAGTTTAGAGGAGGAAGGTTATGATATTAGATAAGATCTGCAGGGAAAAGTATAAGAGAGTTGAAGAGAGAAAAAAACTTATATTAATAGATAAGTTATATGAAAAAGCAGGTGAATTAATCTCAACAGAAAACAATTTTAAAAATGTCTTGGGAGGAGATAACTTTTCTATTATAGGAGAATTTAAAAAAGCTTCTCCTTCTAAAGGGATAATAGTTCCAGACTTCGATATAGAAAAAATAGCTCATATTTATAGTGAATTTAAGATTGATGCTTATTCAGTGTTAACAGAAGAAGATTTTTTTATGGGATCAGATGAATATTTGAAAAAGGTTAAGGCATTAAGTGATAGACCCATACTTAGGAAAGATTTTATTATAGACTTTTATCAAATATATGAAGCAAAAATTTTAGGAGCATCAGGAATATTATTAATTGCAGCAGTTTTAGGAGAAAAGTTGAAAGAGTTTTATGAAGAATGTAGAAAGTTTAATTTATATCCTTTAGTTGAAGTTCATAATAGAGAAGAATTAGATCTTGCATTAGAGTGTAATAGTGAAATTGTTGGCATAAATAATAGAGATTTAAAGAACTTTAATACCACTTTAAAGACAACAGAAGATCTTATTAAACATGTCCCAAAGGGAAAAATAATAATTTCTGAAAGTGGCATGAAGACTATTAGCGATTTACAGAAAGTTAAAGATTTTGGAGCAAATGGGGCTTTAGTTGGAGAAATGTTTATGAGAAATATTCATGATGAAGAGTTTAAAGAAAGATTTAATATCTTTAAGGGTGAGTAAGATGAAGATAAAGATATGTGGAATAACGTCAGAAAAGGAAATAGAGTTTTTAAATGATTTACAGCCTGACTATATAGGATTTGTATTTGCAAAGAGCAAAAGGATTGTAAGTAAGGAAAAAAGCAAACTTCTATATGATAAGTTGGACAAAAAAATAAAGGCAGTAGGTGTGTTTAGAAATAATGAAATAGAGTATGTAAAAGATATATTAAAGTTAGTTCCTCTAAACGTTGTTCAACTACATGGAGATGAAGATGAAGATTTTCTTAGCAAGTTAAGAGAAGATTTTAAGGGGGAAATATGGAAAGGCGTTTGTATTAACGATGAGAATGATATTAAAGATATTAACAAAATAGAGGTTGATTCATTAGTGCTAGATGGAAGTAATCCTGGTGAAGGAAAGATATTTCCTTGGAAATATATGGATAATAAATTACTAGAAAAGAAATTATTCTTAGCAGGTGGAATTAATGAAGATAATGTACTAGCGGCTATAGAAGAGATAAATCCTTATGGAATAGACCTATCTTCTGGAGTTGAATCAATTATAGACGGAAAAAGAATTAAGGATGAAATAAAAGTTAAAAGATTAATAGATAAAGTGAGGGAAAGATATGAAAGGTAGATTTAATGAATTTGGAGGACAGTTTGTACCAGAAACTTTAATGAATGCTTTAAATGAATTAGAAGAAGAATTCAAAAAAGCTATAAAGGATGAAAAGTTTTTAGAGGAATATATGTATTATCTTAAGGATTATACAGGAAGACCAAGTCCACTATACTATGCTGAAAATATGACAGAGGATTTAGGTGGAGCAAAGATTTATTTGAAAAGAGAAGATTTAAATCATACTGGAGCTCATAAGATTAATAATACTATAGGGCAAATCCTTTTAGCAAAGAGAATGGGAAAGAAAAAGGTGATAGCTGAAACAGGCGCAGGACAACATGGTGTTGCAACTGCAACGGTTGCAGCTAAGTTCAAAATGGAATGTAAGATATTTATGGGAGAAGAGGATATAAGAAGACAAGCTTTGAATGTTAAGAAGATGGAACTTTTAGGCGCAGAAGTTATTTCAGTAAAAAGCGGGAATGGAACTTTAAAAGATTCTGTTAACGAGGCAATAAGATACTGGGTTTCTAATATAGAAGATACTTATTATATTATGGGAACAGTAGCAGGACCACATCCTTATCCTATAATGGTTAGAGATTTTCAAAGGATAATAGGAGACGAAGCCAAAAAGCAAATACTAGAAAAGGAAGGAAGACTTCCAGATTATATAGTAGCACCAGTTGGTGGTGGAAGTAATGCTATGGGAATATTCTATTCATTTATAGAAGATAAAGATGTAAAACTAATTGGTGTTGAAGGTGCTGGAAAAGGTATAGAAACAGGAGAACATGCAGCAGCTTTAACTGCAAAAGAAACTGGAGTATTACATGGGATGATGAGCTATGTACTAAAAGATGATGATGGACAAATTAAAGAAGCTTATTCTATTTCAGCAGGACTTGATTATCCATCAGTTGGGCCAGAACATGCCTATCTTTCTTCAATAAAAAGAGCTTATTATGATAGTGTAACTGATAGTGAAGCCGTTGATGCATTTTTATATTTAACAAAGATAGAAGGTATAGTTCCTGCTTTAGAATCATCTCATGGATTAGCATATGCAAAGAAATTAGCCCCTACCTTATCAAAGAATGAAATAATTATTGTAAATATTTCAGGTAGAGGGGATAAGGATATGGATACAATAATTAAGTATTTGGAGGATAGTCATGAATAGAATAGATTTAGTATTTGATAAATTAAAGAAAGAAAATAAGAAGGCATTAATACCATTTATATCTTGCAGTGATCCTTCATTAGAAGAGACTGTAGATAATGTATTAAAGTTAGAGAAATCAGGAGCTAGTATTATTGAAATAGGAATTCCTTTTAGTGATCCCCTAGCGGATGGACCTGTAATTCAAGATTCATATTGCAGAGCTTTAAGAAATGGTTTTAAGGTTAAGGATATTTTTGCTTGTGGGAAAAGAGTTCGTGAAAAGAGTGAAGTTCCATTAGTAATAATGGTTTATTATAATTTAGTTTATGCTAGAGGAATTGATAAATTCTTAAAGGAA
The DNA here is from genome assembly GCF_014836335.1 of Clostridium cibarium. Taxonomy (GTDB): domain Bacteria; phylum Bacillota; class Clostridia; order Clostridiales; family Clostridiaceae; genus Clostridium; species Clostridium cibarium. The sequence goes on from NZ_JACSRA010000040.1 coordinate 10,654, forward strand.
GCAAGCGAGGCTGGCTTTGATGGTTTGATAATTCCAGATATTCCTCTTGAGGAAAGAGGGGAGTTAAAAGAAAAATGCGAAGCCTTTGAAATATATTTAATACCGCTTGTAGCTCCAACTTCTAAGGAAAGAATAGAAAAGATAATTAAGGGAGCTAATGGATTTATATATTGTGTATCTTCTAATGGAACAACTGGCGAGAGAAGTGGGTTAAGTGAAGGCATCAGTGATTATTTAAATATGGTTCGTGCAAACACAGAGGCACCTATATGTTTAGGCTTTGGAATATCTTCAAGAGAGGTCGTAAAGGAAGTTAAGGATTATTGTGATGGGGTTATTATTGGAAGTGCTGTTGTTAGGAGGCTTGGTGAAAATAGAGAGCAGGCTTTCGAGTTTGTTCAAGATATAAGTGAAGAATTTTAATAGCATATTCTCATATTCTAGTATTCTAATATTCTTAAGAATATGCTGGTAAAATGCGGGTTTAATAAGATTTAGTGAAGTTTTGGTTCAGAGATAAACCTCCAAGAAAATCTAAGGGATGATTTTCTTGGAGGTTTGTAGTTTGTATGTCCAGTTGTGAAAAACTCTAGTGAATGATATAGAATCTGAAGGAAGTGGAAGGCAAAGTCTTGATTTAAGTAATTTTAATAAATGGCTATGTTTTAAAATATTGTTGAAAATAAGACGATTTTTAAAGGAAGTCATTTGACTTCCTTATAATATGCTTTTTAACAAAAATATTTTTTTAACTTACCAACTGATAAGTCAAACGTATATATGAATCTTCAAGCATTTTGCAATTTTTTAGTTTTAAAACTCCAAGTTCATTAAGTTGGTTCTGCGTGTTGATTGATTCCCCATCTATCAATGTAGGAGTATCTTTTCCACCAACAAGAAGTGGTGCAACAACAACATCTACATAATCAAAGAGTTTGTTTCGTAAAAACTCACAATTCATCATGCCCCCTGATTGGATTGTAAGACGTTCAACTTGATACTTATTTTTCAATATTTCCAAAAGACCTATCAAATCAAATTCATTTTGCATGATTATATTAAGATTATCTCTTTTCATGTCTAAAGCAGGATGTTCGTCATTGTGTGTTACTATATAGAGTGAATTTACCCATTTACATAGATAGTCTATTCCTTTTTTGCTCAAGTGAGGCTTGTTATCTATGATTACGAAGTTACATGGAATCTTTTTAGGTGTATTAGTTTTACTATTAACTCCTATTTTTTCCATAACACGACCAGTATTTAAAGACCATAAATCTGTTGTTTGTTCAATTTCATAATATTGATGAATACCTTCTTTCACGCCAGAAATAGTATGCCAGTCTTTATCTGTATCAAGTACATCATTTGATCCACTTGATATTTTTCCATCTACAGACATCAGCATAAACAAGGTAGTAATAGGTCTATTTTTCATTATTTTACCCCTCTTATATTTCATATAAAACATAATTATACACTTTTTAACTATAATTTATTACAATTGTATAATTAATCTGTGTTCTAATTATATCATTAATTTCAATATAATGTATATAATCAAACAAATATTGGTTCTCTTTCTCTAAAATTTTCCGTTTTTTTAACTTGCTTACCTCTCTTACGAGATTTTCGTGGCATTTTAGAAGGTTTTGTATCTTTTTAAGTGTTACTCTACCGTATCCATTTCCTTGATATTTATGATCTATCATAAGTCTGCATAGCTAATAAATGTTATTTATTAGCATTACCCATATATTGTGAATACAACCATAGTCTTGTTAACATATACTGCCTTTGTAGTCCACCCATTTTCAATTTTTGATTGAGAAGTAGAAACTGCATTTCAAGCAATGAATTCCTAAACTGTAAACTTAATATTTTTGCTATTATAAGTGTATAACTAAAAATAAAAAAGCTTTATACAATTTTAGTGGACTGAATGAGTAAAGAGATATAAAATACAAATTATAGAAAATATATAAGGAGGAATTACTAATGCAAAAAGTTCTAAAAGAGAGAAAAGATGTAGACCAAGCACTTACTTGGGATTTATCTGCTATTTATTCTACAGATGAAGAATTTCAATCAGCTGTAAAAGAAATGAAAGAGCTTTCTATGAAAATAGAAAAAGATTATAAAGGCAAATTGAAGACAGCAAAGAAGATTAATGAATGCTTAGATGAACTAAGAAAATTATACAAGATTAAGGATCTTACAAATTCTTATGCAGAGCTCTCCGTTTCAGTGGATTATACAAATAATGAAAATCAGGATAAATATTCTAAAATTATCAATATAACATCAGATATTGAAAGTAAATTAAGTTTTATAGAAAGTGAAATCATACAAGTTGATGATAAAGTTTTAGATGATGCAATAAGTGCATCAAAAGAAAATAGTAATTATTTAAAGGATAAAAAAAGAGAAAAGGTATATGCACTTCATCCTGAAGTAGAAAGAGTATTAGCTGCTTTATCTGGAACATTAGAATCACCTTATAAAATTTATGAGCAAGCTAAGCATGCAGATATGAACTTTAAAAGTTTCACCGTAGATGGCAAGACATATCCTCTTGGATATGCACTCTTTGAAAATGAATATGAATATGAAAATGATACAAAGGTTAGAAGAGCTGCTTTTAAAGCTTTTTCTGATAAAATAAGAGAATATCAATATGCTACAGCAGCAACTTATGGAGTTCAAGTACAGAAAGAAAAAAATATGGCTACATTAAGAGGTTTTGATTCTGTTATAGATAGTTTATTGTTTTCTCAAAAGGTTGATATAGACTTATACAACAGACAGATAGATATTATAACTGAAAAACTAGCACCTCATATGAGAAAGTATGCAAAACTTCTGAAGAAAATACATAAACTTGATGAAATGACTTTTGCAGACTTGAAGATTGCAGTGGATCCAGAATATGATCCTAATGTGACAATTGAAGAATCTAAAAAATATATTGAAGGTGCTTTGGCTATATTAGGTGATGATTACTTAGAAATGGTCAAAAGAGCTTATAATGAGAGATGGATTGATTTTGCACAAAATAATGGAAAGTCCACAGGAGGATTTTGCGCAAGTCCTTATGGAAGTAACTCCTTTATATTGCTATCATGGAGTGAAAAGATGGCAGAGGTATTTACTTTAGCTCATGAACTTGGTCATGCAGGTCACTTTAAATTATGTAACGAAAATCAGAATATATTTGATGTAAATGTTTCTACATATTTCGTAGAAGCGCCATCTACTATGAATGAGCTTCTTATGGCAAATTATCTTTTACAGACTAATAAGGATAAAAGGTTTAGAAGATGGGTTTTATCTTCAATGATTAGCCATACTTATTATCATAATTTTGTAACTCATCTTTTAGAAGCAGCTTATCAAAGAGAGGTATATAGAATAATTGATAAAGGAGGAAGTGTTCAGGCTTCAACTCTTAGCAAAATAAAAAAAGAAGTCCTTGAAAAGTTCTGGGGAGATGATGTGAAGATGATTGATGGAGCAGAGTTAACTTGGATGAGGCAGCCTCATTATTATATGGGACTTTATTCTTATACTTATAGTGCAGGACTTACAATAGCAACAGAAGTGAGCAAGAGAATATTAAAAGAAGGCAAAACAGCTATAGATGATTGGAGAAAAGTACTTAAAGAAGGAGGAACAAAGACACCTATAGAACTTGCAAAAATGGCTGGAGTAGATATAAGTACAGATAAGCCTCTTATTGATACCGTTTATTATATTGGTAGTATAGTTGATGAGATAATTAAGCTTACTGAAGAAATTGAAGCTTAACTTGTAATAATTTTATTTGTTTGATATAATCTTAAAGGTGAAAATTAGCATTTAGTCAGTTCGAAAGCCTCCTGACTTAAAACAAAACTACGGTTAAATAATTAAGAATGATAAAGATTTGAGTTGATTATTGTTAATAGAATCTTTTATTTTTGTTGAGTTTATTTATCGTAGGAGATATTTCCTACGATTTTTTTGATGAAATATTTTTGGAGAGCTTTACATATAATGTTGATTTTCTAATATCATTAATAAAATGGAGTGATTTACTTGAATAATAATATGACAACACAGAGATTAGTTAAAACAGCTATTATAGCAGCAATTTACGCAATATTAACACTTGTGCTAGCTCCCATAAGCTATGGGGCTATTCAAATTAGAATATCAGAAATAATGGTGCTATTAGCACTTTTTGATCCATTTTATATAGTTGGTCTTACACTAGGATGCTTTATTGCAAATATTCTTGGACCGAATGGATTAGTGGATGCTATATTTGGGACATTAGCAACATTTATTAGTGTTTACGCTATTTCGGCTACGGCAAAAAGGGTGAAAAATAAAGATATTTCGTTAGTAGTAGCATCACTTTGGCCTACTGTTATTAATGGGCTAATAGTTGGAGGCATGCTTAACTATCTTTATCAAGTACCACTTGTGTTTGCCATTGGTACAGTTGCAATTGGTGAATTTGTTGTGGTTACTATAGTTGGAGTGCCAATTACGAAAATCATACAAACTAAATATGATATCCCCTTAGGGAAGAATTTAAAATAGCAAATTTAAAAGCCTATGATTTTAATTAATCTTAAAACTCACGGAAATGATATGCTCCCTTTCTACTTGACAGGGAGCATATCATTTTCATGGGTTTTTTATTGTTTTTTTATAAAATTACTGTATACATATCTATTTTTGAAACGTTATATTAGCAGAAGTATTTCAAGAAGATTAACTATTTTATCTTATGGAAGGAGAAATGATGAGTGATGAATTAATAATTAAGATATTCCAAGAAAAAATGAATCTCATCTACAAGTATTTAATGAAACTTGGCTGTAGCAGTGAAAATGCTGAAGATATAGTTCAAGATACCTTCTATAAAGCATTGAAATATATGGATGGTATAGATGAAGACAAGCTGTCTTCGTGGCTTTTTAAAGTAGCTATAAATAAATATTATGATTTATGTAGAAAAAACAATAGACATGTTCATTTAAGTATTGATGAAGAAATCTTTAAAGAAAGATTAACAGATAGTAGGTTAGTTGAAGATTTTATATTGGATTTAGAAAAAAAAGAAGAAATCCTTAATATTTTAAATTCAGTTAATGATATTTATAAGAATTTATTATTTTTTAAATATGATATGGGATTATCTTATAAGGAGATAGGGGAACTCTTAGATATTAATGAAAATACGGTGAAAACCTACCTGTTTAGAGCCAGGGAACAATTTAAAAAGTTATGGAGGGAAAGGTATGAAAAGTGATGATGAAAAATTAAGAGAGTTGTTTGAAGTAGATGAGAGACCAATCTTAAGTAGAACAATAAGAAAAGCTAAAACTTTATCAATAATGAGAAGTATAATAATAAGTTTAATGATAATTGTTGTTGCAGGCTTTGTATTCCTAGGGTCCAATTCTACTGCTTTAAACATAATTAGTAATAGAAAAAAGAATAGTTTAATAGATTGGTATAATATAGCTATGCCAAATGCTTATGTTGGATATTGTCAAGTGAATGATGGAATTACGGTTGGTGAAATAAATTATAGCAGATTTAGATTTTTAGGAAGTAAACCAATAAAAGATGGAGATTTCACAGAGAGTTATACTTATGTACCTTTAATTAATAATAAAGAAGAGATATATAATGGTATTGATAATTATTTGTTAAAAACTAAAGATGAGTTAACAAAAAAAATTGCTGGTTATAATAAATCGGGCAAGCATATTATGGAGTTTTATCATCCACTTGAAAGATTTGAAAATTATTCAAATGATTTTGAAAAGCTTAATGAAATAGATAATAATAAATTAGCAGAAATGTCTCTATCCTTTGACAAACCATATAGTCTTGAAGAAGTAAAGGCCATGATTCCAAAGGAAGTCACTTTAAATTGGTATTGGGTAGATACCTATGATCCAAAGGAGCTAAATTATAGAGTGTTAGATGAATATAGGGTATATGGAATGAAAGCTATAGATAGAGATGGAGAAGCAAGTGATCCTAGCCAAAAATTTATAGATACAATTGTTAAGCATAAAAATAGTGAAGATAATAATCATATTTATGAAAAAATATATAATACATTAAGTGGTGGAAATGGTGAAATTAAAAAAGATGATTTAAAGATAATAGGGGTAGTTGTAAGTGGAGATGTAAAATCTTTAAAGACGTTAAAGGAAAAGGAATTTATAAAGGCAGCTACCTTAGGAGCTGTAGCTGACAAGTATTAGGGGGAATATTAATGAAAACATATTTTAAATTAGAATTAAAAAAATCTTTATCTTCTTGGAGAACCAAAATATCCATTTTAATAATTATAGCTATGTTTATGATTCCGTATTTTCAAGGTTTATCTTTATTTAAACTTCCATTTTTCGAAGGCTTAAGTTTTATAGATGCTAGTTCAGATGGAATCAATTGCTATATAAAACTTCATCATTATTCATATATAGGTTTTTTAGGTCCAACGATAGCAGCATTTATTTATTCCACTTCAATAATTAGCGATAGAAAGAATGGATTTTTGAAAAGGTTATTGGAAATTATAGATATAAAAACTTACTTGAAAGTTAAATTAGCAGTAAATGCTTTAGTGACCTCTATAGTTTTTATAGCGAGTAATTGTATTTTTATCTTATATCTAACTTTATTTTACGGAGTGGATAATGGAGTTTTAGATGAAATAATGGTAGGAGTATTTCCTGTAGTATATAAAAGCTCTAAAGTAATATATATTATTTTGTTATTAGTAGTAATAGCTGTTTCCTCAGCTTGTTTTTCAACTTTTATGCTAGGAGCTACAACAGCTGTTAACAAGAAATTTATAGCATATTTACTTTCTATATTTTATGCAGTGTTTACTGGTATTTTCTTTGAGATATGGGGGGCTAATTATGTAGTTGACTTCAATGTTGCGGAATTATTTAATTTAATTGCATATCATAATTTAACACTTACCCATGTTATAATATATGATATAGTATTGGCGTTAATTGGTATTGTGCTTTTATATAAGGTTAGCTATAAGAAGATTTCTGCATTATACTAGAGGGTAACTTATGATATTTTTCTGAAAATTTTTTGTGGATGTGCAGATGAAATACATAAAATAGAATTATAGAACAAAAGAAAGCATAGGAGGAAATTTAATGGCAAAGATAACTAGCAAAAGTAATGATTTTCTATTTTCAGCAAAGGACTCAACATCTTCAAAAATTTATTCTCTATTATTAGATTTAGTAAATGATAATAGAGAAGATTTAGCAAGACTTGTTAAAAAAGTAGATTACCTATTAGAATATACAAGTACTTGCATAAAACAAAAGGATTTTAAAGAGGCAAAGGATATAATTGAGAATGTTAATGAACGATTAAATTTCCTTGAAGACGAAAATGTTGATACAGAATATCTTAGATATCTATATGATGGTATTAAGAAAAAGATAAAGTAGAAAAGAGTAACTAAAATTGTAGATATGCATAAAATAGATAGAAATAATGATTTCGGAGAGTTCCATGTATAGAGATGAAGATGGAAAATATAATAATATTGTTAAGAGGATGAATATTGTAAATACCTTTCGTAAACTTTGGGAACAACATGGATTTTGGACTAGATCATTTATTATAAGTACAGCAGAAGGAACAGGAGACTTAGAATTAGTAACTAATAGACTTTTTAGAAATCCTGCTGACTTTGCAGAGGTGCTTAAATTATTTTATGGGAAAGAGAAAGCTAATACTTTTAAAAATTTACTAGAACAACATTTACTTATTGCAGCGGACCTTGTGAATGCAGCAAAAGCAGAGAGTACAGAAACTGCTGATGAAACTAGAAAGAAGTGGTATAAAAATGCAAGGCAAATTGCATATTTTCTTGAAGATATTAATCCAGTTTGGAAAAAAGAAGATTGGCAAGCAATGTTATTTGAACATTTAAAACTAGTTGAAAGTGAAGCTGTTAATAGACTTGGAAAGCAATATGCTGAAGATATAAAGATATTTGATAGTATTGAGAATCAAGCTTTGCAAATGGCAGATGAAATGTCAGAAGGCATTATGAGACAATTTAAAATTTAAAGTATAGAAAAGCGAAAAAGTGAATTCATACGAGTTCACTTTTTTTTTTACAGTGTTTTAATGCCTTCTTCGTGAATGTTTATGACGTCTACCACCATTAGGAGTCATGTTGTTATTCATCATAGGATTTTGATTATTCATATTTCCCATAAGCATGCTTAATAATGGATTCATACCATTCATGTTATTTTGTCCATTACCATTTTGCATAAGCATATCAATTAGAGGATTATTACCTGTATTATTAGGATTATTATTCATATTGTTTGGATTACTGTTCATATTTTGAAACATATTCATTAAAGATTCCATTTGATTATTTGAATTATTTTGTCCAGAATTATTATTCATGTTGCCCATTAGCATATTTAATAAACCATTGTTATTCATCATAGGATTTCCACCATTACTATTCATATTCCCCATTAACATATTAATTAGTGGATTACCACCCATTCTGCCATTGTTACCTCCCATCATGCTGGCTAGTAACATATTTATTAAAGGATTCATTTTTTCACCTCAATACGTATTGCTTGTACTATGCTATATTGTATTTAAATTGCAAGTAATTGGTGACTGTCTAAAAATATTATATTAAAACACTTATAATCCATTACTTGACAAGGGGGAAAAAGATTTTTATACTTTAAGTTAATAAAATTTCAATCTCAGCAATAAAATGATAGGGAGGTTAAAGGTATATGATAAAAATTAGACCTCATCATATAAATTGTATTTACTTTTATAAAGGACTTGGTTATAGTGAAAAATTTATAAAAGAAATGGACAAAATAGTAGGTTTATTAAAAAGTGAAGAAAATGTAGATGTTAAACTTGTTAATTGCTGTGATGATATATGTGAAAATTGCCCAAATAAACTTCAAGGTGAAATTTGTTTAACAAAGGATAAAGTTAACATGTTAGATAAATTAACCTTAAGGGAATATGGGCTTCAAATAAACTCCATTTACAGTTTTTCTTATATTGAGGAGAATATTTATAGAAATTATTCAAAAGAAAAATTTAAAAAGATATGTAAAGATTGCGAATGGTATAAAAATGGAACATGCATGTAAGATAGAAAGGGGAAAGTGTAAATGTCAGTGAAAATGTTACATACCTGTATAAGGGTTAAAAATTTAGAGGAATCATTAAAATTTTATGGAGAAGCTTTAGGGCTTATTGAAACAAGAAGAAAGGACTTTCCAGCACAAAAATTTACCTTAGTATATTTATCTAATGAAATAAATGGATATGAAATAGAACTTACATATAATTATGATGTAGAGAAGCCATATGAATTAGGAAATGGTTTTAGCCACACTGCTATTGGGGTTAAAAAATTGGAAGCTATGAGAGAAAAACATAAAGCTTTAGGTTATGAGGTTACAGATTTAAAAGGATTACCAGGAGAAAAACCTCATTATTATTTTGTAACTGATCCAGATGGATATAAAGTTGAAGTAATAAGATGTGATAATTAATTTAGATTAATAAAAACTATATTCATCAAAATTCGCCAAAAGATGTTCAAAATGAACATCTTTTTTGCTTTAATTCAGCAAAATGTGATATAATTTCCAATGTCCAAATAATTTGCAAACGGTAATATATTAAAATCAATAGGGGGAAACATATGAAAAAAATTATATCGCTATTTTGTGCTTTGATTTTTACATTTTATATAATGTTTAATGGAATAAATGTTGAAGTTAAAGCAGAAACAAAAGTGAGTAGTACTGAGAAACAGGATAAACCTAAAAGTGACGAGGAAACTAAAGAAAAACAGGTAGAAGAAATTACAAAAAATGATGTTAAAACCGAGGAGAAAAAAGTGGACATAAATTCTCCTAAAGAAGAGAAAGAGATTGCTTCGGTGGAAGATACTAAAACAGAATCTTTATCTGCATCAGAAGATTATTCAAGTTTTAAGTTAACTAGCAATAAAACGTATGAATTTACCAATACTTCGGCTTATAGTATAAAAATAGAATACGTAAGTTCTAGAGGCAATGGAAGGTATAGTTATATTGAGTATTATTATAATGGAAGTGTAAGAAAATTAAACAGAAATATTACATATGGAATAACTATACCAAGTGGCGACAAAGTAAGATTTTCTGCAGATGCAGGTAATGAAGTATCCCTTTCTATATTAAGCAAGTATAAAGACTTGATTAAAGAAACTTCTACTCCAGTATTTTATGAATATGACATGGTGAAAAATAAAGGGTATGAATTAACTAATAATACTAGTGATAATATTAGAGTATTAAGAGAAGATATAATTGATAATAGTAGTAGATATGATTATGTTTATTATAATAACTTAGGTGATGTATATGATTTAGATGTTAATATGTCTATAGATATAAATATAGAAAGTGGATATAAAAAAAGAATAAGCCTAAGAACTGGAAGTGCTTTAAAGTTATATATACCATATGAAAATAAGGATATTATAAAAGAAGTTGATAGGCCAGCTATATGGGATAGTAATATTGAAAAAGATAAAAATTATGAAATTAGTAATAACACAGGTAATTTTACAAAGATATTAACTGATACTATTAGTTCAAGTAATAACAGATATGATTATGTTTATTATAATGAAAGTGGAAGTGTTGCAGAAGTTGGAATCTATGAGAAAGGAAATATCAATATTGCTAAGGGATGTAGAAAGAAAATTTCCTTGTCTTCTGGATATAATTCCAGGATATATATGCCTTATGAACTTAAGGATATGATGAAGGAAGTAGATAATCCTGCTGTTTTCAAATTTGTAGCAACACCTAGTGTAAGTTATGAAATTAACAATAATGTAGGTAAGGCTTTTAAGGTTCAAAGCGATGGAAATTATACGAAAAATTATGACTATATAGATTATGATAGTTCTGGGAAGATTGCTAATTTAGATACCCAAAGATATGAAAATTTTATAGTAGAAAATGGACATAAAAAAAGAATTAGCTTAAGTGTAGGAAGTGAAATAACATTTTTTGTACCATATGAATATAAAAATACAGTTAAGGAGGTTCAAACTCCTGCGTTTTATAAAGTCACGGCAACTGCAGATAAAAGTTATGAAATAAATAATAATACAGCTAAATCAATTAGTGTTCTAAATGATAATGACTACAATAACAAGTATGAATATATTGATTATGATAAAACTGGTGAAATAACTAAGCAAGTGGTAGGAAAATATGATAATTTTGCAGTAGAAAGTGGACATAAAAGAAGAATAAGCTTAAATGCAGGAACTGGTATAAAATTATATGTGCCATATGAATATAAAGATACTGTAAAAGAATCACAAAGTCCTGCATTTTATAAAGTAATAGCAACTGGGAATAAAAGCTATGAAATAAATAATAATACAGCTAAATCAATTAGTATTCTAAATGATAATGACTACAATAACAAGTATGAATATATTGATTATGATAAAACTGGTGAAATAGCTAAGCAAGTGGTAGGAAAATATGATAATTTTGCAGTAGAAAGTGGACATAAAAGAAGAATAAGCTTAAATGCAGGA
>NZ_JACSRA010000040.1:22418-26682 GCF_014836335.1 Clostridium cibarium
ACTGGTATAAAATTATATGTGCCATATGAATATAAAGATACTGTAAAAGAATCACAAAGTCCTGCATTTTATAAAGTCACAGCAACTGCAGATAAAAGTTATGAAATAAATAATAGTACGGCTAAATCAATTAGTGTTGTTAGAGATAGTGACTACAGTAACAAATATGAATATATCGATTATGATAAAACTGGTGAAATAACTAAACAAGTGGTAGGAGAATATGATGATTTTGCAGTAGAAAGTGGACATAAAAGAAGGATAAGTTTAAATACCGGAACTGGTATAAAATTATATGTGCCATATGAATATAAAGATATTGTAAAAGAATCACAAAGTCCTGCATTTTATAAAGTTACAGCAACTGCTGATAAAAGCTATGAGATAAATAACAATACCGGGAAAAGAATTTGGATTTCAAGTTATGATAACATTTTCAACAAATATGAATATGTTGATTATGATGGAACTGGAAAACTAGCTAAACAGGACTACGGTGAATATAAGGATTTTGTAATAGAAAATGGGCATAAGAAAATAGTAAGTCTAAATACAGGAAATGGGGCAAAGTTGTATATACCATATGAGTACAAGTCTACTGTGAAAGAATCACAAAATCCTGCATTTTCTAAGTTTGTAGTTTCAAAAAATGTTAGCTTAGAAATAATTAATTCATCAGATGAAGTATTATACTTATTAAGTACTAGTAGTATTAGTAATAAATATAATTATATAAATTATGATGAAAATAATAAAATAAGTCAGATTTGGAGAGATCAGTATGATATGATCTCCATTGGTGGAAGGAATAAGAAAAAGATATGCTCAAGTGATAATAGGAATATAGTTATTTATGTGCCTTACGATAAAAGTAAAAATGCAAAAATTATTAACGAACCAGTATTTCAAGAATTATTACTTGATAAGGATAAGAACTATGAAATTGGAAATAATACTGATGACACGTTTACATCTCTAGTAAAAGAGATAGGATATAATAAATCTTCTTATGATTTTATGGATTTTGATAATAATGGTAAAATAACAAAAGTTGAAAGGGACATTCTAGAAAACAATAATATTGAGCCACATCATAAAATAAGAATGAGCTTATTTAAAGGCAATGGACTAAAGTTATATATACCATATGAAAATAGAAATATGATAAAGGAAGTTAGTACTCCTGTATTCTATCAATTTAATTTAGAGAAAAATAAGACTTATGAAATTATAAATAAAACAGGTATAGATGTAGTGGTGTATAATTACAATAAAGAATCAGAACTTAAATATGATCTTGTAAAATATGATGAAAATGGAAATATAATAAGTTCTTACAAAGATACTGATGGTAGTTTTTGGTCTGTGAATAATAAAAGAGAAAAAATTAGTATAAGCCAAGGAGAAAATTCTATATTATATATACCATATGAAATGAAGGATATGATAAAGTCTACTAACATTCCTGTGTTTTATGAAAAGCATATAGAAAAAGGCAAGAGCTATGAAGTAGTTAATAATTCAGATAAAAGTATTAAGGTATCAAAGAATCAAACTGGTAATAATTATTATGAACTTATAGAGTATGATGAAAATGGAGATATGGAAAAATATATTCCACAATCTGGTGAGTTTATTATAGAAGGTAAACATAAAGGTAGATTAAAGGCAAAAACAGGAGAAGAATTTAATCTTTATTTACCATATGAATATAAAGATATAATAAAAGAAGTAAGTATGGCCCCATATTATGAGGTAAACTTATCTAAGGGTGAGCAGTGTGTTATAAAAAATAATTCAGATCATTTACTATATTTTGCGACATCAAGTAGTTCAAGTGATAGGTATTCTATATGTGTTTATGATAGTAATACAAGACTTATAAACTATGCGAACCCAATTTATTCAAATAGTATGCCAGTTAAGGCAAATGAGAGTATAGTAATTGAGGGGGGAAAGGCTCAAACAGTAACCTTAAAAATTCCATATGAAGCTATGGGCTTTGATGAGAAATATGAAAATGAAGATTTAAATAAAGATGGACAAGTAGATATGTTAGACTTGGCAATAGAAGGTAATAGTTATAATAGAACTTATAAAGATAAGAAATGGGTAGGTAGAGAAGATGTAAATTTTGATGGAATAATAGACATTTACGATATGGTAAGAGTAAGTAAAAAAGTTAGCTAATTATAAAATGAGGTGCATTAGAGTTATTCTAAAGCATCTCATTTTATTTACCATTTAGGATTTACATTAGGACAGTAATTATCTTTTCTTGAAGCTCTAATTTCAACAAAACAACCACATTGATTGCACATACCATTAATGAGAAAATCACATTCCTTACATAAAGAAAGCCTTAAGTTATAGGTAGCACTATCAGCTTTCACAGATGAATCTAAAGAATTTATATATTCTAAAACAGTTTTATAATACTTTTTATTTACACTATCTTGAAGTAAACAGCGTTTGCAAAAGCTATTCATATTATTCAAGGGTTAAAGATAGTACACTGCATTTAGGAATAATAAATTTTATTCCTTCATCAGTAATTGTATAGTCCTTAAAATCTATAGGATAAACCTTATTAGGGTTTTCAAAAGTATTATGAGCTGTCATTTTTTCTGTAAGCAGTTTTCCTGAAACTTTTCCGAAAGGATAATCAAGTATATTAATATCAAGTGCATAATCATTTAATAAAGAACAATTTGACATAGTTAAATGTAATTTATTATCTTTGTCTAGAGAAACTGACTTAGAGATACTTGGTAAGCTATATTCTTCTTTGGTAGCATCATTTTTTATAAAGCTGCTAACCAATATGCTATCCTGATGATGTTTATACATATTAAATACATGGTAAGTAGGAGTTTTAATCATTTTATCACCTTCAGTAAGGATAACAGATTGTAATACGTTAACTACTTGAGCGATATTAGCCATAATTACTCTATCAGAATGTTCATTAAAGAGATTTAAATTTATAGATGCAACTATAGCATCACGCATTGTATTTTGTTGATATAGAAAGGCAGGGTTTGTACCTTATTTCTCATTCCTCTAGTATTTGGAATAGGAGAATCTTCACCTACAAATATACCATTATAAATACATCTTCCAAGATGTTCTGAAAAATGTCCGTATATTTCTTTATTAATTTTATTTTTTTATCTTTTGGATTAATAAACATATTTAACTTTTTTATTTTCTAAACCTCCTAAATATTATGTTGTTTTGCATTTGTTTTTCTGTATTAATTTTAACATAATGCATTATTTATGTTAATTGTTTTTGGCTTGACGTATTTATATTTATTTTTTAGAAAAAGTTATTATAATAATATATAGTATTTTAAATATAAAAATGTTTGGAGAAATATACATATGTATGAATTGTTAAAAGAAACTGAAATAGAGTATGTCAGGTGTTTTTCTAAAGAAGAAAAGGAAGGTTTTGTGACAAAATTTAGTGATGAAAGTTTCCAAGATTCTTATGCAAATAATTTAACTATATTAAATAAGACTGTAGATGATAAGATTAAAGTTGAAATAATTAATAATGAAATATATAAGAGTAAAAAAGAGAAAAGAGATTTTTTGTTATTTGAGGTAGATGGGGAAATATCAAAGGAAGTTATCAAAAAATTAAATATAAGCCCTACTAGTATAGATAAACTAGATTATATGAAAATAGAAACAGCGGAATATATAAAAATAAATCAAAGGGGAGATTGTGTAGTAAAAGAAGTGAAAACTGATGAAGAGTACAGTGATATTATTAAAATTAACATTTTAGATTATGCTCCATTAGTAGGTAGAAGTTATTCTAGAAGGAGAATAAAAAGAAAAGTAGATGTTTATAAAGAGTCTAGTAATAATTTGTCATGCTTTATTTCTTATTTAGAAGATGAACCAGTTGGATCATGTGAATTATTATGGAATAAAGATGTAGCTAAAATAGAAGACTTTGGAGTTTTGAAAGAGTATCAAAACCAAGGTGTTGGGAAAAGTATATTGAGGAATATGTTAAAAAAATCATATGATGATGGTGTAAAAACCGCTTATGTGATTACTGAAAATAAAGGGAGAGCAAAAGAAATGTATAAAAAGTTGGGCTTTAAAAAGATAGGAGAAAAGACACAACTTATATTTTCCCTATAATGTATTAGGAGTGAATATAAAGAGAAGGGGCTGTATCAAAATAAATTTTGATACTAGCCGAAAATGCTAAAAGAGGATTCAGAATTTGAATCCTCTTTTTT
>NZ_JACSRA010000041.1 GCF_014836335.1 Clostridium cibarium
ATTTATAAAACAGGTGACTTAGCTAGAATTTTGCCAGATGGTAATATAGAGTTTTTAGGAAGAATAGATTCTCAAGTGAAAATAAGAGGATTTAGAATAGAACTTGGCGAGGTTGAGAATGCAATTTTATCTAATAAAAAAGTAAAAGAAGTTGTTTTAGTTGTAAATGAAGACGATGAAAAGAAAATTTGTGGATATTATACAGGAGCAGAAATTGAAGAATTAGAATTAAGAACATATATTTCAAATAAACTTCCAAATTATATGATGCCATCTTTCCTTATGAGGTTAGAAAAGATGCCATTAACTCCAAATGGAAAAATAGATAAAAAAGCTTTACCTAAGGCAGAAGTAGAGATTAGTACAAACTATATAGAGCCAAGGAACCACATAGAAAAATCATTATCCGATATATGGAGTGAAATTATAGGTGTAAAAAAAATAGGGTTAAGAGATGATTTCTTTGAATTAGGAGGTCATTCACTAAAGGCTATAAATATAGTTTATAAAATTAATAAAGAATTTAATATAAATATTCAAGTACAGGATGTATTTGAAAAAACAACAATAGAAGCAATGGGGCTATATTTACAAGAATTACTCATATCTTCAAATGAGGCAGCTACTACTTTTGAAAATGGAGAAGAAGTGAATTTTAAAGAAATACAGAAAGCTGAAATAAAGTCACATTATGAAGTATCATTAGCTCAAAATATGATGTATATAATAAATCAAATTAATACAAGTAGCTATAACTATAATGTGCCAACTGCATATTTAGTTGAAGGAAAACTAGATAAAGAAAAGTTGGAAAATGTAGTTAGGCAACTAATAGATAGGCATGAAAGTTTAAGAACAAGGTTTACTGTTATAGACAATATAACTTACCAAGTAATAGATGAAAATGTAGATTTTAAAATAGAATATTTAAGATATAAAAAAGATTATGAGGATAATGAAGAAAGCATATTGGATATAGTTAGTAATTTTAAAAGGCTTTTCAATTTAAGGTTATCTCCATTAATTAGAGTAGTTTTATTGGAACTTAATGATAAGAGCATATTATTTATGGATATACATCATATAGTTGTAGATGGTGTTTCAATGAATATTATCATAAAGGAATTAGCTGAGCTTTATAATGGAAATAGCTTAGAGCCATTAAATTTACAATATAAAGACTTTTCAGAATGGCAAAATAAATTAATAAAAGCAGGAGAGATAGATAAGCAAAAGGATTTCTGGCTAAACTATCTAGACGAAAATATTGAAAAATTAGATTTACCAAGAGATTATGATAGCGAAGATAAATATTCATTTAAAGGTGGGGATATTAATATTAAGTTAGATCAAACAATTGTAACTAAAATAGATAAGTTTGTTAAGGAAATGCAGATAACAAAATTCATATTTATGTTTTCAGCAGTAAGCATACTATTGAACAAATATACTTTAAAAGAAAAAATAATTATATCAACACCAGTTTCAGGAAGAACAAATTCAGATCTTAATAATATAGTAGGCATGTTTGTAAATACATTACCAATTAAAATCAACATTACGGATTTTATGAATTTAAATGAATTTTTACATGATGTAAAATTACAACTTTTAAGTGTATTTGAAAATCAAGATTATCCAGTAGAAAGTTTAGTTGGAGAATTATCAAAACAAAGAAAACTTAATAATAATAGTTTGTTTGATGTAATATTCTCATATGAATATGATGATTTATCAGTAGAATCTATTGGAGATGCAAAAATTAAACCACTTGATTTGAAGACAAATGTATCTAAAAATGAGTTGACAATAGTGGCTTCAGAAGGAGAAGAATTAACAATATCATCTATATATGATTCATCTATTTTTAAAGAAGAGACAATAGATGAAATGTTAGCCAACTTAGAAAATATTATTATTCAAATGTTAGAACAACCACAAATGCCTATTAAGAATATAGGGCTTATTGATGATGAAAGTACTGAAGAAGGGCAAGATGATGAATTAGATGATTTATTATTTGATTTGTAATAATGAGATTAAAATACTTTAAGTAATAGGAGATAAAATGCATAATGCGTTTTATCTCATGTCCTTATATAAATAATATATAGTAATTAGTTATCTAAATTTAAGGGGGTAAAATAATGAGTGGCATTTCAAAAGAAATTAAAGCAAAAAAGTACTGGGGTAATACTACAGCTATTTGCAAAAATGTAACTAGCTTTAATAAAAAACTAAATATTTCTAATGAAAATTGTTATCATAGTAAGAATTTTATTATATCTGAAGATATGTCTAAAAGATTAGAGAAAGCATCAAGGGGGTCAGAATTAGCATTATACCTTTTTTTATTATCTATAACAGAAGCGGTGATTTATAAATATGACAATACTCAAATAAACATCTTATCATCAATTTATGAGAAGAAAAATAATGATGAAAAAGATAATGCTGTCATTATACCATTAGAGATTGAAAGGGATATAAGTTTCAGAGAATTGTTAATGAGGATCAAAGAAAGGGTATTAGAATGTTATAAAAATCAAAACTATCCTATAAAAAGGATAATAAAGGATCTTGGAAAAAATAGTGCTTTAGATATAAGCACTATAGGCTGCATATTAAGTAGCATACATAATATAGATAAGTTGAAGAAATTTCAATTACCGATTATTATAAATTTCTCAAAAAAAGGGTCTCTGATTACATTAGATATAATGTACAAAATTAAAGAGGAAGAATTTATTGAAAGTCTAGGAAATCAAATAGTTAGAGTTTTAGAACAGGTTTTGGGGAATGTTGATATTAAATTAAGAGAAATAGAAATACTTTCATTAGAAGAGAAAAGTCTAATACTTAATGATTTCAATGATACAAAAGCTATATATCCAAGAGATAAGAGCGTGCATGAATTATTTGAAGAAGTAGAGGCAAAATCAGGAGATAAGATTGCATTAATTTCAAATAATGAAGAAATATCATATAAAGAATTAAATAAAAGAGTAAACAGTATAGCAAATTTCTTAAGAAGAAAAGGTGTAAAGAGAGATACAATTGTAGGTATTGTATGTGATAGAAGTGTAGAAACAGTAATGGGGATTCTTGGTATAGTGAAATCAGGAGGAATATATTTACCTATAGATGAAGAATATCCTGAAGAAACAATAAATTATATGCTTAATGATAGTGAAAGTAAAATTGTAATAGCTAAAAAAGAGTTCATAAAAAATCACAATATTAATGAAATAGAATTTGTAGATATAGAATCAGAAGAAGTAAAAAATGAAAATGTAGAAAATCCAGAAGTAATAAGTAAGCCAGAAAGTTCAATTTATGTTATATATACATCAGGTAGTTCAGGAAAACCTAAAGGAGTAGAAATAACTAATTCAGGATTAATAAGATTAGTAAGAGATACTAATTATATTAAGTTTAAGGAAGATGACAAATTGCTTCAAGTGGGGTCATTATCTTTTGATGCTTCAGTTTTTCAAATATGGGCAGCATTGTTAAATGGAATAACATTATGTATAGAAGATAGGGGAATAATACTAGATGAAGACAGATTTGAAGAGTATGTAGTAGATAATAAAGTAACAATGATGTTATTGCCTACTGCGCTATTTAATAAAATTGCAGAAGAGAAGCTTAAATTATTTGATAAAGTAAGATATTTACTTGTTGGAGGTGATATCTTATCAATAAAACAAACAAGAAGTTTAAAAAAGATAAATAAGAATATTAAATTGATTAATGCATATGGCCCAACAGAAAACTCTGTAATATCTACAACTTATAATATTGAAGGAGATTTAGAGGGGGTAGATTCTATACCAATTGGAAAACCAATATCAAATTCAACAGCTTATATATTAGATGGTGATAATTCTATTTTGCCTATAGGAGTAGTAGGAGAGCTTTGTGTAGGAGGAGATGGAGTATCAAAGGGATATTTAAATAGAGAAGAGTTAACTAAGGAGAAATTTATAGAAAATCCCTATGTGCTAGGAGAAATAATATATAAAACTGGTGACCTTGCAAGATGGCTGCCAAATGGAAATATAGAGTTTTTAGGAAGAAAAGATTTTCAGGTTAAAGTAAGAGGTTTTAGAATTGAGCTTGGACAAATTGAAAATGTGATATTAAGTAATAAAAAAGTAAGAGAAGCAACTGTAGTAGTAATAGGTGAAGAGGAAAAGCAAATTTGTGCATACTATACTGGAGAGAATATTAATCCTGCAGAGCTAAAAACATATCTATCAAATAATCTCCCAGAGTACATGATACCAACTTATATTACAAATCTTAAGAAAATGCCTATAGGTAAAAATGGTAAGATAGATAGAAAATCATTACCAAAACCAGAAATAATAGAAGTGGACTATGTTTCGCCAAGAAATGAAGTAGAAGAAAAGATAGCTTCTGCATTGCAACAAGTATTTTGTTTAGAAAGAGTTGGGATAAACGAAAGATTTTTTGACCTTGGAGGAGACTCAATTAAGGCGATACAGATAGTATCAAGATTAAGAAAAGTTGGCATAAAACTTGATATAAACTACTTATTAAAAAATAGTACAATAGCGGAAATGTCTGTAATTGTGGATAGTATTAATAACAACTGTGAGCAAGGTATAGTAGAGGGAGAGATTATATTCACTCCAATACAAAAACAATATATAGAAAAGTATGGCTATGGTATGAATCATTTTAACCAGGCATTTATGTTATATAGTAAAGAAGGTTTTGATAGAGATATAGTAGATAAGGCAATAAGAAAAATCGTAGAACATCATGACGTACTACGATTAGTAGTAAGAGAAGAAGATGGAATTTTAAAGGGATATAATAGTGGAATACAAGACAAGCTTTATGAATTTGAAGTACAGGATTTAAGAGAAGATACTGAATATGAAATAACTATAGAGAAGGAAGCAAATAGAATACATTCATCTATGGATATAAAAAATGGACCGATGGTAAAAGCTGCACTATTTATAACGAAAAATGGATCGCATTTATTAATGGTAATACACCATATGGCAGTAGATGGTGTATCATGGAGAATTATAATTGAAGATTTTATATCCATATATAATTCAGAAAGTGAAGGAAAAGAAGCAATACTCCAAAAGAAGACAACGTCATTTAAGGAATGGTCAGAAAAACTCTACAATTATGCAAATGGTAGAAAAATGATAAATGAGTTAAAATACTGGTCAAACCTTGCAAAAGAAGAAGTTGAGAAAGTTATAAGAGATGATATTAAAGAAAAAGAAGATAAGATTATATATGATAGTTCCATTAATGTAAAATTAACAAAGGAATATACTCAAAAGCTATTAAAAGAAACTAATAAAGCATATAACACAGAAATAAATGATATACTTATTTCGGCATTAGGTATAGCCATAAAAAGATGGAAAAATATAAGTAAAGTTGCAATAAACATGGAAGGCCATGGTAGAGAAGAACTTATAGATGGAGTTGATATAACAAGGACCGTAGGATGGTTTACAAGTTGTTATCCTGTAGTACTTGATATAAAAGCAGATAATATATCTAGAATTATAAAAGAAACAAAGGAAAACCTAAGAAAAATTCCGAATAAGGGAATAGGTTATGGAATTATTAAATATCTAATGGAGCCTAAATATGAAGAATCTATAGATATTGATATAAACCCATCTGTAAGCTTCAATTATTTAGGGCAGTTTGATGAGGACATAAATGGTAGAGATAATTTGGAATACTCAAAATTAAGTTCAGGTAATGCAGTTAGTGATAACTTAATGTTAGAGTATGATATAAATATAAATAGTATTATTGAAGATGGAGAATTATTAATAGATGTAGGGTATATTACAAATGCCTTTAAGAAGGGGTCAATAGAAGAATTTGCAGAAATTTTAAAAGAGGGTCTAGAAGAAATAATAGATTATTGTGTAGATAAGAAGGAAGTAGAATATACTCCATCTGATTATGGAATAAATGAATGCACAATAGACGATGTTAAAAATATTAAAGAAAAATTAAGAGAGCAACTGGGAAATGAGGTAAGGGTTCAAAAAATAAATAAATTAACTCCAATGCAAGAAGGTATGTTTTTTACATATTTAGAGAATAAAAAAACAACATCGTATATAGTCCAATTGGAAATGGATATTGAAGGAAAATTAGAATTAGAACTACTTAATAAAGCTTATAATATACTTCTAGAAAACTATAGCGTGTTAAGGACAGTAATAATAGATAGTGAAGCTCATCCATGTCAAGTAGTTACGGAAAATAGAAAGGCTAAAGTATGGGTTAAAGACTTTACATCACTAAGTTCAAAAGAAAAAGAGAGAAAATATGAAGAGTATAAGGCTGAAGAGATATCAAAGGGCTTTGATTTGAGTAAAGATATACTTTATAAAATCAGTATAGTAAAAATGCTAGAAAATGAGTATAAATTACTTATAACAAATCATCATATAGTAATTGATGGATGGTCAGTTCCAATATTAACAGAAGAATTTTTTAATATATATGAAAGCTTAAGAAGAGGCGAGAATATAAAGTTAAAGAGTAATGAAGATTTTGATGAGTATATAAAATGGCTATCAAAACAAGATAAAGCAGAAGGGGTAGAATATTGGGGAAATTATCTTAAGGGATATGAAAGTGAGATAAGATTACCAAAATTGACTGGCCAAACAAAAGAATATGAGCGTGGAACTAAAGAAATATATATAGAAAAAGATATTACTAAAAAAATAGAAGAAGTTACTGTAAAAAATGGAGTTACTTTAAGTACGGTAATTCAAACTTCATGGGGTATTTTATTGCAACAATATAGTAACGTCAATGATGTAGTATTTGGAACAGTAGTTTCAGGAAGACCAGAAAATCTAAATGGTGTAGAAAATATGGTTGGAATCTTTATAAACACAGTACCTGTAAGAATTAAGGACATGACAGGAAAAAGGATAAAAGAATCTATAAAAGAAGTTCAAAACATAAATAATGAAGGAAGAAAATATGAATATATACCATTGTACGAAGTTCAAAAAAATACTACAAAAAAACAACAATTAATTGACTCTTTATTTGTATTTGAAAATTATCCAGAGGAATATGGAAAAGATAATGATGATAAAGAATTCTGCATAAATGATTTTAAAGGCAGCGAACAAACAAGCTATGATTTAAATCTAATAGCTATGCCTGGAGAAAATATAAGTATTAAAATAATGTATAACAAGAAGGTATATGATAGTGATTTTATAGATAGACTTACTAAACAATTATTAATGATAATTACTCAAATAGGGAAAAATGAACAACTACTAGTAGAAGAAATACAAATTATTGATAATGAAGAAAAGCAAAAATTATTATATGAATTCAATGATACTTATACAGAATATCCAAGGAACAAAACAATTTGTGAATTGTTTGAGGAACAGGTAGAAAAAACTCCAGATCAGGTGGCAGTAGTATTTGAAAATAAAGAGCTAACTTATAGGGAGTTGAATGAAAGATCAAATCATTTAGGAAGAATATTAAGAGAAAAAGGTGTAAAGCCAGATACCATGGTTGGAATAATGGTAGATAAGTCTTTTGAAATGATGATAGGTATATTAGGGATACTTAAGGCAGGAGGTGCATATCTTCCAATAGACATAGAGTATCCAGAAGACAGAATAAAATACATGTTAGAGGATAGTAATGCAAATATCCTTTTAACACAAAAACATCTTTTAGAAAAAGTAAGTTTTGGTGGAATAGTAATTAATTTAGACCAAGAGGAATTTAGTAATAGAGATAAGGAGAACTTAGATAAAATTAATACAGCAAATGATCTTGCATATATAATTTACACATCAGGTTCAACTGGAAAACCTAAGGGAGTAATGGTAGAACAAAAAAGTGTAGTAAGATTAGTGAAAAACACTAATTATATAACTTTCAATGAAGGTGATAGTATATTACAAACAGGTACAGTAGCCTTCGATGCATCTACTTTTGAAATTTGGGGAGCTATTTTAAATGGATTAAAGCTACATTTAGTAAGTAAAAATACTATTTTAAATATGGAAGAAATGGACAAGTATATAAGTGAAAATAATATAACAATATTATGGTTAACAGCTTCCTTATTTAATTTTATGTCAAATGAAAGACCGCATATGTTTAAGAATATAAGATGTTTATTAGTTGGTGGAGATAAGTTATCTATAAACCATATAAATAGGGTCATGAAAGAATGTAAAGATATAAAAATAATTAATGGATATGGACCAACAGAAAATACTACTTTTTCAACAACTTTCTTAATAGATAGAGAGTATTCTTCAAATATTCCTATAGGTAAACCAATTAGTAATTCAAAGGTTTATATTATTAATAATAACAAGATACAACCTATAGGAGTATGTGGAGAGTTATGTGTTGCTGGAGACGGTTTAGCAAGAGGATATTTAAATAAACCTGAATTAACAAAAGAAAAGTTTGTAGGCAACCCATTAGTAAAAGGGGAGAGAATTTATAAAACAGGTGACTTAGCTAGAATTTTGCCAGATGGTAATATAGAGTTTTTAGGAAGAATAGATTCTCAAGTAAAAATAAGAGGATTTAGAATAGAACTTGGCGAGGTTGAGAATGCAATTTTATCTAATAAAAAAATAAAAGAAGTTGTTGTAGTTGCTAAAGAGGATAAGAATGGAAATAAATATTTATGTGCATATATAGTATCAAATGAAAAAGTGGTAGTAGGTGAAATAAAAGAATATTTACTAAAGGATTTGCCACAATATATGATTCCAGCATATTTTGTACAATTAGAAAAATTACCTTTGAATCTCAATGGAAAGGTAGATAAAAAATCATTACCAGAACCAGATGTTATTGTAGAGGTAGGGACAAAATATATAGCTCCAAGAAATAAAGTAGAAGAGAAACTTGCTGATATATGGGAAAAAGTATTGCATATTCAAAGAGTAGGTGTAAAAGATAACTTTTTTGATGTTGGAGGACATTCATTAAATTTAACAATGCTTATGACAAGCATACATAAGAAATTTGAAGTTAACATATCAATAAGTCAATTATTTAAGCTTACTACAATAGAAGAACAATCAAAATATATAGAAAAATCATCTAAAATGGTATATACAGAAATAGAAAAAGTAGAAGAAAGAGAGTATTATCCATTATCTTCAGCGCAAAAGAGAATGTATATACTTCATGAAGCTAATGAAAATGAACTTAACTATAATGTGCCAAATTCAATGATATTAATAGGTGAATTGGATAAAGAAAGACTTAATGAAACATTTAAGAAGTTAATAATTAGACATAAGTCATTAAGAACAAGCTTTGAAATTCTAGATGGAGAAGTAGTTCAAAAGATATGTGAAGATTTTGAATTTAATATTGAAAATTATGAGGTTAAGGACGAAAGTGAAGTAGAAGCTATTGTTAGTAGTTTTGTAAGGCCATTTAATTTAAGTGAAGCTCCATTAATTAGGGTGGGACTTATAAAGGTTGAAGATACTAAGCATATTCTTATGATAGATATGCATCATATAATTTGTGATGGAGTATCAATGGGAATAATTATAGATGAGATAGGGAGAATCTATCAAGGGGAGGATTTAGAGGAATTACCAATACAATATGTAGATTATGCAGTATGGCAAAATAAAAATAAAGAAGAGATAAATAAAAAGCAAAAAAATTATTGGTTAGAAAGATTTTTAGGAGAAATTCCCGTATTAAATTTCCCAACAGATTATGTTAGACCTGCAGTGCAAAGTTTTGAAGGCGAAACATTAAGCTTTAGTTTAGATAAAAACATAAAACAAAAATTAAATAAAATAGCAGAAGAAAATAATGCTACATTATATATGGTGTTATTATCCATATATAATGTGTTATTGCATAAGTATACAGGGCAAGAAGATATAATTATAGGATCTCCTGTTGCAGGAAGAACGCATGGAGACTTAGAAAAAGTAGTTGGAATGTTTGTAAATACATTAGCCATGAGAAATAAACCAACTGGAGAAAAAACTTTCAAGGAATTCTTGAAAGAAGTAAGAGAAAATGCATTTAATGCTTATGAAAATCAAGATTATCAATTTGAGGAATTGATAGAAAATCTTAAATTGAAAAAGGATACGAGCAGGAACTCTTTATTTGATGTAATGTTTATTACACAAAACTTAGAGGTAGGAGATCTAAACATAGATGGAATCCAGTTAGAACAATATAAATTTAATCATGGAATATCTCAATTTGATATGACAATGACAGCTATGGAATGTGATGATGAAATATTATTTAGCATTGATTATGCAACAAAATTATTTAAAGAAGAAACTATGGAGAGGTTTGTTGAACATTTTGTAAATGCTGTTAAGGATATAGTAGTAGATACAGATAAAAAGATAAGTGATATAAAATTAATTTCAGATGAAGAAAGAAATAAGTTATTATATGAATTTAATGATACTGATGCTGATTATCCAAGGGATAAAACTTTACAAAAAATATTTGAAGAATGTGTTGAAAAAGTGCCAGATAGGATAGCAGTAGTGTTTGAAGGCGATAAATTAACATATAGAGAGCTTAATGAAAGAGCAAACTCATTAGCAAGAGTTCTTAGAGAAAAGGGAGTAAAAGCGGATAGTATTGTAGGAATAATGGTTGAAAAATCATTAGAAATGATAGTTGGAATAATGGGTATATTAAAGGCTGGTGGGGCGTATCTACCAATAGATCCTAATTACCCTAAAGAAAGAGTTGAATATGTATTAGATAATAGTAAAACAAGCATTATATTGACTCACAAAAACTTTTGTAATGGAATTGATTTTACAGGTGAAATAATAGACTTAGAAGATGCTAGCATGTATAGTAGTGACACAAGCAATCTAGGAACTATGTCCAAGCCATCAAATCTAGCGTATGTTATATATACATCAGGTTCAACAGGAAGACCTAAGGGAGTAATGATTGAGCACCATGCAATAGTCAATAGATTAAATTGGATGCAGAAAAAATATCCATTGACTAGTGAAGATGTTATATTGCAAAAAACTACTTTTACCTTTGATGTATCAGTATGGGAACTATTTTTATGGAGTTTAAGTGGATCAAAATTATGCTTTATTAAACCAGAAGGTGAAAAAGATCCTCAAACTATAATAGATACAATAGAGAAAAATAATATAACAACAATGCATTTTGTACCATCAATGCTTAATGTATTTTTAGAGTATATTGATACAGTAGGTGGTGTAGAGAGAGTATCAAGTTTAAGAAATGTATTTTCAAGTGGTGAAGCTTTAGGTATAAAACAAGTAGAGAGATTTAAGCGTTTATTAAAAGAAGTAAATGGAACAGAATTATTTAACCTATATGGACCAACAGAAGCTGCTGTCGATGTAACTTATTTTGATTGTTTAAAAGAGCCAGATTTAAAGATAGTTCCTATAGGAAAACCTATTGATAATATAAAACTCTATATATTAGATAAGAATTTAGAGATGAATCAAATAGGGGTATCAGGTGAACTTTATATAAGTGGAGAAGGATTAGCAAGAGGATATTTAAATAATGCAGAATTAACGTCAGAAAGATTTATTGAAAATCCATTTGATCCTGGAAAGAAAATGTATAAGACAGGGGATATAGCTCGTTGGTTAGCTGATGGAAATATAGAGTATTTAGGAAGATCAGATAGCCAAGTTAAGATTAGAGGATTTAGAATTGAGCTTGGAGAAATAGAAAACAGGATAATGGAATATGAATCAGTTAAAGAAGCAGTAGTTATAGTAAGAAATGATAGTGAGGATAATAAATATTTATGTGCATATATAGTAGCTGATAAAGAAATTACAGTAATGGAGTTAAGAGCTCATTTATCTAATGATTTACCAGATTATATGATACCAACTTACTTTATAAAGTTAGAGAAAATTCCATTAACCCATAACGGAAAAGTAGATAGAAAAACTTTATTATTATTTAATGAAAACATGACAATAGGTGTAGAATATATAGAACCAAGAAACGAAATAGAAGAAAAGCTTAGCGTTATATGGAATGAAATATTAGGTATCAAAAATATAAGTGTAAAAGATAACTTTTTTGAAATTGGAGGTCATTCTTTGAAATTAACAACCCTTATGACAAGCATACATAGGGAGTTTGAAGTTAAGGTATCGCTAAGCGAACTATTCAAAATTGCAACAATAGAAAAGCAAGCAGAATATATACAGGCAGCATCAATAACAAGATATAGAGAAATAGAAAAAGTAGAAGAAAGAGAGTATTATCCATCATCTTCAGCGCAAAAGAGAATGTATGTAATTCAAGAATCTAATAAAGATAAAACTAATTATAATGTTCCAGATGCAATGTTGTTAGTAGGAAAGTTAGATAAAGAAAGACTTAATGAAACATTTAAGAAGTTAATAATTAGGCATAAGTCATTAAGAACAACCTTTGAAATTCTAGATGGAGAAGTAGTTCAAAAGATATGGGAAAATGTTGAATTTAATATTGAAAATTATGAGGTTAAGGACGAAAGTGAAGTAGAAGCTATTATCAGTAGTTTTGTAAGGCCATTTAATTTAAGTGAAGCTCCATTAATTAGGGTGGGACTTATAAAGGTTGAAGATACTAAACATATTCTTATGGTAGATATGCATCATATAATTTGTGATGGAGTTTCAATGGGAATAATTATAGATGAGATAGGCAGAATCTATCAAGGAGAGAAGTTAGAGGAATTACCAATACAATATGTAGACTATGCAGTATGGCAAAATAAAAATAAAGAAGATATAAATGAAAAACAGAAAGAGTACTGGTTAGAAAGATTTTCTGGAGAAATTCCCGTATTAAATTTCCCAACAGATTATGTTAGACCAGTAGTGCAAAGCTTTGAAGGTGAGACATTAAGTTTTAGTTTAAATAAAAGCATAAAAGAAAAATTAAATAAAATAGCAGAAGAAAATAACGCTACATTATATATGGTGTTATTATCTACATTAAATATATTATTGCACAAGTACACAGGACAAGAAGATATCATTATAGGATCTCCTGTTGCAGGAAGAACACATGGAGACTTAGAAAAAGTAGTTGGAATGTTTGTAAATACATTAGCCATGAGAAATAAACCAACTGGAGAAAAAACTTTCAAGGAATTCTTGAAAGAAGTAAGAGAAAATGCATTTAATGCTTATGAAAATCAAGATTATCAATTTGAGGAATTAATAGAAAATCTTAAAGTACAAAGAGATACAAGTAGAAATTCTTTATTTGATGTAATGTTTATAACACAAAACTTAGAAGTAGGAGACCTAAATATAAATGGTATAGAGGTAGAGAACTATAATTTTGAAAATAAGATTTCAAAAATTGATATGGCATTGATAGCGGAAGAAGATTATGATCAAATACTATTTTATTTAGAATATGATGTAAAATTATTTAAAAAAGAAACTATGGAAAGGTTTATTGATCATTTTATAAATGCTATTAAGGATATAGTATTAGATACAGAGAAAAAGATAAGTAATATAGAAATAATATCAGAAGAGGAAAAAAATAAGTTATTATATAAATTCAACAATACTAAAAAAGAATATCCTAAATATATGACTGTAATTGAACTATTTGAAGAAATAGTAGAAAAATATAAAGATAGCATTGCTTTATCTTCAAATAAGACATCAATTACCTATAAGGAATTAAATGAGAAAGCAAATAAGATAGCAAATCTGTTAAGAAGTAATGGAGTAGGAAGAAATACAGTTGTAGGAATTATAAGTGATAGAACTATAGAAACAGTTATAGGGGTATTAGGTATTGTAAAAGCTGGTGGGGTATATATGCCAATAGATGAAGAATATCCAGAAGAAAGAATTTGTTATATGATTGAAGACAGTGAAAGTAAAATAGTAATAGGAAAGAAAGAATTAATAAGTAGATACAATATAGAAGGCGTTAAAACCATATCAATAGATGGAATAGAAGTAGAAAAGGAAAGTGCAGAAAATCTAGAGATAATAAATAAAATAGATGATTTAATTTATATAATATATACATCAGGAAGCACAGGAAAGCCTAAGGGAGTAGCTATAGAGCAAAGAAATATAATAAGGCTTGTTAATGATACTAACATACTTAAAGTTTCAAAAGATGATGTAATATTAAAAACAATGTCAATGGCCTTTGATCCATCAACTGTAGATATATGGGGAACATTTTTAAATGGTATAGAACTACATATGATAAATAAAGACATTGTAATTAATCCTAAGTTATTAGAATCTGTAATATTAAAGAATAATGTAACAATAATGCAACTTCCAGCAGCTTTATTTAATCAATATGGAATAGAGAATATTGATGTATTTAAAAAGTTGAAATATATACACGTTGGAGGGGATGTTATATCTCCAAAAGCGTTAAAAACAGTATTACAGGTATGTGAAGAGTTAAAAGTTATTAATACCTATGGACCAACAGAAAATACTGTAATATCAACAGCATATACAGTAGAAAGTAAATGGGATGAAAATGATGTAGTTCCAATAGGTAAGCCAATAGAAAACTCAACAGCATATATACTAGGTGCAAATAATTCACTTCTACCAATTGGTGCAATAGGAGAATTATGTGTAGGTGGAGATGGTTTAGCTAGAGGATATATAAATAGGGATGACTTAACTAAGGAAAAGTTTATAGAAAACCCATATATAAAAGGAGATAGAATATATAAAACAGGTGATTTTGCAAGATGGCTTCCAGATGGAAATATAGAATTCCTAGGAAGAAAAGATGAGCAAGTAAAGATAAGAGGCTTCAGAATAGAAATGGGCGAAATCGAAAATATAGTATTATCTTATCCAAAAATAAGGGAAGTAGTTCTATTATTAAGACAAGAATCAGGAAAAGAGCTTTGTTTATACTATACTGGTGAAGGTGTTGAAGTAGCAGAATTGAAAGCATATATGTTAGATAGGCTACCAGCATATATGATACCAACTTATATAATGAAACTTGAAAGTATGCCCCTTACAAAAAATGATAAAGTTGATAGAAAAGCACTTCCTAAGCCAGAAATGAGAGCAGAAGCAGAGTGGGTTGCCCCAAGAAATGAAGTAGAGTCAAAGCTTGCTGAAATGTGGAGAGAGATATTAGGCATTGAAAAGGTTGGAGTAAAGGATAATTTCTTTGAGCTTGGAGGGCATTCTTTAAAAGTAACAATGCTTATGACAAGGATACAGAAGGAATTTGAGGTTCCAATATCCCTTAGTGAATTATTTAAGTTTGTAACAATAGAAAGGCAAGGAAAGTATATACAAAAGTTATCAGAAAGAAGATATGATAAAGTACAAAATGATAATTTAACATTATTAAAAATGGGGCATAATGATTCAATGAATTTATTTTTAGTGCCAGGTGCAGATGGTGATTCAAGTTTGTTTATAGATCTAAGTAATTTGTTAGATGATAAATATACATGCTGGGGAATTGATTCAAATTTATTAAAGGAATATGAAGTTAAAGACAGGACAATTGAGGAAATTGCAGATGAATATTTAGAAAGAATAAGTAAAGTGCAAAAGAAAGGTCCATATCATTTAATAGGTCATTCAGCAGGTGGTGCAATTATATTTGAAATGGCAAGAAAGCTTCTAGATAAAAATGAGGAATTGGGAGAACTTATATTTGTAGATACAGTTTTTCCAGGTAACAAATTTGAATCTTTTGAAAGAAATGAAGTTTTGGAAAGCATAGAAGAGGTGTGTATATCAGAAATTTCTAATTCAGATGAGACAAATTCTAAAAAAGATAAAATGAATAAGTTTGAGTTATTAAAAGATAGAATACCAGAAGATATAAAAGTTATGATACCAAATATTGAAACAATGGCTTTAGAGGAGTTAGTTAGAAGTATTAATACAATAAGAACAATTTCAAAGGCATATATTAAGTGGCTTGCAAGTGGCGAGGTTAATAAGCTTAAAATGAAGGCAAGTTATTTAAGAGCAAAAGATGGAATTGAAAATGGATATATAAATTGCAAGCTACATTTTTCAGAGAAAGTTGAACAACAAGTTATCTTGGGAAACCATTATAGTATGTTAAAAAATCCAAATGTAAAACAAATAGTAGAATATATAGAAGATAAGCTCAAAATATATGAAATATAAATAGGATGGATAATTTCATAAGAAATGTAGATTTTTAATCATTGCTGAGATTGGAAATATATATTATAAAAAACTCTTACCTAGTAAAATGGGTAAGAGTTTTCAATTTTTATAACAGATTCATGGAAAATAAATGTATAATAGAAAAGATGGATGGGGAAGTTTTTGCAGAGTGTGAAAAGGAAGGCATGAGCTTTACATTAGTGTTAAGATAGATAAAGATAATTATTAAGGAGGGTAGATATTTTGATAAAATTTATAGATATTATAGTTGGAGGAGTTCTAATAGCATACTTTTTTATTGTAAACTTAATTAGCAGTAAGAGAGTTGCCTTTAGTGGAACAATAGCAGCAGTAGGGGTAATTTTTATTCTCTATCACTTTATAAAAAATAGGTTTAATGAAAATCAGTATTTTATTAAAGGTATGAATATAATAAAAGTCTTGATATCAATTGGACTCATATTTTTTATAGTTTTAGAAGCTGCTATAGTGTTTTATCCAAAAAAAGATCATAGAGATACAGATTATATTCTAGTACTTGGGGCAGGTCTTAATAATGGTGATCAATTAAGCTTAACTTTAAAAGATAGATTGGATTCAGCTATAAAGTGTGTAAATGATTATGGAAATAGTGGTTTTATAGTTGTCTCAGGGGGACAGGGAAATGATGAAGATATATCAGAAGCAGAGGCGATGAAAAGATACTTGGTAAGTGAGGGCTTGTCAGAAGAAAAAATAATTAAAGAAGATAAGTCTAGAAATACTAATGAAAATTTTAAGTTTTCTAAAGATAAGATAGAAGAGCATTCTGGAAAAGCTATTGAAGATAGCAGTGTAAAGGTGGTAACTACGGATTTTCACGCCTTAAGAAGTAATTTATTAGCTAAAAAAAGTGGATATAAAAATATAAATTTATATACTAGCAACACAGTTTCTTATTTAATCCCTGTATTTTATTCAAGGGAGGCCTTTGCAGTAGTTAAGAGTTTCTTATTTGATAGATAAGTTATAGTAGAATAAAGAATAAAAATATGAAATCCTCATTCTTTAGATTAATCTAAGGATGAGGATTTCATATTTTGTAGTACATTTAAGTTACTTAAGCTTATTTAAGTCATCAAGACCTTTATTTTTGCTTTTAGTCATTTTATCTTGTATTTCAGTTTCTTTTTGAGCAAGATTCTTAATATCTTTAATAAATACACTAGCTTTATCTAGATCAGCATTAGTATAAAATAACATTTTGTTATCTTTAATAACGTACTTACCTTGAGAAGAAAGCAAAAAATCTAAAAAGCTATTTGCCTTAGAAAATATCTCTTTTTGAACTTTAAATAATTCAGTCAAATTTTTACCATCTTTAAGTTGTGATTTTCTAAAACCATTAAGAAAATCTGTTTTATATTTTTGGGGTAATTCCATATTTGAAACGCTTTTATCAAGGTTTGCAATTAAATCATTACATTCTGCTTCAGTTTTATCAATAATTTTAACAGTATCCTCTAATTTTTTCTTTGAAGTTTTAATTTGCTCACTGTTTCCTAGTGAATTAGGTTTTAATATGTTGTCAATTCCAATAGAGGAAATATTCTCATTTATATCATTTGAAAGAGATCTGTATTTTGTACCATAATCTCTAATGACATTTAAAAGTGGAGTTAATTCTCCATATTGTGATTTTTCATAGCTTTCTCCACTAATGTCTTGCTCGTTTGCTATACTATTGCAAAGGCTGATTAATTTTTCCTCGCCAGCTTTATTTGCCAGATATTCATCTCCAATAGTTTTAAATGTGCTTACTATTATACCTGAAGAACCTAGGAAAAAAATTATAGAAAATGCAAAAAGAATTCCATTTTTCTTAAAAACTTTAGTTCCTAATAAAAATAAGATTGTTATAATTACTATACTTCCGAAAATAAGACCTAAAGAAAAACTCATAGTATTGGGTAATTCAAGACGAGTATTCCTTAGGTGATTAATAAAGGTATTAAGGCATGAAATCAAAAAACCAAGTGCAAAAAAAACTATAGAAAGTATAAATAGAACACCTTTCTTTTTCTTTTTAGTTTCGTAAGGTTCAAAATCATAATCTTGATTTTCATAAAAATTATTATCATCGTTGTAATCTGTAAAGTTAGACAATTATTACTACACCCCTTCCGTTGGGTATTATAACATCAATTTACATATTAGACAATAAATATTGATTTGGAAAAATAAATAACCCCGGGAAAATCTAACTTGAATTTTCCCGAGGGGTTATTGTTATATCTTTTTTTGGTGAAGATTACTTAAGATTATTTAAGTCATCAAGTTTTTGGCTTTTGCTTTTAGCGATTCTATTTTGTATTTCAGCTTCTTTTTGGGCAAGATTATTGATATCTTTAATAAATCCATTATATTTATCTAGATCAGCATCAGCATAAAATAATATTTCATTATTTTTAACAACGTACTTACCTTGAGAGGCAAGTAAAAAATCCATTAAACTATTTATTTTAGAAAATACATCTTTTTCAACTTTGAAAAATTCCTTCATATCTTTACTATTTTCAAGTTGTGATTTTCTAAAACCGTCTAGAAAACTTGTCTTAAATTCTTTTGGCAATTCCGTATTTGAAACGCTTGTATCAAGATTTGTAACTAGATCATTATATTTTGTTTCATAGTCATCATAAATTTTAACAGTATCCTCTAATTTTTTCTTTGAACTTTTGATTTTTTCCACATCTCCTAGTGAATTAGGGTTTAGCATGGTCTCAAGTCCAATAGAGGAAATATTATTGTTTATATCATTTTTAAAAGCTGTGCATTTTGTACCATAATCTCTAATGATATTTAAGATTGGAGTTAATTCTCCATATTGTGATTTTTCATAGTTTTCTCCACTTATGTCTTGTTCGTTTGCTATACTATTACAAACGCTGATTAATTTTTCTTCACCAGCTCTATTTGCTCGCGCTTCATCCCCAATGGCTTTAACGGTAGTTACTGTTGAACCTAAAGAACCTAGGAAAAAAATTATAGAAAATGCAAAAAGAACTCCATTCTTCTTAAAAACTTTAGTTCCTAATAAAAATAAGATTGCTATAATTACTATACTTCCGAAAATAAGACCTAAAGAAAAACTCATAGTATTAGGTAAATTAAGACGAGTATTCCTTAGGTGATTAACAAAGGTATTAAGACATGAAATCAAAAAACCAAGTGCAAAAAAAACTATAGAAAGTATGAATAAAACACCTTTCTTATTCTTAGTTTCGTAAGGTTGAAAACCATAATTTTGATTTCCATAAAAATTATTATTATTGTTATTGTTGTAATTTGTAAAGTTAGACAATTATCACTACACCCCTTCCGTTGGGTATTATAACATCAATTTATATATTAGACAATAAGCCTTAATATGTTACAAAAAAACAGTTATTAGGAGGTTTTGTAGAGCTCAGCCCTGTGTTTTCCTAGTGTTTTTTGTAATACAGTTTTTATATATTTCTAAAGTCCTAATAAATTTAGGACTTTAGTCTTAACATTAAAGGACTTTAGTCACAAAGTTGGATATTTGAAGGAAAGCTGCATTTATATGCTATATAATAAAATTATAAGATCAATTGAGAAAAATGGTTCGTTTTTATGAAGGGGTGAAAATATGAGAGCCAATATAATAAATAAATTAACGGTTCAATTTAATGAACAAGAATATAGGGAAGATGAAATTTACTTAACTATTGGGATAAAATCTGGATTTTGTATAGATAAGATGCTACTGCTGCCTAAGAATGAGATTAAAGAAGTTAATCAAGCTAGCGGAGATGTACTTATTAACTATATGGATATAATAATGAGAGAAAAATATGACATTAGAATTAAAGGTGATGTAAAAACTGACATAATATATATTTCTACAAAGACTAAAAAAGAAAGGTTAGATGATGTTGTTACAGTGCTTTTAAAAACTTTATATGAAGAGAAAATAGATGAAGAAATATTTTGTAGAGCTAAAGAAGCTGCAAAAAATAGTTTTTCTTATAATTATAAAATCGTTGAATGTAGAGCTTACTACCATATGATGGAGTTTTCTAATGTAAATAAAAGCTTTAATTTAGAAAAGCTGACAAAGGATTATTTAAGTATAAGTTTTCAAGATTTTAAAGAATTTACGGAAGAAATTGTAGTTCTCCCAAATAGCATTCTTTTTATCAATGGTGACTTAAGTGATTTGAATAAAAGTAAAATGTTTAAATATATAGAAAGTATTAAGGCAAAGGAAACTTATGTTATGCCTATAGCAAAAGCTGTAAATAAGTATTTGCAAAGTGATGTGCATTTAATTGATACAGCTAGAAAGAATACAACAATGGGAGGAATAAATTTTAATTTCTTTAATGAAGATATAACCTATTTAGAAAAACAGCTTTTATTATCTGTAATAAATGAAATTATGTTTAAAGAAAAAGGATTGTTGTTATTAGATGAGTTTGATAATAGCTTAATTTACTTCAATACAAAGCTAGGTGAATATAGTACAAAGATTCTTAAATACCTTAATGAAGAAAATGTATCAAAAGCTAAAGATGCAATATTGTACAAGCTGGCATATACCTTAGAGAAAAAGCCTTACATATTTAATAAATATTGTATTGATTTATTTTCAAAAGGAATTGATTTCGATGATTACTTTGAGGCTTTAAACATATGTGATTATGAATTGCTTAAAAAAATATACATTAAGGGAAATTTGAAAATAACAGAAAGTCATTTATTATATAAAAAAAAGGAGGCATAAAATATGGCACAAATTCTTATTAGACCAGAAGATTTACAAAAAGAGATAACTAGCAGTAGAGGAACAAATGGAAAAGTTAAGGCTTTAAAATATAGTGCTGACAAAAAAAATATACAGCTTCAAAGCATAGATAAGTTTTTAGAATGTTTAGAGGCTCTAAATTCAGCTTTGGCACAATTTGGAGATATTACAGAAATTGATTTACATACTTTAGAGATAGTTAAGGCTAACTGGATGAAACTTGATGATGATATAGCATCCAAAACTATTTTTAACAGAACAACAGATGCAGTTAATAAGTTAATAAGTCAATAGTATTTTAAGGTTTAAAGGTGGAATTAGAATGGCAAGATTAGTAAATAGTAATGTTACTGAAATGTTGAATCAAGTTAATCAATATAAAAAGATCGTAGAAGATACTTTTTATGAACATTACAAGAATATATATGAACTTACTCAAACTAACAATTTTAGAGGAGACGGTGCTACGGCCTATAAAGAATATTTAACAAAGGTTACTGTGAATTATATTAATGCTTTTATGAATATAGCAGCAGAGGTTTCCACAACCTTTGAAAAAATGCATAATAGTTATATTGCATTAGAATCCTCAGAAACAGGTAGTATAGACGCAGAGACTTTAGATAATGTTAAGGAAGGTTTGAACGGTAAAAATGAAGAATTCCAGTCATTAGCTGCTGAAGTTGAAGCATTAAATGATGAAGCTTCTAATTATATTTCTGTTGAGAGTTTAAATACTTCAGATGTAGTAGAGACATACAGTGGTTTGGATAGTGAATTATGCAAAATTAATGATGAGCTTACAGAAGTTGATTCAAATTGTTTAACAGAAGCTAATAATTTATTGGATAGAATTAATGAGTTAATGTATCAATTAAAAGCTGTAGCTAATAATTATCATTATGATAATAAAATTAATGCAGACAAGGTAAAGGAAATAAGTGTTCAAACATGGTACAAGGAAGAAAAGGCTGATAACTTAAATATAAAGCTAAAAGAAGATCCATTTTATTATAGTGCAGATGCAAAATATCTTTCTGAAAATCAATGGGCTAGAGGAATAGCATCAGATACTTACATCTATGGAGGATATACAGCTTTTGGTGGACAATATAATGCAAATTACAATAAGGGAGTAGGCTCTGTAGACGCAAGTGGTTCACTATTTAATGTATATGAAAATGCACAATTGACAGACTATTTAAAGCAAAAAGCAAGCTTATCTTTAGGATCTGCTGCAGCAACAGGTAAAATAGGATTTACAGATGATTATTCAGGATTTCAAGCAAAAGGGTCAGTATCTGTAGTAGATGCAAATTATTCAACTGTTTTAGGAACAGATACTTTTAATGGATATGTAAAAGCCAATGCAACGGCTCTATCAGCAGGTGGTTATGTTAATGATTATGTTAAAAGTAATGGAGACTTTGATTTTGGAATTGGCGGTAAAGCTACAGGGGCAGAAGCTTCTGGTACTGTAGGAACTTCAATTTTAACTGTTCCAGGAAATACAGAGAAAAATGAATATGCTGGAGGAAAA
Source organism: Clostridium cibarium (assembly GCF_014836335.1). Taxonomy (GTDB): domain Bacteria; phylum Bacillota; class Clostridia; order Clostridiales; family Clostridiaceae; genus Clostridium; species Clostridium cibarium. The sequence continues at coordinate 22,577 of NZ_JACSRA010000041.1, forward strand.
GTAAAGGTTAGTACTTCTACGTCTTTATTATCCTTAGGTGTTAAAGGTAAAATAGGTTTAAGTGCCTCTGCAGATGCTGATGTATCTAATACACAAGTATTAGATTATAAAGGAGTAAATGTAAACGCAGTACATGTTAAGCTTGGAGGATGTCTTGGACTAGGAGCGGAAGTTGATGCTACAATACCAGTAGTAACATTTGATTTGCCTTGGGAAAAATAAATTAATAGAGTGACTTTGGTATTTCCTGTAGTAATATTTGTATCATTTATATGTAGAGGAAAAGTATGTTAAAGTAAAGTTCATAAAATTTAATATAAGAATTTGGAAAGGACAGAGAGGGGAAACTGTTTTATGTCATTATCAGGTTTAAAAAGAAGAAGAGATTCATATAGAAAAGATATTAGTGAAGAAAGTTCTAAATTAGAAGATTATAGAGCAAAAGCAAAGGCTCTTGCAAGTTTATACGAGAGAATGAAAGAAAAGAAGAGTGAGATGAAGTCTTTAGAAAAGTCTTTAGATAGTTTTGTAGGACAATCTTATGAATTTTGGGAGGGAAATGTATATAAGACCAGATATAAAAATACTGCAAAAAATGAACTAGTTGAAAATGGTTATGGAAAGATGATTACTATAATTGATAATAACTTAGATGAGATAAATACTAAAAGAGCATACTATGAAAACTTAGTATATGAAACTGAAGGAATAATAGGGAAATTGCATTCATGTTTAAATTCTGTTATAACTGAAATAGAAAATTGGGTAAACTAGGAAGTGATTAAATGGCAATTAGAATAAAGGTAGCTAAAGTACAGGAAGATCAGTTAGTAGATGAAGATATAAAAAGAGAAGTTGACAGCATACAGCAATTTTTTAATTTAACAAATTTTGAGTTTGCTGAAGGAACTGTAAATTTTGTACTAATAAAAGGTATATATTCTCATATAAAAAGATCAATGCTTGTAATTGGTGTATATGTTAATAAAACAGATAATACTGTCTATGGAATAAGTAGTGAATTAAATTTAAAATTCAATAATTTAGAGGCAGACATTATGTCTATTAATACGACTTTCCCTGAAGAGTTTGTAGGAAAGCTTGATGTGGATGATGGATTACTTGTTCATTTGGATATTCCAGTAGTTGGGCTAAATGAAGATGCTGAATTTAGTGTAAAAGATATAAGCGGTGAACTAAATAATGTTAAGCTTATTGAGAGGAAAGAATAGTTTTACTATTCATTGGAAAAGGCAATTTAATAAGTTTAGGAAAAGAGGTACATTGAGGTGATTTTCAATGTATTTTTTCCTTTTTGTATATGACAATGGTGGTAAAATTATTAGAGACTTTAAAAGATAAGAAATAAGGGGAGTGATTAAAATGAAAATGTTTAGTAAGTTATGGTGGATATTTTCCATAATAGGAACCGGTGCAGCATTATTAAATCCTTATATTGGCGGGTTTGGTATTACAAATATAGGAGAATTATTTTTTATGTCAATTTTATTTATGTATGTTAATGGTTTATTTAAAATTATAAAATCCAATAAATATAATGAAAAAAAAATAATAAAAAGAGTAATCAAAGTAAATGGAATTTTAACATATGTTATACCTAGTATATTTTTCTTAATTAAGTTATTTGTAGGTGCAACGGTGTTTGTGGTAGCATATGCTGATAATATAGTAATGGCGCCTTATGAAATTTGGAGCAATCCACAGAAAATGAGTATAATATGCTTAATAGTTGAAATGATTTTTAATGTAGCATTATTGATATCATTTATAGGTAAGGGGAAGATTATAAGAAAAACGGTAAATGAATATGAATAAAGATAAATATAAAAAATTAAATAAGATTTGCACTATAGCAGTTGTAATTCCCTTTAGTATAAGAATGTTGTTTTAAAATCTTAATTTTTCTACTTATGGATAAAAATAACATGGTATAATAAGATATAAATATTATGATTTACTTAGGGGGAAAAGATATGTTAACAACTGAAATGGAAGATTACATAAAAAAAATCTATGAAAAGGCAGTAGAGCATGGGCAAAGCATTAACAAGAACTTAGACTTTTCAGATAAGAGTATAGTAGAGGTAGAAGGGATTTTAGATTATTATTCAAAGGATTTAAAGAATTCTGATGAAGCTAGAAAGCCAACGGATAATCAAATTAAATCAGTAGCTACTATATGGGGAATCTATCTAGGGGAGACTATGAGAAGGAAAGTTGGAGAAGGCTGTATATGGGAGTATAATAAAGAACAAGGTTTTTACATAACAGTAAATGGAGCCGATGCTTTTCCAATTAATAAGGCATATAGAAGAATAGTACTTGGATCAGAGGATAATATTATATCATTTTATGAAATTATTACTGATAAATTAATGGAGAACTAATAAAAATAAGGTGCATTTAGCACCTTATTTTTTATCTAAAGCTATTTATATAATCAAATATAGGTTTTGTTATTCTTGTTGCGCTGTTCCATCCACCTGCACTAGAGCCAGAAGTGTGAATAGCAACAGCACGAGTATTTTCACCGTCTCCCTGATAAACAGGACAACCGCTTTGTCCACCAGTAGTATCAATTTGATAATATACTTTGTTTGATGTGTCACTTGTAATAGTTCCACTCATTTTCCATAAGGTTCTGCTTTTTTCACCAGGATAGCCAGTTACATCAACATTACTGCCTTTTAAGGATGATGATGTCCAAGATGCACCGAAATATCCAGTGTTGTTACCTATATTATCTTTTAATTGAAGAAGTCCCCAATCATAGTCAGTTGAATTTTTTTCTGTCCATCCTTTAGGAGCAGATATATTTGTAGCATATGTTGAACCAAAAGGTAAGTTACTTCCATTTGCACCAGGACAAACTAAAATGCTCTTTGCCCATCCACCATCTTCAGCAGAATAAACACAGTGTCCAGCTGTTATAGCAACATTTTTAGCATACATCCATGCAGTTCCAATATAAGCCTTATTATTTGGGAAAACCATTCTTATATAACATATTGCAGAGTATGGAAATACTGTTGTATTAGTTATTTCTGTTCTGTCATCACTTCCTATTACAACAGATTGTGGTGATTTTGCAACTGGAAGTCCACTTGGAATATATTCTTTTGATGATCCTTCAGTTACTGGATTTAATCCATCAATATTTGTAGTATATTGAGATTTTAAAATTGTCCTTTCTGATTGTGTATTAAGATCTTTTACATCAATGTTGTCCAGGTCATTAAGACTATTCGCTGAAACATTTGTGGGTAGTGGTACTGCATTGCCTACTTTATAAGGCAATAAAGAAAAGAGTAGTAAAGCAGAAAATAGAGTAGTTAGAATTTTGAATTTTTTACTTTTTACCATAGTAAGATCCCCCTTTAAAATATTTTATAGTGAAATTCATATAAATAATTTTTATTAAGTAAACACATGTGTTTGTATGAATTTCTATAATTACATTATACTACTAAATAGAATTAATGTAATGATTTTACTTATTAGGTAATAAGTTTCTAAAAAATTAAAGTAAAGGGGTATATATAC
>NZ_JACSRA010000042.1 GCF_014836335.1 Clostridium cibarium
GTTGAATAATTTCTTCAAATTCAAAAAAGGGAGCCGTCTCCGACAAATGATTTTAAATCATTTGGAGACAGCTCCTTTTTTATATTAATAATTTATTTATTTCTAATAGACTTTAGCTTCTTCTTCTCCACTTAGAACTCTAATTGCTCCTTGTGCTAAAGCTAATAATTCATCTTCTCCTGGATATACTGTAACTGGAGCAATCCACTCAACATTAGATTTTAAATCTGGCACTAATACAGGTGAATAAGCAATTCCTCCTGTAAGTAATATTTGATCAACCTTACCATTTAATGCCGCTGACATTTCTCCAATTGCTTTAGTTATTTGATAAAGAAATGCTTTGTATAATTTTTCAGCTTGTTTATCTCCTTTTTCCATCATATCTACAACGTCTCTAAAATCATTTGTATCTAAATAAGCAACAATTCCACCTTTTCCAACTATCTTGCTATATACTTCAGCTTCACTATACTTTCCACTAAAACACATTTTAATTAGATCTCCAACTGGAACTGCCCCTGCTCTTTCTGGTGAAAATGGACCATCTCCATCTAAGGCATTATTTACGTCAACAACTTTACCATGGTTATGAGCTCCAACTGAAACTCCTCCACCCATATGCACAACTACAAGATTTAAGTTCTCATATCCTTTTCCACTTTCTTTACCATATCTTTTAGCCACTGCTTTTTGATTTAAGGCATGGAACTTACTCTTTCTTGGAAGTTCAGGAGCTCCTGATATTCTAGCCACATCTGCAAGTTCATCAGTAACAACAGGATCAACAATAAATGATGGCACCCCTAATTCATCTCCAATTGATCTAGCAAGTATCCCACCCAAATTAGATGCATGTGGTCCTTGCACTCCAACTTTTAAGTCTTCTATCATTGCATCATTCACAGCATAAGTTCCACCTTCTACAGGCTTAAGCATTCCACCTCTACCTACAACTGCACTTAATGTTTTTAAATCAAATTTCTTTTCTTTAAGTATATTTATTATTACTTCTTTTCTAAATCCAAATTGATCATATATTGTGTCATATTTCTTTATTTCCTCATTTGTATGTCTTAGTGTTTCTTCAAACAACTCTTTTTCATCTTCATATACTCCAATTTTTGTTGAAGTTGAACCTGGATTAATAATTAATAACTTATATGACATATCTCATCCTCCAATATTTCAATTTATTTTGCAGCTTCTGCAACAACTGCCGCTAAAGCTATTGAATTCACTTTAGTTTCAAAGCTATCTGCTCTTGAAGTTAATATTACTGGTGCTGATGTACCTACTAATAATCCACCATTCCTTGAATTAGAAGTGTAAGTTAAAGTTTTATACATAACATTTGCTGTTTCTATATTTGGTAACATTATTATGTCAGCTTTCCCTGCAACAGGGCCTGTAATTCCTTTATGATGAGCAGCTTCTTCTGACAATGCATTATCAAGAGCAAGAGGTCCATCTACGATACATCCCTTAATTTGTCCTCTATCATTCATCTTTGATAATAATGAAGCATCTACTGTTGCTGGCATGTCTGGATTCACTACTTCAACAGCACATACTGGCGCAACTTTTGGACATTCTATTCCACATGCATGAGCTACATAAACTGAATTTTGTAAAATTTGAACCTTAGCCTTTAAATCTGGATATGTGTTAAATGCTGCATCTGTTAAGAAAATTAATCTGTCAAAACCTTCTATTTCAAACACTGACACATGTGACATAACTTTACCAGTTCTAAGACCAACTTCTTTATTTAACACACTTCTTAAGAAAGTAGCTGTATCTACTAAACCTTTCATAACCATGTCAGCTCGTCCGCTTGATACTAGCTGTATAGCAAAAAGTGCCGCTTTCTTTACATCAGGTTCATGAATTACTTCAAATTGAGTTAGATCCATTCCTATTGAATCTGCTATTTCTTTTATTTTTTCCTTATCCCCTACCAATATAGCATCAGCTATGCCTTGTTCTTTTGCAGCTTTAATAGCTTCTAACACTGGTTCATCTTGTGCTACTGCAACTGAAACTTTTTTTCTCTTGCATTCTTTCACCCTTGATAATAAATCATCAAAATTTTTACTCATTTATATGCACCTCTTATTAATTATTTGTTTTTGCTTAATTTTATATTGTAATTTATAAAAATAATATAAACATACATCCTAATTAAATTGAATATGTTAATTTTATAACAATCTAAGACACAGTTATTCCATTTATTATAATTTTATTGTAACAAAAAATATTCTGAAAAGCTAAATTTTCAGAATATTCAAAAGATTGTTTTTTATTTGTATTCATTTATTATTTTCTCTGCAACCTTGATTCCATCAACTGCAGCAGATATAATTCCTCCAGCAAATCCAGCCCCTTCTCCAGCTGGATATAGTCCTTTAGTACTTATACTTTCCAACTTTTCATTTCTACTTATCCTTACAGGGGCAGAAGTTCTAGTTTCTATACCTGTTAAAATTGCGTCATTCATCGCATACCCTTTTATCTTTGTGTCAAATTTAACTATCCCTTCTTTTAAAGTATCCACAACATAACTAGGTAAACATTCATTTATTTCTCTAAGTTCAAATCCTGCAGTATAGGATGGATTTACACTCCCTATCTTCTTACTTTTTTCACCTTTTAAGAAATCTCCTACAAGTTGTACTGGCGCCTTATACTTACCGCCTCCAAGATTATAGGCCAAACTTTCATAATGTCTTTGAAATTCCATACCACTTAAAGGTGAATTTCCTTCAAAATCCTTTGATCCTACCGTTACAACTAAAGCTGAATTTGCATTTTCTAGATCTCTTGCATGATAACTCATTCCATTTGAAACAAGTCTATTCTCTTCAGATGCAGCAGCTACTACTATTCCTCCAGGACACATACAAAAAGAATATATTCCTCTATTATTCTTAACACTTTGATAAGTTAATTTATAATCTGCTGCCTTTAATCTAGGATGGTTTGCAAATTTACCATACTGACTTACATTAATAAGTTCTTGAGGATGCTCTATTCTAACTCCAATAGCAAAAGCTTTGCTCTCCATAAATATTCCTTCATTGTGAAGCATAGTGTATGTATCTCTAGAACTATGTCCAATAGATAATATTAATACTTCACAACTTATTTCATTTCCATTTACTTTTATACTTTGAATTTTGCCATCCTTGACATTAATTCTTTCTAATTTAGAATTGAAATGAACTTCCCCACCTAAAGCTTTTATTTCTTCTCTTATATTTTTAACTACATCCTTAAGTATATCAGTCCCCACATGCGGTTTTCCTATATATGTTATCTCTTCCGGAGCTCCAGCCTTTACAAGTTCCTCTAGTACAAATGTACATCTCTTATCTTTTATTCTTGTTGTCAATTTCCCATCAGAGAAAGCTCCTGCTCCACCTTCACCAAATTGAACATTAGATTCTAGATTTAAATCAGATTTTCCTTTCCAAAAACTTTCCACAGTCTTTGTTCTATTATCCACATCTTCTCCACGTTCAAAGACTATAGGCCTATATCCTTCTCTAGCTAAAGTTAAAGCTGAAAATATTCCTGCCGGTCCAAACCCTATTACTATAGGCCTGAAATTCATTTTTTTATTTCCATGAACTATATCTTCATGCATCTCATCTTCTTCCAGCTTAGCATCCTTGCACTTTGCATGCTTCAATATCTTTTTTTCTCCATTACACTTTATCTCGATAGAATAATTAAATTTAATATTGTCCTTTTTTCTGGCATCTATACTTTCCCTTATTATTTTATACCCTATAATATCCTCCTCTAATATCTTAAGTTCACTAGCTACTTTTTTCTTAAGAATATCTTGTGATTCATCTATATTTAGGTTAACATTATTTATTCTAATAGTCATAGTTATAACACATCCCTTTTATCTACTAGATAATCATTTTATCATATTATAAAAAAAAGTAGCAACGCTACTTTTTATTTAACTGTTACTTTAACCTTCTCTGGTTTTGATATTACTTTTATATTATTATCTGCATTAACTATGTTAACTTCTATAGGAACTTCCTTTTCACCTGCTTCGGTTATATCTCCAACTGAAGCAGTAGCTGATATATTGGCTGCTGTTATTGAATTTAAAGCCTCTTGCGTTCCAGATACCTCTACACTAATATTAGGAACTTCATATTTTAACGTACCTTCTTTTTTATTTATTAAGTTAACTTGTACACCATCAATGCTTTTTGTTACAGTATTATCCTTCACTTTTATTGTTGCCACGACATAATTTTGTCCACTTGCTAACATAATTCCACTAGGCAGTTTTAACTTTATCTTAATATCTTCATTATTATTAATACTAGCCAAATCTATTGGCTCAGTTTCTATACTATCTATATTAGAAATTTCATCATAGTTTCCTATTATAGTAACTTTCTCTTTTGATAAAACAGTGCTTTCAAGAGTTAGATTAGAACTTAACTTTCCTGTATAAGTAGGCTTAATAGTAACATCTTTTTGATTTCCTACCTCTATAGCTAGTATTCCTTCATTCTCACTAACGTTAACCCCTTTAACTTCATTTCCTTGAGCATCTACTGCTACTAAATTAAATTTCTCATTTATATTTTCCTCAATATCAAGCTTTTCACCCTTCAAAGCTACCTTAGCAACTTTATTTACAGCACTTTCTGGTCCTGATACTTTAACTTTATTAGGTTTAACATCTACGGAACTTTTCGTAATTCCATTCTTAAATGTCGTCTTTACAGCAGAATATACCGAAACTTCCTTTTCCACTTTATTCTCTATATTAACTTTAACTGCTAATACTCCGATGTTTTTTATAGTTAACCCCTGTGGATAACTCTCTATCTGGACAGGTATATTATTCTCACCTTTTTTTAGCGCATATGAACTTAAATCAGCTTTTATGTTGAAATCATTTTTCTTTACACTGTATATGTCATTAGCTGGCCCCTCTAGTTTTACATCTACAACAAAACTTTGATCTGGAGAAATACAAAGATTTGAACTATCTAATACTTCTGTATTAACTATTTCCACAGGAACATCTTTTATGTCGGATGTCCTTGTTGGATTTTCAACATTAGATATATATAGCCATAATACAAAAGATAATAATATGCATATCAGCTTTATAATTAGGCTTTTTTCATTCCCATTATCCATGTCTTCACCTTCTCTCCAGCAGTTTTTACCCTTTTTGAATCCCTATTAGCCATTATCTTAAGCAATATTGTTTTTAATTTTTCTTTATCATAATTCCTCGTTAACCTTCCATTTACAGCTAAAGATATAACTCCTGTTTCTTCAGATACTACTATAATTAACGCATCTGAGTTTTCTGACAAACCAATTGCTGCCCTATGTCTAGTTCCAAGTTTCTTATTTATCGAATTATTATTAGTTAATGGTAAAACACAACCCGAAGCGTGAATCCTATCTTTTCTTATTATTGTGGCTCCATCATGAAGAGGTGTATTCACAACAAAAATATTTTCTAGTAAATTCGCACTGACTTTTGCATCTATTATTGTTCCCGAAGGTAACAATTCGCCAAGCCCAGTTCCCTGTTCTATAGCAATTAGCGCTCCTGTTTTCGTCTCTGCTAAGTTTTCCACAGCTACTACAACTGCATCCACAACTTCTGTTCTCTTCTCCACACTAGGACCATTGTGAATGTCATCAAAAGCGCTTCTTCCTAAATGTTCTAATGCCCTTCTTATTTCTGGTTGGAATATAATAACAACAGATAACACTCCTATAGTTAATGTTTTATTTAGAATAAAGTTTAACATATCTAATTTTAAAATGTAACTAACAGGAATAAGTACTACTATAAAAACTATTCCCTTCAATAATTGTTCAGCTCGCGTCTCTTTTATTAACATATACCCTTTATAAAAAATAAAAGATACTACTAAAATATCTAATATAGACCAGGCTGATATATTTTTTATCGTATTTACTATCATTAAATAAAATTCTTGCATGTGGTCACCTCAACAAAATACTTTATATATAAATTATACACCAATTTCCTAATCCTTAATATAAAAGCTAATTACAATTTTATGAATATTTATATACTATTTATTTTTTCTTAAAATATATATTTTATAAGGTACATTAATTTTAGAAAAAGGAGTAACTACTATGAAAATTATGAATTTAAAAATTAATAATAAACTTGTATATATTTTTGCCTTTTTAATAATATTAACCTTATTAATATTACTTTTTATAAACTTGTCTCCTGGAAGTAGGGATATGAACAACCTAAATAAAATCTGTAAAGATATTGAAAAGCATAATTCATCTCTTCAAGGGTGTTTAACTGATAATGGACTAGACTTAAATGAAACTGAGGATATCCTTTCCTCTGAATTAATCAATTTAAAATCAATAAATGATGAATTATATGCTTTAGAAGTTAATGATAACAAACTTTCTATTAAAGACGAATTATTAAAGACCTTAGGATATAACATAACTCTTTTTGAGTCATGTTTAAATCTAGTAAAAGCTCCAGAAGATAAAAATCTTTTATCAAAATACAATGATTATTCAACAACTTATTCTCTTTTTGAAAAAAATTATGAAACACTTAACTCACTTGGTGTCAATGGAAGTATTCCTCCCGAAGCTAAGAATTTTTTCTCTAGATCATTTGACTATTTTGGAACTATTATTAAAATAAACAGAGATAATGATATCTATGTTGATCAAAAGAAATCTTATGTTTCCAACATAAAAAATTGCTTAATAGCCTTTGATAGCATAAACGAAGATCTAAAACCCGCATTGACAAAAATTAAAGAAGATAAAAGAAGCTTAGATGTACTATTAAAAGATATTAAAGATAAACGTTCTAAATTAAGTGATATCAAAAGCCAATCTTATGGCTTAACTATACCAGAGGGCGGCAATAATTGTTACAATTTGCTTCAGGAATCTATTAACTATTATGAACTATATATAAATGCATTAGAAGATTCTATTATTTTTGAGAAAACATCAAAAGATGCTAATAGTGCAGAAATTGAAAAAAACTATAATGATAGTTTTTTTAAATATAATGATTTTATTAATAAGTTGAAGTATTTAAGTGCAGAACTGGATAATTTTAATAAAAAATAGTATATATAATTTCCTTTTGGTCATAATATTTCTTGACCGGGTTAGAAAAGGAGGTTCATATGAAAAAATTTTTAAATCTATTTATACTTTGCTTAGCCCTCTCACTTGTAGTATTTTCTAACTGTACTACAGCAAAAGCTTTAGATGCAAAACCAAATGCAGGATCGGAAAATTTAGACCAAAATAATATAGATAAGGCAGTAGAAGTCTTTAATCACGGTCAAAAAAAATTATATATAACTCAATCCGACATTGATTTAATGGCAAAATTAATTTACGCCGAAAGTCGAGGTGAGCCATACGAAGGGAAAGTAGCTGTAGCCTCTGTAGTTTTAAACAGGGTCTTAAGTCCTAAATTCCCCAACACAATTAAGGAAGTGATATATCAGCCCAAAGCATTTTCATGCGTAAATAATGGGCATATAGCTGCCCATCCTGATAAAAATTGTTATGCCGCTGTATACGATGCTTTAAGAGGAAGTGATCCTACTAATGAAGCTCTATACTATTATAACCCGTCTATTTCTACATGTTCTTGGATGCAGCATACTGAAAAAAAAGATACTAAATCTATAGGACATCATTTATTTTTTAAATGTTAAAAGAGGGTTTACACCCTCTTTTTTTTATTCAAAAACATTTTTAACTATTGCTTTTTCGTCCTTAACTAAGATTTTCCCCTTTGCATATACGTCACAAATCTTTAAATCATCTTTATTTACTAACACAAAATCTGCAAAATATCCTGCCTTTATCTCCCCTACATCTTTTAACTTAAATAATTTTGCCACATTGGAAGTAATTACCACTATAGTCTTTTCTATTGGCATTCCTTCTTCTAGAATGGCTTTTCTTACTTCACAATAAAGGGATTTTACAGAACATATACCTATTCCCATAAATTCATCATTCTCATTATATTTGGGCATGCTCCCCTGTCCATCAGAAGAAAAAGTAACCTGTTCTATAGGTAGACCTAAATCATATATCCTTTTTAATCCTTTACTTGCAATCAACTCCCCTGGCTCTAAATAGTCCGGGTCTGAACTAGTAGTTAAATCTATATATCCACCTTTTTTTAAATATTCTATTCCTTCCTCAAAAAGTTCCCTACTCCTATTAATATGAGTAGGTAGCAATTGTGTTGGTGGAATTTCAGTATTTTCTAACAGTAAAAATACCTTTTCTAATCTTCTATTTCCTACACCCATATGTATATCCACAATACCACTTTTTCCTGACAATAGTCCACCAACTCTTGCTTCTGCAGCAACTTTTACAAACTCTTCAAAAGTAGGTTGTGAACTTCTATGATCAGAGAGTGCAATTTCTCCAACTCCAATAACTTTATCGATAAGCATTAAATCCTCTTTTATGCTATTTGTCACTGTTACAACAGGGACCTGATAAGAGCCAGTGTAACAATAAGCTGATATACCATCTTCTTCAAGTGATCTTGCTTTTGCAATTAAGCTTTCCATATCTCGACATACCCCATCTGTGCCAAGGCATCCTATTGCTGTAGTTATTCCTGAAGTTGTTAATTCTGAAAATTTAATTTCACTGGTTCTTGTAGAAAATCCTTCTTCTCCACCCGCTCCAATAATATGCACATGATTATCAATAAAGCCAGGAAAAATTAACTTTCCACTTCCATCAACTTCATTAATGTGGATAAAGTTAGTAGGAATACTAATTTCATCATAAATTCCTTCAAATCTATTTCCTACTATAAGAACTTGTTTCCTTCCTATATATTTAGGACTATAGACTTCTACATCTTTTATAACTGTAATCAAAATACCACATCCTAATTTATTTAGTATCTAGTAAATTAGAAATAGCTTTATTATTATACATAGATGATGGATATTTTTCTCTAATCTCTCTTGCAAAAGCAATACTTTTATCTATATCCCTTTCCTTATATAATAATGCAAGTTTATATGTAGTTTCCTCCATATAAGTCTCATTTTTAAACTTGTTATAAAACTCCTCGTATCCACTAATAGCATCATCTATATTTCCTAACTCTTCATCTGTTGCTGCTTTAAAAAATACTATGTGAGGATATATATAGTTTCCATTACCATACTCATATCCTTTTGAAAACTCAGACTTTGCTTCATTTAATGCCTTCTTATTATAAAGTTCAGATCCTTTCCTATAAAAGAAGTTTGCTCCCTCATTTTTCAGAATTTCTATGCCTTTATAATATATAGTTTTATCTCTTCCTTTTAAATCATTTCCATTAACATTTTTTATATTATTATATATAGCCTCGTAATCTTTATTATTCACAGATGATTCCAATACACTAAAATCTACTAGATTTTCAGTCTTAGTTTCTCCCTTTTCTTTAGTCTCATTCTTATCATCAATATTTTCTTCTTGAGCATTGTCTGTATCCTGATTTTTCTCCACTAATGTTTCACTTGATTCACTACTAGTATTTTTACTATTCAAATATATTCTAGCTCCTGCTACAATGCTACCTACAATTATTACAGTTGCTACTGTGAATAACAAACCTTTTGCCCATATATTTCTTTTACTTACTTCTAACTTAATTCCACCTACGTCCTTAAGTTCTTTAGCTATATTTTTAGCACCTATATTGTTTCTATCAACATTAAGTACCTTAGTAGCATAAACACTACTACGTGCATAGTCACCCTTTCTTAAATAACAAATGGACAGTGCTAAATTTACTTTTATTGAGTTAAAATCACTTTCTGTGCATTTTTCTAATTCAGCTATTGCCTCTTCAATTCTTAATTGTTTTAAATAACTTTCGCCTACCTTATAATACTGTGCTCTTTTAATATCGCTTTTAGAATCATGTATATAATGTTTGGCTAAGCTATCATCATTATGTTCAGAATTTATTTTCCACTGAGCCTTTGCTCCTTCTAAATCACCTTTTAAATATAGAATCAATCCCTTTAAATTAAGGGTTGCTGCATTTCTTAAGTTATTCGAAATAGATTCATCACATTTCTTTAATGCTTTTTCAAGCTCTCCCTCTTCATAAAAACGGACTGCCTTCATGTAGTCTTTATCCTTTTGTTTGCTTTTCATAGCTATCCCCACCTCTAAATATTAACCATTTGTAATACCAATCAATATAAATGATACTATAGTTACTCTAAATATTGAAGCTAAAGTTCCTTAAACTTAAATATAAATTCAAATAAAAAACCTCAATGAAAATTAAATTCCATTGAGGTTCTAAATTATTCTTATTCTTGCTCTAATATTATCTTCTTAGCTGTTAATATTGAAGTAGCACTCATTGAGAATTCATCTAGTCCATATTCAACTAGAGTTGGGATAGCAGCTTCATCTCCTGCCATTTCTCCACACATTCCTACCCATTTTCCATGCTTATGAGCACCATCTATTGTCATTTTTATTAATCTTAATACTGCTGGATGCATTGGGTTGTAAAGGTATGATACCTTTTCACTCATTCTATCAGCAGCTAATGTATATTGAATTAAGTCGTTAGTTCCAATTGAGAAGAAATCAACATGCTTTGCAAGTTCATCAGCATAAACTGCAGCAGCTGGAATTTCAACCATGATACCCCATTGAATTTCTTCTGAGAAAGCTTTTCCTTCTGCTTTTAATTCAGTCTTACATTCTTCAACAACTTCTTTTGCTTGCATAAACTCTTCTAATCCAGATATCATTGGGAACATAACACATAGCTTACCATATACTGAAGCTCTTAGTAACGCTCTTAATTGTACCTTGAATATTTCTTTTCTATCTAAACAAAGTCTTATTGCTCTATATCCTAAGAATGGATTCATTTCTTCTGGTAATGGTAAATAAGGAAGTGTCTTATCTCCTCCAATATCAAGAGTTCTAATTACAACTTGCCTTCCTTCCATCTTTTCAAGAACAAATTTATAACTTTCATATTGTTCTTCTTCAGTTGGAGCACTATCTCTATCCATATATAAAAACTCAGTTCTAAATAATCCAACAGCGTCTCCACCATTAGCTATTACTCCAAGTACATCTTCTGGCTTACCTATATTTCCACAAACTTCTATTCTCTTTCCAGATTTAGTAGTTGTTTTTACATCTATTAATTTCTTTAATTCTTCTTGCTCAGCAGTGAATTTTTCCTTTTTAGCTTTATATTCAGCTATAACGTCCTCAGAAGGATTTATTATAACATCTCCTGAAATACCATCTAATATAACTAAATCTCCATTTTTAACTGAAGTAGTTATATCTCCAAGACCAAGTACAGCTGGAATTTCTAATGTTCTTGCCATAATAGCAGCATGAGAAGTTCTTCCACCTATGTTTGTCATAAATCCTATAACTTTAGTTCTGTCAAGTTGTGCTGTATCTGATGGAGTTAAATCATGAGCAACAACTATTGTATTTTCTTCTGTTATAGCAAATGCGTCTCCACCTTTACCTGCTAAGTTTGATATAATTCTTTTTGATACATCCTTAATATCTGCTGCTCTTTCTCTCATGTAAGCATCTTCCATTGAATCGAATATCATAACAAATGTATTAGTAACACTGTCTACGGCTTTCATTGCGTTTACACTATTAGTTTCAATTTCTAAATTCATTGCCCCTGTAAATTCCGGGTCATCTAATAATGTAATATGTGCTTCAAAAACTGCTGCCTTTTCTTCTCCCATTTCAGCTGCTGCTTTTGCTTTGATTTTTTCTAATTGTTCTCTTGAGTTGTCAAGGGCTTTCTTTAATTTTTCTTGCTCCCCTGCTACATCTGTCACCTTAGAATCTGTTATAACTATTTCTTCATGCTCTTGTACAAAAACTTTTCCTATTGCATATCCTTTTGAAGCGGCAATACCTTTTTTCATAATTTATGATCCTCCTCAAATTATATTAATTTACTAAAATCACTTACTGGTTTAAAACCTTAACCACTTTGGTAAACCTTTAACAATTAAATGTAACATAGATTATTATAACACATTTTTTCAACATGTTAACCTTTAAATAACCGTTTTTTTAAAAAGTTTCAATGAAAAATTACCTTATTTGTTAAATATTAGACATTCTACAAATCATCTACAAGTGCTGTGACTTTTGCATAAGCAGTTGATCTTCCTTCAAAAAAATCAGTTTTAACTGAATTTGCATCTGCTAAGGTATCCACCCATTCTGCAGGATTTTTTTTAACATTGAGAAAGATTTCTCCTAAACCTATAGATGTTGATCTTAAATTAGCCAAATATTTTATATAATCTGTAATTAACTTTTTATTTATTCCTTGTATATCATCCCCAATAACATAATGACCCCAAGCTATTTCATGCTCAACTCCTGTTATCATCATATCGATTAATTCACTTTTCATATCTTCTGTAAACAAATCCGGTTCTTCCTCTTGTAGTTCTTTTATTATATTTCTAAATAACCAAAGATGGGTATTTTCATCTCTATTAATATATCTAATTTCTTGAGCTGATCCAGCCATTTTCCCATGTCTTTCAAGGTTATAAAAGAACATAAATCCAGAATAAAAATATATCCCTTCAAGAATATAGTTTGCCATTATAGTCTTTAATAAATTTTTTTTACTTGGATTTAAAATAAAATTATTATATAAATCCCCAATAAACTTATTTCTCTCTAAAAGTATTTTATCATCTTTCCATTGATACAAAATTTCATTTCTTTTCTCTGGCGAACAAATTGTATCAAGCATATAACTATAGCTTTGTGAATGCACTGCTTCTTGAAACGCTTGAATAGTTAGACATAAATTAACTTCACTTGCTGTAATATAGCTTGATACATTTCCTAAGTTAGCTGTTTGAATTGAATCTAAAAAAATTAAAAAAGAAAGTATCTTATCATATGCTATTCTTTCACTTTTGGAAAGATTCCCATAATCTTTTAAATCTTGTGATAAATTTACTTCCTCTGGTATCCAAAAGTTATTCATAGCTTGCCTATACCAGTCACTAACCCATGAATATTTCATATTGTTAAAATCATTAAGATTAGTTGTATTTCCATTTATCATTCTTTTTTTATTTGTCTCAATATCCCCATATTCATTAAATAATGGTTTTCTATTAATAGTCATATTATCACTCCTTAAGCTGAACAACTTTCACAATCTCCAACAGTTAGAGATTTACTTCTCACATAATATATTGATTTAACTTTACATTTACAAGCTTCTACATAAAGGTTCATTATTTGTCTCATCGTATAATCAGTAGTTATATATAAATTAAATGACTGCCCTTGATCTATATGTCTTTGTCTTACCCCATTAATTTTTACGCACCACTCTTGGTTAATATTATAAGCAGAATTATAGTACCAGTAATTCTCATCACAAAGATTTGGAGCTGTTTTGGGTACTATACTACCTTTCTTTTCTTCTAAATAAAATCTAGACATTACTGGATCTACCCCTTCACTTGTACCTGCTATTGTTGCTGTAGATCCGTTTGGAGCAATTGCTATTAGATATCCATTTCTCATACCATGTTCTCTTACTTCTTTTTTGAGTTCTAACCATCTTTCCGAATTATATCCTCTTAGATCAAAATAATTCCCATTGTCCCAATCTGAACCTTCAAATTCCAAATATCTTCCCTTTTCCTTGGAGATCGTCATACTAGCCCTAATTGCATAATAATTAATCTTCTCATAGACTTTATCCGCAAAATCTATATGTTCATCTGATGTCCAATGAATTTTATTATTTGCAAGCATATGATGATATCCACTAGTTCCAAGTCCAATTCCTCTATATTTCTTATTTGTAATTTCTGCAAAAGGAACTGAATAATAATTTAAATCAATAACGTTATCCATAGCCCTTATTTGAGTTTCAACAACATATTCAAGTTCTTCGTCGTCTAAAACATCTACATTCCCTAAAACTATAGAAGAAAGATTACAAACAACAAAATCCCCAGCCTTTCTTCTTTCTATAACTACCTTATCACCATTTTCATCTACAATCTCAGAATTCTTAGATTCCATTGGGCTCATATTTTGCATTATTTCTGTACAAAGATTAGATGAATATATTATTCCTTTATGTTTATTAGGATTCATTTCATTAACTGTGTCTCTATAAAAAGCAAAAGGCGTTCCTGTTTCTGCTGCACTTTTTATAATAAGTCTTACAATATCTTTAACTAACATCACCCTTTTTGAAATTCTATTATCATTAACACACTCATAATATTTTTCTTCCCATTCCTCACCATAGAAATCCTCTAATGAATATCCTTTTACATTTTTTATTTCATAAGGACACATCATATACCAATTAGCATCTATATCTGTCTCCGCAAGTTTCCAAAACAGATCAGGATAGCATAACCCAGGGAAAACATCATGAGCTTTTTTTCTGTCATCTCCATTATTAGTTCTAATCTGTAAAAATTCTGGCATATCTTTATGCCAGACATCCAACCATATTGCAACAGATCCATTTCTAACTCCTAATTGATCGACAGCTATTGCAGTATCATTAAATAGCTTTATCCAAGGTATAACTCCTCCTGAAGCACCTTTAAACCCTCTTATAGGTGATCCTAAAGCTCTAATCTTTCCAAGGTATATCCCCATACCACCCCCGAACTTAGATACTTCTGCAAAATTATCTAGAGATTTATATATACCATTTAAACTATCATCCACTGTATCTACAAAACATGAGCTAAGTTGATAGAATGGCTTTCTTGCATTACTCATTGTAGGAGTTGCCATTGTAGCTTTAAGAGAGCTTAAAACGTCATAAAACCTTTTTGCCCATTCTACTCTTTTTTCTTTCTTCTCTGGAATAGCAAGATGCATAGCAATTCCCATAAACATTTGCTGTGGTAACTCTATGACATTTCTATTAAAATCATGTGTAAGATATCTTTTTTTTAGTAAATCTATTCCGCTATATGTAAACAGATAATCCCTTTCCGGTTTTAATTCCTTTTCTAGTTCATAAATATCTTCCTTAGAATAATTCTCTAGTATATACCTTCCATACAAATTTTTATTAGTTAGTTCTTCAATAAACAAATAGAAATCAGAATATAAATTTTTGTTTTCTCCTAAATTTCTATTATTTCTAACCTCATCATGTAACCTTTCTATATATAACCTAGCTGCAACAAATTGCCATTTTGGCTCTACATCAGTTGTTAATTCCAAAGAAACTTGTATTAACGAATTTCTTACCTCATCCATAGACATATTAGGTCTCATTATATGATCTAATGCCTCAACTAATCTCTCTTTAGTATATATCCCCTCATAATCCTTAACTCCTTCTAATGCAAACTCCAATAACTTCTCCAGCATCTCCATTTCATTCCTCCACTATATTTAGTATATATAATATACATCCTCTTTTTTTTATACAACATATAGTAATTATAATTATTATCTCTTAATATGTAAAATTACCTACTATCTTTTTAACAATACTAAAGAGAAATATTAATGCCATCCTCCTGTTTCCTCCTTTTATCTATAACAATTATTATTAATAAATATTTTATATTCCTATAAAAGAATATAAAAAAGCTGTTTAAAAATATCCAACACTTTCTATTTTTAAACAGCTTATCAATACATCTCTTTTTATTCATTTATAGAAGATTTCATTTTTCAGTATTCATTCTATTCTCATAACTTTTAGGAAGTACGATATATATCTTAAACATATCTCCTTCTCTAATAACATTTATCTCACCATCATGCAACTCTACAATACTTTTTGCTATAGCAAGGCCTAATCCTGATCCTTCAACCTTGGAATTTCTAGAACTGTCTCCTCTAGAGAATCTTTCAAATATATCATTATTATCAAAATTCATATCATAATTTGCAATATTTTTAAAAGCTATTTCTACATTATCTTCCCCATCCATCACATCTATATACACTCTTGTATTTTCTAGTGAATACTTTAATGCATTAATAACTATATTCTCTATAACTCTCGACATCATTTTCCCATCAAGATCCATATCAATCTCTTCAACTGAGCTATTTACTTTAAACTCTATATTCTTCTCTTCATATAAATACGAATATTCTCCTACGGCCTGATGAATCAAAGACATTATATCTATATTCTCTTTATTTAACTTTATCTTTCCACTATTGATTTTTGACATTTCAAACAAGTCATCTATTAAAACTTTAAGCTTCTTAGACTTTTGCTCTAATATCTTTATATAGTCTATTCTTTCTTCTTCAGTTATATCTGGTGATTTTAATATATTAACATAATTAATAATTGAAGTTAAAGGAGTTCTCAAATCATGTGAAACATTAGAAATAAGTTCAGTTTTTAACTTTTCGTTTCTTAATGTCTCTTCAACTGCTATCTCATATCCTGACTTTATTTTAGTTATATTTTTTATAAGCTCCAAAACTTCAGAGCCACCCTGCTCCACAATATGATAATCTAAATTTCCATCATTTATCTTCTTCAAACTATCATTTACCCTAGATATTTCTATAGTTTTTTTCATAGAATACATTATTCCTATCATTGGCAACACCATAAGCATTATGCTTCCCTTAAAAGGATATAATGTAAAGAAAGTAACAAGGATGTTATTTTCATATCCTCCTATAGCTAATAAATATAAATATAATATAAAAAATATAATTGAACATATTATAGTTGCTACTAACATTCTTCTAGTTTGCTTATACCTAAATCCATACTTCAATACATAAGCAATACTACCAATAAAATTCCCTTTAATAATTACTTTTCCTCTATTGGCAATAATGACTGCTAAAACTTTTATAAATAGAAACATCCATATTAGAAATAGCAAACTAACGTATAATATAATTCTCCAATTGGAACTTTCTTTGTAATTGTCTAAAGAAGTATAATAATATTCCTCGTAATTACTTAGAATACTTTTATCAACTTTTATTTCACCGTTTTCAACTAATTTATTAAAACTATTTTGATTATCATAATTTATTACCAACTCATTACCATTATACTTTTCTTCTATATATGAATTAATATCCTCGTCTGTATATTCAGCATCTGTAGCCTCCAAGTACTGGCTAGGATCATTAGTTAGGATTTCATTAGTATTTTTATTTCTAACTATAAAATAAATATTTTTTCCGATAGAATACCCTTCTTTTTCATAATACTTATAAATAAAGTTCTTTTTTATTATATTTGTTACATCCTGATTTACATAGTAAAGCTTTTGAAAAGAGTTGGTCTTATCATAGATCATCTTAGCTAATTCATAGGAATCACCTTTTAAATTTTTTTGATAATAATCCTTTGGATTTATTGTTGCTTCAACTGCTGACATGACTCTTGAATAAGAATTATCTGAATAATCCTTAAAAACTTCGATTCCAAAGTACACGCATATTAATATTAAAATTATTATTTCTATCAGCCATATTTGACTTATGTATTTCTTAAGTCTACTTTTCAATTTTATAGCCAATACCCCACACCACCTTAATATATTCAGGTTCTTTAGTATTTAATTCAATTTTTTCTCTAATTCTTCTTATATGAACTGTAACAGTATTTTCACTCTTATAAAAAGGTTCTTCCCATACTTTTTCATATATTTCTTTTATAGAAAAAATACGTCCAAGATTAGAAGCCAATAAATGTAATATCTTATATTCTGTAGCTGTTACTCTAACTTCCTCTCCCCTAACCGTTATTTTTTTTGCTAGAGTATCTATTTCTAGATCTTTAACCTTAACAGTGCCTTTATCTTCAACATTAAGTGGATTTTCATATCTTCTTAATTGAGATTTTACCCTAGCGACTAACTCAAGATGATTAAATGGTTTTGGTATGTAATCATCAGCACCTACATTCAACCCTAATATCTTATCTGAATCTTCGCCTTTTGCAGATAACATTATTATTGGGATATTATTTGTTTCTCTTATTTTCATACATGTTTTAATTCCATCTAAATTAGGCATCATAATATCCAATATGATTAGGTGTATTTGTTTACTTTCTAATATATCTAACGCTTCAAGTCCATCTTCAGCCTTAATAACTTTTAAATTTTCACCTCTTAAATATATTTCAATAGCATCTCTTATTTCTTTCTCATCATCAACTACCAAAACATTATACATATGACAACCCCCTTAGGTTTTTATTCTTATTATAACCTAACTTTATTAAAGCATAAAATAAGTTCTCCTTTATTACGTTTTTATTAATTACTCTTCTCCCACACTATTAGTATAAATCTTTCTTAAATATTTCCCTCTATTAAGTTTTCAAGCTGCCCTTATAGTATAATATTTACAAATAATACAAGGGGGATTTTATTATGTTAGAAATTAAGTACCTTACAAAAACCTATAAAAAATTCAACGCTGTTAATAATTTAAATCTTGCCATAAATGAGGGAGAAATTGGGGTTTTAGCTGGTCCTAATGGAGCTGGAAAGTCAACTACTATAAAATGCATCGCTGGACTTCTTCGTTATATAGGTGATATTAAAATAGGGGGATTTTCTAATAAAAGTATAGAGGGTAAAAAATTATTTGGATATGTACCAGAACTTCCTGGCCTATTTCCTCTGTTAACAGTAAGAGAGCATATTCACTTTGTCGCTAGAGCGTATGGATTAGAAGATTATGAAGAATACGCCAATGTACTTTTTGACATATTCGATCTAAGTGATAAAACAGAGAAATTCGGTTCTGAACTTTCCAAGGGTATGCAACAAAAACTTAGCATTTGTTGTGCCTTAGTAACTAAACCTAAGCTTATTCTTTTTGATGAACCTATGATAGGTCTGGATCCTAAAGCAATAAAAGAATTAAAAAATCTTATGATAAAATTAAAGGAGCAAGGAGTATCAATGATTGTAAGTACTCATTTACTAGATTCCGTTGAAGATATTTGGGACAGAATAGTTATTATGAATAAAGGAACTGTTGTATTTTCAAAAACTAAATCTGAATTTGAAAATACCTCTTCAGAAAGTCTAGAAGATATCTTCTTTAAAGTTACTGAGGAAGGTGATAAATAATGAGCCTTTTCATTTATTTACTTAAAAGAAATTCTATAAATTATATAAAAAGTATAAAACATAAACCATCAAGAATAGTTCCATTTATCTTTTATGGATTTTTTATATTTCTTATGATTCTTGGATCAATTAAAGGGAGTAGTAATAATTCTTTTGTTGAATCACGCTATTTTACAGGAATTTTAACAATTGTACTTATATTAATCTTTATGTATACACTCTATAGCGGAGTCACTCGAAAAAATTTCCGCTATACTATGAGCGACGTAAATATAATTTTTACTTCTCCAATAAAATCTCAAAATGTTTTACTTTATGGTTTTATTAAAGAAATATCATTTGTATTTGCTTTCTCTATAATTTTACTTTTTCAAATTCCAAACCTATCGAATAAATTTGATTTTGTTAATGGTGGAATTGTAATATTTGTAGTATTGATTTTATTATTTTTTATTATACTATCATCTATATCCTTACTGATTTATGGCATCTTTTCAAAATACTCGAATTTAAAAGAAATTGCTATAAAAGTTATAAAGTACGGTTCATTATTAATCTTCTTATCATTGTCATATTATATCTATACTCATTCTAACGGAAATAAGTTTCAATTTTCTATTGAATTCTTTAATATGAACGGATTCAATTACATCCCTATAATTGGATGGACAAGAGCTGCAATTATACAGTGTTTAAATGGATTTAACATTTCAATAGCATTATATGTAGGCCTATTAATACTTACAGGAATTATCTGTATAACTATACTATATAACTTTAATTTGGACTTTTATGAGGATGCATTGCCTTCTGCTGAACAAAACGAAGTTGCTCAAAGCTATCGTAATAGTGGTTTTAATTCAAAGGAACTTAATAAACTTCAAGGTACTCGTAAACCTTTTGCTCGTAGAAATGCTAAACTTAATTATTCTGCACTATACTCCAAAGCAATATTTTTTAGGCACATGTTGGAATATAAAAAATCAGGATATTACTTCTTAAATATTTTATCTGGTATATACTTAATCGCTTCAATTGCTGTAGGATTATACTTATCTGTGCCACTATATGGTTTTTTATTATTTTCAATCTATATGATGGTTATCTCAAGCTATACTGGAAAATGGTCACTCGATTTAAGCAGCCACTTTATTTTTCTCATTCCGGCTAGTAGTGCCTCAAAATTGTTTTATTCAACCTTATCATCACTGATTAAGTATTTTGTTGATGGAATGATTTTATTTATCCCTTGTGGTATTATAATGGGATCAGATCCTATAGAAGTTATATTTTCAATATTAGCTTACACATCTTTTGGTGCTATATCAATTTATGGTTCGGTATTAAATTACAAACTATTTGATAAGGTATCAAATCAAATGATGAAAGGCATTTTTATGCTGATCACCTTAATCGTATATGTATTGCCCGGGGTTGTTATTGGTGCTCTTTTGAGCTTCAAATTTAAAATTTTTGGACCATACGCTTTACATCTCTCATTTATTCTATATAACATTATAGCTTCTCTTATAATCGTTCAAGCTGCAAAAGGCATTTATGATACTTTAGAAAGCTAACGTCTACAACAAAAGCAACTATAAAAATTAAAAGATAACAAATAGAATCTTAATTCTATTTGTTATCTTTTATAAGTTCTTCGAACTCTGAATTTCCTCTAACAGGATCAAAATCTTTTTCAGTTTTCGCTTCTTTCTTAATCCCCGATTCCCCTTCATTAGCACCTTCAACTTCTATAGCTTTGTTTAAATTTAAAACAGTATTATCTACATCTCCCATTCTCCCATATATTGAAGCTTTACCGTAATAACTCCACATGTAAGGTTCAATTTCAAGAGATTTATCATACCATACTAGCGATTCATTTAACTTTCCATGCAATTCATAATTCAAAGCTTTATTATACCTAGCGTACCAATAGTCACCTTTTATTGCCAAAGATTTTTCTATATCAATCATACCTTCTTCAAAACCTATGCTAAAAGCCTTAGCTATCCCTCTAATATTATATGCCTTATAGCTTTCTGGAAACTTTTCAATTATGCTATCAGCTCTATTTATAGCTTCACTATAATTTCCTTGAAAAAACAAATCATATGCTTCATTATATAGATTCTCTTCCTCTTGATTCACCGGATTACTTTCTTCCCTTTTTTGATTTTTCTCTTCGTTTGTAGAAATAATTTCTTCAATACTACTATCTTGCTCTTGTCTAATATCTTCTTTAACATTTTTTCTATTATCTATTCCAAATTTAATAATTACTCCAGCTGCTATAATTACTAATATAATTAGCAAAATTATTTTCATTTTTTTGCTTCCAGGCAATTTTATTCTATTCATTTAATCCAAATTCCTTTCTCCAATATTGTCTAAAAACCACTTCCACCTAGACAACTTATTCTTATTTTGTAATATTTTTTCCTATAAATACTTAACTTTATAATACTTTTCATATATAATTATGTTGGTTTATATAAATTATTTAGATTGTACAAGAGGTATATTATGAATTTTATAAGAAAACATAACGAATTTATTGTTGATGTATTAATTATATTTTTAGGTTGCTTCATAGCTTCTCTAGGCGTTAACTTATTTTTAATTCACGCTAAACTACTAAGCGGTGGAGCTACAGGTGTAGCACTTATTATTGAATACCTTACTGGATTCCAATCAGGATATACGGTATTCATACTTAACTTACCACTATTTGTTTTAAGTTTTATGAAATTATCTAAGAGATTCACTCTATACTCTGCTATAGGTATGACTTCTCTTTCTTTCTCACTTATTTTTACAAAACAATTTTCTACACTTATCAAAGTAGATGATATATTGCTTTATTGTATATACGGTGGCGTCCTTTGTGGAATTGGATATGGCCTAGTATTCCTTAGAAATGGTTCCACAGGAGGTACTGATATAATTACTATGTTAATAAGGCAAAAATATTCAAACTTTAAAATAGGCTCTATGGGCTTTACTTTAAATTGTCTTATTGTATTTATTGGTGCACTTATTTTTGGAATTCCTAGAGCTTTATATACTCTTATATCTATTTTTATACAGGGCATAGTATTAAATCAAGTTCTTACTGGTTTTTCAAGTAAAAAGCTTATGCTTATTTTAACAGAAAAAGAGGATATTGTTATTAATTATATCATAAAAGATCTTAATAGGGGTGTTACTACCCTTCCTGCACGAGGAGAATTTACTGATAGTGACAGACGTATGCTATATTGCCTAGTAACTTCCAGGCAAATGATAGAATTAAAATCTAAAATATTATCAATTGATTCTAAAGCATTTATTAGCATTTTAGATGTTTCCGAAGTTAAAGGAAGAGGTTTTACAAATTTATAGAATTAAATAATTCTTAAAGGGTTATCCAAGATAACCCTTTAACTATTCACTACCTATTATTCATTTTTAAATAATCTTTTTGTCCCTCTTCATAAAGATTATTCCCTTCACTATCAATTATAACTATTAGTGGCATATCCTTAACTTCTATTTTTCTAATAGCTTCTGCCCCTAAATCTTCATATGCTATTATTTCAGATTTTGTTATGCTCTTTCCTATAAGGGCCGCAGCCCCTCCAATCGCTCCAAAATATATAGCTCTATTTTTTTTGATTGATTTAATTACTTCTTTATTTCTAGCACCTTTGCCTATCATTCCTTTTAACCCCAAATCTAAAAGCTTAGGTGCATATGGATCCATTCTATAACTTGTAGTTGGCCCAGCAGATCCAATAGGGGTTCCTGGTTTTGCTGGACTTGGGCCTACATAATATATAATTTCATTCTTTATATTTAATGGCAACTCTTCTTTCTTTTCCAACAATTCTATAAGCCTTTTATGTGCCGCATCTCTTCCTGTATAAATTGTTCCTGATAATAATATCCTATCACCAGCTTTCAAAGCAGTAACTTTGTCTTCAGTAAGTGGTGTATTAAGTTTAATCTCCATTTTCTATCGCCTCCTATAGGATAAATTCCTTATGCCTTGTTGCATGACAGTTTATATTAACTGCTACTGGTAACCCTGCTATGTGTGTAGGATAAGTTTCTATATTCAAACCTAAAGCTGTTGTTTTTCCACCAAAACCTTGTGGACCTATTCCAAGTTCATTAATACTCTGAAGCAACTCCTCTTCTAATTCTTTATAGAAGTTATCTTTATTTCTTATATTTATTGGTCTAATCAAGGCCTTCTTAGCTAAATAAGTAGCCTTATCAAAAGTTCCACCTATTCCAACTCCTATAACCATAGGTGGACACGGATTTGGTCCTGCTAACTTTACAGTTTCTAGTATAAATTTCTTAACCCCTTCAATTCCATCAGCTGGTTTAAGCATGCCAACTCTACTCATATTCTCCGATCCAAACCCTTTCGGTGCAACGGTAATTTTAACCTTATCCCCTGACACTATATCATAATAAACAACTGCTGGAGTATTATCCTTAGTATTGACTCTATTTATAGGGTCTTTTACTACAGATTTTCTTAAATATCCTTCTTCATATCCTCTTCTTACTCCTTCATTTATAGCATCACTTATAAGCCCTCCATTAAAATGAACTTCTTGTCCAACTTCCAAAAATACACAAGCCATTCCTGTATCTTGACACATAGGGACTTCATTATCTCTAGCTATTCCTGCGTTTATTATTAATTTATCCAATACGTCTTCAGCTATTGGATATGGTTCTTCTTTCTTTGCATTTATAAGTGCTTCTTCAATATCTTTTCCAAGATAATAGTTTGATTCTATACATAGGTCTCTTATTATATCTTCTATCTCTTTTACATTTACTTCTCTCATAACTCCACCTCCACATATATATAATTTTATGTGCTTTCATGAAATTTTACAATAGCTTCTATATAACTGCATATTTTACACTTATTAATATTATAAATAAGTAAAGATTAATTGAGGTTAATAAATGAATAATAGACAACTTCTTAAAATAATTAATTTAATAATTTGTATTATGATAATGATACTGCTATACCTTATTATATACAACATTTATACAGTATATAAATTTAAAAGTAAAACTCAGCCACCGCCTTCTGATAGTATAGAAGCTTCTCCTATATCATTGAAATATAATATAAAAACAGAAAAAAGTTGTCTCTAAATTTAATATCTTTATGACAACTTTCTTTCTATTTCCCTCTATTTCCTAGGAAATTATTTTTTTTCTTGAAAATATTTATTTACACCGCATACAATTCCACTTACAATTTTATCCTGATGTTCATCAGTTTTTAATTTCTTTTCTTCTTTATAATTCGATAAGAAGCCACATTCTACTATTATGCATGCCCCATCATATCCATCTCTAAGAATTTTATATTGATCTTTTGCAGCTTTTGCTATTCTATGATTCTTATCATCTACATTTTCTTTCAAAGATTCTTGAATTAGCTTAGCCAGTTGACTACTTTTTTCATTACTGGCATACCATACTTGTGCACCATAACAACTCTCTTTACTAAACTTATTTTGATGTATTGATATAAACATATCACATTTAGTTTCTTTTTTCATTTTGCACCTAGCACTTAAATCCTTAGCTTTCCCACTAGCTAATGAATTATCCTCTTCCCTTGTCATAAATACTTTATATCCCTCATCTTCAAGCTTCTTTTTCAACTTTTTACTTATAGACAAATTAATATTTTTCTCGATTGTTCCTTCTTTTCCCTTTGCTCCTCCATCAATCCCTCCATGACCAGCATCAATTAGTATTATTCCTTTAACATTATCTTCTTGTGCAGATATACGAATTGGAAAAATCATAAGAATGGCTAGCAATAAAATAACTACTCTTTTTACTCGCATAAAATACCTCCCATTCATTAAAACAATTATAAATTTATTATGTGGAATATTATAAAGTTTATTCGAAAAAACTTATGGATGATCTTAAGAAATCCCTCAAATATCATGTTTGAGGGACTTCTTAAACTATTATTCTGATTTAATTATTTAACTATAGTAATGTTATCTGACTTCTTTTCTTTAACTTGTCGAAAATATCTACATCCTATAAGCATAAAATGAGATATAAAAGAACTATAATCTAAATTTGTATTCCATTTACAACTAATCGAGTAGGAGGTAGATAATTATTTTATCTACCGACCTCTCACACCACCGTACGTACCGTTCGGTATACGGC
>NZ_JACSRA010000043.1 GCF_014836335.1 Clostridium cibarium
TAATTTATTTAGCTACATTACCAAAATCTAATAGTGCATATTTAGCAATAAAAGATGCTATGAATGATTTGGAGAATAGGAACTTTGGTGATATACCAATGCACTTAAAAGATGCTCATTATAGTGGTGCGGCAAGTTTGGGGGTAGAAGGGTATAAATATCCTCATGATTATCCAAATCACTATATTAAGCAAGATTATTTACCAAAGGAATTAAGAGGGAAAAAGTATTATGAATGCCAGAACAATAAATTTGAAGATAGTATAAAAAAATACTGGATAAATATAAAAAACAGTTAGATATATTCTGAATCGCTTAAAGTAAAAATAAGAAAATAAATATAAATGTTAAGAATAATTATGCGTTTTCAAACAAAGGGTGATTTAAATAAAAAAAGATGAATTTAATTTTAAGCTTATCAATAATGGTAATATTAACTTTAATTATAGTTTCAATGTATAATAGATCTCTAGATCAAGCATTAAGTAGATATATAACAAAGAACTCATTAAATTTAGAAACTCTGAAAAAAATTGATATAAGCAAAGAAAAAACAATGTTTATTAATAAAAATCAAAATAATCAATTGAACATAACTATAGCAAATAATGAATTAATAAAAGGGTGGAAGATAGAATATTCATTATGGGATAACAATATTGGTGATTTAGACAATTTTACAACTACTGATATAAATTCCAATAAATATAATTTTACATGCGTCTGGAATAGATTAGATTACACGAAAAATTACGGAGATAGTGGTATACTTTATGGGTTTTTTACACACACTAATAATAATTATAATGAAATTTATGTAAGTAATATTAAGTGTAATATTGAAAAAGTAGATGATAATTTATATTTATACTATATTATAACTGATCCTCCTAAATATAATTTTAAAGTTGTAGAATAAGATACTTTGGTTTTTATTATAAGATATAACTATAATATACCTGATATAAGTAGATTAAATTAGAAATAAGTAAATCTTCAAGATACTAAATCTTGGGGATTTTTTTTATGTGAAATAGAAAGAATTAAATTTAATATAATATAATTTTATTGAAGAGTATAAAATGGTGAGAAGTCAAATTGAGAATACACATTGATTCCTAATAAGTAAAATGTTAGAATAATATGTAGTAACTAGCGGATAGGAAAAGGAAGGTGAAATGGTCATAGACCAAGATTTATGAAGAGAAGAATATTATCTATAATTATTATCGGAGTTTTTGTTGCTTCAGTTATACTATCAGGAGTTAGAGTAAGTGCAGCTCCTTCAGATCAGCAATTACAACAGCAAAGAAATGAGTATGAAGTAAAAAAGGCAAAAGTAAATGAAATTGATGAAAAGATTCAAAGATTTGATGACGAAATAAGTTCCCTAACAATTAAGGTGAACGATAATGATAGCAAAATTAAAGATATAAATAAAGAGATAGAAAATACAGATAAAGAAATCGAACAAACTAAAGCAGATATTACTAATAAAGAAGAGCTATTAGGAAAGAGGTTAAGAGCGATATATAAATCTGGTGGAGAAGCTGACTATATTTCTTTAATATTTTCTTCTAATAGCTTAGGGGATTTAATTACAAAAGTTAATTCAGCTATTAAAATAGTTAATACGGACAAAAAAGTTTTAAAAGATTTATCAAGTAGTAAGAGCGAACTTGATGATAAGGTAAACTCATTGGAGACAAAATCAAATGAAATTCAAGGGCTTAACAATGATATACAACAACAAAAAGCTGAAATTAATAAAAAGTTAGAGGAAGAAAAGCAAGTTAGAGAACAATCTAAGGCAGAAGTAGAGCAATTTGCTAAACAATATTTAATTCCGATAGAGAGAGAATCAGTTCAAGGATTCATAGATATAGCTAACAATCCAAATAGTTCTGAAAGTCAACTTAATGACGCTATTACCGCATTAAGTGCTATTAAGAATCAGCTAAAGAGTAGTGAAGTTCAGAATGAAGTAAATAATGCCATTGAAAATGCGAAAAACGCATTGAAGAAAATTTCCGATAATAAAATTACACCAGCAGCTGTAAATCCACATGTTCCAACTCCATCACCAACTAGTACTTCAGTTGTAAGCTATGCATATAAATTTTTAGGTGTAGCTTATGTATATGGTGCAACAGGACCAGAAAATTTTGATTGTTCAGGACTTACATCTTATGTATATAGAAATGTTACAGGAATTGATATTGGTAGAACTACATACGAGCAAGTTAATGCAGGTGTAGATGTTACGGGCCAACAATTGCAGCCTGGTGATTTAATATTCCCTAGTGATGAGCATGTACAAATGTATATAGGAAATGGACAAGTAATACATGCACCTCATACAGGTGATGTGGTTAGGATAGCACCTATTGGTACTGTTTGGAAAGCAAGAAGAATATTATAAATATGTAGACAAGCTATTTGGGTGAAAGTTGATCAGCTAAAATAGCTTGTTTTTTTGTTAACTATATAAAAATAAATTGGATGAAATTTTTTTGGAGCTAAGAATCAAAAAGGGTATAGATGTACAGAATCAGTAAAACATCTATTTAAAAGAATTGGAATAAAATTAAATAGTTGCTTTTCTATAGTAAATTAAATGATAATCTATGGGAAAAAAGGATGTTGACAATTCCCGAGTGTTTTGCTATGATATAAAACAGAAAGTATAGTAATTTACTCAACATTAAGGAGTGAAGATAATGAAACTATCGACAAAGGGGCGTTATGGAGTTAAAGCAATGGTTGAACTTGCTATTAATTATGGTAGTACTCCCGTTTCAATAAAGACTATTTCTACTAGACAAAATATTTCTGAATATTATTTAGAACAATTATTTTCTCCTCTTAGAAAAGCAAATCTAATTACTAGTATTAGAGGTGCTCAAGGAGGATATGTTCTTAGTAGAGAGCCAAAGGATATTACAGTGGCAGATATAATGAATGAAGTTGAAGGTCCTATTGAAATTTCTGATTGTATTGATCATGCTAGCTGCAATAATGTTGATTGTTGCGCAACTAGACTACTTTGGGAAAAAATTAAAAATAGCATTGACGAGGTTATGGTTTCTATAACTCTTCAAGATATCGTCGATGACTACAATAATATGAAAGTAAAGAGTGAAGAGTTAAAATTTGATAATAAGGGAGAATAGATATGAAAAACGTATATATGGATTATGCAGCAACTACATTTGTTAAACCAGAAGTATTAGAAGAAATGATGCCATATTTTACAGAAAAGTTTGGAAATCCATCATCATTCTATGAAATATCAAGAATAACAAAGAGAGCAATTGATGAATCAAGAGGGAAGATTGCAAAAGCGTTAAATAGTGAAAGCGATGAAGTATATTTCACTGGTGGTGGATCTGAGGCTGATAACTGGGCAATTAAAGGAATAGCTTCTGCTTATAAGAATAAAGGGAATCATATTATAACAACTAAGATTGAACATCATGCAGTGCTACATACTTGTGAGTACTTAGAAAAGCAAGGTTATAAGGTAACATATTTAGATGTTGATAAAGAAGGTTTTATAAATTTAGATGATTTAAGAAATGCAATTACAGATGAAACAATTTTAGTTTCAATAATGTTTGCAAACAATGAAATAGGGACTATTCAACCAGTTAAGGAAATAGGAGCTATCTGTAAGGAAAGAGGAGTTCTATTCCATACAGATGCAGTTCAAGCTGTAGGAAATGTTCCTGTAGATGTTAAAGATATGAATATTGATTTATTGTCATTAGCTGGTCACAAAATATATGGACCAAAAGGTATAGGAGTACTTTATATAAGAAAAGGCGTTAGAATACATAATCTTATACATGGTGGTGGTCAAGAAAGAGCAAGAAGAGCTGGAACTGAAAATATTGCAGGTATAGTTGGTCTTGGAAAGGCTATTGAACTAGCTACAGAAAATCTTGATGAACATATGAATAAAATGTCAAAATTAAGAGATAAACTAATAGATGGATTATTAAAGATTCCTCACACAAACTTAAATGGACCAAGAGGTGATAAGAGATTGCCTGGTAATGTTAATGTTTGCTTTAGATTTATTGAAGGTGAATCAATACTTCTTTCATTAGATTTTGAAGGTGTTTCAGCATCAAGTGGTAGTGCTTGTACATCAGGATCATTGGATCCATCACATGTGCTTTTAGCTATAGGGCTTCCACATGAAAGAGCACATGGTTCATTAAGACTTACAATGGGGGATAGAACAACTGATGAAGATGTAGAATATGTGTTAGAAGTTGTTCCACCAATTATAGAAAGACTAAGAAATATGTCTCCATTATGGGAAGACTACATTAAGAAGGGAGAAAAATAATATGATATATTCAGATAAGGTAATGGATCACTTTAGAAATCCAAGAAATGTAGGAGAAATAGAAAATCCAGATGGTGTAGGTGAAGTTGGTAACGCTAAATGTGGTGATATCATGAAGATATATCTTAAGATAGAGGATAATGTAATAAGGGATGCTAAATTTAAGACATTTGGTTGTGGATCAGCAATAGCGTCATCATCAATGGCAACTGAACTTATAATCGGAAAAGATATAGATGAAGCATGGGATCTTACTAATAAAGCTGTTGCAGAAGCATTAGATGGACTTCCACCAGTAAAAATGCACTGTTCAGTTTTAGCTGAAGAAGCTATTCATAAAGCTATAAACGATTATAGAGCAAAAGCAGGTCTTGAAGTTAAGGAATTTGTAGAACATGGAGATGACTTGCACGACCACGTTCATGGTGATGAATAGGAGATAAAATGAAGAAAAAGGTAGTTGTTGGTATGAGCGGCGGAGTTGATAGCTCCGTTGCTGCTTACCTTTTAAAAGAACAAGGTTATGATGTTATTGGTATTACAATGCGTATGTCACCAGATGATCCCAACTTTGCTGAAAATGAAGGCGGATGTTGTTCACTTTCTGCAGTTGAGGATGCGAGAAGAGTATGTGATAGGCTTGAGATACCTTTTTATGTTTTGAATTTTAAAGATTTGTTTAAGGAAAAAGTAATAGATTATTTTGTAGACGAGTATATGGCTGGAAAGACTCCAAATCCATGTATCGCTTGTAATAAGCATTTAAAATTTGATGCATTACTCCAAAAAGCAAGAGGAATTGGGGCAGAATACGTTGCAACGGGCCACTATGCTAAGATAGAAGAAAAAGATGGAAGAATGCTTTTGATAAAATCTGATGATGATAGAAAAGATCAAACATATGCTTTATATAATTTTACCCAAGATCAACTTGCTCATACTCTTATGCCTTGTGGTAAATACACAAAGGATAAAATAAGAGAAATAGCTAAAGAAATAGGTCTTGCTGTACATAATAAAAAGGATAGTGAGGAAATCTGTTTTATTCCTGATAATAATCATGGTAGATTTATTATAGAAGAGGTACCTGGTAAGGTTAAGCTAGGTAACTTTGTAGATAAAGAAGGAAATATTTTAGGCAAGCATAAGGGAATAGTTTATTATACTATAGGACAAAGAAAGGGACTTGGATTGGCTCTTGGAAGACCTGTTTTTGTAACAGGTATTAATGCAAAGAAAAATGAAGTAGTTATTGGTTCTGAAGAT
Organism: Clostridium cibarium; assembly: GCF_014836335.1. Lineage (GTDB taxonomy): Bacteria > Bacillota > Clostridia > Clostridiales > Clostridiaceae > Clostridium > Clostridium cibarium. Next base: position 5,624 of record NZ_JACSRA010000043.1, read on the forward strand.
GAGATTTTTAAAACAGGTCTTATTGCAAAAGATGTTAACTTTATTCCTTTTAATGAGTTAAAAGAAGAATTAAACGTAACTGCAAAGGTTCGTTATTCAGCAAAGCCATCAGAAGCTACATTATATCCAGAATCTAATGGCAGAGTTAAAGTAATATTTAAAGATAAGCAAAGAGCTATTACAAAAGGACAGTCAGTAGTATTTTATGATGGAAATATTGTTGTTGGTGGGGGTATCATAGAAAAAATATTATAGATTTTAAGGAGACCACAATGGGAAGAAATCAAAGTACTGGCACATTTAATTATAATAATATACAAAAAAAAGATAAAAATTTTATGTATGATAACCTAAAGAGAAGCAATTGCTATAATTGTGATTTTGATACATGTAATTTTGACTTTGTAAGTTTTAGAGGAGCACATTTTAAAAAGTGTAGTTTTTATAATAGCTCATTTAAAGGTACAGAATTCGTCGGAGCTAACTTAAAAGGAAGTAAATTTAAAAAATCAATATTTGAAAATACTATATTTGACTCTGTAAATCTAGATGGTGTTGATTTTAGAGATGCTGAGTTTACTAATGTTATATTTTTAGAATCTGACTTAAGCAAGGCTATAAATATTGATATTAATGATCCTTCAATAAGAGTATTTGATGAAGTACCTGAAGTAGAGATCAGTGAAGCTTTAAAAAGTACAGTGGATAGTTTGAATGAAAATGAGTATATCAAAAATGCGAGAATTTTTGATACTAAAGATGGTAGTATTAACTTACTTACTATGATGATTCTTTTAGAACTGTTTGGAGAAGAGAGACTTATTAGAGGATTGAATACTATTAAAGAAGAAATTAAAAGAGATTTTCATACTTTAAGTTATGTTATTAGATTAATTGAAAAAATAAAATAGAGATTTTAGATAGTTGAAAGAGTTATTTGGATAAGTTTATTCAAATAACTCTTTTTTTATCTATATTTAACTTCACACATAATAAATAATTAGAAGAATTTTAGAAAGTTGGACCTAATAAGAGTTAAAAGTCATTTATTAAAATGAAATTGACAGGATCGTTAATAGAAGGCCTAAACTTACTAAAGTAATATATGAGCATAGATAAAGTTAACCAGTAAAGTTTTGTATAAAGGAGTTATTTAATATAATTATAAAATTATATTAAATAACTCCTTTTAACTTATGTAGCGACTAAATATGTTAACTAATTATGTGTATGATTATACAAAATTTGAAAAAGGTGTAATAAACGATTTTAAATCTACATAGTTTGTAAACATAGAAAGTAATTAAGGGGGATAAAGTGGAAGAAAATTTAAATCTACAGGAAATGGTGCGAATACTTAAGAAAAGAATTAAATTAATAATAGCTATTATCATTTTAGCTACTGTGGTAACAGCAATTATTTGTTTTAATTTTATTGAACCAAAGTATAAAGCAAGTACTAAGTTGTTTATTGGAAAAGAGCAGAGTTATAGCGAAACATATAAATATGATGATGTTCAACTATATCAAAAACTATTAAAAACATATTCCGATGTAATTATGACTAAAGATTTAATTGATAATGCACTAGAATCTAAGAATATTGATGAAAATACTAAAATAGTACAAAAAGAATTATCAGTAACTCCAAAAGCAGATACACAATTACTAGAAGTTAGTTACTTAAGTAGTGATAAGTATGAAGCTACTGACATTGTTTTGGCAGTAACGAACGAATTTGTTAAGTACTCTAAGGAATTAATACCAAATGTAAATGTAATTATAGTTGAAAAAGCAGTATTGCCAGATAAGCCAGTTAGTCCTAATAAACCATTGTATATTTTTATAGCATTTATAATTGGAGCATTAGTAGGAATTATAATATCAATCACACTTGAATTTTATGATAACACTTTCAGAGATAGGGTAGAAGTTGAAGAGAAGTTAGATATACCAGTATTAGGAAATATACCATGTATCAATTAAGTAGAGGTGTAGAATGATAGGATTGAAAGAAAATACAGATGCTTCAGTAGTTGAGGCTTTTAAAACTTTAAGAACCAATATATTGTATTCTTCATTGGATAGAAAAATAAAAACAATTTTAGTTACAAGTTCTGAACCAGCAGAAGGAAAATCAACAATAGCATGTAATTTAGCTTTGTCCTTCGCAAAGGATGGAAAAAAGACATTATTAATTGATTGTGATTTAAGAAAACCATCTATTCATAAAATTTTTAAAGTGTCTAATTTAACTGGATTAACAAATGTTTTGATTGGAGAAGAAAAATTAGAAATAGCGATAAAATACTATTCAGAAAATTTAGATATACTTGCTTCAGGAACTTATCCGCCAAATCCAACTGAGATATTAGGGTCTAAGTATATGGAATCATTTTTGGAAAAACTAGAGGAATTGTATGAAATTATAGTAATAGATTCCGCCCCATTAAACGTTGTTAGTGACAGCCAAGTATTAGGAGCCAAGATGGATGGAGTGCTTATGGTAATTAGAGCTAATAAAACAAAAAAAGATAGTGTTATGGATGCCAAAGATCTTTTAGAAAAAGTAAATGCAAATTTAATTGGTGTTGTTCTTAATGGAGTAGAAGCAAGTCATAAAAAGTCTTATTACTGTTATGGTAGTAAAGATGAAAAAAGGCAAAAAGTGAGTAAAAAATAAGAATTGAGGGAGAGTAGTGATTATAAATAAAAGAATGAAAATAACTATACTACTATTCTTAGATTTCCTGTTAATACAATGCTCGTATTTTTTAGCATTATATTTAAGACTTGAAAGTTCAGAAATAAACATTTCAAGTATCATAAAGATTTATAGTGATTTTTTACCTAAGATACTATTTGTAAGTGTTATTTATATGGTTATATTTGGATTTTTTAAGCAATACAATAGCATTTGGAAAGTTGCAAGCATAGAAGAATTTGCAGCGGGGGTTGTTAGTACAGCTCTGGGAGTAGTTATTTGTCTGGTAATTTCAATTTTTGATACAGCAAGAATTCCATTACTAGTAACAATAATGGCAGGTATTTTAATAATGTTGTTTTGTAATGGAATTAGAGTAGGTTATAGAATATTGAAAAGAATTATAGCCTATCTTAATAAAGAAAATAATAATGATCTCAAAAAAGTACTAGTAATAGGTGCTGGTGCTGCAGGCGCATTAGTTATTAATGAGTGTAAAAAGGATCCAAGATGTAGAAAGAAAGTAGTTGCTATTGTAGATGATGATAAAGAAAAGATTGGAAAATATGTTGCAGGTGTAAAAGTGCTTGGCAATAGAAATTCTATTGAAAAGATTATAAATGAAAATTCAATACATGAAGTAATTATAGCAATTGCAGGGTTAAAAAGTTTAGATTTAAAAGAGATTATTATGCAATGTAACAAAACAAATGTGAAAGTAAAAATCATGCCAGGAGTTTCAGATGTAATAGATGGACATTTTAATCTTAATAGTATTAGAGATGTTAATGTTGAGGATTTACTTGGTAGAGAATCAGTTACTTTAGATAATGAGGGAATAAGTAAATATATTGAAAATAAAGTGATTATGGTAACTGGTGGAGGTGGATCAATTGGTTCTGAGTTATGTAGACAACTAGTTAAATTTAAGCCTAAGCAGTTAATTATTTTTGATATATATGAAAATAATGCTTATGATATTCAAAATGAACTTTTACATGCTAATAAGAATTTTAATTTAAAAGTATTAATAGGATCTATACGGGATAAGAGAAGATTAAGGAGTATTCTGATTGCATATAAGCCACAAGTTATATTTCATGCAGCAGCTCATAAGCATGTGCCTTTAATGGAAGAAAGTCCACTAGAGGCTATAAAAAATAATGTTGTAGGAACTTTAAATTTATGTGAATTAGTTGATGAATTTAGTTTAGAGAAATTTGTACTTATTTCTACAGATAAAGCAGTTAACCCAACTAATATAATGGGAGCAAGCAAGAGAATTTGTGAAATGATAATACAAGCTATTAATGAAGAGAGTGATACCGAATTTGTTGCAGTTAGATTTGGAAATGTATTAGGTTCTAATGGTTCAGTTGTACCATTATTTAAAAAACAAATTGCAAGTGGGGGGCCAATAACTTTAACGCATAAGGAAGTTACTAGGTATTTCATGACTATACCAGAAGCCAGTCAATTAGTATTGCAAGCTGGAGCTTTTGCTAAAGGTGGAGAAATATTTGTTCTCGATATGGGGGAACCTGTAAAAATATACGATTTAGCGGAAAACCTTATAAGACTTTCGGGGTTTGAACCAGGTAAAGATATTGAAATAAAGGTGACTGGACTTAGACCAGGAGAAAAACTTTATGAAGAACTTTTAATAGGAGGAAAAAATTTAATAACAACAAGGCATAATAAGATTTTTATTGATAATCCAGATTGTCTTAGTTTTAGTGTATTAAAGCAACGAATAAATGAGTTAGTGGATACAGTTAAAATGGGAAATGAGGAACTTTTAAGAGATAAAATGAAGTATTTAGTTCCAACTTATAATTCAGTAAAAGATGATATAAAAAGTAATGTTGAAAAATAGTTGTATTGATAGGAAAAATTTTAGTATCTAGTTTAAATAATAATGTTAGTTCTAGGAGGAAGGTTATGGGAAATGGCAGGATGTAAAAAAATTTATCTTTCATCGCCACACATGAGCGACGAAGGTTATGAAAGGAACTATATTAAGGAAGCATTTGAAACTAATTGGATCGCACCACTTGGAAAGAATGTTAATGAATTTGAAAATGAATTAACCAAATATGTGAAAATTAAACATGGGGTAGCATTATCATCAGGAACTGCAGCTATTCATATGGCACTTAAAGCAGCAGGAGTTGGGAAAGGCGATGTTGTATTTTGTCCGAGTCTTACTTTTTCAGCTACAGTAAATCCAATAATTTATGAAAATGCAATTCCTGTATTTATTGATAGTAATTTTGAAACCTGGAATATGTCTTCTAGTGCGTTAGAAAAAGCTTTTGAAAAATATACACCAAAAGCTGTTATAGTTGTACATTTATATGGGTTATCAGCAGAGATGGATAAAATAATTGAAATATGTAAAAAGCATAACGTTGCACTTATTGAGGATGCTGCTGAAAGCTTAGGAACTAAATATAAGGGAAAATATACAGGGACCTTTGGTGATTACGGTATTTATTCCTTTAATGGCAATAAAATTATAACCACATCAGGTGGAGGGATTCTTATATCAAATAATAAAGAAAAAATAGATAAAGTTAGATTTTGGTCAACGCAATCGAGAGATAAAGCAAGACATTATCAACATAGTGAACTTGGTTTTAACTATAGGATGAGTAATATTTTAGCTGGCATAGGGAGAGGACAACTTAAGGTGCTAGATGAAAGGATTGAAAAGAAGAAATATATTTTTGAATATTATAAACGGGAGTTAAGTGAACTAGATAGTATAAAAATGATGCCAATTAATGAATGGAATGAACCAAACTATTGGCTAAGTTGTTTAATATTAACTGGTAAAGTAACACCTATAGATATTATTGAAGCACTTGAAGAAGAAAATATTGAGTCTAGGCCTATATGGAAACCAATGCAGATGCAGCCGTTCTTTGAAAGATATGATTTTATTGGCAGTGGAATATCAGAGCGTATTTTTGAAAACGGAGTATGTTTACCATCTGATACAAAGATGACGGATAAGGACCTTGAAAGAATTTGTAAAATTATTAAAGGGGTATGCAAAAGAGATGGAATCGTCAAGAAGTGGCAATAACACAATATATACAAAATATGTCAAAAGATTAATAGATTTTATTCTTTCTTTTATTGCTTTAATAATACTATTACCTTTAATGATTATTGTAGCTGTATTGATAAAAGTACAGTCTAGTGGATCAGTAATATTTATACAAGGAAGACTAGGTAAGGATATGAAGATCTTTAAGATTTATAAATTTAGGACCATGGTAAAAGATGCTTTAAAATATCAGAAAGCTGGGGTTGAGGTCACAGGTAACGATTCCAGAATTACTCCTTTGGGGAAATTTTTAAGACGGTTTAAGATAGATGAATTAGCCCAATTACTAAATATACTAAAGGGGGATATGTCTATTGTTGGGCCAAGACCAACTCTTCCAGAATATAGAGAGCAATATGAAGAATGGGAACTAAAAAGATTTAATGTAAAACCTGGGCTCACAGGTTTGGCACAGATTAGTGGGAATATTTATTTGAAGCGTGAAGAAAAAAGTATGTATGACATCAAATATGTAAATAATTTAAGCTTTGTCTTGGATATGAAAGTCATAATCAAAACGGTAGCAATTGTCATATTTGGTGAAGATAAATTCATTAATAAAATTGATATGAAATTGTGAAAGGAAAACTTAATTAAATGAAAAAAACAGTTTTTATTGGCTCAGTTATTTCAAGCAAAGTTGCTCTAGAGACATTAATAAAAAATGGGGTATCAATAGATTTAGTCTGTTCATTAGATGAAGAGGTATCTAAAAATGTATCTGATTATTTTCCTATCCATGATATAGCTGAGGAAAATGATATCCCATTTATAAAATTCAAAAAAATAAATAATGAAAGTATTGTTAAAAAAATTGAAGGTATAGAGCCTGATTATATTTTTATAATAGGGCTTTCACAGATAATATCTCAAAAGATACTTGATATGGCTAAAGAATATTCAATAGGATTTCATCCTACACAACTTCCTAAATATAGAGGAAGGGCAGCAATTCCTTGGCAGATTATATTAGGCGTTGAAGATTCAAAAGTAACATTATTTAAAATCGATCAAGGAGTAGATTCGGGAGATATTATTTGTCAATATCCATACCAGATAGATAAAACAGATTATGCATTAGATGTCTATTATAAGGTTTGTGATGCATTGAAGAATGCATTAAATAGTTGCATTAATGAAATTTACAACAATTCAGTCAATTTCATTAAGCAAGATCATGAGAATAGTACGTATCTTTTAGCTAGAAGACCTGAAGATGGAATTATTGATTGGAGTCTATGTGGTAAAGATATTGAAACTTTGATTAGGGCAACAAGTAGACCGTATCCAGGAGCATTTTCTTATTATAAAGGGTGCAAAGTGGTATTTTGGAAAGCTGACAGAGAAGAAAATACTAAGTATATAGGAATTCCAGGACAAATAGCTTGGATAAACGATCAAGGTGAGATTGCAATAATTACTAAAGATTCCTTGCTGATAGTAAAAGAATATGTTATCCAAGGGAATGATATATCCTTTTTAGTAGGGCATAAATTTATATAATGGGGGTGGAATAGTGAATATATTAGTTATGGCACCTCATGCGGATGATGAAGTATTAGGCTTAGGTGGAACAATAGCAAAATATGTTGATGAAGGACATGATGTTTTTGTTTGTGTAGCAACAACTGGACAGCCTTTGATGTTTCCACAAAATGTTTTAGACAAGTTGAGATCAGAAGTTATTAATGCACATAAATTTTTAGGAATTAAAGAAACATTTTTTTTAGAATTTCCAGCAGCTATGCTTAGTGAAGTTCCAAGGTATGAAATTAACAAAAAGATAAAGGATATTATAGATTCAGTGCAGCCAGATGTAGTGTTTATGCCGCATTTTGGAGATATGCACTTAGATCATTATATTGTTTCCCAATCTACAATGGTTGGTATTAGACCTGTTAAAAAACATAAGGTGCTAGAAACTTATTCATATGAAACGTTATCAGAGACTGAATGGAATAATCCTCATATGAGTAATACTTTTGTACCAAACACATATATTGATATTACTAATTATTTGAGTAGGAAGATTGGAGCGATGAAACACTTTACAACTCAAATTAAAGACTTTCCACATCCGCGTTCTGTTGAAGGAATTGAATCATTAGCCAAATTAAGAGGTTCTACAATAGGAGTGAAGGCTGCTGAGGCATTCTGTTTGATAAGAAGGATTGTCCTATGAAAATAGAAAATGGAGGGCATGAAAAATTACTTATTATAGGGGCTAGCGGTCATGGAAAAGTAGTTTTAGATATTGCACTAAAACTCAATAGGTGGAGAAAAATATTTTTTTTGGATGATAATGAATCCATCAAATCGACAATGGGAATTGATGTTATAGGGAAATCCAGGGATGCGTTAAAAAACATAAATGATTATGACATCTTTATAGCGATAGGAAATAATGAAGCAAGAGAAAAAATACAAATGCAACTTGAAAAAGCTGGAGCTAGCATTCCTACATTAGTCCATCCTAATGTAGTTTTAGGGCAAAATGTTGAACTTGGAGTTGGAACAGTAATAATGGCAGGGGTTGTTATCAATAGTAACAGTAAAATACGTAGGGGATGCATAGTGAATACTGGAGCAACTATAGATCATGATAATATAATTGAAAGTTTTGTCCATATATCACCAGGAACACATTTAGCAGGAGGAGTTAGTATTGGAGAGAAAGCTTGGTTAGGTACAGGGGTTGTAGTAATTAATAATAAAAAAATTATTAGAGAATGTTTAGTAGGTGCTGGCGCTGTTGTAGTTAAAGACATAAATGAAGCTGGAGTTTATGTTGGAATCCCAGCGAAGCCTATAAATAAATGTATAGCCAGTAGTAGTAGGGAGGGATAGATAATGGAGAAAGTGCTTATTACAGGGGGAGCCGGATTTATTGGAAATGCTATTGTTCAAGAGCTTAAGGAGAAATATGAAGTTGTTGTATTAGATAATTTTTCTCCTCAAATACATGGATATAACTATGAAGAATCATATTTATATAAAAATATTAAGAAAAAATGTGAATTAATAAAAGGTGATGTAAGAAATACTGAAGATTTGAAAAAAGCATTAAAAGATGTACATTATATAATACATCTTGCAGCTGAAACTGGAACTGGACAATCCATGTATGAAATTAATAGATACACTGATGTGAATATAAAAGGGTTATCCAATTTGCTTGAAGTGATAATAAGAGACAAGTTGCCTATAAAGAAAATAATATTATCCTCGTCACGTTCAGTTTATGGAGAGGGTATGTATTTTTGTGAAAAACATGGAGTAGTTGTTCCGAGATTAAGAAAAATAGAAGATATGAAAAATGGAGATTTTGAAGTTAAGTGCCCAGTCTGTGGTAGTGAGGTTGAATTAAGAAATACCACTGAGGAATGTGAATTAAGGCCTATATCTTACTATGCATATACTAAATTTGCACAAGAAAAAATGCTAGAAGTAATGTGTAAGATAATGGAGATACCATATACCATTTTTAGGTATCAAAATGTATATGGAGCTGGTCAATCTCTTAACAATCCATATACAGGTATACTTTCAATATTCTCTAAGCTGCTATTAAAGAATCAAGATATAAATATATTTGAAGATGGGAAAGAAAGTAGAGATTTTGTTCATGTAAGTGATGTTGCAGCAGCTACATGTAGTGCAATTGAAAATGCGAATACTGATTATGAACATATAAATATAGGTAGTGGAGAAAATGTCTCTGTTATTAAAGTAGCAGAAATATTAAAGAGATTATATGAGTCAAATTCAGCAATAAATATTACAGGAGATTTTAGAAAAGGAGACATTAGGCATAATGTGGCAGACATAACTAGAGCAAAAAAGTTATGCAGGTTTAATCCAGTATATACTTTTGAAAAGGGTATGAAAGAATTTACAATATGGGTAAAAGAGCAAAATAAAGGACAAAGTTTAGAAAAATCAGAAGATCTTTTTGAACGCTCTTTACAAGAAATGCAAACAATTGGAATGCTTGTAAAAGCTGAGGAGTAAATATATGAGGAGAAAAAAAGCCTTATTTATTTGTAATCCAATGTACGGTTATTATAAAAATATAATTCTAGAACTTGAATTACACGGATGGAATGTAGATTATTGCAATGATAAACCAACTGAGAATTCTTTTTTTAAAGGCATGATGAAAATAAAAAAAAGCTTACTTAAGCCTTTAGTTAAAAAATATTTTGATAAACTCATATCTGAAATAAAAGAAAAGAATTATGATTTAGTGTTCATAACAAATTGCAAAGTATTTACAACAGAAATGATTAAACAAATGAGGAATATACAAAAGTCAGCAAGATTTGTTTTGTACATGTGGGATTCCTTGAAACTTTATCCTGATAATATAGATTTAATTCCATTATTTGATGATGCATATTCTTTCGATTTAGAAGATTGCGAAAAAATAGATGGATTAAAATTTTTACCATTATTCTATTGTAGGGGATTTGAGAAAGTTGGGCAAATGTTAGAAGAGGACGTTAAATATGATATTGCAAGTGTTTGTACAGCTCATCCTAATAGATATAAAATTATGCGAGTATTGTTTCCTAAATTAGAGGCAAATGGTGTAAGAATTTTTTCATATATGTACTTAAACAAGTTGCAATATTTATATAATAGAGTTCGTGTGCCAGAGTTTAAAGGTGTAAAAAGCAATGAATTTAAATTTATACCATTGTCTGAAAAAGAAAACTTAGAAGTTTTAAAGAGATCAAATAATGTGTTTGACATTCCACATATTAATCAGAGCGGTTTAACAATGAGAACTATTGAAACTCTCGGAGCTAGAAGAAAAATGATTACTACAAATGTAGATATCAAAAAATATGATTTTTATAATGAAAACAATATATTTGTTATGGACGAATGGAATTTAGAAGAAATAGAGGATTTTATAAATAGAAAATATGAACCTATAGATGATGAAGTATATAGAAAATATAGTGTAAGTAATTGGCTAGACACAATTATTAATGATGAAGATAATAAGTATTTAGCTTCTAAAATAGGGTAAGCAGTAGCAAAAGATTAATATGAAGAGAGATAAATCTGATTTATAACTAATATATATGAAAATTTAATTGTAAGAAAAGGAGAAATAAATGAAAATACTGCTTTTAGGATTTGCAAAACTTGCATATATGCCATATATAAACTTCTATTTAGAGGAGTTAGCATGTGATGAAAATGAAATTCATATATTATATTGGAACAGAGATGATAAAAGCGATATTAAACTACCTTATAATGTTATATTTCATGAGTTTAAACTATATCAAGAAGATGAGGTAAAGAAATATAAAAAAATACCTAGTTTTATTAAGTATAGGAAATATGCAAATGAATTAATAAAAAAAGATGAGTTTGATTTAATTATAGTATTAAGTACTTTACCTGGAGTACTTTTATATAATGTCCTAAAAAAACAATATGCAAATAGATATATATTTGACTATAGAGATTTTACATTTGAAAACATCAAATTTTATAAAAATATTGTTCGAAATTTAATTATTAATTCAAAAGTTACATTTGTAAGTTCCAATGGTTTTAGAAAATATTTACCGAAATTAGATAAGATATATACAACACATAATATATTACTAGATTCTATAGAAAATCGTATAAAAAGAAATGAACTTCAACAAAAACATAATCCAATAAGAGTTGGATGTTGGGGGTTTATAAAATATGAAAGTGTTAATAAGAAAATTATCGAACAATTAGCTAATGATTCACGGTTTGAAATACATTATTATGGAAGACAGCAGAGTGTTGCATATAATTTAAAGGAATATTGCTCAAAGAATAATGTCAAAAATGTATATTTTCATGGTGAATATAAACCAGAAGAGAGATATGAATTTCAAAAAGAAACTGATATATTAAATAATTTGTATGATATTAATCTAATTACATCAAGCGCTATGAGCAATAAGTATTATGACGGAATAGTTTTTTATATTCCACAGATATGTTCTTTAGGGTCATTTATGGGAGCTCAAGTTGAAAAAGTAAATGTTGGTTTAAATTGTGATCCGTATAGAGAAAATTTTGCTGATATATTATATGACTATTATAAATCAATAAAGTGGGAAGAATTTGAAAAAAATTGTGATTTGGAACTTGAGAGAGTACTAAATGAATATAATTCAGCGAAAAGAATTTTAAAAGAATCTATTAAGTATTGTGATAATTCTATTAATCTAGAAAACCAAATAATTTAGATTGAGGAGAAATAATGATTATATATATAATTTATTTAACAATAATTTTTTCATTAATGTTAATGGAAAAATTAATAACTTCAACCATAAAAAATAGAAAAGGAAATAATGTTGAGGAAGTTAATAATAGTTACAATAATCAGATGATTCCTAAAAAAAAACAAAATTTCGATATACTTTTAAATTAGCGTTAATTATTATTTTTATATTTACAGCATTTAGATACAATGTGGGATGGGATTATCAAGCTTATTATAAGTCTATTCAGTATGGACTAATTACGAATATAGTGAGTAATGGAGAATATGCTAGTATCTTTTTAGTTGATATTTCTAGAAGAACTGGAATAACAAATTTATATTTTTTCGTAAATGCATTTATTACTATATTTCTTTTTAGCAAAACAATAAAAGAATATAGTAAAGATAATTGGTTGAGTCTAATTATTTTCTTGTGTTTTCCTCTTTTTTATTTAAATTCTCTTAGTGTCATTAGGTTTTTTACTGCACTAGCAATAACATTTTATGGATTTAGATATATTGAAAGACGGAAATTTATTAAATATTTGATATTTGTTGTTTTAGCTAGTATGTTCCATAAAACAGCTCTTATTGCTATAGTTTTCTATTTTGTATATAACTTAAATTTAAAAATATCAAAGTTAGTAGTTTTATTAACTCTATTACCAGTACTTAGCATTTTATTTAATAAAGCTATTATTAGATATTTCCCAAGATATATGGTATATACGCAGCTTACTTCTATTCAAGAAGGTACGAAAGCAATAATAGTTCTTATAATATTAGCAATTGTTTTATTGATTTTTAGAAAGAAAATAATTTGTGGTGATACTGTTGTTAATGGATATTATAATATATTTTTTACAGGGCTAAGTATCTATCTTATGTTTTCTTCACAAGGGACAATGGGGCATCGTTTATCATTGTATGGGACTATTTTTTCAATTCTATTAATTTCTGAAGTTTTATCAAAGTTAAAGATTAATAGAGACCGTTTTGTAATTAAAATTGGTATTTATCTATTATGTATTCTTATGTTTCTCTACACAGTTTACATCGGTTCGGGAACATATATACCATATAGAACAATTTTTAATATTTACTAAGAATTAATGAGAAGTAATGAAATATTTTGAGTAGGTGAAAATATGTCGAAAGTTACAATAATAGTGCCAATTTACAATAAAGAAGCAAGATTAGAAAAATGTATAGAAAGTGTATTAAATCAAACTTATAAAGATTTTGAATTACTCTTGATTAATGATGGTTCAGTTGATAGGAGCCATATTATAGCAAGTGAGTTTGAAAAAAAAGACAACAGAATTAAGTACTATAAGCAACAAAATAGGGGTGTATCATTTACAAGAAACATAGGGATTCAATTAGCTAACAGTGAATTTATATCTTTTCTTGATGCAGATGATGAAATCAATGAAAGATATTTAGAAAAGATGGTGAGTGCAGTTGGCAGCGGTAACGTGTGTTATTGTGGACATTATTATGTAACTAAAGGAAAGAAAAAAAGGGGAAGAATATGTTTTCGCAAGGGAGATATTCTGATAGATTATTTATATAATACATGTACACCACATACAAATTCATGGATAATTAGAAAAGAATTTTTAAATAAATATAATATACGATTTTCAGAAGAAATAAATTGGGGAGAGGATATGATCTTCTTCTCTAAAGTATTGTTACATGAAAAGGATGTTAGTTATGTTAAAGATTATCTAACAGAGTATCATATTAGCCAATTTAATTGCTTAAGTGAGAATTCCATTGATAAAATTGATAAAGATATTTTTTGGATGGAAAAGTTAAAACGATACATTCTTGAAAATGAATCGGATAAAAAAGAAAGAGAGAAATTGATATATGCAATAGAAACCTATAGACTACCTGCAGGAATTATCTATAGAATTTGGAATAACATTCAGAGTTTTCATGAGTCTGATTTAAAGTTTATGTTAAATAAGTATTCTTCATATTTGAGAAAGATAAGGGTAAGCAATGGTTTAAGAAGTATAAAACTAATTTGTATAAAGAGCCGATTGTAATAAAAGGAATAACTATTTGAAATTTTAAAATAAATATAGATTGAAAAATGGAGGTATTACAGATGAATGAATTAATTAGCATTATTATACCTGTTTATAAAGTTGAAGAGTATCTTAGGCGTTGCATTAATTCAGTGCTTAAACAGACATATAAAAACTTAGAAGTTATTTTAGTAGATGATGGTTCACCAGACAGAAGTGGAGAAATTTGTGATGAGTTTGCAGCTTTAGATAATCGAATTAAAGTAATTCATAAAAAAAATGGGGGACTATCAGATGCTCGTAATGCAGGTATAGATATTTGTGAAGGAGAATATATTGCATTTATAGATAGCGATGATTGGGTACATGATAAATATATTGAAAATTTATATAAGCTATTAAAAAAAACTAATTCGGATATATCGGTATGCAATTTTATAAAAACAGCAAAAGATAAAGTAGATATTTATATTTCAAACGAGGAGATATATGAATATACAAAAATAGAGGCTCTAGAGCAATTTGTAGACAAATTCTATGTACAGATGGTTATAGCTTGTGGAAAGCTATATAAAAGAAATTTGTTTAGAGAAATCAGATTTCCAGTTGGTAGATTACATGAAGATGAATTTATAACTTATAAGGTGATTTTTAAAGCTAAAAAAATTGTACTTACTACAGCGCAGTTATATTATTATTGGCAAAGAGAAGATAGTATTATGGGAAGTGGATTTAGCTTAAAAGGCAGGTTAGATGCATTAGATGCATTTGAAGAGAGAGGAAATTTCTTTGATAGTATAAAAGAAATGGAACTTAGAGATAAGACATTTAGGATTGTTTTTAATATATATAAAACAATTAATGATAAAATCAATCTATTTGAAAAAAATGAAGAGAAGATGGACTTTAAGAAAAAATTTATGAATTTTAAGAGAGTTTTGAGAAAAACTAAGCAAAGTTTTTTTTTAGAATTTATTACGAAATGTATTATATGATGCCTAAGTTTACTACAAAGATGCATAGAATATATAGAATAACTAGGCATTTTCAAACCAATTGTAATGGATAATAACTTAAATATACTTAAAAGGTGTTTATTTAGTAAAATGTTGAGGAGAAAAAATGTTAGATAAAATAAAAGCTTTTCTAAAATTAATTCTAAAGCCCATAGTGTACAGAGTTCATAAAAAAGTATTTAAGTATAGATTATATTATTATGTAGAAAAAAAAAGAGGCTTAAGCGGCAAATGCATCTTTTTAATGGCAACTCCATGTCATGGAAATTTAGGGGATCAAGCGATCGTTTATGCTGAATATAAGTTTTTAACTAATATGGGATTGGAAAATCAATTAATAGAAATAAAGAACTCTGAATATTACAAGTTTAAAGACATAATAAAAAAAGAAGTTATAGCAGATGATATCATATTAATAGATGGGGGAGGGAATTTAGGAACACTGTGGCCAGGCGAAGATGATAAAATAAGTGAAATAATAGAAAATTTTAATGATAATAAAATTGTTATTTTCCCTCAAACCTGCTTTTATTCAGATGATTTTGAAGGAAAAAAAAGATTGGAAAGATCAAAAAGCATCTATGGTAAGCATAATAATTTGACTATAGCTTTAAGGGATAGACAATCCTATGAATTTGTCTGTAGAAATTTTCCTTCTGTTAAATCTGTATACACACCGGATATAGTTTTATATATTGATGATATTTCAAGAAACTTTGATAGAAGTGGTATATTGTTATGTTTTAGAAAGGATTTAGAGAAAGTAGTTTCTGAAAAGGAAATAGATCAAATAAAGGAATATATAAAAGTAAATAATATACCATGTGTTGAAACAGATACGATTATTTGTAAAAAAGTTACTAAAAGAAATAGAAACAGAGAGTTATATAAGAAATGGAATGAATTTTCTAGTGCAGGATTGGTTGTAACAGATAGGCTACATGGAATGATATTTGCTGCTATTACAGGAACACCATGTATAGCTGTAGATAATAAGAGTAAAAAAGTAAGTGGAGTATATAGTTGGATATCTTCCTTACAGTATATAAAGGTTTGTGACGATATAACAAAAGTTAAAGATGATATATTAAATTTATATAAGTGTAATGCAAAATATGATAAAAATCTATCAAAGGATAACTATGACGAAATTTCAAACCAGTTAATAATAAGTCGTAAAAAAAAACAATTAAGTGAGAATCAAAAAACAGCTATAAATTTAGTAAGTAGCATTATTGTCATGGCAATAACCATTATGGTAAATTTCTTTTTGTCTCCATATATTGTAAAACATTTAGGAGCAGAGGCAAACGGATTTACTCAATTGGCAAATAATTTTATTATGTATGCTTCTCTTATTACCATTGCCTTAAATTCTATGGCAGGAAGATTTATAACCATTCAATATCATAAAGGGAAGGTTGAAAAGGCAAATTCTTATTATTCATCAGTCATTATAGGTAATATATTTATATTATTACTATTTATATTACCATCAATAATGATAGTAATGAATTTAGATAAAATAATAAATATAAGTGAGTCTAATGTAATTGATGCCAAACTGTTATTTGCATTTGTATTTGCAAATTTTTTTATGAATCAGATATATGGAATATTAAGCATATCTATGTATGTAACTAATAAACTTTATATTTCCAATTTAATAAATCTAATAAAAACCATTTTCAATGGAATATGTTTGCTTTCCATATTTTATTTTTTTTCAGCACGGATGTATTATGTTGGTTTAATTGGATTGTTAATGACAATAGTAACATTACCTTTCTCATTGATCATCAAAAGAAGAATTCTCCCAAGAGTTGTATTTTATAGAAAGATATTTAATTTTAAATATCTTAAAAACTTAATTTCATCTGGAATATGGAATACAATAAATCAATGTGGAAATATTTTAATGACAGGCCTTGACTTATTATTTGCAAATCTATTTATAAATCCTGTGCAAATGGGACTTTTGTCCGTAGCAAAAATTATACCAAATACCATAATTCAAATTGCATCAACTATAAACACAAATTTCTCACCTAATTTAACAATAACATATGCAAAAAATGATAGAAATGAATTAATTAATCAAGTACGAACAAGTATGAAAATATCAAGTGTTTTAATTTCAATTCCTATAATGGTCTTTTGCATATTTGGGGCTGATTTCTATATATTATGGATGCCAACTATGGACGCAAAATCCCTGACAATCTTATCATTACTTACATTTATGGCTTTTATACCATTTGCAGGACCACAGGTTCTATATAATGTTTTTACCACAACAAATAAACTATGCTTAAATTCAACTACTTTTCTTATAGCTGGATTTTTTAATTTTATAATTGTATTTGTTTTATTAAAATGTACTAATCTTGGAGTTTATGCTGTGGCAGGTGTAAGTTCATCAATTACCATTTTCAGAAATCTATTGTTTACAGTTCCTTATACTGCAAGACTTTTAGGCTTGAAATGGTATGAATTTTTCAAAGATGTGGGAGTATCTGTAGTTTGCTGTTTAATTGTAGGTATAATTTCATTTGTTATAAAATCATTTGTAGCAGTGAATTCGTGGTATATTCTTATAATTGTAGTAGCAATTTCTAGTGTGTTATCTTTTCTTGCAAACATAGTGATTGTTTTAAATAAAAATGAGAAGAAAAATTTATTAAAAAAATTCAGAAGAAGGAGAGTTTATGGATAAAATAAAGAAAGTAATTTTAATTCCTATACCAATGTCTATTTGTAATTTTAGATGCCATTATTGTTATTTAGCACAACGAAAAGAATGTTTTCAAAATGAACAACCTAAATTTGAGTATTCACCAGAACATGTTGCAAATGCAATGTCACCTGAAAGATTAGGTGGACTAGCATTTTTCAATTTCTGTGCTGATGGAGAAACTTTGCTTACAAAGGATTTAGATAAATATATTTATGAAATAGTTAAAAAGGGTCATTATGTAGAAATAGTGACGAATTTAACTATAACTTCTGAGTTAGAAAAAATTTTATCTTGGGATGTAAAATTATTAAAAAGGGTTGAGTTTAAATGTTCATTTCATTATTTAGAGCTAAAAAAAAGGAGTCTATTAGAAACATTTGCTGATAATGTAAGAAAGATATGGGAAGCAGGTGCTTCGGCAAATATTGAAATTACACCAAGTGATGAGCTCATACCATATATTGATGAAGTAAAGGAGTATTCTCTAGCTAACTTTGGAGCACTTCCACATGTTACAATAGCAAGAAATGATAATACGAAGCTTATTGAATATTTAACAAAATTACCAATAGACGAGTATGATAAAATCTGGGCACAATTTGATTCAGATTTTTGGAAATTTAAAAAAACAATATTTAAAGAAAAACGTAATGAATTTTGTTACGCAGGAGATTGGATGCTTCTAGTTAATTTGGCGACTGGAGAAACTACTCAATGTTATAGTGGAGTATATCATTTTAATATATTTAAGTCCATTGAAAAGCCAATACCTTTTAGAGCTATTGGCAAGTGTAAGTCGGCTCATTGTTATAATGGGCATGCGCTCTTAACACTAGGATGTATCTCTAATTTTACAGAGGTTAAATATGGTGATATAAGGAATAGAGTTAAAAATGATGGAACTACATGGCTACAGCCGGAGTTATGTGAATTTTTTAATTCAAGATTATGGGAAAGTAATGAAGAATATTCTGATTTTCAGAAATTGGCTGCGAAATTATATAATAATACTAGATTTATGTGCAATATTCCTAGAAGAGTTGTTAGAAAAAGTTTTGAGAAAATTAGCAAGAGAAATGAGAAAAATAAAAAGTAGAGGTATAAGAAAATAAATAAATGGTGATAATATATGTAAAACTGTAATATAATTACAGTAGTATAACTTTAAGGAGGAGAGAGTTTATGACTATACCAAAAAGCAATGAAAAATACGCTAGTTTATTAAAAGGGCAAATTAGTGAAAACACAATAAATTTAAAGGATATTCAGGATTTTGATATAGAACAAATAATTATGGAAGATAAAATAATATATGATAAGTCAAAATTAAAGGATATTGGGATAGAATTTGGCAGTGAGGAGTTTTTCATATGGAAAGAAGGAAATAAGAAGTTGTTTTTCCCAGCGCTAGACGCTCCATGGGAAGTTAGAAGAGCGTGGAGAGAGCATAAAGAGAAAATATCAAAACAAACAGGGGAAGATAAAAAGAATTTTAGAAATTTAGAAAATCAAATATGTTTAAATATGACAAAATTTAATGGATTATTTTTTGGTACAAGATTAAAAGATCTTACTGATTATTCAAATCTAATTAATTTAGCTATTAAAACATATAATGAATTTTATAATAGAACAAAAAATTCTATATACAAAGAATATGTAAATATATTATCAATATAATTATTAGTTGTCTGAAATAGATGTATAAATTATTCTATTGCGGGCAATTTTTTTAATGCATAAACAAGTAAAACTTTAATAACTATTTGCAATTTGAAAG
>NZ_JACSRA010000044.1 GCF_014836335.1 Clostridium cibarium
ATATAATAGTTACTCTCTTCTTTTTTATATATTTTCATTTCTTTAGTAACTATTAGAGACTTTTCATCTCTATACTCAATTTTATTAACTATTAATCCCTGTTTTAATGCAGATTTATGTGTTAGTTCTTTTGACATAACCTCACTCCTAAAAATTTAGAATCTTATTACTATTTTTTGCATTAATAATTCTTTTCTTTATATTTTTTAAGTTTATTATATTATTAATCAATTCTTTCTCTTTAAAATGTACTAGAGCCTCTATAATAATACTTAGATAATTTTTAATTAAATAACTATTTTTAATAATTTCTTCTTCTGATAAATAGGCTTTAGCTTCTATTTTAGTTAATAAAATTTCTAGTCTATCAGAAATTTCATATAATCCATATATAGTTAACAAATTATTTTTGCACCCTAAACAACTAGCTCCACCTTTTTCCCCATATCCATAAGGACACAATTCTCTCCTTTCAATTCTATCAAAAATACAATTTGTGTATTGAGAAAAACTACAGTTGCTTCCATCTGATATCATTTTTAACACATTTTTCATATCAAAATTACTTCTAGATAAATTATTCATTGAATCATCAATACTCTTATATTTATTGCTAATATACTTAAAGAATTCTTTTCTATCTCCAAATAATTCTCTTGCCTTCTCCTCATATACTTCTAATATCTTATCTAAAAATTTATCCTTACTTACACTTATACTATTATTCAAGTTTTTATTTAACGAATTATGTAATAACATTTCAAATACATTTAATTTATTAACATTTCTATATTCAATAAAGTTAGTAGCTATATTCTCTAATGTCATTGGGTTAAGTACTTCTTTACAACATTTTGTTAATTGAGTCATTTGATCTTGCGTAATATTATTAAAACCTTCTTCTTCTAAAATGCACTGAAATAATTTATAATACATAAACCCAAATGCACCTCTTTCAATAATATGGTACATATATTCTTTAGCTCCACCTTCAAGGTTATCTAATATTAAATAATAATCTCCTGTAACATTAGTCATTCTTTGTTCAGAATCTGAGTGCGATCTACTATTGCTATATATCTTATACGAAGCTGGTACCCCTCCTAAAGCACTTATAGAATAAGAATATCCATATGACATTATACTTCTAGTACATTTTAAATTTTGAAAATCTAGTAATTTATCATCATTAAATATTTTTTTATAATCAGTTTTTCTAAGCGGAGCTCTATTTATTTCATATAATAATGACTTTTCTTGATTTTTTCTACAATGAATTTCACAAATTATAAACGCAATCGCTGTTGGGATCTTTAAAGATAATGGAATATTGAAATGAAGATTTCTTTTATTTTTATATGCTATTACACCATCTAGTGTAAATTTTATTTGTTCTAGTACTGATATAGCCATTTCTAATGTAAATATATGTTCTTCTGTGAACCAACTTAAATCATATATTCCAACCTCTTCAAGATTTATTCTTGGCAAACTTAAAAGTATATTTTTTTTTCTCCATGTTACAGATAAATTTAATATACAATATAACCAACACTGAGAATATCTAAAATTGCCTATCGCCGTTTCTATGTGTTTATCAGTATCTTTCAAAATTAAATAATATTTAGCCCAAGTCTCTTTATCATATATTTTATCTTCTACTTTTCCATCATTATCAATTTGAAACTGATCTATTATACTTTTCCCAAATTGTTTATTAAATTTACACTTACTTTTCAAATTTCTCTTGACAAAGTTTAAAAAATGACATGTTATATCTACATACCCTGTTTTAATCAATTTCTTATTGGATATAATCTCTAAAAGATACTCTGAATTGCAATTAAACACTTCGTCTTCTAAATTATAAATTAATGCCTCAATAGCATTAATTAATCTTGTAAAATTGGTTGTATCTTCTCCATATTCTTTTATATATCTATTTTTTTTAACTTTAATAAATTTTTTAGCTAACTCTAAAGTTTCTTTAAGGTCGCTAGGAAATATTTTTAATCTTTCCTCTTGGATTTCATCTAAATTTAAAGTAGATATATATTTTTTTGAATACTCTTTTAATGTCTCTTCCATTGCTTCTAGACTTAAGTATAATGTATTGTATATTTCAAAATATTCAACTTCCCTAAGTTTGTTTGCAATATTTAAATTAGCTTTTAAAGTTGAATTTGGAATAGCTGTTAATTTACCTAATCTTTTTATTGAGTAATATCCATAGTTGTGCATTAAATCTTCTATATCATATTCATAAATAAATCTTTTTTCATTGTTGATTAATATTTCGATATCTACTTGATTTATTGCATAAAGTAAATCTTCAACATTTATTTTATTTGCTATACTAATATCCTCTAAAGAAACTAGATTATTCATTTTTGCTTTTTGCTTGTTACAATTTAATCCAACATTAACTATTAATTTATCAAGAATAGCTTTTATATCATCTGGTAATATATTTTTTAAATCATTATTATAATTGGTTATTTCATATTTTCCTTCTATGATTTCTTTATATAATTTTGCATTAATAAATTTTTCTTCTTTCTTTCCATAACCAGATTTTCTAACTTGACTATTGTCAAATTCATTTCTTTTTAATGTAGTAAGCACTTTATAATACTTATCACTTCTTCCATGTAAATCAGCAACTTTTATCCATTCATCGCTTTCTTCCATAAATTCTACTTCTTCTAAGTATTTCTTTATCTTTTCCAAACTATCTATTTTTAATAAAGAAATTCCTCCACTCTTAACTATATCTATTGTTCCATTTTTCTCTTGCTGTCTTAATGCATTATAACTTATCTCATATTCTTTTGCTGCTTCTTTTCTAGTAAGATATCCATCAGGTATTTCTATATCATACGGTATGTTATTCAGCCTATTTCTCTTTAATTTTTCATAATCTTCTTCAGAAATAAATAAGTTATCATTTTTAGATATTAATGTAATATGTTTTATATTATGCAATCTCCTAATCCATTTATCAGGGACTTTTATCTCAATTTTTCTTGCTGCTTCGTATATATCTATCATAGCTTAATAGTTATCTCCTTTTATATTAAGAACTTTCAACACTGACTTAAACGCACCTTCAGCATTTTCTTCATATTTTTTTCCTATCTTTTTTGTTTCTTCAATATATACTTCTGATGAAGTAATCCAATCGTCACCTCTTTTTATCTTTAGTTCACTTGCTGTTAGAAACTCAGCTAAATTATTTGTAAATATTCCTCTGCCTATATGTGTTCCCCACCTTGCTGCCATTAAAACATCTCCTTCTATCTTCAATGATGGATTATTACACTCTTTCAATCGCTGAAGAAATATTTTTTTTAGTTTCCTAAAATAATAGCTATAGCTCTCCAATGTCATTGGATCACCATTTTTATTTACAAATACTGCTCCACTGTCAGAATTACATCTATATTTCCTAATATGTGATTTATATAAATCTTCTAAGATACCATAAGGAGAAATAACTTGTTGTTTTCGTTGCTTTTTAACATATCCTTTACCCTGATTTCCTTTCAAATCTTGCCTTAAATATCTATTTTCTAAATTTAATAACATTCCATATCTGCCATAAGGTCCAATACATTGTATTCCACTGTGAGATAAATTTATTATTTCCCCTTCTCTTAATCCACCAAACATCTGTAATGCTACTCCAAAAGCAATTCTATTAACTTCTTCTATCACTACTTGAAGAAACATAGCCTGTAATTTATAATCCATTACATGAGTATTTCTCCCTTTTGGATTATTTTTATTTATATCAATATCTAATCCAGGAACATCATACTGCTTAATAATAACCCCTTTTTTATCAACCTCAGCAATTACGAAATCGTTTGCAAAAATGCTGTTTAACCACCCTTTATTAGCTAAATGCCAATAAAAATCTACAATCACTTTTTTATAACGACTCATAGTTTCATAATTCACATCTAATGCTATAGTTTGCAAAAAAATTGTTATATCATCAAAATCAAGAAACTTAAAACTTTTTTTAATTTTTTTATAAAGTACAAAGTTCAAAAACTTCACAAGTTTTCCTGCGTAATCTACTTGTGTTTTAATTGTGCTTTTTCCATATTTTTTCATTATAAATTCTGTAAATTCATGAACTCTGCATTTATCATTTGATGAATCTGTTAATACAATAATAGCTTTTTCAAATAACGAATCTTCATATTTACCTTCTCTAAAATATCTCGCTACCTTTACCTGAAACTTTAATCTACTTTTATGCTCTTTTAAGTATCGTATCTCATTCATATTATATCCTCCTAATAATTAATTACAACTATGTAATATGTAATTAATTATAATGATATTCATTTCAATACTTTATATCTATAACTAAGTATAAATAATAATTTTATACATTTATTTTAACATACCTCATCAATATAAATTACAACTCCACTATAACCAAGTAAAGTATCTAAATCAGACACTATTTCTTGAATATCTTTTACAGAAGCTGTTGTAGCATTCAATTTATAGAACTTCTTATCAATATAATTTGCCATTATATTAGCTAAAGTTGTTTTTCCTGTTCCTGGCGGACCATATAATATACAATTGGGAATATTCTTGCTTTTTATTAAATTGTACAAAGGTTTTCCTTTACCTATAATATGCTTTTGTCCCATAAAATCTTCTAAAGTACTTGGTCTCATTCTTTCAGCTAATGGTGTCATTACAATCCTCCTCATTTTTTAACTAATTATATATTATCATAAATAAAAAAGATTAGGGACTATGATTGATATTAAAAGTATCTACCATAGTCCCTGACATGTTTAATCTATATTAATTTTACGAATCTAGCCAAATAATGTCCTATCACTTAAATCATCTTTAACATTCACTTTTTCGAATAATTCAAAAAGTTTGTCAGTAGTCAAATCTTGCTTTTCTTTACCTTGAACATCTATAACTACTCTTCCTCTATGCATCATAAATAACCTATTACCACAATCCATAGCATGTTTTAAATTATGGGTAACCATCAAAGTAGTAATTCCTCTTTCTTTAACAATCTTCTTTGTAATATCCATTATCTTTTCAGAAGTTTTAGGATCAAGAGCTGCTGTATGTTCATCAAGTAATAATAATTTAGGGTCTGACATTACTGCCATTAGAAGAGTAAGCGCTTGTCTTTGTCCTCCTGACAATAATTCAACCTTATTATATAATTTATCCTCTAGCCCTAGGTCAACTTCTTTCAGTAAATCTTTATAATAATTTACTCTCTTTTTATTTATACCTAATGTCAAACCAAAGCTCTTTCCTTTATTATCTGCAAGAGAAAGATTTTCAAGTATAGTCATCTTAGGAGAAACACCAACAGATGGATTCTGAAAAACTCTTCCTATATATTTAGCCCTTAAATATTCATCTTTTCTAGAAACATCTTCACCATCTATTAGTATAACTCCACTATCACCAACTAAGGTTCCAGAAATCATATTTAAAAGAGTGGACTTGCCAGCTCCATTGGACCCAATAATAGCTACAAAATCTCCTTTATTTACAGACAAAGATAAATTATCAAAAACTCTATTTTCATTTATTGTATTTTGATTAAAAACTTTGGATAGTTGATTTACTTTTAGCATTACCTACTTCACCACCCTTTACCTTTGATTTTCTTTTAGCTTTAAAAAGATTTGATTCACTAGCTAATGCAATTACAATTACAATTGCTGTTAGTAAATTTAATAAATTTGGATTTAATCCAAGCTTTAAAGCTAGAGAAATAGCTGTATAATATATAACTGTTCCTATTATAGCTTGTGAAGTTGACTTTATAAAAGAAATCCTTCCAAGAAGTGATGTTCCAATAATTACACATGCAAGTCCCTTTACTACAACACCTGTTCCCATACCAACATCAGCATAACCTTGATATTGACATGTTAATGCTCCAGCTAAAGAAACTAGTGCATTGCTTACCATAAGCCCTAATATTTTTATATTATTCTTATTCACTCCAAGTGTTGTTACCACTTGCTCATTATCACCTACTGCAAATAATAAAAACCCTAATTTTGTTTTCATAAATAAGTCTTGTAATATCTTAAATATAACTAAAATACTTAAAGCTATTACCAACGGAGATACAGAACTTTTAAATAAATGATTTGTACTTAAAAGTGGGATATTTGATTTCCCCATAATTGTCAAGTTAATTGAATATAATCCCATCATAACTAATATTCCAGACATTAAGTTAGTTATTTTTAATTTAACATGTAAAAATGCTGTTAAAAATCCTGCAACTCCTCCTCCTATCATGGCTATTAAAGTCGCTATCCATGGATTAACTCCATTTACTATTAATATTGCAGCTATACTTGCCCCTAATGGATAACTTCCCTCTACAGAAAGATCAGGAAAGTCCAAAATCTTATATGTTATAAATACGCCCATTGCAACTAAAGCGAATAAGGATGCTTGTTCTAATATATTTATTACTAAATCCACTAATTAACGCCTCCAGTTACCTTTTTAGCTGCTTTATCTATGCTATCTGGTATTGTTACATTAAGTTTCTTCGCAACATCGGTATTTATTGTTATAGCAAGTTCTTTCATGGTTTCTATTTCTATATCCTTTGGATTTTTTCCATCTAATATTTCAGCTGCCTTATAACCTGCCATCTTTCCTAACTCATAATAATCTATTCCCTTAGATACAAGCCCTCCATGTTCAACAATAGCTGGCTCAGCACCTATTACAGCTATATTATTCTTAACACAAATATCACCTACTAAAGGATAAGATGCTGCTACATTATTATCAGTTGGAGCATATAATGAATCTATTGTTCCTGCAGCATTTGATAGATTTTGATTAATTTCATTTATATTAGAAATTCCTATTTCCTTTATGTTCAAATCATATTTAGGTGCTAATTCCTTAAGTTCTTTAACTTGATTTACTGAATTTATTTCTGATGTAGTATAAATTACTCCCATATTCTTAGCCTTCGGAACTAATTCTTTAAATAATTTTAGCTGTTCATCAATATCAACCTTATCCGAAGTCCCAGTTGTATTATATCCTGAACTTTTCCATTCCTTAGCTAGTCCAGCATCTACCGGATCAGTAACCGCCGTAAATACAATTGGAATATCTTTCGTTGCATTCAATACAGCTTGAGCTGTTGGAGTAGCTATTGCAAAAACCAAATCTTTTTTACTATTTGCAAATTGTCCTGCTAACTGCTGAGCAACATCGATTTTTCCTTGTGAATTTTGTTGTTCAATTTCTATATTTTTTCCATCTTCATAACCTTTTTCTTTAAGCCCATCAACAAAGCCTCTATTTGCTTCATCTAAAGCACCATGTTGAATAAATTGAATTACTCCAATTTTCTTTGTGTTGTCCTTTTTTTGCGTTCCACAACCTGTTAATACTGATACCGCCAAAATACCACAAAGTATCTTTGCAATCTTCTTCTTTCCTACCATTCTTACCATCCTCCAAATATTTATGTACCTTGCCTACCATACTTCATATCCTAACTTTACTCTTAATATAATCATAAAAAAAATACATATTTTTATGATAATATATCAATTATGCAAGTACATTCTTAAAATATTAAAAATAATTTACTCTATATTATCATAATTTATCAGTATTGTAAACATTCTATTAACGAACATACTTAATATTTCATTTAATTAATATTGATTTTTTTCTTACCAATCTTTTTGTTATCATTTACATAGCAAAACAGGTAGTCAGAAAAACTACCTGTTAATTACTAATCATTTTAAACATTCATCAGATATCCATTATCTTTAAGCCAGTTATGTTCTTCTTTATAACTTGACATAATTTTTCCGACTAATTCCCAGTACTGCTTTGAATGATTTTTATGTACCATATGGCACATCTCATGGACAACTACATATTCTAATGCTAATTCTCTTCCCATTATCAACTTCCAATTCAAGAAAATTCTATTATCATAAGTACAACTACCCCATCTTTTCTTTTGTTCTTTTACTTTAACTTCTTTAGGCTCACTCGGAAAATATTTTCTATACTTATCTACCTTTTTATATACTACTTCCTTACACTTTTCTCTTAAATATTTCTCAAGAACCTTATTTCCTCTTTCCTTAGAAATAGTATTAATAATAAATGTCTTATTATGATCAATAACAAATTCCATCTTAAGATATGGTTGTATTATTATGTTTAGCTTATATATTTCACCTAAATACATTATTTCATCGCAATTTAGCTTTTTTCTACTTTCTAAAAGTTCTTTTTTTGATCTAATCCATTTACTCTTTCTTCTAACTATATCATCAATTTCATTTTCTCCTGTTCCCAATGGAACTTTTATTATTACCTCTCCATCAGGTTCAATTGTAATTAAACTTGATTTTATTTTCTTATAATAAACCTTATATTTTATTTCCTCCAAATTATCACCTACTTGAAGTGATTATAACATAAAAAAGCTATCTCTTTCGAGACAGCTTTTTTATATATACTGCAAACGATAAAAAATATTACTTGCTCCATCTAGGTGGGAAACTAGGATATAAGCCATGGGTACGCTTAATTGGAAGCAAGAGGTATTCCCCATGCTTTTATTATATATATATAATATTATAAAACATAGATATCTTTAGTCCCTTTTTTTATAGGACTTTAGTCCCTTTCTCCTTTTCGCAAAATAAAAAAGTCATCTCCTTATGAGACAACTTTTTTATATATACTGCAAACGATAAAAAATATTACTTGCTCCATCTAGGTGGGAAACTATAAAACAAACCATGGGTTAGTCTGTCTTTGAAGCAAGAGGTTAACACCTATGCTTTTATTATATAGTTTTCTCATAAAAATAATAGATTACAATAGTCCCTTTTTTTATAGGACTTTAGTCCTGTATTTTATTTCCCTTATTCTTTTCTTCGTAATATCCACTTACATTATTCTCGATTGCATATAAAGTTGCATGAACCCTATCTTCAACTTCAATTTTTCTAAAAATACTTGTTACGTAATTTTTAACTGTCTTTTCTGATAAATATAGAGCTTCAGCAATTTCTTTGTTTTTCATACCTTCAGAAATTTTGATTAAGATACTTAGCTCCCTATTTGATAAGTTTTCAAGTTTATTTTCATTAGTTCCTATGTAATCGTCAATGAATACAGACTCCATAAGAGTTTTATCTATATATTTTTCACCATTATACACTGATCTTATAGCACTAGTTATCTCATTTCCAGCAGATTCTTTTAACACATACCCTTCTGCGCCAAAATCTAATACCTCTTTAATCTTTCTTTTTTGCTTCTCTACAGTTAATATTATTATTTTTATAGAAGGCCAATTTTCCTTAACAATCTTTAAAGTCTCAACTCCATCAAGTTTGTCCATATTTATGTCCAATAATATTATATCTGGAGCTATATCTATATTCTTTAGTTTTTCAATCAACTCTTCGCCACTGTCACTTTCAAGCACTATCTCTAGATCTTTCTCATAACTAATTATCCTAATAAGCCCTTCTCTTATTAGTGCATGATCATCTGTTATAGCTAATTTTATCACTGTTCTCTTTCCCCCTAATTGTAGGCAATTTTATTTTATATTCAGTTCCTTTATCTAATAAAGATTTTATCTCAATAGTACCACCTAATTCATCAACTCTATCATAAATTCCAGTTATACCATAATTCTTAGTATTTTTTCTTGCACTTTTAAGATATTCATCTACATCAAATCCTCTTCCATTATCTTTAATGTTTAAGTATATATTCTCTTGTCCAACTTCTAATCTTACTTCAGAATTTTCAGCTTTAGAATGCTTTTTTATATTATTTAAAATTTCCTGAATTATTCTGTATACAGCTACTTCTACAACATAGTCAACAGGATGTCCATTGCTTCTTATTTCAACTGCAAGATTTGTAGATGCTTCTTCAAGAAAAGCTTCTTTTAAATCTTCAATAGCTGCCTCTAAAGTAATTCCATTTAAAAATGGTGGTTTTAAATCAAATATTATTCCTCTAACTTCTTTTAAGGTTTTTCTAACATTTGATTTTAAATCTTCTAATTCATTTAATCCTTCTTCAAGATTTTTGTTTAGAAGCATTTTGCAAAAATCAATTCTCATCATTGTACTAGCTAAATACTGTGCAGGTCCATCATGTATATCTCTTGCTATTCTATTTCTCTCTTTTTCTTGTGCCTCTACAAATCTAATTGCATAGGCTATCTTGCTATTTTCTTCAACTGATTCTATATTCTTATAAACATCACCTTTTAGATAACTTAATGCCACATTAACTTGCTCTATGACAGAATCAGCTTCTTTAATATTATTAAAATGATTCTTTATTGATCGCTGTAAAGATTCCCTTCTACCTTGCAATCTTTTTTCTTCTTTTTGCATGGTAATATACTCAACTCTAATGTTTAAAGCTTCTTCATAAATTATTCTCACATCATCTTCTTTAATCTGGAAGTTCATAGATGCTTTCGCTAATTTTTCTCTCATGCTTTTGTCAATCTTCTCTAGTCTATCTACTTCTTTAATTAATATTGAAATTTGATCTTCAACATCACCTAACTCAATTATTTGCTTTTCATATTCACTTTTCAAAGATTCTGCAATATTAAATATTTTCTCTTTACCATTATGAATATCATCAATAACTACAGATAGTATATTATTTATACTATTTATTTCTTCACTCATAACATCACCATTCAATTTCATCCTATAGTATTTTCATAGTAAATTATAACATAATAAATTTCATTTACCAAATACTATTAGAACTACCTTCCTCAATTTTTAACTACATGCCATTCTATATCTTAGGCACAATTTTTATATTTTTACATTAATCTACATTCACTAATATAGTATATTTATCAAGACATATGTAATTCTAAATCCAGTTTTACTACAGAAATAAATTAATCCAATAATAAAAAATAAAAGATTAATTTAATAAAATTAAGTTAACTTTTATAGTAATTGACATGGTGTTATATGTATGATAAAATAAATAATTTGGTTATTTCACAAAAAATGTGGTATACTATTAATATGAACACTTTGGAGGTGCTTAATTTGTTAAAACCAGGCGATAGAATAGTTTATCCAAATCAAGGAGTAGGTATTGTAGATATAATTGAAGAAAAAGAATTTCATGGTAAAACTCAAAAATTCTATAGCATACATTTACTAAATAATTCTCTAAAACTTACTTTACCTTGTAGTCGTATTGAAACCTCTAACATAAGGTTAATTAGTGATGCAACCACTTTAGACAGTTTATTGAATAATGTAAAAAGACTTGAAGTTACTGATTGTGAATCAAAATCAGCTAATTGCAAAGATAGATTTGCTACTAACTCACTAAAAGTAAAATCTGGTTCTTTAAAAGACTACATTGAGGTTTTTCTTAATCTCTCTCTGATAAAGAGACAACATTCACTAAACTCTAGCGAAAATCAAATGCTCAATACCACAAAAAAAGTTCTAATAGAAGAAATTAGTTTGGTGAAGGATATTTCTCACACAGAAGCTGATGAACTATTAGAAAATATTTTATAAATTACATGTAAGTTACATATATAAAGCTAAATTCCAACGAATTTCTTAGTTGGAATCTAGCTTTATTATTTTATAAAAATATAATATTATAAATATAAAATAATAAAAGGAGACAAAACAATATGGAATGTGTTGCCTTAATAAGCTTATCTAATGGTTTACCAAATAAGCAAGTAGAGATAATCAGTAACTTAGAAAAGCTTTTGACAAATATGAATATAAAAGTTATAAAATCAGATATAATTTATAAAGACATATCTAACTCTAATTACTCCGGTAGAGATCGCGCGAGCGAACTAATGAAACTATATAAAGATCCAAAAATTCAAGGAATTTTTGATGTTTCAGGAGGAGATTTAGCAAACGAAATTCTTCAATACATAGATTTTGATACTATAAAAGATTTTGATAAACCTTTTTTTGGATATAGCGATTTATCAGTTTTCATTAATAGTATATATTCTCAGGTTCAAAAGAAAAGCTATCTATATCAAATAAAAAATATAGTTCTTGACCAAACTAATAATTCTTTTCAAAACTTCTATGATTACATAAATAATATTTCTGAAGCTTTTTTAAATTTTAATTACAAATGGCTTCAAGGTTCAAATATGTCGGGTATTCTTATAGGGGGCAACTTACGCTGCACACTAAAACTAGCAGGCACTAAATTCATGCCTGACTTTAAAAACAAGATTGTTTTAATTGAAAGTTTAAGTGGAGATGAAAACAAGATAAGAACTATGCTTACTCATTATAAGTATCTTGGAGTCTTTGAACTGTGTAGCGGTGTGCTTCTAGGATCTTTTACTGAACTTGAAAATATTCTAACAGATTCTAAAGTAGAAAATCTAATTTTAAGTATTATTGACAATCCTAATATTCCTGTTATTAAAACCAAGGAAATAGGACATAGTTATAATTCTAAAGCTGTTATTATAGGCAAATACTATAAGTTTATAAAATAATTAATAAAGACTGTGTTAAAAGAAATTCAAATTTCCTTAAACACAGTCTTTATTGTAAAATGATTATTACTTATCTTTTTCCACTTTCAAAAGGTTCTCCTGAAGCTTTTGGTGCACGAGTTCTTTTTGAGAAGAACACAAGAACCACTAAAGTAGCTACATAAGGGAAAATCTTCAAAAAAACTGGTGGCACTGAAGCTAATGATGGCATTACTTGTGAAATATTTGCAATTGTTGATGCAAACCCAAAAAATAGTGTTGCACCTAATACACCTAATGGTTTCCATTGGCCAAATATTAAAGCTGCTAATGCTAAGAATCCTAATCCAGATACAGATCCAGTAAATTCCCCACCATAAGTCACTATAATAACTGCTCCAGCAAGAGATGCTAAAGCACCAGATATCATAACTCCAATATATCTCATTCTATAAACATTAATTCCTGCTGCATCTGCTGCTTGTGGATGCTCACCGCATGATTTAAGTCTTAATCCAAAACTTGTTCTATTTAATATAATTACACTCATAACTAGAATTATTAAGGCTAACCAAGTAGTCGCATATGTTTTTGTGAAAAATAACGGTCCTATTACAGGAATGCTTGAAAGTACAGGTATTTCTTGTGGTATAAACCCAAGCATTATTCTAATATTTCCACTACCTGTAATATTTCTTGCTAAGTAAACAGTCAAAGCTCCAGCTATCATATTTATTGCTGTACCACTTATAACTTGATTTGCATTTAAAGTTACACTAGCAAATGCATGTAATAGTGAAAATATAATTCCTGCAACAATTGCTGCAAATAATCCAATCCACAAAGCATAATCATTGCCTTGTTTTTGTAAAGTTATTATAACATAAGCTCCTACGAAAGAACCACAAATCATTAACCCATCTAGCCCAACGTTTACTACTCCACTTCTTTCACAGAAAACAGCTCCAAGTGCTGTTAATAAAAGAGGTACAGTATATGCTATTGCATAGGGGAAAATTTGTTGTAAAGTATCTAACATACTACTTCTCCTCCTTTACATCTATATGAACTTCTTTTTTTCGTTTTTTAAATTTTCTTATTACCTTATCCATAATCATACTTGTAGCTGCAAAATATATAATTGTTGCCATAATTGTATCTGCTATTTCAGGAGGTATACTTGCCATTGTTGTCATAAATCCTTTTCCTGCATATAAAAGGCCAAAGAATAATGCAGCAATCAATACTCCAAATGGAGAACTTCCTCCAAGAAGCGCAACAGCAATCCCATCAAATCCTTGATCTGGCATAACACCTATTTGAATACAAGTTGCATTACCTACATATTGAGCCACTCCTGCAAGCCCTGATAATGCTCCAGCGATTCCCATAGAAACAATAATATTTTTATTCACTGAAATACCTGCATACTCTGCAGAAAATTTATTAAACCCTACTGCTTTTAATTGATATCCCAACACTGTTTTATCTAAAATAAACCATACTAATACAACTGCTATTATAGCAATAAGTATACCATAATTTATAAATGATCCATTAAATAATTGAGTAAGCCATGGAGTCTTAAGTGATGCAACATCAGTAATTTGTCTAGATTCTGTTTCTATAGAATCAGCTTTGAAATATGCTGGTATAACATAATAAACAATCCAGTAAATTATCCAGTTTAGCATTATTGATCCAACAACTTCATGAACATTAAACTTTGCCTTTAATAAACCAACTAATGCCGCACATAAAGCTCCACCTATTAATCCTGATAATACAATAAATAATAGTAAAATTGGTCTTGGCAAATTAGTGAATGTTAAAGCCACAGCAGTTGCACAAAATCCACCAAATAGCATCTGTCCTGGAGCCCCTATATTAAATAGCCCAGTTCTAAATGCAAAAGCAAGTGATAAACCAGTAAGTATAAGAGGTGTAGATGTTGCAATGGTATTTGCTATTCTCTCTGTAGTCATAAGTCCGCCTTGAGTTAAATACATGTAACCTTCAATTGGATTATGTCCCATTGCAACCATTAAAAGTGCTCCTGCTATTAGTCCTAGAATAACTGCAAGAACTGATTTTAATGAATTATTCTTCATTATTGTTATCCTCCTTTTTAACTCCTGCCATCATTAAACCAATCTCTTTTTCATCAGTTTCATCGGCATTTACTATTCCAATTAATTCACCATTATTAATAACAGCAATCTTATCAGATAAGTTTAATATCTCATCAAGTTCTAAAGAAATTAAAAGAACTCCTTTTCCCTTATCCCTTTGCTCAACCAATCTTTTATGAATATATTCTATTGATCCAACATCTAGCCCTCTAGTAGGTTGGACTGCTATTAGAAGTTCTGGTTGAAGTTCAATTTCACGTCCTATAATGGCTTTTTGTTGGTTTCCACCAGACAATGTTTTAGCTGGTGATATAGCACCTTCTCCTGATCTTACATCAAAATCTTCAATTATTTTATTGGCATACTTTCTTATCTCACCTTTATTTAACAAACCTAACTTATTTGAAAAAGGCTCTTTCATATATTTTTGCAAAACCATATTTTCTTCAATTGTATAGTCAAGCACTAATCCTCTTTTTTGACGATCTTCAGGTATATGTGCAATACCACTTTCTATTCTGCCTCTTATACTTAAGTTACTTATGTCATTACCTTTTAAATCTATTTTACCTGATTCAATTTTTCTAAGTCCAGTAATAGCTTCCACAAGTTCAGTTTGTCCGTTACCCTCAACTCCCGCTATTCCAAGAATTTCTCCTGACCTTATTTCTAAGGACAAATCCTTTACTCCTAGAACCTTTTTATTATTTTTAACATTTAAATGTTCAATTTTAGCTAAAACTTCACCTGGTTCATATGGTGATTTTTCTACTTTAAATGATACTTCACGTCCTACCATCATTTTTGCCATCTCAGCCTCAGAAGTTTCTTTAACATTAACTGTTCCTATGTATCGTCCTCTTCTTATAACAGAACACCTATCTGCTGCAGCTTTAATTTCTTTTAATTTATGGGTAATAATTATTATTGACTTCCCTTCCTTAACCAAGGTTTTCCAAATGTCAATTAATTCTTCGATTTCTTGTGGTGTAAGCACTGCTGTTGGTTCGTCAAATATTAAAACTTCCGCATTACGATATAACATTTTTAATATTTCAACCCTCTGTTGCATCCCTACACTAATTTCTTCAATTTTTGCATAAGGATCAACATTTAGTCCATACTTTTTAGATAAATCTTCAATCTTTTTTGCTGCACCTTTTATGTCGATAAATAAGCCAAATCGCTTAGATTCACTACCTAAAATAATGTTTTCTGTTACAGTGAAATTTTCAACTAGTTTAAAATGTTGATGCACCATTCCAATTCCTAAATCATTTGCTATATTTGGGTTACTAATTTTGACCTCTTTACCTCTAACCTTTATAACTCCGCCCTCTGGTTGATACATACCAAATAAAACACTCATAAGAGTTGACTTTCCAGCTCCATTTTCTCCAAGAAGAGCATGAATTTCACCCTTTTTAAGTTGCAAAGTAATATTATCATTTGCTACTATGCCTGGAAACTCTTTTCGAATGTTTAACATTTCAACTACATATTCCATTCTATATCCTCCATCTTAACTTAAATTACGATTTAAATGTTTTATACAAAAAAAGACGGAAGAACCGCCTTTTTTGTACTCTTCCTAAATAACTACTTAATTAAATTACCTTGTTCATTTGAAACTTTAATTTCACCGCTTTTAATTTTTTCAAATACATCTTTACAAGTTTTTGTAGTTGCTTCACTTAAGTTTGGATTCTTATCAGGTATACCAACACTATCAGTCTTAGCATCTAAAGTAAGAGTTTGCCCACCAGGGAAATTACCATCTAATTCATCCTTAATTAACTTGTAAGTTGTATTGTCAATTTTCTTCATTGCTGAAGTTAATACTGCTGATTTACCATTTTCATAAATACCTTCATCATATTGATCAGTATCTACACCAATAGCCCAAACTTTTTCACCTTTTTTAGCTCTAGTCTTAGCTTCAGTAATTACACCTGTACCAGTACCACCTGCAGCTGTAAATATAGCTTTAACTCCTCTGCTATACATTGTAGCTGCAATTTGTTGACCAGCATCAGCACTATTAAATGTACCTTGGTAAACTATGTTTTCAGCTTTTAAACTAACCTTTGTTCCTAATTTTTCATTAGCATATTTAACTCCTTGTTGGAATCCCCAGTTAAACTTTTGAACAGCAGGGATTTCCATTCCACCAACAAATCCTAAATCTCCATCTTTTAATTCTACTGCAGCAGCTACACCAGCCATAAAGCCTGACTCTTGCTCTGCGAAGAATACAGCAACTGTATTATCGCCAACTTTTGCTTGCTTTTTATCTCCTTCTAATCCATTGTTAGGAGATCCATCTATTATTATAAATTTAGCATCTTTATACTTATCTTGAGATTCAAATATTGCTTGCTCAAACTTAAAGCCAGGTGCTACTATAAATTTAAAGCCTCCATCATACAAATCCTTAATTTTTGAAGTATAATCTGCTAAAGTTTGACCATCTGGTTGAAGATATTTTTCTGTGATACCAAATTCATCTTTTGCTTTTAAAATTCCTTCCCAGCTTCCTTGGTTGAATGACTTATCATCTATTGTTCCTGAATCTGTTACCATTCCTACCTTTAAAGAACTTTTTTTACCTGTGTCACCATTTCCACATCCAGCCATTAATCCAGTTAATAGTAAACTAGTCAAAGCCAACGCTATTGATTTTTTTTTCATTTTTAACCCTCCAAGTATCATTTTACATCTTAATGATATTGCGATAATTCTTTCCATATTTATATACAAAAAAAATTAGCTAATCTAAATATCAAGATTTACGATATTATTTTATCCTTAAACTTTACATATTGCAATAGCAAGTTGAATATTTATTCTTTTAGTAAAGAAAACATTCACTTTTTCTTTACTAATTAGGCTTTTTTCTATAATTTTACGAAAAAATATTAATAGAATTAAGCACTTATCCTTAAATATCCAAACATTATTATTAAGAAATTAAAAAATATAATATCACTTTTTTGTAAATTCAGCTATTAAATCTATATTTTTAAATAATATCTTTCCATTATATTTTCCCCTATATATCCAAAAGGAATTCATCTTTTTCGATTCACAATTGAAATTTTCAGCAAACCCATCATCATTTTTAATGTCTGACATCATAGCCTTTAAATTTTCTATTTTCCATCGCCTAGAATCATCATTGATTTTATTCAAAATATTTTTACTATCTTCAAAAACAAATCTTGGTCCACAAAGATCTTTCTCAAGTTTATTTAATACATTTGTATTTTGACCACCGTCTAGGATACAAAAATATCCATAATCCATTTCACTACGAACTAGCCTTCCATAAATCTGCTTCAACTTTATACATACCTGAGGATAATTTACATCAATATAACTTTCTTTTTTATAAGTAGTTACTGCTTTTAGTAGTGGATCCTCAAGACTTTTGTTAGGTATTTTATCTACCATGACACAAGTTAATGCATCACCTGGAATATCTATTCCTTCAAAAAATCCTTTACTCCCTAAAATAATAACTTGTCTACTATCATCTTTTAGATATTTTAATGATTTTTTATGTGAGTATATTTCAAATTTTGTATTCCTCGCAAGTTCAGCAAGTTCTTCTTCCACAGCTTTTCTTCTTAAATTATTAGTAAATAATATTAACATATGCCCATTAAGTTTTAGTGCCATCTCAAATATAAACTTAGCAGAGTTCTTTAAAAAATTACTACTATTGTATCTACCAATATCATTTAAAACAAATATTTTAGTTTTATCTTTTAATCTAAATGTTTGAGGCAGTATTAATTCCTTTGCTTCATTTTGTCCAAGAAAACATTTCATTTTCCTTAATGAATTATTAATTCTAAAAGTAGCGGATAAAAATGTAGTACTTTTCACATCTTTGAGTATCCGATCATTAACGAGTTCTTCAATATTTAATGGTATATTTGTAATTTTAAAATAGCTATACTCCTTTGAAACTTCAATAACTTTTGCATGAGTTTCCTTTTTTGTTGAATTCTCTAAAAAAACATCTAGTATTTCATATGATGATTTAAGCTTCATAATATAATCATATACTATTTTATAATCCTTATCTTCCTTACTTTCCTCTTCTGATGTAATGTTATTTAAATATCTATTTAGAAGACTATATATTCCATATATATTTTCTTTTATTTTAGATATATGAAATCTTAAAACATTGATTTTTTCTTTAAACGCTTCTTCAGGCAAAGAAAATTCACTTCTAAAATTGTACTCATCTTTAACAAGCTTTAATTCAATAGACTTGTTTAACATAATACCGATGTTCGTTTTAATTTCAGTTATCCAATATTTAATTTTAGCAAGTTCCACATTTTCTCGATACCCATTACTTGCATTTAGATTAGTTAATTGTCTATAAATAGTTGGTTCTACTTCATATGCATTCTTAAGTAGTTCTACAAATTCTTCTGAATTAAACTCTTCTGAAAAAAAATCATAGCATTTCTCCATCAAATTATGTGCTTCATCAATTACTAAATGCGTAATTTTCTTCTTTTCATTATAAGGCCAACTTGCCAATAAAGAATGATTTATAACAGTAATATTTTCAGCTGGAAGTTCATTATATCTATTTTTTAGAAAGCAAGGTTTTAAACATTTTTCTATATTACAGCTCTCATTTTCGCACACTACATCAGATAAATACTTTTCTAAAGAAAAGTAAGTATACGCAAAATAGCTTATGTTTTCAATATCACCATACTTTCCATCTTTACATAATCTTTTTAAGAAAACTTCTGCCAAAATACTTTTTAATTCACCATTGAAATTTTGTGATTTCTCTAACCTCTCACTACATATATAGTTACTTTTTCCTTTGATAGAACCATATTTAATTTTTTCATCTAAATCTAACTTCATCAGAATTTTAGGTATATCTTTCGAGATAAGTTGATTTTGTAATTCTTTTGTATCAGTAGATATAATAAATGATGAATCTTGTACTTTATAACTTCCTTTATTTATATATGCCTTTAAAGTTAGTATTAACAAATAAGCAAAAGTTTTTCCACTACCCGTAGGGGCTTCTATAAATATTTTTTCCTCATTTTCTATATTTGTTTTGATTTTTTCAGCTAAAACTCTTTGTTGCTCTCTATACTTGTATCCAAAGTCTCCACCATTAGTCCATATATCTGTTTTTCTTAAAAGATTTTCATATTCATCATATTTAATCTGCATCTTCTTTAGCTTAGGCTTAGCTATTTTATTTTCATCATAATTTATATATTCATATCCCTGAAATGTAAAAAGTAATGGTCTCTTAATATATTTTGTCCAAGCCCATCTTTTCTCTAAGGCATACTCTTTTACTAATATTTCGTAAAAAGTAACTTTCCTTCTTTTAAATACCCTCTCTTCCCTTGCCCATTCTCTACACAAGAGAGCATTAACTACTTTTATACTACACTCAATATTACTAAATTCATTCTTCAAATGCTTATTTTCTGAAATGTTAGTAAGTTTTTGGACTAAGTACTCAAGGGTATATTCCTTTAACCACGGTTCAAGAATTGCTGCTAGTTCCATAATATTTAATACATTATTTTTGATTTCAGGAAAACATCTGAGCATAACTTTACTCAGATGAATACCATTGAAACAGATTAGTGGATAATCCTCTAAGAATTCTGATAAGCTTTTTGTAATTTGCTCTAAAGTCTCAACTTTTTCCTCTATTTTTTCAGAGTATTCTTTTTCTCTTTGAATTTTAGTTAAAGTTTTTTTCTCATGTTGAACTTTTCTTTTATAAGTATATATATTGTTATCTATAATCTTTATAGCATTTATTTCAATAATATCTAAAGATAATTCATCAAAGCCTGTTGTTACTATATCTAAATATATAACGTTATCTAGTACACTTTTATCTCTTGAATTCATAGATTTACTCCCAATCATTATAAAATAACAATTAATTATATCATAAAGAAAGTGAATTCATTGCAATTTTTCTAAGGATTTTTACGTAGTTAATTTACTTATTTTTCACTAAATCCAAAGTATCTCTAGCTATAACTAATTCTTCATTGGTTGGAATAACGAATACCTTTACATTCGAATCATCTGTGGATATTTCTTTGAATTCTCCTCTAACTTCATTTTTTTTCTTGTCAATTTTTATTCCAAAGAACTCCAAATCCTTTAATATTAACTCTCTTGTAATTGGCCCGTTTTCTCCTACTCCTGCTGTAAACACTATGG
Organism: Clostridium cibarium; assembly: GCF_014836335.1. Classification (GTDB taxonomy): domain Bacteria; phylum Bacillota; class Clostridia; order Clostridiales; family Clostridiaceae; genus Clostridium; species Clostridium cibarium. Next base: position 20,956 of record NZ_JACSRA010000044.1, read on the forward strand.
CATCAACTCCCCCTAGCTCTGCTATGAATGCACCAATTTGTTTTTTTATACTATTGTGATAAATATTAAAAGCAAGTATTGCTCTTTCATCACCATTTTTATATGCTGTCTCAATATCTCTAAAATCTGAACTTATTTGTGAAATTCCTAACACTCCTGATTTTTTATTCAATATATTACCTACTTCATCTATAGTTAATTTAAGTTCACTCATTAAATATAATGGTATTGCAGGATCTATGCTTCCTGATCTAGTTCCCATTACTACCCCCTCAAGTGGAGTAAATCCCATAGTAGTATCTATAGACTCTCCATTTTTTATTGCACACAACGAAGCTCCATTCCCAAGATGGCAAGTAATTATTCTCAAATCACTTATATTTCTTCCCATATACTTTGCTGCCTCTTCAGAAACATACTTATGTGAAGTACCATGGAAACCATATTTTCTTATTCCATGTTTTTCATATAGTTCATATGGTAAAGCATAAAGAAAAACATCTTTTTTCATAGTTTGATGGAATGCAGTATCAAACACAGCTACCATTGGAGTAGATGGCATAAGCTCTTCACAAGCCTCTATTCCAACAATATTAGGTGGATTATGAAGTGGTGCTATTTTACTACATTCATTTATTGAATCCTTAACCTTCTTATCGATTAAAATTGATTCAGAGTACTTTTCGCCTCCATGAACAACCCTATGTCCAACTGCAGCAATTTCATCCATTGATTTTATTACACCATTCTCTTTATCTATCAAAGTATCCAAAACGAAGGAGATTGCTATTTTATGATTTTCCATAGGCTTATTTAAAATAAACTTATCCTTACCTTCAACTTTTTGTACTAACATAGACCCTTCGATTCCTATTCTCTCAACAATACCTTTTGCTATAACATTTTCTGTTTCCATATCAAATAATTGATATTTTAATGATGAACTACCACAATTTATTACTAAAATTTTCAAATCTTTTCCCTCCACTTCTTTATTAATAACTATAATTAAATTTTCATATATTTTATTATTATAAAATTATATTTAAAATATTACATTATTTAAAATATAATCCAATAATATTATTGACACTATATTAC